>JAFTJE010000033.1 GCA_017456545.1 Clostridia bacterium | reverse complement strand
AGTAGTGTAATTTTATAAGGGACTCAATCGAAAACAAGAATCTTCAGTCAACTACATCTGTTTGAGAGTAGTGTAATTTTATAAGGGACTCAAACCTAAGCTTGTCTGATATTCATAATCTATATGTTTGAGAGTAGTGTAATTTTATAAGGGACTCAAACTTAAAAAGCTAAATATAAATATTTTTACCTGTTTGAGAGTAGTGTAATTTTATAAGGGACTCAAACGAATAAATTCACCGTCAAATTTCAGGTTGTGT
Organism: Clostridia bacterium; assembly: GCA_017456545.1. Lineage (GTDB taxonomy): Bacteria > Bacillota > Clostridia > Oscillospirales > CAG-272 > RGIG2000. The sequence goes on along the minus strand of JAFTJE010000033.1, from coordinate 84,353 downwards.
TTGAGAGTAGTGTAATTTTATAAGGGACTCAAACTGCTGTCCTCCGGGAGGAAGCTTCATTCCAGGTTTGAGAGTAGTGTAATTATATAAGGGATTCAACAAGTATTAAAGCGAAGATTAATAAAAAAGTGTTGCCGTAATTATGGAAGAGCAACACTTTTTTTATTTATGATGCCAAGGTATCTATTTGGCTTAACATATTTTCAATAAAAATTCCGTAGCCTGAGGTTGGATCATTGATAAGAACATGTGTGACTGCACCGATGAGCTTGCCGTTCTGTATGATTGGGCTGCCCGACATTCCCTGTACTATGCCACCGGTCTTAGAGATGAGAAGAGGGTCTACCACCTTTACTCTGAAATTTTTAACACTTGAGCAGCTTGTATCTATATTAGATATTCGGATTGCATATTTATGAGGTACACCGTCGGATAGGGTACACCATATATATGCATCCCCCTCCTTGACCTCTTCCTTTTTTGCTATCGGTAACGGTCCTTCGGGATAGGAAAGTCTTTTGTCAGATAAAACACCGAATACGCCCGATTTTGTATTCTTAATTAAAGAACCTATTTTTTTCAAATTAAATGAGCCTTGCAGTTCTCCTGCTGTACCAACTACACCTTTTTTGACACCGTTAATACACACATCCATTACAATACCCTTGGATAAAGGAACTAAATCACCTGTGCTTGCCTCACATATACCGTGACCGAGACCACCAAAGATACCGTTTTCGGGATTTACAAAAGTGACTGTACCTATTCCGGATGTGGAATCCTTAAGCCATAAACCTGCTTTGTATGAGTTATCCTCCTTATGATATATAGGAGTAAATGTAATTTCCATAGTTGAACTACCTCTTTCGAAGGTGAGCTTTGCAGGCTGATTTCCGTTTTCATTAATTAATTTTGTAAAATCTTCTATAGTAACTATTTCTTTATCATTTATTTTCGTTATTATATCACCTATTCGAACACCGGAATGATAGGCAGGCGAGTCGTTTATTCCGTCTTTTTCAGAGAATCCTATTACGCATAACCCCTTTGATAAAATCCTTACACCGAAGGGCATTCCACCGGGATATAGCTTCAAATCCGATAAATCATTTAATTCATTTTTTTGAATATTGGCTGCAAATTTGTCATAGCTGTTGTAATTGACGGCAACTGTTTTTGCATATACAGGTATACACAGAAGAGCCGTTAAAATTACAGCCAGTAAAATACTGTAAAAAATTTTAATTTTTTTCATATATTCATTTGTTTCATTCCTTTCTGTTTGTTTATAATTAATTTGTGATTATTCATTGTGAATTATGATTAGTAATTTTATATGGTATATAAATTAAATACCAAATAAAAATATCAGTTGACTTTAATTAAAATTTATGGTAAAATCAGTTAGAAAACTAACAAACGGACGGTATAATATGGCAGATAATTCAATATTCAGAGACTTTGATGATAAGCCGAAAACGGCAATGATGCTTGTAAACGAAATTTCAAAAATTTTTGACGGTATTCTTGCAAAATGCCCTGAAAATATTTTTTTTAACGAAAAAACATCTCGTTTAATAATAATGATACTTTCTCACAGAGATGGACTTACACAGTCGCAGCTTGTAAAGGAAACTCATATGAAGGGTTCAACTGTTAGCGTAGCAATAACCAAAATGGAAAATATGGGGTATGTTAAAAGGATAAACAATCAGTATGATATGCGTTCTGTTCGGATTTACTTGACGGAAAAGGGTAGGAACCTAAATGAAACTATGATGAAAATAGTAACTGAGCTTGATGAGCAAATTATGAAGGGAATAAGCCCAAGAGAAGCAAGAGCAGCCCTCTCGGTTCTTAATACAATGCTGATTAATGTAAAAAATATTAAATAAAAAAAGAGATTTTGCTTTTTGCAAAATCTCTTTTAATATGTTTTGATTAAATGGAAAGAGGATTTTCCTTTATACATTGGTCAAGCCAGATTGCACCTACATCCAAGGAATCGTATATACCACTTTTACCAATCTGTTTAACAATTTTTTTAGGGTCGTGAGTAGGACATACAGTGGCAAAAACCATTGTGGGATTGTTGTTTGTGTCCTTCATAAATATATCGAGTCTTAATACATATTTATCTTTAGGGAAACCGTAGTAGAGAACATCGCCCTCTCTTACAAGAGGCTTACCCTTATACATTACAGGATATTTCATTATAATTAACCACCTTTCGTGTTTTATACAAAGTTTATTTTACTATAATTTATCTTAAATGTCAAGGAATTTGAATTAATTAATATAAAAACTTAATAGCGACCTTTTTACAGGTCGCTATTTGATGTTTTTTATGTATTTCAGTTTTTTTCTATTATTTTGAGCTCGGTTGGTAAAATACCGCTTTGTTCATATACTATTTCGTTAATTTGAGCAACCTCACTTGCAAGAAGCTTGTCGGACTTTACAATTACGGTTGCCGATTCATCACTTACAACTGCAATACATTCCTCAAATCCTTTTGCCTTGATTAATGTTTCAATTCGGGATTCGCACTCGATATTTTCTGCTATTTTTGCAATATCTGCAAGAGCAGCTTCAACTGTTTCAGGCATAGCCTCTGAGTTCTGAACAACGCTTTGAAGTACCTCTATAGCTTCATCTCTTGCTTGCTGACGGCTTAAAATTGTCTGAGCAAAGTAATCAGATGCTGCATTGTCATTCTGAAGCGTATCATTAATATTGGTATCACCAAGATTAATATCAACATTTGTGTCAGGACCTACAGGAGCATCCTGATAAAAAATGTAGTTGATACCTATTGCACCGCCTATTATGAGTACGGCACAAATGATTACAAGGTTACGAATACCGAATTTTTTAATAAATTCTTTTGGCTTGTTGTTTTTCTCGTTTTCCATAATTATTTCTCCTATTTAGTTGTTACACTACATTATATTTTTGTTTTTTAATAATTATTACTGTTTTATATCTGTTACTTTGATTTTATTTGTGCCTATGCCAAGGTACTTGGAAACTATGTCTGTAACCTCTGCCTTAACACTGCTTCTATCTCCGTTTGTACAGGCAACCACTACGCCCTTGATTACAGTTGCAGATTGGGTTTCATTACTTTGTCCATATCTATCTACATTGGAAAAAGCCTCTGCGGTAATTATTACCCTGACGCTTTTGATACCTTTTACCTCAAGCAGAAACTTCTCTAATTTTGCTTCAGTGCTTTCTATGTATTCCTCTATATTATTTTCGGTTGTAGCAGTAGCACGGGATTCTGCGAATGAGCCGATAATCAATAGTGTAATACCAACAATAAAAAGGATGATAATAATCTTACTATGAGGCTTTAATTTGCTATTTTCTTGTGACATGAACAGGTACCCCTACTAAATTTTCCATATATAACTTAACATCATCTACATTTGACCATGATGCTTTATTTGTGAGTATGATATTAACTCCGGTAATTTTTACAGATGATATTTGACTTTTATCTATTTCAACATCTACATAAACATCCCGTGGATCAAATTCAAATTCTGATATTATTGCTTCTTTAAGACCCTCGCATATTTTTTCCCTCCCTGTATTTATGATTATTGAATTGGATTGTTCGATTTTATCGTTATAGTTCTTGTTTTGAATAACATTATTTACATATTCTTTTATATTTCCAACATTGGATACAGCTCTTGCAAATGGCGTAATAATTACTAAAATCATTACAAGACCACAAATAAAGCTTATGTATTTTTTGGTACTGTTACTGAAATCTGATGTTATAGCTTTTATAATTCCTGAAATTATCGCTAAAATCAGAATGGAATAAATATATACTTTCATTTTATCCTCCTATTGATGTTTTAATAAAAATAGTCAACGCCAAAATGAAGAAAACACCGGTACAGGCACTTAGTGCCAATATAAAGCCACAAATGCCTGATGCATCGGATATTATTTCCTTTCCCTTATCAAAGCCTATCATTCCCGATAGAGAAGCTGTAATATCAAGCAAAAGCTTGTGAACATATAAAGACGCTATAACAGGGAGTGTCAAAAGCAATACAGAAACAAGACCAATAACTCCCAAAGCATTTTTTACATAAGAAATACTGGATGTAACAGTTGTCAACGCTTCAGAAATTGAAGGGCCGATAATGGGAATAAAGCTGCCTATGGCAAATTTTGCAGTTCTCATAGACAGAGAATCAGCACTTTGAGTTAATGTATTCTGGAATGAAAAGACAAATGAGAAAACCATCATAGTAAAGACCGTAAGTGTTATAAATGTATTCCTAATAAGAGAGGATATCCCCCCTATGTTCTTTTCATTGGAAACGGATTTTACACATGAAAGAGCCAGACATATATTTACAATAGGTGCAAGGAAGGAAACAATTATATTTTCTATAAGAGCAATAAACATCATCATAGTACCGTTGCCAAGGGCAGCAGTGGATATTTTCCCCTCCATAATATGTACGGTTGCCATAATAGGAGCAAGTCCGTTCATTGCATTACACAGTGCTTTCATATAGGAAAGAGCATTTATACTTATTTCGCCAATAAGATTAAATACAAGCACGGATATGCAAAGTGATGAACAAAGGTTGTATGATTCACGCAAGGATATAGACTCCAATCCTGAAGACATAGTGTCAAATATAGAGGATATAATGACGGCAACTAAAATCAGGGTTATAGAGCTTAATGCTGACGGGAGATTTGCAAGAAGAGAATTTATAGAAGCATCAATAAAAGTCATATGATCAATTTCACCGTTTGAAAGAGATGAAAAATCGCCGTCAAAAAGCTCATTTGGCAAAATATTTCTGATATCATCGGGTAGAGTAGCTTCAAAATCGGATAATTCCCCTTGTATAGAGTCAAGAATCTCCTTTTCGGGCTCGGCACCGTAAATATTCAATGAGAATATAAGGATAAAAATAATAAAAAACAGAATTTTCTTTATCATATTACAGTAGTTCATTGCATATGCTTAAAAGATTTTTTATAAGAGGTACTGAAATTATAATGATTTCAGCCTTGCCAAGCATTTCTACTCTTTGTGCAATGGCACCCTCTCCGGAATCCTTGCATATATCAGAGGTTATCTGGACTGTGATAGCTATTCCAAGAGCTTTTATCAATACAGGGAGATATGTGGATATTTTTGTTCCCGTAGCAATTTCCTCTGCGAATTTAATAACAGGGTAGAAAACCGCAAGGGAAATAATGCCTGTCCCAACTGTAATCAGCAATCTGATAAACAGAGAATACTCGGATTTAATGTTTTTGAATATTACACATATACATAGAACGCATAATATTACACCGCATACTTTTATAAGCTCCATATTACAGACCAAAAATTCTCTTCAGTGTTGAAAACAGTGTGTCAATTTCAGTAAGAATCAAAAGCATTACAATAACTATTCCACCAATAGATAACAGAGTAGCCTGTTCATCTCTTCCACTTTTTGATAATATTTGACATGCTATAGATATGAGTATGCCAATGCCGGTTATTTTGAGTATCAGTGATATATCCATTTTTACCTCCTATATCATAAGAATGCAAACGGAGGCTCCGCCAAATATAGCAAGTGTCCTGAAGACTTTAATTTTGTTTTTCAGTTCTTTTTCGTTGTTCTCGTATATCAGCTCAAGCTTAGATAGTGTGTAATCACATAATGCTATTTCTTCGTCCTTTAGTCCTTTACCGACAGAGGAGAAGAATTCTTTAATCAAGGGAGAAGCATCCTTTTCGAAATAGAAATCGAGATTATTAAAATCATCATTTATTAAGGTCATTATAAAAGGGTTAGTATATTCTGAGTAAATAATGTGGAGTGGAGTAAGGAAATAATCTATCTTAGTCCTTATATGTAAGATAAAATCACGCATATTAGACAATTGCATAAGTTTGTTTTTCTCTCTTTTTTCGTAGTAATAGGATAGTGTAATGCATCCACACATTATTAACAGGGCTCCTATATATTTTATATACATTTTTCATCTAAAGAGCTTAATGTGTACTCATATTTATTGGAATTACAGCTTCTTTTTACACCTAAAGCGTACTTGAAAATACTTTTTTGCAAATGCCTAAAAAGAATTTCCTTGCTTTTTAATTCTTCAATAGAGGATGCGTGTGTTGTAGCAATTATAGTAACCCCGCATCCTACCGAATACAGCACTGCATCAGCCTCCTCCTTAGTTGATATTTCATCGCAAATTATTAACTGCGGTGTCATTGTCCTTGTGGCAAGTGTAATTGCTTCTCCCTTTGGATACGAAATATATGTATCTGCTGAAATTGAATCTTCAATGCCGGATACAAGCTCATCTCGTGTGTCAATTACGCTGAATCTTATGGGATTAACAAGGTTGGATAGCTTATAAGCTAGCTCTCTTAAAATTGTGGTTTTTCCAACTGCAGGTGGTGAGTATATCAGGACAGAGGACGAAAAATTTTCTTTTTCCAATACCTCAAATAAATAATCTCCGGCGTAATATATCCGTTTAGGCATCCTTATATTCAAGGAGCTAAAATCCGTTATACCGGTTATTTGTCCGTTTTGAACAGTAGCCCTACCGCATATTCCTACACGGATACCTTGTCCTATACTGATATATCCTTCCTTAATCGTATTAAAGCAAGCATAGATTGCACCCTTACAAAATGATGTAACACATTCTTCTATGTGTTTTTTTGTTATTATTTTGTCAGTTTTAATATTACTGAAATCAGATATCAAGCAAAGAGGAGCACCACAGTGCATTCGTATTTCATCAATTTGCTTACCGGGATTATCGGATATGTATTTGCAAATATATGCATTTATATCCCCCGGCAAAAGAGAAAGCAGATAATTTAGTTTTGTGTTTTCCTTGCGATTTTTTATTTCAGTCCTCATTTTGTACCTCCTTTGTTTTATCTTTATTCGTTTTGTGCTTGAAAAAGAACAAAAGCAAGGAAAAACCTTGCTTTATAAACTGTTTTATGGTAAAATTATTCCTGTGATGGCATAGATAGGGTGTGTATAAATCCTTTGGCATCAGCAGAGCAGATATCACCTGCTATAACTCTGTTTTTATATACAATTATATTAGCGTATACTGTGCCGTTATAGTTGGGATAGTTTGTAATTTTATATGTATAGCGTAAAGCAGTTTTTTTACAGTATTTGGTAAGGTCTAAGCCCTGGTGCTTTTGTATTTCGTTATATGATGTCATTACTTTATCAAATTCACGGGGGATTACTATCTCGCATTCCTCCACGGGGATGGTATCAACCTCCCAACCGTATTGAGAAAGAAATTTTATTCCATCATTAACATTTTTTACATTATCAAAGGAAATAGATTCATTCATAGCAGCAATTTCAGCTGTTGTGCTTGAAGAGTATGTAGGTATCAGAAATATTAACGCTACAAGCGTTACTACAGCTATTCCCACAACTCCAAAAAATTTTAATGTTGACGCTTTTAGCGAGTAAATAAACATTATTTTTCTCCTCTTGCATTTTTTCTTTGTTACATTATTATTAAGCTTGAGCTAAAAATATTACAAAAGGAGTTAAAATGGTTCTTATTGTTGATTCAAATGAATATCGCAGGGTAAAGCTTGCAAGACGGTGCAGGACTAATGATATTCCGGCTATGTCAATAGGATATGATGACTTTAATTATTATACTAAGCCTTTGGTTACAGTACTCATTGACCCATCGAAGGCTTTTATGCAGCAACTAAATAAAACCGAAAAAACCTTATTTGTCGTTGTTGTAAAAAGAGAGGATCAAATTTCTCTTTATCAAGACATTTGCACTGTTTGTAACAGCATAGGTGAGATAACACCCGAACAGATAAGAGAAGTCATATTAAATAATTACGGATATACCTTAAACGAGGATAGCTTTAATTGCATTTATATAAATTACGATAATAAGCTATGCAGAGTAAGAAATAAAAAATTATTTATTACAAAAACAGAATTGAAAATAATCAGATTCTTCTTATACAACTATGAGAGAATATTCAGATATGATGAAATTTTTGAATATCTGCATTATACTGATAGAATTAAAATAAAAACCTTTGACGGATATACTCAGGCAATAAATCGAAAAAGCGATAAAGCACATAGGGAGCATCTTATTTTTAAGCGTAAAACAGGATATGAGATGCCACAGCTTACCGGAATCAATCCATACTTTTACGATCAAAGATTTAATGTTTTACTGATTTAGGGGGAAATTATGAATACTAATCTTGCATTACCCAGAATAACAAAGGAAACCGTAGAGCAATTCGCATTTACAAACAAGGGAATATTAAGAGGAAAGGCGAAGGCAATTGTCCTTGATTTTCATGGACTTGGCTCCTGTGAGCTTCGCAATAAATACAGTGATCTTGATATAATGTGTGCAGACAACGGTGTGCTATGTGTTTATCCTTACTATGGTCCATGGAGCTGGATGAATTCTGACGCTGTGAAATATGTTGATGAAATTGTTTTGGCACTTTGCGACAGAGAAGAGCTTGATATAAACAATGTAACAATCATTTCCACGGGAGGAAGTATGGGTGGACTTAGTGCTCTAATATATTCAAGGTATGCAGCAGTGACTCCAAAGGCATGCTTTGCCAACTGTCCGGTATGTGACCTTCTTTATCATGCAACGGAACGCCCGGATTTACCAAGGACTGTATATCTTGCATTTAATTATTCGGATATTTCCTTAGAAGATGCTGTAAGGAATAATTCACCGCTGCACCAGGTGAAAAATATGCCAAATATCAAGTATTACATTATTCACGGAACAGCAGATACTGCGGTAAATATGGAAATGCATTCAAATAGATTTGTTGATGCGATGAGAAAAGAGAATAAAGCAATAGAATACATAACTGTTGATAATATGTGGCACTGTGATATTAACAGCTTTCCTTCTGTAAAAGAAAAATACTTTGCTGAAATTATAAAGGCAGCAAAGGAATAAAACAAAAAACAGATTTGAAATTTCAAATCTGTTTTTATTTTATTTTTCAACGATTGTCATAGTAGCATTGGAAAGCTGGCAAAAGGTATTGATGCCTTCTTTATATGTGGAAAACTCACCAACAACGATTATCTCTGTTCCAACCTCAGGATAGGATTCGGGTTCTTCCTCAAGAACAAACTCAATACCGTTTCTATGACCGTGTTCTTCCTCTACTATCATCACAGAATAGTATATTCTATCAACAGTTTTTATTTCATAAAAAAGGCCTTGAATCTTGATTACCTTTCCTTCCATTTCTTCTGTTTTGCCGGTTACACCGTTTAAGAATTCTATGGCTTCATGCTTATCCATAGCAGAGAGGTCATAATCAATAGTTTCAGAGCAGGATGTGAATGACAGCATCAGAACCGCCAGAAGCAGTATTGCTACGATTTTTTTCATAAATATGTTCCGTCCTATAGTAAATTTGTGAAGAAGAGGAATTCAAATATATAATTCCACAAAAGCTTCATCTATATTTTATCATCAATTTATTTATTTTCAAGTAGTTGTCTTCAAAAAATGTAGAACTTTGTTATTATTTTTATTAGATAGCGTATTTTCTTTGACATTTTTCACATTATGGAAGAGGTATAATCAACTAAAAGGAGGGGATAATTTGGTAGTTTACGCTGATATATTGTTTGCGATAAATTTCAGTATGGATTTTATATCTATGTTTATTACTCAGCTTCTTCTTAACAGAAAAATAAACAAAAGAAGGATTTTATTATCTTCGGCATTAGGTGGACTATATGGGGTATTTGAGCTGTTAGTACCTGTTAATACGGTTATTGGCATAATAATAAATTTGTCAGTATCTCTTTTAATGTGTTTGATTGCATATTATGAAAGAAGTGTACGGAGATTATTTTCTATGTACATAGTTTATTGGGGTGTAAGCTTGACTCTTGCTACCTTTATGAGTGTTTTCTATTCATTTTTGAATAAAATTTTATCAAAATACATCCTTGATTATTCATATACAAGTGTGTATAGCGGAGCAAGATTTTTTGTAATTACATCATTATCCATTATATGTGCTGTTATTTTTGGTAAAGCATTTAGTAAAGAGAAGAATATTACCTCAGCATCCTTGGAGGTGAAGATAAATGAAAAAATACATTTATTAAGTGCATTGTGTGATACAGGTAATATGCTATCGGATCCATTAAGTGGAAGACCGGTTATCCTTGTTTCAAGGGACGGTCAGCTTGGCAAAGAAATAGATAATATTCCCGATATTTACAAAAAATATATACCTTACAGGGTTACAAATTCCAAAGGAGTACTTAAGGGAGTTATTCCTAAAGTATTAAAGATTGACGGTAAAAATACAGACGCAATAATTGCGCCGGTTGAAAACAAAGGCTTTGCGGGATATGAGGGGTGCATTCCGTATTCGCTTTTATAGAGGAGCTATGTTCAGATATATTAAGAAAATTATATTAAAAATATTTTTTAGCAATAGAAATAATGAGCTGTATTATATTAATGGTCCGGAGCTGTTGCCACCTCCGTTAAGTGCCGACGAGGAGGCGGTAATTATTTCTGAAATGCAGTCAGAGCCCGAAAAGGCAAGTGTTCTTATCGAACATAATTTAAGATTGGTAGTATATATAGCAAAAAAATTTGAAAATACCGGAGTAGGTATTGAGGATCTTGTTTCGATAGGTACAATCGGACTTATCAAGGCTATAAATTCTTATAAATCCGATAAGAATATAAAATTAGCTACATACGCTTCACGATGTATCGAAAATGAAATACTTATGTACATAAGAAAAAGCAGTAACAGACATATAGAAATATCTATTGATGAGCCTCTCAATACGGATTGGGACGGAAATGAACTATTGCTTTCCGATATATTAGGAACCGAAGAGGATGAGGTATACAGGAACATAGAAGAGAAGGAAGATAAAAAAATAATTGCAGATGCAGTATCAAAGCTGAATAAAAGAGAGCAACTAATAGTTAATATGCGTTTTGGATTAAACGGTTACAAGGAAAAAACACAAAAGGAGGTTGCGGATGAGCTGGGAATATCACAGTCTTATATCTCGAGATTGGAAAAAAAGATAATGAAAAGACTTAAAAAAGAAATAGAAACAAAAATTTAAAAAATAATTTGAAAAAATCCTTGACTTTTGTATATGATGTGTAGTATAATAAGTCGAAAATTATAGTTTAACTAAAAGAGGTGAAAAGAATGAAGGCAGGAATTCATCCCGAATATAAGGAAGCAACTATCAGATGTGCTTGTGGCAATACAGTTGTAACAAAGTCAACAAAGGGCGATATCTCTGTTGAAATTTGTGCTAAGTGCCATCCTTTCTTTACAGGTAAGCAGAAATTCGTTGATGCAGGCGGACGAGTTGATAAGTTCAAGAAGCGTCTTAACGGCGGTAAATAATTTGGTCGATCGGGTAAGTAGTCTAACTGCTTACCCTTTTAACTTATAGAAGGAGAGGTCTATGGAAAATAAGGATACTAAAGTAATTACTGTGGGTGTTTATCCACAGGGCGGAGCAGAAGAGTGTGAAAGTTCATTAAAGGAGCTGGAACGACTTGTGGAAACTGCTGGTGGCAAGGTATATGCTACACTGACCCAGTTAAAAAATACTCCTGAGGCTTCTACTTATATAGGAGAAGGCAAGCTAAAGGAGCTTGCCGAGGTTTGTAAAAATAATCAAATTGATATGGTGGTATTTGATTGTGAGCTGACTCCGGCACAGATTAAAAATATAGAGAACACAACCGAAGTCGATGTAATAGACAGAAGCATGCTTATACTTGACATTTTTGCTCTTCACGCAGTCAGTGCAGAAGGTAAGATACAGGTAGAGCTTGCACAGTTAAAATATACTGCTCCAAGGCTTATGGGTAAGGGCAAGGATATGTCAAGGCTTGGAGGTGGTATAGGTACAAGAGGACCGGGAGAGAGCAAGCTGGAAATCGATAGGCGTCGCCTCGCCTCGAGAATTGCATTTTTAAGACATGAGCTTGAGGAACTTGAGAAAAACAGGCTTCTCACAAGAACACAAAGAGATAAAAGCGGTATTGTGAAGGCATGTATAGCGGGATATACAAATGCAGGAAAATCAACCCTTCTTAACCTTCTGACAGGTGCGGGAATACTGGCAGAGGATAAGCTATTTGCAACTCTTGACCCTACAACAAGAAAATTTGAGCTTCCGAGTGGAATAAAAATGCTGATTACAGATACAGTAGGATTTATTAAAAAGCTTCCTCATCATCTTGTTCATGCCTTCAAATCCACATTGGAGGAAACAGTATATTGTGATTTTTTAATTATTGTTGTCGATGCTTCGGATGATGAATGTATAGAGCATATGGCTGTAACAGATTCCATTCTTGAGTCCTTGGGAGCAAATAATAAGCCAAAGCTTTATGTATTTAACAAAGCTGATTTAACAACAAATGAAAGACTTTACGACCTTCGCTTAATCAAGGGAAGAGAATCAAGAGTAGTTACATTATGTGCTAAGAGTGGAGAAGGGCTTGATGAACTCACAGAACAGCTGGAGCAGTTATGCAGAAATGGTAAAACAAACGAGGTATTTCTGTTCCCGTATGCTGAGCAAGGTCAGATGAATATATTGTATAAAAGCTCTGAGATAAAGAGCACAAAATATGTGGAAGAAGGAGTTCTGGTAGAGGCGTGCGTTGACGAAAAGACAAAGGGTATTTTAAGGAAATATCTGAGATAACTTTTACAAACGCCTAAAACCTTAAAACCCTTATGAATATTGAAAAAATCAAAAGATTGAAGCACTCTGCTGAGATAGAATTTACCGAGAAAAAATCACTGTTTATTGGATATTCTGCAATTGTAAAAAATGAAGAAGAGGCACTTCAAATTATTAAAGAACGAAAGAAAAGATTTTCTGATGCAACTCACAATGTTTATGCATATATGATTGGTGACGGAGCAGTGGCAAGATATTCCGATGATGGGGAACCCCAGGGGACCTCGGGTATGCCAACGCTAAATGCGATACGAATGTCCGGTATTACTGATGTGTGTGTTGTAATTACCCGTTACTTTGGCGGTATTCTGCTCGGAGCCGGTGGTCTTGTACGAGCCTATTCAACAGCTGCATCAATGGCTCTTGAAGCAGGAGAGATTGCTGTTTTTGAAAAATATCTTGAGTATAAAATTGAATGTACTTACTCGGATTACAATAGGCTCCAAGCTATTTTATCTTCATACAATGTCATTGTTGATAGTACTGAATTTAGTTCCAATATAACAGTTTTATTTGCTGTTCCTGAGGACAAGAGTGAAAAATTGAAATCGAATATCACAGAAATCTTTGCTGCTAAGCTTATTCTTGAGGCTGTTGGAGAAAGATTCGACACAAAATGAGTACAAAAAAGTATTTTGTACTCTTTTTGCGTATTTATATTATATATATATCGTATGCAAAAAAGGGGGAATGAATATGAATGCCAATCAAATTTTTCTTGAGAGAGAAAAAACCTTTTTATCTCCTTATGCATTTTTAACATCTGATACAAAAGGAAGAGATGTTGAAATTCCACCCTGTCCCAATCGTACAGATTTTCAAAGAGATAGAGACAGGATATTGCATTGCAAATCCTTTAGACGCCTTATGCATAAAACACAGGTTTTCTTTTCACCGGAGGATGAGCATTTCAGAACAAGAATGACACATACTCTTGAGGTAACACAGATTGCCAGAATAATTGCCAGGGCACTCAGACTTAATGAGGATTTATGCGAGGCTGCTGCTCTTGGTCATGATCTTGGACATACTCCCTTCGGACATTCCGGCGAATATGCTATGCAAAAGTTTTTTTCTCCCGATTTTTCCCACTATAAGCAAAGCTTAAGGGTAGTGGAGTTACTCGAAAATAACGGAGAAGGACTTAATCTTACTTGGGAAGTAAAGGATGCTATTCTGAATCATACCGGCTCAAATGAGGCATCCACTCTTGAAGGTAAGGTAATTAAGCTTGCTGACAGGATAGCATACATAAATCATGATATTGATGATGCAGTAAGAGCAGGCGTTCTTACCATTGATGATATACCTAAGGATATTATATCGGTCCTTGGCAGAGGACACAGTGAAAGAATCAATACAATGGTAAGATCCGTAATCGACGAGAGCATTAATAAGCCATATGTAAAAATGAGTGATGAAATTTCAGAGGCAACTCTATCTCTCCGTGCTTTTCTTTTTGATAATGTTTATCATAACAGGATTGTAAAGGCAGAAGAGGATAAAGCAATAGAGATGCTACGAATACTTTTTGATTATTTTGTAAAATCACCTGATAAGCTTCCGCCCTTGTATAGACGAATTTGCGAAAAAGAGGGTGCAGAGAGAAGTGTTTGCGATTACATTTCAAGTATGACGGATAGATATGCAATAAAAACCTTCAGAGAGCTTTATGTTCCCGATATCTGGGGAGGTAAATCATGATTCCTGCAAATATAATAGAGGATATTAAATTCAGGAACGAGATTGAGCACATCATATCACAGCATGTGGTTCTCAAAAGAGCCGGCTCAAATTACAGCGGTTTGTGTCCGTTCCACAGTGAAAAAACACCGTCATTCGTTGTATTTCCCGGCACACAGTCATTCTATTGCTTCGGCTGCGGTGCCGGTGGTGATGTTATAAGCTTTACCATGAGAACGGAGAATCTTGATTATATGTCTGCGATTAAGGTTCTTGCCAAACGATCAGGTATAACCATTCCCGAGGATGTTCAGGCAGACAGAGCTAACGGTGTATCAAGGCAAAGAGTTCTTGATATGAATAAGGAAGCTGCAAAGTTTTTCAGAAATACTTTCTTTGATGAAAAACAGGGGGCAGCTGCAAGAGATTATATATTTAACAAAAGAAAACTTTCGATGGCTACTGTGAAGCATTTTGGAATCGGATTTGCACCTAATAGCTTTGGTGCTCTCCATGACCACTTGAAAAAGCTCGGCTACAGCGATAATGAAATGGTTGAGGGATTCCTATGCTCCAGAGGAAAAAATAATTCGGTATATGATCTTTTCAGAAACAGAGTAATTTTTCCTATTATAGATGTATCCGGAAATGTTGTTGCTTTTGGTGGAAGAGTTATGGATAATTCAGAGCCTAAATATCTTAACACCTCTGACACTCCTGCCTTCAAAAAAAGCAAAAACCTTTTTGCATTGAATTATGCTAAGAACAAATGTGAAAAAATGCTTATTCTGTGCGAGGGATATATGGATGTAATTGCACTACATGCAGCAGGCTTCGAAAATGCTGTTGCAACTCTTGGTACTGCCATAACATCCGAACAGGCTCGGATATTTTCAAGGTATACAAAGAAGGTTGTTATTTCCTACGACAGTGACAAAGCAGGGCAAAGAGCTGCAGATAAGGCCTTCAAGCTCTTACAAGAGGTAGGAATCGATGTAAAGATTCTCAATATGTCGGGAGCAAAGGACCCTGATGAGTATATACAGCGATTTGGTGCAAATAAATTTTCTCAGCTTCTTGATGAATCTAAGACAAGGATAGAATTCGAGCTGGACAAGCTGCTTCTCCAATATGATGTAAACAATGTCGAGGATAAGATAAAGATATCTGCCTTAATTTGTAACATCATTGCTACTTATCATTCAAATGTAGAAAGAGAGTTATACTGTAAATACATATCGGACAAGCTGGATATTCCTTTAGAGAGCCTAAAGCGTGATGTTGCTTATGCATTAAAAAGGGGTATAAGAGAGGAAAAATCTACTCAAATGAGTGAGATTTACCGTGCGTCAAGTGGCAACTCTGATAAAGTAAATCCGGAAAGCTCATCAAATATGAAAGCAAGTAAAGCCGAGGAAGCTATATTGGGAATGATGCAGCTTCATGAGGAGCATCTTAAGAAATGTATAGATACGCTTTCGCCCGATGATTTTGTTACTTCATTCAATAAACGGGTATTTACAAAAATACTAACGGCTTACATTACTAACGGGAAATTTGATTTAGCGTTTATTGAAGAAGATTTCAATATAAATGAAATATCACGGATAACAAAGATGGTTGTAGACCGTCAAAAGCTTGATTCTAACGGAACTGAAATTTTGGATGCATACATTCAATCCTTAAAGGCAGAAAAAAATAGGGAAGATGCAGAAACAAATTTTGGCTCATTGGAAAATTTATTCAAAAATAAAAAGTGAAATAAGTGGGGTAAATAAAAATGAATTCTCAAAGCAATTATGATATTAACGAGCTTATTGAAAACTCCAAGGGAAACAGTATGTCTGATGTTGAAGCAGAAATCAACGATTTGGACAAGTTTGAGGATTTTTACAGCAACGATAATCTTGATGAGATTTATGAGTCTATTAAAAGCACCAAAAATGCCGAGGATATGGACAGTGATGATGTAGATGACTTGGAAAAAGAGTTGAAGGACATCATCAGCTCCGAGGATATTGAAAAGATGCAGGAGGGTCTTTCTATTGATGATCCTGTAAGAATGTATCTTAAGGATATCGGCAGAGTACCTCTTCTTCTTGTTGAGGAGGAACAGATTCTTGCTCAAAGGATGATGGATGGAGACGAGAAGGCAAAGAAAAAGATCGTTGAAGCAAACCTTCGTCTTGTTGTAAGTATAGCAAAAAAGCATCTTAATAAAGGAATGGCATTTCTCGACCTTATTCAAGAGGGTAACCTCGGACTTATGAGAGCAGTTGAGAAGTTTGACTGTTCCAAGGGCTTCAAATTTTCGACCTATGCAACATGGTGGATAAGACAGGCTATTACAAGAGCTATTGCAGATCAGGCAAGAACAGTAAGAATACCTGTACATATGGTTGAAACCATTCACAAGGTATCAAGGATATCCAGACAGCTTCTCCAGGAGTATGGAAGAGAGCCTACCCCTGAGGAAATTGCAGAAAAGCTGGATATGACACCTGAGAAGGTAAGAGATACAATGAAATATGCTCTTGAGCCTGTTTCCCTTGAGACTCCTATCGGTGAAGAAGAGGATAGCCATCTTGGTGATTTTATACCTGATGATGATTCACCTGCACCTGCTGAGGCTGCCTCTTATACACTTCTTAAAGAGCAAATTAACGAGGTTCTCCATACTCTAACCCCCAGAGAAGAGCAGGTGTTAAAGCTTCGTTTCGGTCTTGAGGACGGCAGGACAAGGACACTTGAAGAGGTTGGTAAGGAGTTCGATATTACGAGAGAGAGAATACGCCAAATTGAGGCAAAAGCACTTAGAAAACTCCGTCATCCAAGCCGATCTAAGCGTCTTAAGGATTATTTAGACTAATAAAATTGCCGTACAAGTGTTAAAATTTGTAAATGATGCATAAAACAACTTGACAAAAATACTTTCTTATTGTATAATTGTACTTGTATAAGAAATTGGAGGATTTCACCGAAATGAAAAAAAGATTATTATGTTTTGCACTCGCAATATTGATGTTGTGCTCAGTTTTCCTTACATCTTGCTCTGATAACAGAACCGATGAGCAGATTATTAAGGACATTGTTGGAAATACAGCAAAGGTACCCCTCACATTTAATATCATGATCCCTACAGATGCAAATCCAAGCTCACCTGAGTTCCAGGAAAGACTTGCTGCAGTTGAAGAGGCGATTAATGTTAGACTTCGCAAAGAAATGTGTGCTCAAATTAAAATCATTGCGGTAAATGACGGCGAATATGACACTGTCCTTGCCAATAAGATGAATGAACTGAAGAACAAGGAGAGCAATAAAGACTATAGGAAACCCAGCTCTCTTGTAGGACACGAGGATTATCCTGAATACAAGACAACAGCCGGAAGAGTAGAAAACGGCACAATTCAGCTTTTATATCCCAAAGTTCGTGATACTCAGCTTGACATCATACTTATCAGAAGCAAAGAAGACTATGTTAAGTACTACAGTAAGGGTCAGCTTTCTTCTTGGAAGACTGATTTGACTACTTCTAATTATAACCAGATCAATAAGACTATAAGATCAGAGATTCTTGATGCTCTTAAAGTAAAGACAGGTAATTCCTATGAAATTTACGGTATTCCCAACAATCATCTTTTCTCTGATGGAGAGTATAAGTACATGCTTATCGACAAGTCTGTTGCAAGCTTTGTTCCCGATTTTGATATCAACTCCATCACAAATGATAACGGAGATGTTGATTATGTAGAGCTTGAGAAGTTTGTAAACAGTGTAACATCAGTTTCAAATACAATTCCTTTCTCAGCTACATTGGATGATGCTCCTTTAACATATTGGGGCAATGAGGATGATTTCTCACTTGTAGGATCCGGGGTTAACGGCGGTGCTCCCACTGATACACTTGGTAATATTGATTATGTTACTTTCATGAAGCTTTATAAAACATACGGTGAGGCTTCCGAAACTGACAAGAAGATAGCAGTTTCTTATATTGAATGCGACTATACAGAAATCAAGGATTATGAGGAGGATTACTATGTTATCAAGACAAAGGTTCCTGTATTATCCGAGGAAAGCATTTTTGATTCTGTATTTGCAGTAACCGATTATTCTATTGAGTACGAAAGAGCAAAGGACATTGTATATAATCTTCAGACAGATGCAGAGATTCGTACACTTTTGCAGTACGGCATTAAGGATGATGATTACGAGATAAACGAAGATGGTGTACTTGAAATGATTAAGGATAATCAGGGCAAGTATGCATATAAGATGAATTCTCTTTACACAGGTAATGGATACCTTACATATGTTGCTGAGGGTGTATCCATGGATTATTGGACCGATGTTAAAAAGGTTAACTATGATTCCATTACAGATCCTTATGCAGGATTCGATGCTTACTACAATAAGCTGTCTAAGAAGGGTGAATACAATACTAAAATAGCAGCTCTTAACACATTGAACGACTCTGTATATGATACTATTGAGGATATGTCTGCAGAGGAGTTTGCTACATTTGCTGCAGAGTGGAGCAATGCCCAAACAACAAATGAAGCGGTATTGGCAATCAAAAATTCTGCTGCATACAAGGATGCTATGGAAGTATATACAACGGTTTACACTTCTTATACAACTGCAAAGGCACTTCCCGAGGATGAGCCTGTAGAGCCAAGTGAACCTACCGAACCCGGTGAACCCACAGAATAAAAAGAAATTAAACCGCGGATTTTCCGCGGTTTTCTTTTATATAAATAATGTAGAAAAAAATAAATTGTAAATTTTTTGTTAACAGATGAAATTCATATTGAAATAACAATAATATGTGTGTTATAATGCATTGCGTGTGTATGAGAGCACACAAAAAAATAAAACACACATCCGTGCTGTGATGCGTTTTCGGTGCTGATTTTTTTGGTAGGAACGAAAAGTACGGATGGCGGAAAAACCAAAGGAGGACATTAAAATGTCAGTAATCTCAATTAAGCAGTTGCTTGAAGCAGGTGTTCACTTCGGACACCACACAAGAAGATGGAACCCTAAGATGGCAGAGTACATCTTCACAGAAAGAAATGGTATTTACATCATCGACCTTCAGAAGACAGCAGGTAAGTTTGACGAGGCGTATATGTTTGCTCGTGACATTGCTGCCGAGGGTGGCGACATCCTTTTCGTAGGTACAAAGAAGCAGGCTACTGATGCTATCCGTGAGGAAGCTCAGCGTTGTGGTATGTACTATGTAAATGTTCGTTGGCTCGGTGGTATGCTCACAAACTTCCAGACAATTAAGAAGAGTATTGCTCGTCTTAACCAGCTCCAGAAGATGCAGCAGGATGGCACATTCGATCTTCTTCCCAAGAAGGAGGTTGCAGGTCTTGTAAAGGAAATGAACGACCTTGAAAAGAACCTTGGCGGTATCAAGACAATGGAAAAGCTTCCTTCCGCAATTTTTATTGTAGATACAAAGAAGGAGCACAATGCTGTTCTTGAAGCTAAGAGACTTGGTATTCCTGTTATCGCTATCGTAGATACTAACTGCGATCCTGACGATGCAGATTATATCATCCCCGGTAACGACGATGCTATTCGTGCTATTAAGCTTATCTCTGCTGCAATTGCCGACGCAGTAATCGAAGGCAGACAGGGTGAAACACCTGTTGAAGCAGTAGAAGAGAAAGTAGAAGCAGAAGCTGAATAATTTATAATTTTCGGAGGATATAGAAATGGCCGCTATTACAGCAAAAATGGTTGCAGACCTTAGAACACAGACAGGCTGCGGAATGATGGATTGTAAGAAAGCACTTGCAGAGGCTAATGGTGATTTTGATGCTGCAGTTAAGCTCCTTCGTGAGAAGGGTCTTGCAGTAGCTGCAAAGAAGGCAAGCCGTATTGCATCTGAGGGTGTAGTTGATATTCTTATTAGCGATGACGGTAAGACAGCAGCAATGATCGAGGTTAACGCTGAGACTGACTTCGTTGCAAAGAACGAAAAGTTCCTTGACTTCGTTAAGGGTCTTCTCAGAACTATAATCGCTACAAAGCCTGCTGATGTAGCAGAGCTTAACACAAAGAACTTTGACGGTACAGATATGACTGTTGAGGCAAAGCTCAAGGATATGATTTTCACAATTGGCGAGAATATGAACATCCGCCGTTTCCTTATTGTTGAGGGTGTGCTTACATCCTATATTCACGGTAAGGGCTCAACAGGTGTTATCGTTAAGTTTGAGGCAGATGATAAGGCAGTAGCAAACGAAGGCTTCGCATCATTTGCAAAGAATATTGCACTCCAGGTTGCAGCTATGCCTGTACTTTACCTTGATAAGGCTTCCGTTCCTGAAAAGGATATCGAGGAAGAAAAGTCCGTTATTCTTGCACAGCTTGCAAACGATCCTAAAAATGCTAATAAGCCTGCTCAGATTCTTGAGAAGATGGTTATCGGTAAGCTTGGTAAGTTCTATGAAAAGAACTGCTTGCTTGAGCAGTCATATGTAAAGGATGACAAGATCTCCGTTGGCAAGTATGTTGCTGACACAGCTAAGGAATTTGGCGGTGAGATCAAGGTTGTTGGTTACTTTATGTACGAAAAGGGCGAAGGTCTCGAAAAGAGAGAAGACGATTTCGCAGCTGAAATCGAAAAGATGGTTAAGGGCTAATAACTATTAACATAAAAACCGACAGATTTCTGTCGGTTTTTTTATAGAAAAAATAACTTTTTTGAATTTTTATATTTACAAATTAACAAATATATAGTATTATATTATTAATGACAAACATGTGAGGATGTGTAGCAAAAATGGAAAATCCGGTTTATAAGAGAGTTTTACTTAAGCTTTCCGGAGAGGCTATTTCTTCGGGACCTGACGGTATATTGAACTTTGATTATATCAAAGAAATCGCTTCAGTAATCAAGCAATGCACAGATAAGGGTGTGCAATTTGGTATTATTGTTGGTGCAGGTAATATCTGGCGTGGCAGAAGTGGAGAAAATATGGATAGGGTAAAGGCTGACCATATGGGAATGCTTGCTACCTGTATTAACGCTGTTGCACTTCAGGAATCTTTTATTCGTAACGGACTCGATACAGTTGTAATGACATCTGTTGAGATGAAGGCATTTGCAAAGCCCTTTGTAAGAGACGATGCTGTTTCAGAGCTTGAGAACGGTAAGGTCGTAATCTTCGGTGGAGGACTTGGTATTCCTTTTGTTTCTACTGATACAGCAGCTGTTGTAAGAGCAGCAGAAATAGGAGCAGATATAGTTCTTATGGCTAAGAATATAGATGCTATATATACCGCTGACCCGAGAAAGGATCCTAACGCCGAGAAAATTTCGGATATCACTTATAAGGAGATACTTGCAAGAGGACTTGCTGCTATGGATTCCACAGCTACATCCTTTGCAATGGATAACAATATTCCGATACATGTATTTGGTCTCGATAAATGCGAAAACATCTATAAAGTAATAATGGGTGCCAAAATGGGTACTGTAGTAAAAGGAGAATGAAATTATGAAGCTTGACACAAAAAATTTAGAAAACAGAATGAAAAAGAGCATAGAGGCTTACAAAAATGAGCTTGATACTGTAAGAGCAGGTAGAGCTAACCCCAATATTCTTTCAAGAGTAACTGTTGATTATTACGGCACAGCCACACCCATCAATCAGATTGGTACAGTTTCTGTTCCCGACGCAAGAACTATAGTTATTCAGCCTTGGGATACATCTCTCCTTAAGTCTGTTGAAAAGGCAATTTTGGCTTCCGACATAGGAATTACACCTGCAAATGACGGTAAGGTTATTCGTCTTGTATTCCCTCAGCTTACCGAGGACCGTAGAAAGGACCTTAATAAGCAGGTTTCCAAAATGGGTGAGGATGCTAAGGTTGCTGTTCGTAATATTCGTCGTGACGGTATCGATGAGGCTAAGAAGATGAAGAAAAATGGTGAAATGACAGAGGACGAGCAGAAGGCTTCCGAAAAGTCTGTTCAGGATATTACAGATAGGTTCATCAAGGAAATTGATGCAATTACATCTGCAAAAGAAAAGGAAATTATGGCTATATAACAATAAAAGACCACTTTTGTGGTCTTTTATGCAATATGGAGATAGGAGATTTTAATGCTGTTTCATAAAAAAGCAAGTGAGATAAAGGTTGACGACCGTCTGTCCCATATTGCATTTATAATGGATGGAAACGGTCGTTGGGCTAAAAAAAGATCACTACCAAGAAAAGCAGGGCATAAGCAAGGTGCAGTTGCTTTTGAAAATGTTGTAAGAGAATGTAATAAGCTCGGTATAAAAACCGTTACTGTATATGCCTTTTCAACGGAAAATTGGAAAAGACCTAAGGAAGAGGTAGATGCAATTATAGGTCTTTTGAATTCTTATATTGATAAGGTTGATAAATCGAAGGATATAAGGTTTATATTTTTAGGCAACAAATCTGTTCTTGATGATGGTCTCCGAAACAAAATGGAAAGCCTTGAAAGAGAAACCTTAAATTGTTCTAACATTTTAAATATAGCATTCAATTACGGTGGCAGATCAGAAATTGTAAATGCATTTAACGAGCTTGCAAGAGAAGGTAAGACAGATATTGACGAGAACGATATATCAACACATTTATATACGAGAGCTTCAAAGGACCCTGATCTTATCGTAAGAACAGCAAATGAGTGTAGGATTTCTAACTTTTTACTCTGGCAGTGTGCGTATTCTGAATTTTATTTTACAGATACATTATGGCCGGATTTTGATAAAAAGGAGTTATATAAGGCTATAGAAAGCTTTTATTCAAGGAAAAGAAATTTCGGTGGTATAAAATAAGGGGGAAATATGAAAACAAGAATTATTACAGCAATTTGTGCAATAGCGATATTTGTTCCTATTTGCATTTTTTCTGACACATTAGCATTTCCGATAGCATTTGCAATTATTTGTGCTGTAGGTGTATATGAAATGGCAAAATGCATTGGTATGCATAAGAACTGGGGACTCTGTATTCCTATTTATTTAGTAGCATTGGGACTGCCTATGCTTGCGTATTTCGATGTAATCAAGCCTTATTTCTTTATTATTGCAGTAGCCTGTGTATTCTTGCTTCTTATATACTCACTTGCATATGTTATGTTCAGACTTAATCAGGATAAAATAACAGATGTAATGAGCCTGTTTGCACTTTGCACCTATGTAATACTTTGCTTTACCTCTGTGGTAAATATAAGATATATGGATAACGGTAATTATTATTATCTTCTTATATTTATTGGTGCTTGGGTATGTGATACCTTTGCATATTTCACAGGAAAATTCCTCGGCAGACATAAGCTTATTCCCGCAATCAGTCCTAAAAAGACAATAGAAGGCTCTATTGGTGGTATAGTATTTACTATAGGTGCCTTTGCACTTTACGGTTTTATATTAAGAGCATCCTTCGGATTTGAAATGAGCTATATTGAGCTTATTATAATGGGTGCGGTTGTAGCTGTTGTATCCCAGATAGGAGATCTTATTGCCTCGGCTGTAAAAAGACAGTATGAAATCAAGGATTATGGCTTTTTGTTCCCCGGACACGGAGGAGTTCTTGACCGTTTCGATAGCGTAATGCTTGTTTCTCCCTTCCTTTATATCGTTATTTCCATGCTTAACATTATATAATCAGGTGAAAATATGAATTCCCAAAATAAAAAAATCGCTATACTGGGTTCAACCGGCTCAGTAGGTGTACAAAGCATTGATGTTGCTAAAAATATATCATGCGAGGTTGACCTTTTGATGGCTTCTTCCTCTGTTGATATAATCGAAAAGCAGGCAAGGATGCTAAATCCCCGTGTATGCGTTATGACAAATGAAAAAGCTGCATCAGAGCTTAAAATAAAGCTTTCGGATACAGATATCAAGGTATATTCGGGAGAGGCTTCTGCTATTGATGCAATTATGGAGAGTAATGCCGATGTTGCCGTAAATGCTGTAAGCGGTTTTGCAGGGCTGGCACCTGCTATAGCATGTGCAAAAAGTGGAAAGCGAATTGCAATGTCTAATAAAGAGGCTATCGTTATAGCGTATAAGTTCCTTATAGATGAAATTAAGAGGAACAATGCCGAGATGATACCCGTTGACAGTGAGCATAGTGCAATTTTTCAATGCTTGGATAAGGTTGCTGATAACAAAATAAAGCGTATTATACTTACCTCCTCAGGAGGTCCCTTCAGGGGTAGAAAAAGAGAAGAGCTAAGGGGTATTACTGCTAAGGATGCATTGAGCCATCCTACATGGAAAATGGGACCGAAAATTACCGTTGACAGTGCTTCTCTTATGAATAAGGGATTTGAGGTTATTGAGGCAGTTAGGCTTTTTGGAGTCAGTCCACAGCAGGTTAAGGTTGTTGTTCATCCTCAGAGTATAATGCATTCTGCAGTTGAATATATTGATAACAGTATTATAGCACAAATGGGTGCTCCTGATATGAGGACCTGTATTCAATATGCTATAACATATCCGGAAAGAAAAACAGCACTTGCAGATGCTCTTGATTTTGCTGCACTGTCAAGGCTTACATTTGATGATCCCGATATGGATACCTTTTCACTTTTGTCTCTTGCATTTTATGCAATAAAAGAGGATGGAATAATTCCCGCAGTGCTTAATGCGTCGGACGAAATAGCTGTTGGAGCTTTTCTTAAAGATAAAATTGGCTTTACAGATATTTTTGATATAGTGGAAAATGTGGTTACAGGCTTTGAAAATATAGGTAACCCAACTCTTGACGAAATTATTTATGCCGATAAGATGGCAAGAATTAGGACTAACGAGTTAATTAACAGCTTCGTGAAATAATATAACGAGGTAAAAGAATTGTATATTTTAATAGCTATACTTGTATTTGGGTTCATGATTTTTATTCATGAACTCGGTCATTTTATATTTGCAAAAAAATTTAAGGTTGCAATAAATGAGTTTTCCATAGGTATGGGACCCAAAATTTTTTCAAAAAAAGGAAAAGACGGTGTAATATACTCATTAAGAGTTCTTCCCATAGGAGGATTTGTTGCTATGGAAGGAGAGGATGATGAGAGCAATCATCCGGATGCCTTTACAAAAAAAGCACCGTGGAAAAGATTTATAATTGTAATTGCCGGTGCAACTATGAATATCCTTGTGTCCATACTGATATTTTTCATCATAACACTTTGTACTCCCAGATTCGGCACTACAATTATTTATGATTTTGGTAAAGACGCTATTAGCGACGATACCGGACTTATGAAAAATGATGAAATAATAGAGATAAACGGTACAAATGTTTATACAGCAGGAGATTTAAGCTATGAAATCAATATGAATGGCGGTGCTCCTGTTACTGTAACAGTAATACGAAACGGAGAGGAAATTACAATTTCCAATGTAATTTTCCCGTCATATGAATTACAGGGTACAACCTTTGGTGCCCCAGACTTTACTGTATACGGTGAGGGAAGGAGCTTTTCCTCAGTTATGAAAAATACATTTCACACCTGTAAATATTCAGTAAAATCCGTTTGGGATTCTATCGGAGGTCTTATTACAGGTAAATACGGTCTTGAACAGGTTTCAGGACCTGTAGGAATTACCGATGCAATGACAACTGCTGCTAAAACCAGTGCAGAATCATTTTTCTATCTTGTTGCATTGATTGGTATGAACCTGGGAATTATGAATCTTTTACCCATACCTGCACTTGACGGTGGTACACTACTCCTTACATTTATAGAAATGATAACTAAAAAGAAGCTGCCACCAAGAATAGAAAACGGAATACGGGCAGTTGGCTTTGCACTGTTAATGCTTCTTGCTATTGTATTGATTTTTAAGGATACTATATTCCTGATAAACAGAGGATAGATATGAGCTATAATCAAATAAGACGAAAAACAAAAGAAGTAAGGATTAAAGATAAGACAATCGGAGGAAGCTCAGATATACTTATTCAATCTATGACCAATACAGATACGGAAAATGCTGCTGCTACTATCTCACAAGTTAAAGCTCTCCAGAATGTTGGGTGTGATATTGTTAGAATTACAGTACCCAACATCGCATCTGTTGAAACTGTAAAAAAAATAAAACTTGCAGGTATTACTATTCCTGTTGTTGCCGATATTCACTTTGACTACCGTATAGCACTTGAATGTGTTAAGGCAGGAATCGATAAAATTCGCATTAATCCAGGTAATATAGGTGAAGAATGGAAGATAAGGGAAGTGTGCAATGCTTGTAAGGATGCCGGTGTGCCTATCAGAATAGGGGTAAACAGTGGTTCATTGGAGAAGCATATACTTGAAAAATATGGGTCTCCAACTCCCGAGGCATTGGCTGAAAGTGCTTTTTATCATGTATCACTGCTTGAAAAATACGGCTTTGAGGATATTGTAATATCTGTTAAATCATCCGATGTGCGTAATATGATACAGACTAACAGGATTATAGCTTCAAGGTGTAATTATCCCATACATTTAGGAGTTACGGAAGCCGGAGATTCATACAGTGGTCTTGTGAAAAGCAGTGCAGGAATAGGCTCTCTTTTATGTGACGGTATAGGAGATACGATCAGAGTATCCCTGACCGCTGATCCATTGGAGGAAATAAAAGCAGGAAAGGAACTACTTAATTCCTTAGGCTTTTATTCTAAGGGAGGAATAAAAATTGTTTCCTGTCCTACATGTGGCAGGACTAAAATTGATTTAATAGCCCTTTCCTCTATGTTCAAAAAGGCAACAGAAGGCTTTGACACAAAGGGAAAGGATATTAAGGTTGCTTTGATGGGATGTGTTGTAAACGGTCCCGGAGAAGCAAAGGAATGTGATATAGGAATTGCGGGAGGAAAGGGTGAAGCCGTTTTATTCAAAAACGGAGAAATCATTAAAAAAATCCCGGAAGATGAGATAATAAATGTTCTTTTGAAGGAATTAGAAAAAATCAGAGATTACGAATAGGACATAAAATGAATTTAATAGAGAGATTTCCGAAATATACTCCGACAGACAGCTTTATTTCTATGATGAAGGATGGAGAGGTGCTTTCTACAAAGGTTGAAAAAGAGCTTCGTTATATGAACATAACAGTTCGTTTTACCGAAATTGTCAGAAAGGACAAGCTTTACAGCTTTATTGATGAGATTAAAAGTGCTTATGGGTTAAACAGACTGAGTATTGCAACAAAATACGACTCATCTCTTTTGTCTGCCGATTATATTGACGATATAATTTTTGAAACATATAAAAGAGGTGCTATAAGCCAGGGCTTCTTTTCAGATTATACTTATGATTTTTCTTACGATAATATTGTTATAAAGGTACCTTTTATTAAAGGTGGCATAGACCTTTTAGAAAATGGACATACAAATAATATCATATCGGATATAATATTTGATGAGTTTGGTGTTCGGATTCCTGTTACTGTTAAACAACGGGAGGATTATGAAAAGGTACATAATAATTTTGAAAAAGAAAAAATAAGCACCTTAAAAAAGGCACTTGAACAGCAGAAGATAGCAAATGCAAAATCCACCAAGGAGGAGAAAGAAGCCTCTATTAAGGAAATGAGGGCGGAATATAAAAAATCTATGTCCTTTAACGAATCTGAGGAAAGAGCTGTTATTAAGGACGGCAAGGTGAAATGTGGGGCTATGACCTTTGACATTTCCGTAAAGGAATATGTTGCAGGAGGAGCCTTTGAAATTGAAAACATAGTTCCTATTTCCAAAATAGAAAACGGTATGCACGGCATAGTTGTTTTAGGAAAGGTTTTTGAAATAACAGAAAAGCCCATTAAAAGAGGAAGCTCTATTGCTGTACAGATAGGAATTACCGATAATATTTCATCTATTTATATTAAGGATGTTGTTTCTGCGTCGGAAAAGGAGGAGCTTTTATCCATTTTCAAAAAGGGTGAGGCTTATGCTATAAGATGTATTGTAAAGACTGATACATTTGATAACGAGCTACAGCTTATCTATACTGATGTTTATAGAATTGGCATTATTGAAAGGATGGACAACGCCCCCGAAAAAAGGGTAGAGCTGCATCTGCATACAATGATGTCACAGCTCGATGCTACAATTGAGCCTACAGAAATAGTAAAGCTTGCAAAAAAATGGGGACATAAGGCAGTTGCAATTACCGACCACGGTAATGTACAGGGCTTTCCTCCTGTTATGCTGGCAAGTGAAAAGCATGATATGAAGATAATTTACGGTATGGAGGCATACTTCGTAAATGATACTTCAATTCCTGTTTCGGGTAGTAAAAATGTAGATTTTGACGGTGAGTTTTGTGTTTTTGATATAGAAACTACTGGTAAATCAAATATAAACGACAGAATTACGGAAATAGGTGCAGTTATTATCAAGGATGGAGAGGTTATAGATACATATAATTCTTTTGTTAATCCGGAAATGCCTATACCACAGAACATTGTTGAGATTACAGGAATTACCGATGATATGGTAAGAGATGCAAGAACTATAGATAAGGTTCTGCCTGAATTCCTTGCATTTGTGGGTGACAGGATGTTAGTTGCCCATAATGCAACCTTCGATACAGGATTTATAAGACAGGCATGCAATAAGCTCGGTATAGAGTTTAATTATTCTTACCTTGATACTCTTGCTTTATCAAGATATGTAAATACTGATCTTAAAAGACATAAGCTTGATATCATTGTTAAATATTTCAAATTAGGAGAATTTGAGCATCATAGAGCCTTTAATGATGCAGAAATGCTTGGTAAGGTCCTTGTGTGTATGTTTGATAAGCTTCGTGCTGAGGGAATTTATGATATTGATTCCATGGTAAACCAAATAAGAAACAATACAGATCCTTTGAAGCTTAATTCATATCATCAGATAATTCTCGTTAAGAACAGAATAGGCCTTAAGAATTTATACAAGCTTATTTCTAACGGATTTTTGAAATATTACAAGAAGCACCCGAGAGTTCTTAAAACAGAGCTTATGGAGCTTCGTGAAGGACTAATAATAGGTTCTGCCTGTGAGGCAGGAGAGCTATTTCAGGCTATAGTTGACGGAAAAAGTGAAACCGAAATAGAGGAAATAGCAGATTTTTATGATTATCTTGAAATTCAACCCCTATGTAACAATATGTTTATGGTACGAAAGGGAGATGCAACTGTTGAGGACCTTAAAAACTTTAACAAAAGAATTATAGAGCTTGGAGAAAAGTTAGGTAAGCCGGTTGTTGCAACCTGTGATGCACATTTTATCAATAAAGAGGATGAAATTTGCAGAAAAATTCTTCTTGCAGGACAGAAATTTGCAGATGCAGACAGCGATACCGGTCTATATTTCAGAACAACAGAGGAGATGCTTGCCGAATTTGAATATTTAGGCAAGGAAAAGGCATATGAGGTTGTTGTTACCAACACAAATAAAATAGCTGATATGATCGATTATGAGGATATAAGACCCTTCCCGAAGGGTACCTTCACACCTAAGATGGAGGGTGCAGAGGAGGATCTTCAGAAAATGTGCTGGGACAGAGCTATGAATATGTACGGCTTCCGGGGTGTAATTCCCGATATAGTAAAGGAAAGGCTTGAAAAAGAGCTTACTTCTATAATAAAAAACGGATTTGCTGTTTTATATATGATAGCACAGAAGCTCGTTTATTACAGCGAAAGTCAGGGTTATCTTGTAGGCTCCCGAGGCTCGGTAGGCTCGTCCTTTGTTGCCACTATGGCAGGTATATCGGAGGTTAATCCCCTTCAGCCTCATTATGTTTGTCCCAAATGTAAATATAGCGAATTTATTACTGACGGTAGTGTAGGCTCGGGCTTTGACCTACCGGATAAAAGCTGTCCTCACTGTGGTAAAAAAATGCTGAATGAGGGTCACGATATCCCATTTGAAACCTTCCTTGGCTTTAAGGGAGATAAATCTCCTGATATAGACCTTAACTTTTCAGGAGATGTACAGGGTAGGGTCCATAAATATACAGAGGATCTTTTCGGTGCTGAAAATGTTTTCAGAGCAGGAACAATCGGTACAATAGCACCCAAAACTGCCTATGGTTATATTGCCAACTATATGGATGAGCATAAGATAACAGTTAATAAGGCAGAGGTTGCAAGACTTGTAGAGCTTTGCACAGGTGTAAAGAGAACTACCGGACAGCACCCGGGAGGAATAGTGGTTGTACCTAAGGAAAACGAGATTTATGATTTTTGTCCCGTACAGCACCCTGCAGACGATGCTACATCTGACATTATAACCACTCATTTTACCTTTGAGTATCTTCATGATACACTTCTTAAGCTTGATGAGTTAGGACATGATATTCCAACAAAGTATAAAATGCTTGAAACATATACAGGTACATCTGTACTTGATGTTCCGATGAATGACAAAAAGGTCTATGAGCTTTTGTTAAGTACAGAGCCACTTGGGTCTAAGGATCTACTTAAGGATCTTAAATGCACTGTAGGTACATACGGATTACCCGAGCTTGGCACAAGGTTCGTACAGCAGATGCTTGAGGATTCGAAACCAAAGAATTTCTCGGATTTACTGCAGATATCCGGACTTTCACACGGTACGGATGTATGGCTCGGTAACGCACAGGATCTTATAAAGAAGGGTACATGTACTATTTCCGAGGTTGTGGGAACACGAGACAGTATTATGATTTACCTCATTTATAAGGGCCTTGATAAGAGTATGGCGTTCAAGATAATGGAGGATGTGCGTAAGGGCAAGGGAGTTAAGCCCGAGTACGAGGAGGCTATGAAGGCAAATAATGTGCCCGAATGGTATATTAGCTCCTGTAAAAAAATCAAATATATGTTTCCAAAGGCACACGCTGTTGCATACGACATATCCGCTATCCGTCTTGGATGGTATAAAATCTATTATCCTATGGAGTTTTACGCTGCATATCTTACGGTTGCACCCGGAGGCTTTGAGGCATCCATGGTATCAAGAGGTAAGCGTGGTATTCTTGATAGGCTTGAAGAAATAGAAAAGAAGGGTATGGATGCAACACAGAAGGAAAAGGAAATGGTTGTTGCCCTTCAGTTAGCTTATGAATGCCTTGCAAGAAATATTGAATTTTTACCTGTTGATTTTTACAAATCAGACGCATTTAAGTTTTTACCCGAGGACGGTAAAATAAGGCTTCCTTTCTCATCTATCGCAGGTGTCGGTGACACGGCAGCAGAAAAGATTGCAGAGGCCCGTGACAGTGGAGAGGTATTCTCAATAGAGGATTTCCATCAAAAAACCTCCCTCTCGAAAACTGTAATGCAGCTTTTACAGGATAACGGGGTTTTCGGTAATATGTCTGCCACTAATCAGATATCTATGTTCTGATAATATAAGCAAAAAACTGACTGTACAATGAGGTACAGTCAGTTTTTATTAATATTTTTTTATACTTTTGATACCGGATTTCATAATTATAAATCTTAAAAAGGGAGAACACAGTATTTTTCTTTTTAAGGTTTTCAAATATAATTTGATTCTGAGCTTAAAAGAATATTTTTTATATAGCTTCAATATATTTTTACTTTTTTTACTGTTTATAAATGCCAATGATAGCATTTTACCGCTTGCAAGAGCAGAGCTGATTCCTTCAAAGGAGCTGGAGCTTATAAATCCTGCGGCTTCACCGATTAAATAGGCATTTTCCCTTCCACACAAAAAATCCTTCCATTTCCGTGGACTTGAAAGCATACATGCCTCAGTTCTTTCAGGCTTACCGAATTTATAACCAATATACTCTTCGACCATTTTTTTCTGTTCTTCGTACCTTGTTTTACAGTCCAATGTTTTGAAGGCACCGCCGTATATTATGTAATCATCCTTGAATATAGTCCAGGAGCAGCTGTCACTTGTATTTGGGTCAAATATACAGGAATAGTATGGAAATAAACCCTTATCACATTTGAACCATTCTTGTATGGAGGTATACCTGTAGGTCAGAGCAGGGAAAAGTGTTCTTCTGACTATTGAGCTTCCACCATCTGCACCGACAATATAATCACAGGATATTTCAACACCGTTCTTCAGCTTCAAATTATAAATTGATTCACTTTTTCTAATATAGATACATCTGTCATTGATTACATCAACTCCCTCCGGAATCAAGGAGAGAAGCCATTTATCAAATTTGTATCTGTCCATATTCAGATAATGTCTTTGATAATATTTTTTGATACGGCTTTTTAAGTCTATTGTTTCAACCTCAAATATTTGAGGGTCGGTCAATATATATTTGGGGAGAGTGAGATTCAGCTTTGTAAGCTCCTTTTGGGCATCGGGAGCAAGAAGACCACCACAGGGCTTTTTATTTTCCTCTGTTTGTCCGTCAATAAGTGCTATGGAATAATTTTTATTACTCTTATATAGCTCTGAAGCAAATATACATCCGGAGGGACCGGCACCTATTATTACAATATTATAATGCTTATTCATTATCCTCACCGTCTACATATTCAAGTAGATCTCCGGGCTGACATTTAAGAACCTCACATAGCTTATCAAGAGTAGATATCTTAAATGCTTTTATTTTACCGTTTTTAAGCAGAGAAACATTTGCCATTGTGAAACCGACCTTTTCTGATAGCTCACCTACGGACATTTTTCTTTTTGCAAGCATTACATCTATATTTATTATTATCATAGAGTAAGATCTACCTCCTCCTTTAATTCAGTAGCTTTTTTAACATAGCTTGAAAGAATTAATAATACTGAGGACACAGTATATCCAAGAGCAGAGACAAAAATAAGAGCAGGAGATAATAAGCTTTCACCTATAGAAAGTATCCAGATGCTTGAAGCTATAAGAACAGAGCAATTCAAAAGCAGCATTATGCCTATTGTAGTAAGGACAGTAGATGTTTTTTTATCAAAAATTATATCCTTATATATAGCGTAAATAAAATATGAGCCTGTTATAAAAATTGCTACTGTTAGTGTATAAATAACAGAGGATAAAATATATATGATAGAGTAATTTTTGTTTATAAAACCTCCTATATATATTGCCACATCCGGTAACCAAAAGATAAACATGGCTGTGCTGCTCATTACGAGTAATATAAGTACAAATGTAATCAGTATTGATAATTTTTTATTCATATAATTTACCTCCTTTTTGTTATATTATATAATATACTTAGCTGTATGTCAATAAAAATTTATTGTAATACAATAAAAAGACCTTTAATAAATTGATTAAAGGTCTTTAATATTTAGTATATTCGCTTTCATCGCTTTAATGTTGGCATATTGTAATGCGTCAAACATACCGAATACAGGATCTCCCGTAAACGATACTGTATAATCACAGGGGAATATTTTTTGTATTTCTTCGGGAGTGGCACTTGTTTTGTTTATGTGACCGTAAAGAGAGAGATAGCATTCCTTGTTAAATTCTATTATTACAGCTCTGTCTGTCGGACATAGATATTCAGCTATGAATTTTTTAAGTCGTACTGCTGTAATATATTCCGGGAAAAGAGATATGGAGCTGTCATAGCAGTTGGCAAATATATTAAGGCAGTAAATATACTCGGGGCGTGTAGTAATTGATTTAACAGCCTCCCAAAAGTTTTCCTCATATGTATATCTCATTTTTTTAATGTAGTCATGTCGTATTATTACATTGCCAAAGGAATTTATACCAATTACCATATAAGAATATTTGTCTTCAAACATATAAACAGAGAAGGGTCTGTTAGACAGGATAAAATATTGGCTTCTTCTACCTAATTTATCTCCTATGATATTATATGTCTTTAAGTATTTCATATCGGAGAGCATATTTCCGATTTTTCTCACGGTAACATGACTGAGGCCGGTTTCGGATTTTATATCTTCAATTGATAACCCCTTTTCTTTAACGCATTCTAAAATAGCTACAGCATTTTTGTTTCTCATATCATTGTGTTTCATATTCATCACCCATTTGATTATAATAATTTGAAAGTATAAAGTCAATAAAAAACTTGAAAAATACACAAATATGTTATATAATAATGTAGGAATGAGAAAATAGGAGGAATCTATAAATGCTTGATAAAATTCTTGGTATAATTTCCATACATCTTTCCATACCTGTAGAGGAGCTGAGAGAAGAAATGACCTTTGTTGAGCTCGGTATGGATTCTCTAACTCTTATGAAGATAATAATGGGTATTGAAAATATATTTGATATACATATAGAAGATGAAGAAATAGTAGAGCTTCGTGATATTACGGATATTTTTGAAGTATCCGCAAAGAAGGTCTCATTTTAATTTCGGACACATCTCGCACCGTTTTTTAACGGTGCAAATTTTTTGTCGAAAAATATAAAATTCTTATTGACAAACAAATTAGACAAGTGTATAATAATAGAGCAACTAAAAAAAGAAAGGAAATGAAAATGGACATATCAAAGAAATTGCCCGAGGCTGAATTTGATGTTATGGTAGCCCTTTGGAGCAGTAAGACTTATCCGGTCAATACGGCATATCTTATGGAAAATGTCGGTAAAGCAAAGGGCTGGAAGGCACCTACTCTTATTTCATTCCTTACAAGACTTGAAGATAGAGGTTTTATTCACTCTGAAAAAAGGGGAAAGGAAAGATATTATTTTGTTGATGCTGTAAAAACAGATTATGTTCGTGGTATTACTGTGGATTTTCTTAATAAATATCACGGTGGCTCTTTTGTAAAGATGCTTGATTTGCTTTACGGTAACAATACACTCCCAAATGATGAGCTTGATGAAATGCTAAAGTGG
The DNA here is from genome assembly GCA_017456545.1 of Clostridia bacterium. Taxonomy (GTDB): domain Bacteria; phylum Bacillota; class Clostridia; order Oscillospirales; family CAG-272; genus RGIG2000. The sequence continues at coordinate 49,049 of JAFTJE010000033.1, read as the reverse complement.
CTTCAGGAACAGTATTGATGAATTTCGACAGCGAGTTTCGGATTTGATGTAGGTGATATAGCTCACCTCATCAAATGTGTAAACCGTAGGATTCATAGGTTTTTTGGAATTATTAAATTTTTGAGCCGTTTTTTCGGCTCTTTTTTTATTTTTTTATACTAATTTATTGACAAACGGTGTTAAAATATTATATGATAAAATAAATAATTGTTTTATAGACATACATTTATATACAGTTGCTACCGGGAGGTATAAAAATGGGATTATTTTCAAAAATTGCTAAGACCTTTGATACAGTAAAACAGGGATATACATCAGCTATCATATTATGTGCAGGTAATTCAACAAGATTTGGCAAGGGCTTGGAAAATAAACAGATGGCTCAGGTCTGTGGTAAGGGAGTGGCTGAAAGAACAATTTCTGTTTTTGAAAAATCCAAATGCGTAAAGGAAATTATATTGGTTGTCCGTAAGGAGGATTTACAAAAGTATAAGGAGCTTATCGTAATTAACGATTTCAAAAAAATAAGATGTATTGTTGTCGGTGGTGATACAAGACAAAACTCTGCATTTCGAGGCTTCAGACATATTTCCGAAAAAACAAAATATGTTATTTTCCATGACGGGGCAAGGTGCTTGGTTACTGAGGAAATTATAGAGTCGGTTCTTAAAAAAGCAGTTGAATATAATGCGGCATCAGCAGCGTGCAGGGCAATTGACACTATAAAGTGGGTTGATGAAAACGGACTTGTTAAACGCACTCTTGACAGAGAATTTGTATGGAATGTACAGACACCACAAGCCTTCGAAACAAAAACTTATAAAGCAAGTGCATATAATGCAAGACAAAAAAATATAGAGGTTACCGATGATTGCATGCTTGCTGAAAAGGCTGGATTTAAGGTTAAGCTTGTAGATACAGGCAGAGAAAACATTAAAATTACGGTTAAAGAGGATATTGATTACGCTGAATATGTAATTTCCAAAAGAGAGGGGCATATCAATAAATGAGAATAGGCCACGGATATGATGTACATCGTTTTACCGAGGGAGATCATCTTGTAATAGGTGGAGTGATGATCCCCTATGAAAAGAGCTTTCTTGCCCATTCTGACGGTGATGTACTTATTCACGCTATTTGTGATGCTTTACTTGGGGCTTCCAGCTTACCGGATATAGGAAATCTTTTTCCGGATAATTCTCCCGAGTTTGAAAATATAGATAGCAAAATTTTATTGAAACGGGTTCTTGACAGAATTTCGGATAAAGGCTTGAAAATAGAATATATTGATTGCACTGTAATTGCACAGGCACCCAAGATGGCTCCTCATATACAAAATATGAGGACTGTTTTGGCAGATACCCTTAATATTTCTGTGGAAATGATAAATATAAAGGCTACAACCGAGGAAAAGCTTGGCTTTACGGGAAGAAAAGAGGGGATAAGTGCTCATAGTGTTTGTATATTAAAGAGCAAGGAATAAGATATAAAACTTACACATCCTTATTTTTTAATTCCAGTCTCACCCCTTGCTCTGAGCTTTACTAATATCATATGATTTTTGCCAATATTTGACATTATATTACATTTACGAGAGGTTTTTATGAAGCACATATCTCCATCAATTCTTGCATCCAATATGCTGGAATTGGGAAATGAAATTAAAAAAATTGAAGAATCCGGTGCTAAATATGTACACATAGATATTATGGACGGTTGTTTTGTACCTAATATCAGCTTTGGTATGCCTGTTATATCAGCTGTCAGAGGATGCACAGATCTTATAATTGATGTTCATGCCATGATAGTAGAGCCTGACAGGTATATAGATGAATTTATCCGTTGTGGAGCAGATATTATCACCTTCCATTATGAAGCACTTGATAATACCCGTATTGTTAATGCTATAGAGAAAATAAAAGCAAAAGGAATAAAGGCAGGTATATCCATAAAGCCCAAAACGGAGGCAGAAGTTCTTTATCCGTATATCAAGGATATAGATATGGTTCTTATTATGACTGTAGAGCCGGGATTCGGTGGTCAGAAGTTTATGGTAGATACCATGGATAAGGTTAGAAAGGTCAGAGAATACGCCTTATCTATTGGAAAAGAGCTTGATATTCAGGTTGATGGAGGTATAAATGATACCACCATCAAAACAGCATCGGATGCCGGTGCTAATATTTTTGTTCTTGGCACAGGCTTTTTTAAGGCAGAGAAGACCAAAACAGCTGAGGAAATACTCTTGAACACCTTGTGACAGAAGCTTAAACTAAAAATAACGGCATTTTTTAATATGCCGTTATTTTGTTTTTTTAGAAATATCGCATATAGCCTCGTAAAGCGAGTATATTTCCTTTTTTGTATTAAAAACGCTGAAGCTTACTCGTACAGCACCACCGTCCCCCGTTTCTAACAGCTTATGTGCCATAGGGGAGCAATGATAACCACTTCGTACACAAATATCCCGTTTGTCAAGTAATCCTCCCACATATGCACCGGAGAGTCCGTCAATATTGAACATTATAGTGTTTCCGGGATAAGAATTCATTTCATATAATATAACTCGTTCATTCAATTTAAGAAGCTCTGTAAGTGTGGAATACAGAGATTCCTCATAAGCACGGATTTTATTAATATCAACGGTTTTAAGCCATTTAAGAGCCTCATTTAAGCCGACAATTGCGGGGGTCGATAATGTTCCACCTTCATACCTATCAGGTAGGAAATCGGGCATTTCCATATCCAGTGAATTAATCCCCGTACCACCCTCTATAAGAGTTTTACCGATATACTCATTACCGAATATTATTGCACCCACACCTTGGGGACCGTATAGTGATTTATGCCCGGGGATACATAAAGCATCTATATTCATTTTTTGCACATCTATATCATACAATCCTGCACTTTGAGCTCCGTCGACTATGAATTTTATACCCCTTTCTCGACACAGCTTACCAATTTCCTCAATCGGCAGCCTTCGACATCCAACATTTGAAATGTGGGTGCATATAAGTAATGAGGTAGACGCTTTAATATTACGCTTAATACTGCCTAAAATTTCATCGTTTGTTCCCGATGTGGAAAAAGTATTAAAGGTACATCCTGCATTCTTACAAAGGGTGTATACAGGTCTTAAAACGGAATTATGCTCAATATCGCTGATTAAAATATGGCATCCATCTTTCGCAAAGGTTTTTATAGCAATATTAAGAGCATAGGTAGTATTGTAGGTGAAAACAATATTTTCTGCTTCTGCACAAAATAAATCAGCAAGTAAACATCGTGTCTCATAAATTTTCTCTGCACTTTTTTGAGATAGAGAATGAGAGCTTCTCCCCGGGTTCCCGCAGTATTTATTTATACATCTTGCCATTTCTACACTTACATTCTGTGGTTTTGGAAAGGTGGTGGCGGCGTTATCCAAATAAATCATAAATTTTTCTCTATAAGCTTATTATTTCCGAATATTTAACGGATTTTTTATCAAGGGCATCCTTTGCACTATATAAATTTACACATTGAAATTGTACGCCATAAGCACACCCTTTTTTTGTCATATAGGGCTCCAGCTTGATTATATCGCATTTTATATCAAGGCCTTCCAACGCTTTTTTTGCTTTCATGGCATGTGTCATTGATCTTACAGATACTACACACATAATACCTCCTTTAAGGATGCCTGTTATAAGTATATGAGGAAATTTTCAAAGTAGATACTTATAAAAAATATACAGAGATGCTAACATACCCAGAATAACACCGTGTAAAAGCTTGAAGACAATATAATTTTTTTTGTTAAGAGGATAGCCGGAGCATATAGAGAATGTTTGAAACATAACCGATAAGCCACCGAAGCCTATAGAAAAACCCGTGAGAAAAGCACTTACAATAACATTATTGAAGCTTACGGCATTGAAGGTGCCTTTACTGAATTCAAAAATTATAGATAAAAGACTACTTATTGTGGAATTGATATAGAGTGCAAAAATATCTGATAAAAGTGAAAAGAATATTACAAAAGAGCATGCATTGAAAACCGAGGAAAAGGCTGATGATACGGAATATGTAAATGAATCTATAAGAGAAAGCTTGCAATGGGTATAACAATATTCTTTATTACAGTATCCCCTAAGTAATAATTTACCAAGAATAAGAGAAGTGACAATCTCTGAAATATATAGAAAAATTCCAAATTCAACACTGTTCCATATTAAAATTCCGACACAGGATATGACAAATCCGACACCACAATTTGAGGATAATATTACCGAATCAGAAAAGGCTTGTGCATCATTTTCTTCTTCCTTGGAGTAAATTGAGCAAATACATTTTGGACCTGTTATAAAGCCTGATACAGACCCTAATATAATGGAGGAAAGATATATTTTACAAATGCCTAATAAATTTTTTGATGATTTTATATATTTATAAATCATTTCATCTGCAAGATTTGAATTTATTACAAAATAAGATAGTAAAATGAACGGAAACATTGATGGAATAAGGGATTTTAAGCAAAACTCGATAGAATTATTGATGCTTATTTTTAGATATTCTGCATTTGTAAAAAATAAAATATATAATAATACGGTAAAAAATAATGCAAACCAATTTTTAGATTTCAAAAGTTATTATTGCACCTCCTTTATCATAAATATTTCTAATAGAATATATGAAAATCGGAGTCTGTAAAATGATTAAAAAAACCTTTGGAGAAATAATATCTGATAAATTTGATATTCCATTAAATGGTATTGTATCCGTTCCAAGTGCTCAGTTTATCGGCAATACACACTTAAGCATTGATGGATGTGTAGGAATAAAAAAATATGATGAAACCGAAATAATTATAAGGTGTAAAATTTATATCATAAGGGTTATAGGTGCCTCCCTCTCGATGATGACATTTTCTCAAGGAAGAGTGAGCATCCGTGGATACATAAGCTCCTATAATATTGAGAAGGTGAATAAGTATGGCAAAAATTGAGATTGGAAAATATATTTTTACAGTTCCTAAGCAGCAGGTGTCTTTAGCACTTGATGTACTCATCAAGCATTCCTTGTCATACGAAAAAATGGACTTTTCTTCAAATGGTGATTTATGCTTACTGGTTCATGCTTCTTATTGTGAGAATTACAAAAAAATTTTTTTAGAAGAAAAAATTGATTTTAATGCAGTCAAACAAAAAAGCATAGTAAATTTTATTACCGGATATTCAAAGCGATGGGGAATACTTGTTGGACTTTTTATAATGCTGTTGGGAGTTCAGATATCCTCATCATATGTTTGGAAAATAAATATTGAGGGTAATGTGTCCGTCAGTGATGAAGAGATAATTGAGATTCTCGGTAACAGTGGATTGACGGTTGGGACATTTATTCCTGACATAAATTTTGATACAGTACATAACAGATTCTTAAAAAATACAGATGATATAGCCTGGATTTCCGTAAATATAGATGGAAATGTTGCAAATGTTAAAGTAAGGGAAAGAATGAAGGAGAATACGGTAAGTAAGGACACATTTACAAATGTTGTAGCAAAATGCGATGGACAAATTATTCTTATAAGCGTTTTTGACGGGGTTAAAAATGTATATGTTTCCGATACAGTAAAAAAAGGCGATATTCTTATATCGGGAATAATTGATTCGGGTGCAGAGGGAGTACGCTATGTTCATGCCGATGGAATTGTAAATGCATATGTTAAGAAAAATATAACAGTTAAAGTACCTATGAAGCAGGATGTCAAGGTATACACGGGTGTTATATATCGAGACAAAAGTGTAAAAGTATTTACAAAAAAAATAAATATTTTCAAAAAGTATAGAAATTATAATATCTTATGTGATAAAATAGAATCAAGTGAAAATCTTAAGCTTTTTAACGGAGCAGAGCTTCCTATTGAGGTTATTGATACAAAATACCTTGAATATGAAATGAGGGAAATAGAATACACCCAGAGAGAAGCTAAGGATATAGCGAATGCACAGCTAAAGGAAAAAATAGATTTACAGCTTGCAAATGCTATTTTAATATCACAAAAAACAAATTATTATTGCGATTTCGAATTTTACTACATTGAGTGTGAGCTTTATTGTATTGAAAATATTGCAGAATTAAAAGAATTTGAAGTTATAAAGGAATGACAGAATGGCAGAAAAGACCTTTAATACACCGTCGCCCAGTGCAACAAGTGCCATATTCGGCACCTTTGATATGAATGTTACAGCAATAGAACGGGCTTTTGGAGTTAAGGTGGTAAACAGACCGTCCAATAACGATATAGGTGATTGTGTAACTATAAGTGGAGATGATGGAGCAGTAAAGAACGCCTATGAGGTTTTAATGTATCTTAATAAGATGGCGTCTATGAATAACATAATAACTGAGCAAAGTGTGGATTACGCTATTTCTATGGTTATGGAAAAGCGAACATCGGACCTTAATGAGCTTGATGATGACTGCATTTTTGTAAGTGCTAAGGGTAGACCTATAAAGTCAAAAACAGTAGGACAGAAGCGTTATATTGAGTCTATAAAAAAGAATACGGTAACTCTTGGCATCGGCCCTGCCGGAACGGGTAAAACCTTCCTTGCCGTTGCAATGGCAGTCAAGGCTTTAAGAGATAAGGAAATTAACAGAATAATATTGACAAGACCGGCAGTTGAAGCAGGGGAACGCTTAGGCTTTTTACCGGGAGATCTTCAGAGCAAAATAGACCCATATTTAAGACCTTTATATGATGCTCTTTATGAAATGCTCGGTATGGAGAACTGTTCAAAATATATCGAAAAAATGGTGATTGAAATAGCCCCCCTTGCTTATATGCGTGGCAGAACTCTTGACGATTCTTTTATAATTCTCGACGAAGCTCAGAATACCACTCCGGAGCAAATGAAAATGTTTCTCACCAGACTTGGAGTTGGCTCTAAGATAGTTGTAACAGGTGACCTTACACAAACGGATTTACCTGATGGTAAAAAGAGTGGACTTGCAGAGGCTGTAAAAATACTCAGAGATGTCGATGGGATATCCATTCATACCTTTAGTGAAAGGGATGTTGTAAGACATAAGCTTGTACAAAGAATCATTCTGGCATATGACAAATACGAAAAGGAAAGAGCAGAAAAGCACAAGGAAAGATTTGATAAAAATTATAATTCAAAAAGAGGAAATCAAAAATGAAATTAACTACCTACATTAAGGATGAGCAAAATATTTATGAAGTCAGAGTTGCCATGAAGGCAATAGTAAGAAAAGCAGTATTCAATACTCTTGTATATGAGGGATTTGATAAAAATTGCGAGGTTTCCGTAACTTTTGTTGATAATGAGGCTATAAAGGAGCTGAATAAAACATATAGAAACAAAAATAGGGAAACAGATGTTCTTTCTTTTCCTATGTTCGATGATTTCAATGAAATAAACATAGGAACAGATGATATTCCTCTCGGTGATATTGTAATTTCACTTGAAAAAGCTGCAATGCAGGGATATGAGATTGGACATAGCATTTATCACGAGGTGGCTTTCCTCTGTGTCCATTCGACACTTCATCTCCTTGGTTACGACCATGAAACATCTAAGGAGGATGAGAAGGAAATGTTCAGAAAACAGAAAGAAATTATGGAGATAATGGGATTTTAATGAAAAAAACAGCTTTTATTGCAATTGTAGGCAGACCAAATGTTGGTAAATCCACATTACTTAATGCTATACTTGGTGAAAAGGTAGCAATAGTATCGTCCAAGCCTCAGACCACAAGAAACAGAATAACCGGTATACTTACAAGGGGAGATAATCAATTTGTTTTTCTTGATACTCCGGGATTCCAAAAGCCCAGAACCAAGCTCGGAGATTATATGCTTAAGGCATCGAGCTCATCAATAGGCTCATCTGACGCAGCAATTATAATGGCTGATGCTTTTCACTCCCCGGGTGAAATTGAAAAGAATATTATTGAACAGATAGTAACAAACAAGATTCCTGCAGTTTTGGTTCTTAATAAAACCGATATGTCAGATCCTGTAAAGCTTGCAGAAACTATTGCTCAGTATGATGCGATATATAAGTTTGATGCAGTTATTCCCACCAGTGCATCAAAGGGACAAGGTGTCGATATAGTTCTTCGGGAATGTGAAAAATTTTTAACGGAGAGTGAATGGTTTTTCCCCGAGGATATGATTACTGATCAGCCTGAAAGAATGATAGCTGCAGAGACAATTAGAGAGAAAATATTAAGAACCCTCAATGATGAGATTCCTCACGGTACAGCTGTATCCGTAGAAGAGTTTAAGGATGAGGGAAAGATTCTCAGAATCAGAGCTGATATTTATTGCGAAAAGGCTTCTCATAAAGGAATCATTATAGGTAAAAACGGAGAAGCACTCAAGACTATCGGTTCATATGCCAGAGAGGATCTTGAAAAATTTTTTGGCGTAAAGGTTTATCTTAATCTATGGGTTAAGGTTAAAGAAAAATGGAGAGACAATTTATTTAATTTGAATAACTTTGGATACAATCAAAAGGAGATCTGATGACTGATTTCAGAGTAAATGGCTTAGTTATCAGAGAAACAGAGCATAAGGATAACGATAAGCTTCTAACAGTTCTTACTGAAAAATACGGTAAGCTTTATGTAATAGGTAAAGGGGTAAAAAGTCTTAAAAACCGACATATGGCTTCCTCGCAATTATTTGCTTATTCTTCCTTGAATTTGCGAAAAACGGGTAATAACTTATATTACATCACAGACAGTGACCTGATAGAGAATTATTACGAGATTAGAAATGATATATTAAAGCTTTCACTTGCTACTTTCGTATGTGATGTTTTGTGTGAGGTGTCCCGAGAGGGAACAGAAGATATCAGTATATTAAGATTAGCACTCAATACATTTTATGCAATTGCCAAAGATATAAAATCATTAGAATTTATCAGGGCGTCTTTTGAGTTGAGAATTCTTACAGAATGTGGATTTATGCCCGATTTGTCTCATTGTAGAGACTGTGGATGCGAGTTGCCATCTATTGCGACCCTCGATATTATGAATGGCAACTTTGTATGTAATAAATGTATGGAAAAAATATCTTTTACAAATGCAGAAAATACATTTTTTGACACAGGAATGCAGCGTCCGGTATCCATTATAAGCGATTCAGTGCTTCAAGCAATGAGATATGTGTGTACTTCAAGGCAAGAGAGATTTTTATCTTTTAGACTTGATGAGAGTGAACAGGAAATGTTTTTTCAAGTATGTGAAAAATATCTTTTGAATCAACTTGAACGAGGCTTTTATTCTTTGGAATTTTATAAATCAATGATTTGAAAACATATAGGGAATTTTATGAACAATTTTGATAAATCAAACAGAATTTTAGAGTTCGATAAAATACTTAACATTCTTGCTTCTGTAGCTCCTACAGACGGTGCAAGAAAAAGAGCACTTTCATTACAGCCGACGGGTAATATTGACAGTGTAAGACGAAGACAGGGATTTACTTCAGATGCTAAAAAAATGATGGCAATTAAAGGTGCTCCATCATTTGGAAATATGCCTGACATACTTGATTCAATAGAAAAAGCCGAAAAGAATTATGTATTATCGCCCAGAGAGATACTTGATGTTGCCTCCGTGCTGCATACAACAAGGTCATTGATTGAATATATTAAGTCTGATGCTTTGCAAAGATGTGGTCTTACGGTTTTTTTTGATTCTCTTGTACCTAATAAATCCCTCGAGGATAGGATTGTCAGAGCCATAATAGGGGAGGACCTTATAGCCGATGAGGCAAGTCCTGCTTTGGCAGATATCAGACGCAAAATCAGATATCAAACAAATAGAATAAGAGAAGTGTTACAGAGTTTTTTAATTGGAGAAAGCTCAAAGCATCTTCGCGATACTATTGTAACTATGAGAAACGGAAGATATGTTCTTCCTGTCAAGAGTGAAAACAAGAATGATATTAAGGGCTTAGTTCACGATACATCAGGAACAGGAGCAACACTTTTTATCGAGCCTATAGCAGTTGTTGAAGCAAATAATGAGCTGCGTACTCTTATGGGTCAGGAGCAGACAGAAATTGAACGAATACTTGCGGAATTTTCTTCGGAAATTGCTGATTTTGCCCTTCAGTTAAATCACAACTATCGCAATATAACGGAAATAGCATTTTATTTTGCCTGCTCAGAGCTTGCATATAAGATGAATGCTATTGAGCCAATTATCAGCGATGATAGAAAAGTAATATTTGAAAGGGCACGACATCCTTTGCTGGAAAAGGAAAAGGTGATTCCCATTAATATCCATTTAGGCGACGAATTTTGTATGCTTGTTATCACAGGACCAAATACAGGCGGTAAAACTGTTACTCTTAAAACCTTGGGACTTTTTGCACTTATGGCACAGTCCGGACTTCAGCTTCCCGCCGATAGGGCAGAAATTTGTATTTTTGATGGAATATATCCTGATATAGGTGATGAGCAAAGTATAGAGCAATCATTATCTACATTTTCCTCTCATATGGTATCAATTGTACAAATACTGAATGAAGCAACCTCGGATTCGCTTGTGCTTTTTGATGAACTTGGAGCCGGTACAGACCCGATTGAGGGTGCCGCACTTGCACAATCTATACTTGAAAAAGTATTAGAAAAGCAAAGCTTATGTGCTGCTACAACGCATTATGCAGAGTTGAAGGCCTTTGCACTCAATACTGAAAATGTATCAAATGCCTGCTGTGAATTTGATATCAATACACTTAAGCCAACATATAAGCTCATAATCGGAGCACCCGGAAAGTCAAACGCTTTTTTAATTTCCGCTAAGCTTGGTATATCGGAGGATATTGTAAACAGAGCCATGGAGCTTACCTCCGATGATTCAAAGAGCTTTGAATCGGTTATAGGAAGACTTGAGGAATCAAGAATAGCTCTCGAAAATGAAAAAGCAGAGATGTCAAGACTTAAAAACGAATTTGAAGCCTTCAAAAAATCTGCTGAAAAAAATCTTAATGAAAAGCTTAGCCGTGCAGAGAAGGATGCTGAGGAAATGGTTAAAAGAGCTCAGCAGATGATATCCGGAGCCAAGGTAAGTGCTGAATATATCTTTGATAGGCTTGATAAGCTACAAAAGGATAAGGATTCCAAGGACTTTTCAAGAACATATGCTGACGCAAAAAAGGAGCTTAGAAATAGGCTTAACGAGGCTGATGATATTTATAATCCTGTTGAGCATATTGATAAAAACTATGTACTGCCAAGACCACTTGTTAAAGGTGATAGTGTAATTCTTAAAAATCTTGGAACAGAGGGAATTCTTCTTGATGATCCGGATAAGCAGGGAAATGTTACTGTAAAATCAGGTATAGCAAAAACAAAAACAAACATTTCAAACCTTATACTTGTTACCGAGAAAAAAAGTGTAAATAAGAAAGAAAAACCGACTCAAAGAACAAAAGCCATTGTTTCAAAGGATTTTTCATTATCGATAGATGTAAGAGGAAAGAATACAGAGGAAGCATGGATAGATATTGACAAATACTTTGATGAGGCACTGTATACCGGCATTAAAAGTGTAACTGTAGTACATGGAAAGGGTACAGGAGCTTTAAGAAAAGGCCTTTGGGAATTTTTTAGGAAGGACCAGAGAGTAAAAAAATATCGACACGGTGAGTTCGGAGAGGGAGATTTTGGCGTAACCGTAATAGAATTCAAGTAAAAGTACTTGAAATAATGATTTAGTATTGCTATAATATTAGCATAATATTAGAAGAAACAAAATTCACTATTGAAAGGAATTTGAAAAATGTCTGAATTGAAAATGCTGGCAATTGACCTCGGTGCTTCAAGTGGACGAGGAATAGTAGGCTCCTTTGACGGTAATAAATTTTCTATTAGAGAAAACCACCGTTTTCCCAATGAACCCGTTAACATTTCCGGAAGCTTCTGCTGGGATATATTAAGAATATTCCACGAAATTAAATCCTCTATTTCAAAATGTATTTTATCCGATGACAAGGATATAAAGAGCATAGGCATAGATACATGGGGTGTTGATTATAGCTTTATAGATAAAAACGGTGTTTTGATGGCTAATCCTTATCATTACCGTGATGACAGAACAATCGGTATTCAGCCCTATGCGTTTAATAAGGTTCCTTTTAAGGATATATATTCCGTTACAGGAATACAGACTATGAACTTCAACACGCTTTATCAGCTTTGTGCTGATCTTCGTGACAGAAAATACATAGTTGATAACGCAGACAAGCTTTTGTTTGTTCCTGATCTTCTTAACTATTTCCTAACAGGAGAAAAGCTTACTGAATATACAATAGCCTCCACAGGTGCAATTATTGACGCAAAGGAAAGAAAGATAGCCTTTGACCTGCTTAATAAATTCGGTATCAGAAATGATATATTCTGTGACCTTGTAATGCCGGGAAACAGAATCGGTAAGTTGTCTAAGGGATTAAGAAATGAAATAGGTGAGATTGGTGCCGATGTTGTAAATGTAGCTGCCCACGATACAGCAAGTGCTGTAATTGCAGTTCCCGCTAAGAAAGGCGACGATTTTGTTTACATCAGCAGTGGTACTTGGTCTCTTATGGGTGTCGAGTGCGACGATCCCGTTATTACTAAAGAATCTATGGATTATAACCTTACAAATGAGGGTGGAGCAGAAAGAAAGATCAGATTCTTAAAAAATATTATGGGTCTTTGGCTTGAGCAGGAATCAAGAAGACAGTGGAGACGAGAGGGACTTGATATATCCTTTGATGAGCTTACTGCCAAGGCTCTTGAATCAAAGCCGTTCCAATGCTTTATCGATCCTAATAATCAGTTGTTTAACCCTCAGGGTGATATGCCTTCAAGAATCAGAGAATTTTGTAAGAAGACAGGTCAGCATGTTCCTGAAACTATAGGTGAGGTTGTCAGATGTATTTTTGAAAGCCTTGTTCTTTGCTATAGACAGACAATTGAATCTATTGAGCATATGACAGGTAAGCACTATAACTCTATCAATATTGTAGGTGGAGGTACTAAGGAGGCTATTCTTTGTCAGTATGCTGCCGATGCATCAAACAGAGTTGTTTATGCAGGTCCTGTTGAAGCTACTGCTATTGGTAATATTTCAATGCAGGCAATTTCCTCCGGTGAAATCAAGAATGTAGCCGAGGCAAGAGAGGTTGTAAGAAACTCCTTTGAAATTAAAGTATATGAGCCTCATCACACCGACGCATGGGATGAAGCATATAATAGATATTTAGCTATCTGTGGAAAGGAATTTTAATTATGACAGAAATGAAGAATAAAATGTATGAAATTGCTAAAGCGGCATACGCTGAAATAGGCGTTGATACTGATGCTGTTATTGAAAAGCTTAAGAAGGTTCCTGTTTCTATTCAGTGCTGGCAGGGAGATGATGTAAAGGGCTTTGAAAGTAAGGGTCCTTTGACAGGTGGTATCCAGACTACAGGAGATTATCCCGGTGCTGCAACAAATATAGAGGAGCTCCAGGCTGACTTTGATAAGGCTGCTTCAATGAGTCCCGGTAAAAAGAAGCTTTGTCTCCATGCAATTTACCTTGACAATAAGGGAGAGAATGTTCCAAGAGATCAGATAAAGCCTGAGCATTATGATGTTTGGATTAAGTGGGCAAAGGAGAGAGGATACGGTTTGAATCTCGACCCCACATGCTTCTCACATCCTTATTCTGCTGATGGATTTACACTTAGCCATCATGATGAGAAGATTCGTAAATTCTGGATTGACCATGTAATCGCAACAAGAAAGATTGCAGAGTACATAGGCAAGGAGATGGGTGAGGTTTGTGCAAGTAACTACTGGATTCCCGATGGATTTAAGGATATTCCCGTTGATAGAAACGGATACAGAAAACGCCTTGAGGACTCTTTGAATCAGATTTTTGCGGTACCTGTTGACCCTAAGTACAATATTGCAGCACTTGAGGGCAAGGTATTCGGTATAGGTGCAGAAAGCTGTACAATCGGCTCCAATGATTTCTATCTTGGTTACTGTGCAAAGAATGGACAGTATCTCACTCTTGATGCAGGACATTTTCATCCTACTGAGGTTATATCTGACAAAATTAGCACCGGTCTTCAGTTTACACCAGGACTTTTGCTCCATGTTTCTCGCCCTGTTAGATGGGATAGTGACCATGTTGTTATATTCGATGATGAGCTTAAAGCAATAGCTCAGGAAATCGTTAGAAGTGGAGAAATGGATAGAATACTTATAGGTCTTGACTTCTTTGACGCAAGTATCAATAGAATTGCTGCATGGGTAATCGGTGCACGCAATATACAGAAGGCACTTCTTTTTGCTATGCTTGAGCCAACAGAAATGCTTAAGAAATTTGAGCTTGAAATGGATTATACATCTCGCCTTGCTTGGCTTGAGGAGCTTAAATCAATGCCATTTGAAGCTGTTTGGGACAAGTATTGTGATGAATGTGGTGTTCCTACAGGTGCAGATTGGATAAAGGATGTTAAGAATTACGAAAAGGAAGTTCTTTTGAAACGATAATTACTATGCAAACACCGTTTTTTCGACGGTGTTTGTAATGCTTTTATAAAATTCACTGATTTTTTAATTTTTTTCAAAAAAATCACCTATTGTCATTGAAAATGTGATAAGATATAGTCTGTATTTATAAAAATAATTGACATTAACTTAATTTTGGGGGTAGATACATATGAACAACAATTATAACGGAGAATTGAAAGTAATTGGAATGAGAGGCTGTGAGCAGTTTGTCAGCCAGGTTGATTCATATCTTAAAAGATGGAGAAAAAAGGAAGACACATTTATCGCTGATACAATGTGCCCCAGATTTGGCTCTGGGGAAGCTAAGGCACTTGTAAATGAGTCAATGAGAGGCTTGGATCTTTACATTATTTCTGACTGCTTTAACTATGGCGTAACATATAAAATGTACGGTATGCAGGTTCCTATGAGTCCTGATGACCATTTCCAGGATCTTAAGCGTATTATTGCTGCCACAGGCGGTAAAACAAAGAGAATTACTGTAATTATGCCTATGCTTTATGAAGGCAGACAGCATAAGCGTACTGCAAGGGAATCTCTTGACTGTGCGGTTGCACTTCAGGAGCTTGTTAATATGGGTGTTTCCAATATTATTACCTTTGATGCTCATGACCCAAGAGTGCAGAACGCTATTCCTCTAAATGGATTTGACAGTGTTAGACCTACATATCAGATGCTTAAGGCTCTTATGAACAATGTTCCCGATATCAAGCTTGATAAAGACAATCTTATGGTTGTATCTCCTGATGAGGGTGCTATCGGCCGTTCTATGTACATAGCATCCGTTGTTGGAATTGAACTCGGTATGTTCTACAAGAGAAGAAATTACTCCATTATTGTTGATGGTAAGAACCCCATTGAGGCTCATGAATACCTTGGCAAGGATCTTCACGGTAAGGATGTTATTGTAGTTGACGATATGATTTCCTCCGGTGATTCTATGATTGATGTTTCATTGCAGCTTAAGCAGAGAGGAGCTAAGAGAGTATTTGTATTCTCAACATTTGCACTCTTCTGTAACGGTCTTGACAAATTTGATCAGGCATATAAGGATGGAGTTTTTGATAAAATTTTTGCTACAAATCTTACATATCACCCCGAAGAAGTTTTATCCAGAGAATGGTATTGTAATGTTAATATGAGCAAGTATGTATCCTATATCATCGATACTCTTAACAAGGATAACTCCATCAGCGATCTTCTTAACCCCGTTAAGAAAATTCATGCTTTACTTGATAAGTACAGCGATAATTCCAATATTGACGAAGACTAAAGGTATATTTTATAATGAACAATTTTAAGAAAGCAGTATCTAATGATCTTTTTGATTGTATAAAAGCCATCTCTCCTGATGCTGTAATTACAGAGAATGATATTCTTGGTATGTTTGAGTATCCTCCTGATGCTAATCTTGGCGACATTGCTTTTCCTTGCTTTAAGCTTAGCAGGATTCTAAGAAAGGCTCCTACAATTATAGCTCAAATGATTGCAAGGGAATTCAAGTCCGATGTAGTATCAAAGGTGGAATCTGTAAACGGATACCTTAATATATTTGTTTCCAGCTCTTATCTTGTAGACAATGTTTTGATAAAAATTGAAAATGAAAAGGAAAAATATGGCTCAGATGGCTCCGGAGTAGGTAAGGTTGCTGTGTTTGACTATTCCTCTCCCAATGTTGCTAAGCCATTCCATATTGGACATTTAGGTACAACTGTCATAGGTCATTCACTCAAAATGCTTCACCAATTTCAGGGCTATGAATGTGTTGGTATAAACTACCTTGGAGATTGGGGCACACAGTTTGGTAAGCTTATCGTAGCTTATAATATGTGGGGAGATAAGGAAGCTATTGAAAAAAATGGCGTTGATGAGCTTGTAGCTCTGTATGTAAAGTTCCATGAAGAGGCTGAGGCTAATCCCGAGCTCAACCAGTTAGCAAGAAATGAATTTACCAAGCTTGAGCATCATGATGAAGCAAATATTGCACTTTGGAAGTGGTTTGTTGATATAAGTCTCAAAGAATACAAAAAAACTTATAATCAGCTTGGTATAGAATTTGACAGCTATAAGGGCGAAAGCTTTTATACCGATAAAATGCCTGCACAGATAGAGAAGCTTAAGGAAATGAATCTTCTAAAGCTTGACCAGGGTGCATCTATTGTAGATTTAGAGGAATATAATATGCCTCCTTGTCTGATTCTTAAAAAGGATGGCTCTACTTTGTATCCTACAAGAGACATTGCTGCAGCAGTATATCGTAAGGAAGCTTATAAATTTGATAAATGTATATATGTTACATCAGCCGGACAGAGCTTACATTTTGCTCAATGGTTTAAGGTTGTTGAGCTAATGGGCTATGATTGGTATGACCAGCTTGTACATGTTCCGTATGGCACTGTTAGTATAAACGGAGAAAAGCTTGCAACAAGAACAGGTAATGTAATTCTTCTTAAGGATCTCTTTGCAACTGCAATAGAGAAGGTTAAGGAAATTATTAATGAGAAGAACCCTGAACTACCCGATAAGGATAATGTTGCTGAGGCTGTTGGTGTTGGTTCTGTAATATTCTATTACCTTTACAACAATAGAATTAAAGATATCAACTTTGTAATGAAGGATGCTTTGAGCTTTGATGGAAATACAGGTCCCTATGCTCAGTACACATACGCCCGTACCTGCGGTATACTTGAAAAATCTGCCGGTATGGATATTAATGTAGCTCCCGTATTAACAGCAGGTGAGGAAACAGAGCTTCTTAAGGTTCTTTCCAAGTTCAATGAGGCTGTAAGAAATGCTATTAAAGAATACGAGCCTTCAGTTATTACACGATATATTATTGATGTATGCTCAGCTTTTAATAAATTCTATCACAACTGTCAGATTGTATCTGCTGAGGATGAAGCTGTAAGGGCTACCCGTATTCGTTTGACAAAAGCAGTTAAGACAGTTTTAGGCTCTGCATTTGAGCTTATTTGTATAAAGAAAACAGAAAAAATTTAATTTCAAGAGGTTATTATGTCAGGACATAGCAAATGGAAAAATATAATGCATAAAAAAGAGAAGACAGATGCTCAGAGAGCTAAAATCTTCACAAAAATCGGTAAGGAGATGGCTATTGCGGTAAAAGAGGGTGGTCCCGATCCTGCCGTTAACTCAAAGCTTGCTCAGCTTATTACAAAAGCAAAGGCAAATAATGTTCCTAATGATAACATCGAAAGAACAATTAAAAAGGCAAGCTCTTCTGATGCTGCATCACTTGAGGAAATGAGATATGAGGGCTACGGTCCTGCCGGTGTTGCTGTAATTGTAATTGCAGCAACCGACAATACTAACCGTACAACACCTGAAATCCGTTCATACTTCAGCAAATATAAAGGAAATCTTGGTACAACAGGATGTGTTGGATATCTCTTTGAGGACAAGGGTGTAATTATGATATCTAAGGAAGAGGGATATGATGAGGACGAGCTTATGGAGGCTTCATTAGAGGCCGGAGCAGCTGATTTCGTATCCGATGACGAGGCTTATATAATTTATACAGAGGATAATGATCTTGAGGCTGTTGCGGCAGATATTGAAAAGGCCGGTTTTAAGTATGTATCTGCAGAGCATGATAAGATTCCCTCCACATATGTTACACTCGACAACGAGGATGATATTAAGTATATGAATTTACTTATTGAGCATCTTGAGGATAATGATGATGTAACAGAGGTTTACCACAACTGGGAAAACTGCGATTAATAAACATTAAAAAAGGAGTTGCATTCGACAACTCCTTTTTTATATTTATATTTCGGATACTATTATTTCAGCTTTACCTATTATTTTGTAATCTCCTATATTTGCAGGGACAAAATAGCTGTCCCCCTTTACAACAGGAAATTCCATATCGTTATATATAATTTTTGCTTCACCGTCGAGGCAGAGAACAGAATTAAAGCTTTCTTTACTTGTTGAAAGGGTAATTTCACCGTCAAGGGTATATTTATTAACAGTAAAGAACTCACAGGATGCTAAGCAGGTATCTGTTTTTTCACCCTTTGAATATCTTATTTTATTAATTTCATATTCACTTCTGTTTACAATAACATTAAGTGCATCTGTTATATGGAGCTCTCTTGGTTTACCGTCCTTACCGACCCTGTTATAATCATATACTCTGTATGTAATGTTTGAATTTTGCTGTATTTCTGCTAATAAAATTCCGGCACCGATAGCATGTACAAGTCCTGAAGGGATAAAGAATACATCTCCCTTTTTAACGCTGACATAATTAAGCTGTTCCTCTACTGTTCCATTGGAAATTGCTTCTCCAAGTGATTGAACATCACAGCCTGGCTTTAAGCCATATACAAGCTTTGCTCCGGGCTTAGCATCAATTACATACCACATTTCAGTTTTTCCGAGGCTGTTTGCTTTATTAAGAGCATATTCATCATCGGGATGAACCTGGATTGAGAGATTATCCTCTGCATCAATAAATTTAATAAGAAGAGGGAAGCGATCAAGCTCTTTATCGGTTACAACAGAAAAACCGTTTTTATCGATATACTCCTGCATTGTAAAGCCCTTAAATTCACCGTCATTAATAGTATTCATACCATCATTTCTAACAGTCAATTCCCAGCTTTCAGCAATATTTTTAAGATTTGATGCCTTATTATAATCGGTTTTTAATTTATTTCCACCCCAGATTATTTCTTTGAATTCCGGATTTAATTTTATAGGCTTTAACATAGTTTATAAACTCCATTTTCATTATTTTTATATAAATATTTTAATATAAATAACCACAAAAGTCAATATACAATATAAAAAAGCGGAGAATAGATCTCCGCTAATTTTATTTAATTTCGACTGTAACCTTTCTGTTATCAATTTTTGCAACAGTCTTCATCACAGTACGCATCGCCTTGGCAATTTTGCCATGTTTACCTATAACCATGCCGACATCTTCCTCTGCTACGGTTAATGTCAAAAGCACTTCGTCGCCTTCCACATGCTCTGTAATAACTACCTTATCGGGATTATCGACAATAGATTTTACAATATTACCAAGAACTGTGCTTAAATTTATCATATTGCACACCTTGATTATTCGTAAAAATAATCACCTTTCTTTAATTGGAAGTAGATTATTTAACAATTCCGCTTTTCTTAAGGATAGACTTTACAGTTTCAGTGGGCTGTGCACCGTCGTTCAACCACTTTTCAGCCTTTGCTGTATCGATCTTGATTTCAGCAGGATCTCTCAAAGGGTTGTAGTAGCCGATCTCATCGATGAACTTGCCATCTCTGGGAGATCTTTCATCTGCAACGATTACACGGTAAAAGGGAGCCTTCTTTGCACCCATTCTCTTAAGTCTGATTTTAACTGCCATTTTTGTTTTCCTCCATAAATGTTTTGTTTATATTTGATTTTTTAATTAAAATTTGAAAGGCATTTTTCTTTTTCCAAATCCGCCAAATAATCCACCAAGCTTACCGGAAGCCATTTGCTTCATCATTTTCTTCATTTGTTCAAACTGCTTGAGAAGCTTGTTAATTTCCTCGACGGAGGTACCACTACCTGAAGCAATCCTTTTTTTGCGAGAAGAGTTGATTATATCGGGGTTAACTCTTTCTTTAGGTGTCATAGAAAGGATGATAGCCTCTGTACGGGCAAGCATACCTTCATCAACCTTCGCATCCTTCATTGCTGCAGTATTCATACCGGGAATCATACCCATCAGGCTATCAAGGGATCCCATCTTTTTAAGCTGAGCAAGCTGATCAAGATAATCGGTGAGGGTAAATGTATTTTGCCTCATTTTTTTCTCTAATTCTTCAGCTTTTTTCTTGTCAAAGTTTTCTTCAGCTTTTTCAATTAAAGAGAGAACATCTCCCATTCCAAGTATTCTTGATGCCATTCTGTCGGGATAGAAGGGCTCAATTGTATCAAGCTTTTCTCCGGTACCTACAAATTTAATAGGCTTACCTGTAACATATCTAACGGAAAGAGCAGCACCACCACGAGTGTCACCGTCAAGCTTTGTAAGAACTACACCTGTGATTTCAAGCATATTATTAAAGCTTTCCGCAACATTTACAGCATCCTGTCCAAGCATTGCATCAACAACCAAAAGAATTTCAATAGGGTTGGTAGCTGCCTTAATATTCTGAAGCTCCTTCATAAGAACCTCATCTACATGCAACCTACCTGCGGTATCTATAAATACCATATCATGTCCGTGCTTTTTAGCATAGGCAAGGGCATCCTTAGCAATAGAAACGGGATTTTTAGATTTTTCATCGGCGTAGACGGCAATACCGAGCTTTTCACCAACTACCTGTAACTGCTTAATAGCAGCAGGACGATATACATCACATGCTACCAAAAGAGGATTTTTTCCTTGCTTTTTATAAAGGCCGGCTATTTTACCTGAATGAGTTGTTTTACCTGCACCCTGCAAGCCCACCATCATTACAACAGTAGGAGGTCTGGAATCAATTTCGAGCTTTGCCTGGGTTTTACCCATAAGGTTAATAAGCTCTTCATTAACTATTTTTACGACCTGTTGACCGGGGAGGAGGCTTTCCAAAACCTCGGAGCCTATCGCCCTGTCAGTTACAGATTTTACAAATTCCTTTACAACCTTAAAGCTAACATCCGCCTCGAGAAGAGCAAGCTTAATTTCTCGCATACCTTCTTTTACATCAGCAGGAGTTAATTTACCTTTATTTCTAAAACGCTTAAAAGCATTAGACAATTTTTCGGATAAATTCTGAAACATTGATTATAACCTCCAGTTAATCAGTATAATCAGCAAGTTCTTTGATTTGACTTATAATCGAATCAATTTCATTCGAAACAAAACTGTCATTTATTTTTGAATTAAGTTTAGTAAGGCGTTCTGCGATTTTATCGGATTTTTCTTGTACTGTTCCAAATCTTGAAGCAAGATTAAGCTTTTCTTCCATTTCAGTCAGAATAGTTTCACCTTTTTTCAAAACGCTGCGAACACCTTGTCTTGATATAGAAAAATTTTCTGCAATTTCAGAAAGTGAAAGATCGTTATTATAATACATATCAAGCATATCTTTTTGTCTTTCAGTAAGTATATCACCGTAAAAGTCCAGTAAAACAGAAATATTCAAATTTTTTTCAAACATAACTATTTTACCTCCTGAATAGGTGTAAACTTAATTGCTTTACAAGTATATCATAAGGTAATTGATTTGTCAATAGTAAATTACTAAAAATATTAAAATAATTATTTATAATATTTCATTCAAAAAATATATTATATAAAATATATATTTTCCACTAATTAGAATTAATAATGCTCTCATTATAACAAAAAATATAACAGAATGATGGAAATTACGATTTGCTCCTTAAAAACCATAAAATTAATATTTTAATCGATCAATTCATCATAAAACAAAAAATAATTGCGTTATCAAGAACAGATATGTTTTTCAATAAAAAAATCGCCCGATGAATTTATCAAGGCGAAATTTTTTGTTAAACCATTGTATTCTCCATATTATATAAAATTTGCATTTTGTATAATTAATTCAATAGAAATTTTCAGATACAAATTTGTCAGGAGAAATATACATAATGGCAGAAAATTAAGTATTTTTTGAATTTTTTATTAGATACTTTAATCTCGTAGCTTCTCCGCCTCGTAAATGACGCTCTGATTTATTTAATTGAAGAAGCTTCTCCACTTGGCAATAAAGATTATAATTTATTTTATATAGCTTTTCCGTTATATCTTTATGTACGGTTGATTTACTGTAGCCGAATTTTTTTGCTGTCTGACGAACAGTAGTTTTATTTTCTAAAATATATGTAGCAAATTTTTCACATCTTTCTTCATTGCTTGAAAAATATATCATATTAACTCCAGATTCATTATGTTAATATAATATATGAAGAAAACCGCATAAAAATGCGGTTTTCTCTATTAATTTTCAAATTTGAAAACAGTTGTATAATCGTAAAGCTCACCGGGGTTAAGCTCACATGTCAAAAATTCAGGATGATTGGGTGCATCCGGTGCGTGCTGTGTTTCAATACATACTCCACATCTCTTGATTGGCTTAACACCGTTTTTGAAGGGTTCATAATCTGTTGCAACGCAGTTACCTGTGTAAATCTGTACACAGGGCTGATTTGTATATACCTTCATTACTCTACCAGACTTTGGGTCCTTAAGAGTAGCAAAATGCTTGATTTCACCGTTTGTGTTAAGTATGTAGTTATGATCATATCCCTGACCGTAGATAAGATTAATATTATTGTTATCTATTTCTTTACCTATTGTTTTTTCTTTTTTGAAATCAAATTCTGTATTCTCCACACAGAGCTCTTTACCTGTTGGAATAAGCTCATCATCGGTCAAGGTGATTTTATCAGCGTCAAGCCAAAGTGTGTGATCCATTATAGTTCCACTATCATGACCTGCAAGATTGAAATACGAGTGATTTGTCATATTAACAATAGTTTTCTTATCTGTTGTAGCCTTATAATTTATAGAAAGCACATTTTCATTATCAAAGGTATAAAGTACCTTTACCTGCAGTGTACCGGGATATCCTTCTTCTCCGTCGGGGCTAACTATGGAGGCTTCGAGATACATAGTTCCTCCGATTTCCCAAGTTTTGATATCCCATATTTTTTTGTCAAAGCCGAATTCACCACCGTGAAGATGGTTTCTGCCATTGTTAACAAAAAGGTTGTATTCTTTACCGTCAATGGAAAACTTAGCTTTAGAAATTCTGTTGCCAAAGCGACCTATAAGTGCTCCATGATATCCGATATCGCCAAGATAAGCCTTTACATTATCGAATCCGCACACAACATCGGCAAGGACCCCGTTTTTATCCGGAATATTAAGCTCGTTAATTCTACCGCCTAATGAAAGAAGCTTTACGCTTGCATTATTGGAGTTTGTAAGCGTGTAAGCATAAACTTCTCTACCGTCAGGCATTTTATCAAAAAAACTCTTAGTAATCATATTATTCTCCGTAGCCGTCAGGATTCTTCTTCTGCCAGTTTGCAGAGTCTATGCACATTTTATCAATATCGTATTTCGCCTTCCATCCAAGTACTGTGTATGCCTTTGTGGGGTCGGCATAGCATTCGTCAATATCACCCGGACGACGAGGACAAATCTCGTACTTTACAGGGAGTCCTGTTGCCTTCTCATATGCTTTTACAATATCAAGAACCGAATAACCGTTTCCTGTACCTATATTGAAATGCTCAATACCTGTAACCTGCTTTGCTCTGTCAAGAGCCTTAAGATGTGCATCTGCAAGGTCAACTACATGAATATAGTCACGAACTCCTGTACCGTCGTGTGTATTATAATCATTTCCAAAAACACTTAAATGATCGTATTTACCGGATGCAACCTTAACAATATAAGGCAAAAGATTGTTAGGAATACCCTTAGGATCCTCACCGATAAGACCACTTTCATGAGCACCGATGGGATTGAAATAACGAAGAATAGAAACACTCCACTCGGGATCGGATACCACTATATCAGAGAGTATTCTCTCAATCATAAGCTTTGTCTCACCGTATGGATTAGTTGTTGAAAGCGGGAAATCCTCTCTTATCGGTACACTCTCGGGCTTACCGTATACTGTAGCAGAGGATGAAAATACAATTCTCTTACATCCGTTAGCTGCCATAGCCTTAGTAAGATTAAGTGTACCTGTAATATTGTTATGATAATAAAGCATAGGCTTGGCAACGCTTTCTCCAACTGCCTTAAGACCTGCAAAATGAATTACTGAATCGATATTGTTCTCCTTAAATATAGCATCAACAGCATCAAAATCAAGTAAGTCAGCCTTATAAAACTTTACTTCCTTGCCTGTTATAGCTTTAATTCTATCAAGAACACAAAGCTTGGAATTGCAAAGATTATCAAGAATAATAACCTCTCTACCATCATTCAAAAGCTCTACAACAGTATGAGAGCCAATAAAACCTGTACCACCTGTAACTAAAATAGCCATTGGTATTTCTCCTTTACATTTTTCTATATATCTATGATATAACATTTAAGAAAAAAAATCAATATATTTACAAAATTATATTGACAAAAGTATATAATTTTGATATGATATGTGTATCATATGATACACTTTTGGAGAATTTATGAAAAATACAAGAGAAATTTTATCAAATATTTTCCTTTTTGAAAACATAAGTTATGCAACAATCGATAAGTGCTGCAGTTTTGAAGGATGCAATATAGTGGATTACCAGTCCGGAGATATATTGCAGGATTTCAAATCGGAACAAAATATTGGTATTCTATTGAACGGAAAAGCCTCTATAATATCGGGTGATGACGGAGTTATAATTCGTAAGCTTGTAAAGGACGATATATACGGAGTAGCAAAGATTTTTGATAATCAAAAGCATCTTACAAAAATTGTTGCAACAAGCAAATGTTCGGTTTTAATAATCAACAAGGAATTTATAGAAAAATGTATTGAAGCTGATAAGAATATAGCTTTGAACTACATTAAATTACTTGCAAAAAAGATTGGGTTCCTTAATAAAAAAATCAGTGCATATACTGCAAAAACTACAGACAATAAATTATACACTTATCTTCTTCAATTACCGAGAAAAGATAATAAAATTGTATTAAATACGGACTTTTCGGCAATTGCCAAAATGCTTGGAATAGGAAGAGCATCTTTATACAGAGCATTTGACAAGCTTGAAAATGACGGATTAATAATAAAAAAAGATAAAGAAATTATATTAAAAGAGGTATAAAAATCATGAAAAAGTTAATTTCAGTAATTTTGGCAATTGTCTTAATTGCATCATCCATCCTTGCATTCTCTGGTTGTGGAGAAAGCAAAACAGACGGTGAGATAAATGTGGCTACATTGAATGGTACTACCGGATTCGGAATGGCTCAGTTAATGAAAGAAAGCAGTCTTGGAAACACATCCAACAAATATAAGTTTTCAGTTGAGACTGACCCCAGTGTTGTAATGGCAGGTCTTATAAAAGGTAATATTGATATTGCTGCACTTCCTACTAATGCAGCAGCAAATGTATACAATAAGACTAACGGAAAGGTACAAATAATAGCTATTAATACTCTTGGCGTTCTCTATGTACTTACAAACGGCGTAGAGATAAATTCTATATCAGATCTTGAAGGTAAAACAATATACTGCCCTTCTCAGAATCCGGCGTTTATTACAAAATATATAATCAAAGAAAATAACCTTGAAAATAAGGTAACTGTTGATTCTACAACATATGCAACTCCCGATGCTTTAAGAACTGCTGTTATAGCAGGTCAAGTAGAAATAGCAGTTCTTCCCGAGCCTATGGTAACAATAGTTAAGGCTAACAATTCAAATGTAAAGGTTGCTTTAGATTTGACATCCGAATGGAACAAGGTTTCCGGTGGCAAGCAGCTTGTCCAGGGATGTGTAGTAGTCAGAAAGGAATTCGCAGATAAATATCCCGGAAGCGTAAATGAATTTCTTAAGGATTACGAGGAGTCCATTAACTATATAAACGACAATCCAGCCAAGGGTGCATCATATATTAAGGAATTTAATATTTTTGCTAACGAAAATGTAGCAAAAAATGCAATTCCAAAATGCAATATTGCATATATGGACGGTGATGAAATGAAGGAGGCTATGGACAACTTCCTTAAGGCTATGTATTCTGTAGCACCCGCAAGCATTGGAAATGCTATTCCGGGTGATGATTTCTACTATGGTGTATAAACTAAGCAAACCATTAAAAATAATACTAATTGCCTTATTTTGGCTTGGAATATGGGAGATTGCATCATTAATTATAGGTCCTATATTTTTTCCTTCACCAATAGATGTTATTATTAGGATATTTGAGCTTATAAAAACGGGGGATTTTTTTATAGATGTTCTCTATTCTCTCGGAAGAGTCGGTCTTGGTATTGTAATAGCAATAGTTTTAGGCTCTGTAACAGCACTTTTGTGCTCATTTCATCATATTGCATATGAAATTATCTCTCCTTTGGTTTCTATTATTAAATCCACTCCTGTAGCCTCATTTATTATTCTTATATGGATATTCATTGGTAATAATGCAACCCCTGTTGTTATTTCTGCACTTATGGTTTTTCCTATTGTTTTTACAAATTTATATCAAGGAATGAAAAGTGTTGATATCGGACTTTTAGAAGTGTGTAGGCTTTATAAAATTCCAAGAAAGAAAATGATAAAGTCCTTATATATACCTACTATTACTCCGTATTTTATATCTTCTCTACTTTCATCAATTGGTCTTGGTTGGAAGGCGGGAATAGCGGCTGAGGTATTGTGTGTACCGTTGCGTTCAATAGGAAAAGCTATTTTTGAATCTAAGCAGTACTTAAATTATGCAGATTTATTTGCATGGACTGCTACTGTAATTATTTTAAGCTTTATTTTTGAGGTGCTTCTTACAAAATTATTAAAAAAGCTTTTATCTAAGTATATAGATAAGATAGGAGTATCTAATGGAGATTAAGAATTTAACAAAAAAATTCGGTAAAAAAACTGTTTTTGATAATTTCTCCATAAATATTCCTGATGGTAAAATAAGCTTTATTATGGGAGAAAGCGGATGTGGTAAAACAACACTAATACGCATAATTGCAGGTCTCGACAAGGATTATACCGGTGAAATCGATAGCTTGAACTCTAAAATCAGCTATGTTTTTCAAGAACCTCGGCTCTTTCCTTCGCTTAATGTAAGGGAAAATATAGAGCTTGTAGAAAAAGGGTGCACAGATTCTATAGATAATATATTAAAGCTTATTGAGCTTGATAAGGATGCTGAGCTTTATCCTTACGAGCTGTCGGGAGGAATGAAAATGCGTCTTTCTCTTGGTCGAGCATTGTATTACAATGGAGATATATTTATAATGGATGAACCTTTCTCTGCTTTGGATGAAGAGCTTAAAAACAGATTATTACCTATTATATTCAAAACACTATATGGTAAAACTATCATAATTGTTTCTCATAATATTGATGAAGCTAATAAATATGCTGATAAAATTATAACTCTGAAATAAAAAAGGTGTTGATTTCAACACCTTTTTTATTATACTTATTTAATGACATCCACAGGACCCTTTACCGTGATTGTCAGGCTGTTGAGAGCATCCGTTACTGAATTTATTTAGCATAGGGGGACAGAATTCATCTACTGGAAATGCCATAGATTTGAATAATGTACATGGGTCATTTTCCTGAGCTGTAATACATTCCTTCTCAGGAATACAGCATTCAACAGCATTTATAAGAAGCTGTGCAGGGCGTTCTATTCTCACAACTGAGAAAAATCCAAGAGACACAACAAGAGTTTTATCTTCTCTTTCGCAAAGCTTTCCGTGTACACTGTTTGTAACATATTCGGGAATATCATCCAAACAGCAACAGCAGCAGCAAGGAAATACATGCGGCTCAACTACCTTTACATTAAGTACTACTGGATCTACAGTTTCTATAACTGCAATGGGAAGATTATTTGTCCTTGTGCAATCGCAGCTTATCTCAGGACAGAAGCCTGATTTTCCGGGTTCACTCTTGAATATATTTACATTTCCCTCGCTACCGAAAAGAACTACCTTCTTTTCGACTACTGCAATACCTTCAAATTCCTGTATGTTTCCCTGTGACAAGCATGCTTCAAAGGATATTTTTACATATATTTTGATATCAAGCTGATAAAAACCTCTATTAAATGGAACCTCGCTTACATCAATATATGCGGAAACAATCTTAGAGCAGGTTGCCCTGATGGTTGATGTGCGTTCAATTATCTCCTCTCCAAAATCCGTAAGATATACCTTGACATTTTCAAAGCAATCCTTATCTCTACATGAATCAAGGATTCTATATGTGTCAATACAGATATTTTCTCTGCCGTGAGGATTTGAACAAAGTCTGTTATCCGGCATAATGTCTACCTCCTGTAATATTGAAGAAAAACTACTCTTCTGTAATAGCATATGCAATATTACATAATTTGACATTTTATATGTAAAAAAGAACGCATATGCGTTCTTTTTAATATTTTCCCATAGCTATAAGCTTGTTTTTTATATCTCCGGGATTATTAGTTGTTATGAGCTTTGCACCGTTTTCGATACATATTTTCAACTTACTTATTTGAGTAACTCCCGCACCAACCCATATTTCGATATTATGTTCGGAAAGGTATTTATATATATCCTTATTTTCAATTTCCCATATACATGCACAGTATAGATATTCTGTAGGGTCTATATTTACATGAAACATCTCATTATAGGGATAAAAACCATGCAGAAGATATTTTTTACCGTATTTCTTATATATGTATTCAAGCACCCATGCATCAAAGCTGTTTAATACAACTCTATTAGTCATATTGAATTGCTCAACTAAGTCAATTATATTCTCAATACATTTTATACAGCGTTCTGAATTTTCTTCACTGTAATACTCCTTAATTTCAATATTAAGAGTAATATTTTCCTTAGATGCCCAACATATAAATTCATTAAAGGTCGGTACCTTCTCATAATTAATGCTATCTCCTGCATTAAGAACAGCGATATCCTCATAGTAAATTTCCGAGACCTTGCCTCTGCTGTTTGTTGTTCTGTCCACTCGTTCGTCATGTATAATAACAAGAACATTATCCTTAGTGAGACGAACATCGGTTTCTATCATATCAGCCCCTTCATCTACTGCTTTTTTGAACGCTGTCATTGTATTTTCATAGTAGTTATAACTGTCACCCCTATGACCGGCTATTGACATTCTATCGTCTCTTGTAAGTCTCATATATAACCTCTTATTTGCTTTAGTATATGACTATTTTACTATGCAAAAGAAAAAAAGTCAATAAAAAACGAGAGCATCTCTGCTCTCGTTGGATATTTATAAATTAAAGATACTTTTTCATTGTATCTGTAATGTTTTCTGTAGGCATAGAAACTGTCATCACAACATTCATACCGTACTTAGAGGAAAGCTCATCAACCTCATCAACAAACTTATCAAATGCAGCTGCATCCCTCTGACAGATTCTATAAGTAGCATCAATAAATAAATCGGTAATATCATGATTACTTGCCAAAAGTCCTGCAATAAAGCCGTAAAGCTCACTGGCATTGGAAACCATATATTCATCGGAATTGATAAGTCTACAATTATAATTTAAGGTAAGCTGAAGGTTAGTACCCTTTTCGATACACACAACAGAACCCTTTGTACTATCAAGTGCTGCATTGATCATTTCAATAAGTGCTTTTGTTTTACCTGTGCCTTTAACACCAATAATAAGTTTAACCATATTATTAATCCTCCAAAATATAGTTTGTAACTAAATTATACCTTATACAGCATAAAAAATCAATACTTTTTGTGAAAAATATATAACTTTTTACTGAAAATTTATCTATAAATTGTTGAATATATTGCATAAAAGAAATCGGCTACAAAAAAGTAGCCGATTACATATTATTGCATTCTGTCAAGAAGCTCTTTTCTTAAATTCTCATATCCTTCCTTGCCGAGGAGTGCAAACATATTTTTCTTGTAGCTTTCAACACCGGGCTGATTAAAGGGGTTAACCTTGAGAGTGTATCCTGATACAGCACATGCATACTCAAAGAAATATGCCATATAACCAAAGGAATATGAACTTCTGTTTTTAAGCTCAATAACAAGATTGGGAACCTTACCGTCAGAGTGGGCAAATAATGTACCGAGCATAGCTGTCTGATTTACATAATGAAGCTCCTTGCCGGACAAGAAATTAAGTTTATCGATATTGTCAGGGTCATGGGGAATTATAACAGTATCCTTTGACTCCTTGATATCAAGAACAGTCTCAAACATATGACGGGGTCCATCCTGAATATACTGACCGAGAGAATGGAGGTCCGTTGAGAAGATTGCTGATGATGGGAATATACCCTTTCCATCTTTACCCTCACTCTCACCGTATAACTGCTTCCACCACTCACAGAACATCTGTGCACAGGGTTCATATGCTACAAGCATTTCAGTTGTCTTGCTCTTACGGTACAGGATATTTCTGATAGCTGCATATCGTAACGCATTGTTATCATTTACATCCTTCTTTTCACAGGCAAGCATAGAATCACGGGCACCCTCCATCATAGCGTCAATATCAACGCCGGCAACCGCAATTGGCAAAAGTCCAACGGCAGTAAGAACTGAGAATCTTCCACCTACATCATCGGGAACTACAAAGGTCTCATATCCCATATCATTGGAAAAGCTCTTAAGAGTACCCTTCGCTTTGTCTGTTGTTGCAAAAATTCTCTCTCTTGCTCCGTCCTTACCGTATTTTTTCTCAAGAAGGTCTCTGAATACACGGAAAGCAACAGCAGGCTCTGTTGTTGTACCAGATTTAGAAACGACATTTACGCATATATCTCTTCCTTCACAAATTCTCAAAATGTTTGCAAGAGCTGATGAGCTTATGGAATTACCTGCAAAATAGATATCCGGTGTTTCCTTTTTCTTAAGATTGTTATAGTAAGGTGTTCTGATAAATTCGATAGCTGCTCTTGCTCCAAGATAAGAGCCACCAATACCAATAACCACGAAAACATCACAGGATTTACGAATTTTTTCTGCAGCTTTCTTAATTCTTGCAAATTCTTCCTTGTCGTAATTTTCAGGAAGATCAAGCCATCCTAAGAAAGCGTTACCTGCTCCCGATTTCTCTGTAAGAGTAGTTTGTGCTTTATAAATTTCTCCGGAGATATCTTTAATATCTTCCTCGGTTACATAATTTTTAAGAAATTTCTCATTTAATGATAATGTCATTTCTTATTTCCTCCGTTTATACATGCCTGTGTTTTTTAATACCTCTATATAATACTATAAAAATATGGAAAATTCAACACTTTTTATCAATTTAATACAAATTTTTTGAATACGGAAGATATATACCAGATAAAATCAATCTTCTCTACGCTTTCAGTACAATATATATTATCCTCACCTATAATTTCTCCATCAAGCTTATATATTATACTTCCAACAACATCACCATTTTTTAAGGGTGCTTTGATATTTTCATTAAGTTTAATTTCTTTCTCAATGTTTGATCCCTTTCCCTTGGGAATTAAAATGTCATATCCATCATGCTTTACATTTACATAATCTGTCTTTCCATTACTTACAGAAACTGGGTCAAGCTCAGTATTTGCATTATTATAAATTTCATATCTTGCAAAGCCATAGTCTAAAAGCTTTACTGCGGTTGCATTTCTTATCTGTGATGTATCTGAGCCCATTATTACGGATATAAGGTGTAAGCCATCTCTTTTTGCAGTAGCACTGATGCAAAATCCTGCTTTAGAGGTTGATCCTGTTTTTAATCCGGTTGCTCCTCTGTAAAATCTGATTAGCTTATTAGTATTTGAAAGCCCGAATTCTCCGTTTCTTACAGTATCCATCCATATAGTTGTATAATCTGTAATTTTTTCATGCTTTAACAGTTCCTGAGACATAAGAGCAATATCGTAGGCTGTAGTAAGATGCAATGATGTATCATCATCAAGCCCGGTAGCATTTTCAAAAAAAGTATTTGTCATACCAAGCTCCCGAGCTCTTTTGTTCATCATATATACGAAGGATTCCTCGCTTCCTCCCACATATTCTGCAAGAGCAACGGCACCGTCATTAGCAGATGCTATTACCACGCTTTTAATTAGATCTTCAACGCACATTTGCTCTCCTGGCTCAAGAAAAATCTGTGAGCCTCCCATTGAAGCAGCGTTTTCACTTACTGTTACCATATCATCCAGCTTTATTCTTCCCTCATCCAATGCTTCGAATACCAATAATAAAGTCATTATCTTAGTAACAGAAGCGGGAGGAAGCTTCTCATCTTTGTTTTTCTCATACAAAACAGTACCGGTGTTTGCATCCATAAGTACAACACTTTTAGCATTGATTTCTAACTCATTGCTATTTACATCCATAGCGTATACATTTAGTGGTATGCATAAAATAATCAATAAAAATATGATTGCTATTTTTGTTTTATTTATCATAATATCACCTCGAAATAATCTTATTCCGGATAATATAAAAAAATGCCGATGTAAATAAAGTTACATACGGCATTAATATCTGTCAGGGTCACAAATTGAACATGGCTTATAATCAAGAGAATATATGTACTGTATATCATCGGTTTCGATTCTGTTCTCTTCACGGATGTTTATAGCGTATTTACAATTCCGGAGGTGAAATTTTTTGGTGGACATATTCAGTATAAATACATAAGATGTCGGCTCCCTTGGTTCTCCTGTGGTGCAAAGCTCACTATTTTCCAGAGGGATATCTCCGTGTCCGGGGATATCGCTGCAAGAGGCTAAAAATATTACAAGTAATAAAACAATTGAAATAATTTTTCTCATATTCCCCTCTCTTATTATATTCTAAAATATATTATATTTTAACACATATTTATAAAAATTTCAACACATAATACAAGGAAAAGGACTATCCGGTTATCAGGATAGTCCTTTTTCTTTATTTAACCATAAATCTGCTCAATTCTGTGAAAAGCTTATCTGTATTGTCAGTATGTGCTGTTAATGTAATTGCATTCATCAAATCAAGGCTGAAAATACCCATAATAGATTTAGCGTCAACTACATATCTACCACTGCACAAGTCAATTTCAATATCGTACTTTGTTACGATTTCTACAAACTCTCTTACATCAAGAATTGAGGCGAGTTTAATCTGACATGTCTTCATAATATTCTCCCTTTCATTAAATTTTTTTAACATTATACTCACAAAAAAATCAAATGTCAATACAGTTTTTTTAATTTTTTCAGATTCGGAATATATCATAAAAAATCATAAATTAATGGGGAATTTATAATTACAATGCACAAAAATTATTGCCGTTTTTTTACCGTGTTCTTGACCTTATAGTAAACCTTTCGTCAAGGATTTCAATATCCGTCAAATTCAGTGCTCTGCTATAATCCAGCAAGGCAATTTTTCGCCTTATAAATTGTGAAGTATTATCATTTGAAAGCATACCGGTTAATGGATCGATATATATTTTTTTATGAAGATGACAGATATCTGTAGGCTCTGTTCCTTTGATGAAATATCCTGTATTAATTCTGTTCAATCTGGGATCTAATCTACAATTATCACATACGAGCTTACCGGAATCTCTGCAATACTGTACCTTAATAACATTTCCGGATGAGAATAACAGTACATCGGTATTTTTATTTTTGTGAGCTTCTGACATAATAGCATCAAAAAGTGTAACAGCAGGGCTCTTTCCGTTTTGAACAATACTTTGAGGTGTATCAAAGCCTACCCAAACCCCACATACATAATACGGTGTATATCCAACAAACCATTTATCATATGAATTACCTGTGGTTCCTGTTTTTCCTGCCACTGGCAAGACATTCTTGATTATTGTATTTCTTGCCGTTCCTTCCCTTGTTACGCTTGATAACAAATTATTCATTACAGAAGCAGTTTCTTCGGATATAACCTTCTTATAATTTTTTTCGTTTTCAAGTATATTATTTCCAAAGCTATCTGTTACCTTATAGTATGTTCTTGCATTTGACACATATCCTCCGTTTTGCATCATAGCATACGATGAGGTAACTGTTCTCAAGCTTTCTCCGTTTGTAAGCTGTCCTAAAGCCAATGGAGCCTCATTTTTATCGTCATTTGTAAGATTTACAAAGCCTAATTCATTTTTAAGAAAATTAAAGGAATTATCCACACCCAAAGCTCTCAGACCCAAAACTGAATAGGTATTAAGTGAACGAGATACTGCATATTCAAGATCGGTAAGACCATGATATACATCGGGCGAGTTTTTGGGCCATGGACCATCTTCGGTCAGTATGGGTACATCATCAAATACTGTTGAATAGCTTAATATGCCCCTTTCAATTGCGGGAGCATAAACGGATAAAGGCTTTATTACCGAGCCCAATGGTCGTTTTATATTTGTAGCCCTGTTTAATATTCTGTTCCCTTCCTTTTCACCTGTACCCCCAACAAGTGCAACAATATCTCCTGTGTACGGATTGATTACAACACAGGATGCTTGAGGATATTCTCCGTTTTGTATATCTAAATAAGCCTGATAACCCCTAAAGACTTGCTCGGCTATTTTTTGTACATTTGGTTCAATTGGAGAATAGATTTTTAATCCTCCTTTATACAGGAGCATATTAGCACCCTCATGGCTGAGATTATATTGTAACATAAGATCGTTAGTAATATCGTCAATCAATGCCTCTGTATACCAGGAGAAAATACCACTGTTATTTTCCTGCTCTATATTGCTATTAATTTTAAGCTCCTCTGATAATGCTATATTATATTCCTCTTCATTAATCATACCGTGCTCTAACATTTCAGAAAGAACAATTTTTCTTCGTTTATAGTTGTTTTCGGGATATTTATATGGGTCATATTTAGTTGGGCTTTTAACTATTGATGCCAAAGATGCACATTCGGCTAATGTAAGCTCCTCGGGTTCCTTACCGAAATATGTTCTTGACGCTGAGCATATTCCATAACAATTCTGAGAAAGATATACAATATTCAAATACATTTCAAGTATCTGGTGCTTTCCTGCGTGCTTTTCTATATTGAGTGCTCTAATTATTTCTTCGATTTTTCTTTTTGGGGTTTGCCTGTTATCTCCTGTAATGTTTTTTACAAGCTGTTGTGTTATAGTAGAACCTCCAAATTCTGTCTTACCTAGTTTAATAATATAGTTAGCGGCTGCTTTTAAGGTTCTTAACCAATCAACTCCATTATGCTTATAAAATCTATGGTCCTCAACAGCAATAAAAGCATTTACTAAGTCGGATGGCATATCATAATATGAACGCCATTCGCTTTTTCCTAAAAAAATTTGTTCTTCTGTAAGCTCCCGTGCCTCACCCACAGGATTTCCGTAAATATCCTTGTCATAGTAGTATATTCGTGTTATGGATGTGGTTCCCGGTCTTAAAAGAGTCAAATCTATATTTTTATCCAGATTTGCATTAATTACTATAACAGAAAATACTGATAATAATATCAAAGCAAGAGATATTACGAGAAAAAATTTCCAAATGGATTTTCGCTTTTTTTTCATTTTATAACCTCACTTTCTCTAATATTATTTAACAAATAAACATTCTGAATACGAGTTAAAATTTGAAATAAAAAAATTGGACATCCAATTGATGATGTCCAATTTTTTTATTTCAAAACAACGCTATCTTTTCCCAGTATGTCCTTCAAAGCATCCAAAATATCTTTACTTACAGATATTTTTAATTCCAATGCTTTAACATATTTTTTAGTTGATGCATCGTAAAATATAATTTCTGTATCACCGTCATACTCTTTAAGAAGTTCAGTTATTTCGGAAACTATAGGTAAATTAATTGATGATACCTTAAGATATAGCTTTGCAGATTTTGGCATTGCATCAAATTCTGTATTTTTTAACAATGCATCAGAGCAGGTAAGAATAATTTTAGGATTTTCATCCTCCCTAATACTTAAGGTACCCTTTACCCATACAACATTTTCCTCATAAAACATGTATTGAAGGCTTTGATATGCATTTGGAAAAATAATAATTTCAATTGAACCCGTCTCATCCTCTAAGGTAACAAATGCCATATTATCCCCTTTTTTTGTAAGCTTGTCAACTCTTGAGGTTACTATGCCTCCAACCTTAACAATTTCTTTATCTTTATGCGTATATTCATTTTCGTCATTTGCCAAATATTTGCAAATTTTAGATAATTTAAGGCTATCCATATGTTTTTTATAGGCATCGAGAATATGCCCTGAGAAAAACATACCGGTGGCATCCTTTTCATAAACCAAAATTTCTTTGATGGATAGCTCAGGAATATCCGGATAGACGAAAGAAGGCATAATGCTTATCATTTCATCATCTGAAAGCATTGAAAATATGTCAGTTTGCCCTCCGCTTGTTGCTCTCGACATTCCAATAGCTGAATCAACTATCTCTTCATATACCTGTAGTAGCTGAGAACGGTATTTGCCAAGTGAGTCAAAGGCTCCAACCTTTATAAGCATTTCTACCTGTCGTTTTGTTATATCCTTATTTTTCAGGCGGAATATAAAATCCTCAAAATCCTTATATTCTCCATAGCTATTTCTTTCTTCTACAATTGCCGAAGTAAAGCTTCTGCCAACATTTTTAAGTGCCAGTAATCCAAATCGAATATTGTTTTCATCTACAGAAAATAGTGCGTCACTTCTGTTTATATCGGGAGGCAATACCTTTATTCCGAGTTTTTCACATTCATCAATATAGTGGCTTACCTTCTCTGCATTGCCGAGCACCGATGTAATAAGAGATGCATAAAATTCCTTTGGATAACGACTCTTTAGATATGCTGTTCTGTAAGATATCATTGCATAAGCGGTTGCATGGCTTTTGTTAAAAGCATACTTTGCAAAGTCAGCCATATCGTTAAAAATATCATTAGCTGTAGGCTCTGATATACCGTTATTTTTACATCCATTAATAAATAACCCTCTTGCCTTTTCCATCTCATCAAGCTTCTTTTTCTTCATTGCACGAAGAACGATATCAGCCTGGCCGTAGGAATAGCCTGCCAACTTACCGAATATCTGCATTACCTGCTCCTGATATACAATGCAACCATATGTTGACCTCAAAATAGGCTCAAGTAAGGGCGTTTTATATTTTATTAAATCCTTATTATGTCTTCGCTTTATATAATCAGGTATTGAATCCATTGGTCCGGGTCTGTATAAAGCAAGACAAGCTATGATATCATCAATTGAAGTTGGCTGTAATTGCATAAGAACCTGTCTTATTCCTGCTGACTCCAATTGAAAAATACCCTCTGTTTTACCTTGAGCAATAAGCTTATATGCATCCTTGTCGTCAAGAGGTATTTTATTTATATCAAATTCCGGGTGTTCTTTTTTAATAAGCTTAACAGTATCTGATATAATGGTAAGATTACGAAGAGCAAGGAAATCAAATTTCAGTAATCCCAGCTCTGCAACAGCATTCATATCATATTGAGTAACAACCATGCCTCCATTTACAGATAGAGGTAAATATTCGGTTAGAGGCAATTCTGTAATAACAATACCGGCTGCGTGAGTGGAGGCATGCCTTGGCATTCCTTCAAGCTTGACAGAGGTATCAATTAATTTTTTTATGCCGTCATCATTATCGTAGAGACGGCGTATTTCTGCAACATCATTCATTGCTTCCTTAATTGTTGAATGACTACCGATAAGCTTAGATATATGATCTACATCGGAATACGGAAGCTCCAATACCCTTCCAACATCTTTTATTACTGCCCTTGCAGCGAGAGTACCGAATGTAACTATCTGAGAAACATGGTCGACACCGTATTTCCTCTTTACATATTCTATTACCTCGTCTCGGCGTTCATAGCAGAAATCAGTATCTATATCGGGCATACTTAATCTTTCAAGATTTAAGAATCTTTCAAACAAAAGATCGAATTTTATAGAATCTATATCAGTTATAGAAAGCAGATATGCAACAAGACTACCGGCACCCGATCCCCTTCCGGGTCCTACTGGAATACCATTATTTTTTGCATAATTAATAAAATCCCAAACAATGAGAAAGTAATCATCATAACCCATTTTATTAATTACTGCAAGTTCATTTTCGGTTCGTTCTACATACAATTCCTTAGTGTAGGTATCCGTATAAATAATTTGCCCTGTCTTTTCTCTGTTATCGAGCCCTTCAAAGGCTAATTTCCTTAAAAATTCCTTAGAGGTTAACGGTGCACAAAAACTATACTTAGGTAAATGAATATTACCGAATTCAAATTTGAAATTGCATTTTTCTGCTATCTTTACTGTATTTTCATAAGCTGCAGGATATGCAGAAAAAAGCTCGTACATTTCCTCACTGGATTTTAAGTAAAACTCATTAGTTGGAAATGCAATCTTGGAATTATTTGATACGGTAGAGTTTGTCTGGACTGACATTAAAATCAATTGAGAATAAGCATCATCCCTGTTCAGATAGTGTACATCGTTTGTACATACTAAGGGAGCTCCGGTAAGTCTTGATAATTTAGCTAATTCCAAATTTACCTTAGCTTCTTCTTCAATACCGTGATTTTGCATTTCGAGATAAAAATCATCCTTACCAAATATCTTTTGCATATCAAGTATATGCTCTATGGCACTTTCGGTGTCACCTAATAAGATATTTTTTGGTATAAAACCGGAAAGACACGCCGATAATGCTATAAGTCCCTCACTGTGTTCTCTGAGTAGCTCCATATCAATTCTCGGCTTCATATAAAAGCCTTCTGTATATCCGGCAGAAACAAGGTAGGAAAGGTTCTTATAGCCAATTTCATTTTTAGATAGAAGTACAAGATGATAATAAGAAATATTATTGATTCTTGATTTTTCATATCTGCTACCGGGAGATAAATAAACCTCACATCCAATAATGGGCTTTATTCCCTCTTTGATAGCAGCTTTATAAAATTCAATAACGCCGAACATATTTCCATGATCGGTGATAGCAACAGCCTTTTGACCGTTTGCTTTTACCGCCTTTGGTATATCAGCAATTCTGCATGCACCGTCAAGCAAGCTGTATTCACTATGCAGATGTAAATGTACAAAGTCCGACATTATCTAACTCCTATTCTTCTTTTTTTGTTTCCTCGTATATTTCCACAATCTTTTCAAGTCTGTGGAAAATACCGGATTTTGATATAACCGGATTAAATTTTTTACCAAGCTCAGTATAATTTAATTCGGGAAATTCAAGACGCTTATATGCTGTTTCAGTTAATTGCTCGCTTAATTTGGATATTTTATCGCTTTTAATGAGATAGTTAATAGCATTTATATATTTTTTTGATGCATCAAGGGATTTGTTAATATTTGCATCATCACAGTTGCTGATTCTGTTAGCTCTATTCCTGACATCCTTAATTATTTTACTGTTCATAACAGTAAATGTTGCATTATTCGCACCAATAACAGCAAGATAATCTTCTACAGTTTCACTGTCCTTTGTGTAAATTACATACTTGCCCTGTCTCTCTCTCATTTTGAATTTGAAGCTTGAATCGGACAGCATGGAAAACAATTCATTAGCCTTATTTTCGGAAGAAAAGGATAACTCCAAAAGATAAGATTTATTTGGATCGGTAACCATTCCACGGATAAGAAACAGTGATCTAAGAAAATGATACTCACAATCCGGACACTTAAATATATTGCTTTTATATTCTACAATTGTAAAATATCTAAAAAGGCTTGATTCTATTGAGATTTCGCCATTATTATAATAACATAAATGCTTCTTTTTGAATAAAATATCACACAACCTCAAGAAGCAATCTGCAATTTCTACATTTGTCGTTTTTATGAAATATTTGTCATTTTCCTTCTCTGCACAGAATAAAAAACCGTACAGCATAGAAAACATACAGCATTTTTTATTTTTATAATCAAGCTGTAAAATCTCTTCCTTTACAGCATTTGTAAACGAGCCCATATTATTCCCTATTCTATAAAAATAATTTCTTCTTCAAGTAAAATTCCGTATTTATTTTTAACATCCATCTTTATCAAATCCACAAGAGCTATTACATCTGAGAAGGTTGCATTATTTGAATTTACAATAAATCCGGCATGTTTTTCGGACACTGTAGCTCCTCCTATTCTCTTTCCCTTAAGACCGGCATCATCTATTAATTTTGAAGCATATCCGTTTTGGGGACGCTTGAATACACTCCCGGCACTTGGGTAATCGAGGGGCTGAGATTTTTTCCTTTTACTCATATTTTCTTGCATTTTGATGTATATATCGTTTTTATTACTTTTCCTTAATTTAAGCTCAGTTGATATAATAAAATAGTTTTTATTATTCATAAAAATTGAATGCTTTGCACTGTATTGATGTTCATCAAGTATAATATCGAATACATCAAAACTCAAAATATCAAGTACTTTTGTTTTATATACGACATCGGATGCAGAATGATTAAATGCAGAGGCATTCATATAGACAAAACCACCAATACTGCCGGGAATCCCATATGCAAATTCAATTCCGGAAAGACAATTATGATATGCAAACACACAGCAATCGGATATATTGGCACCACAAAGGCAAATTATACTGTCGTTGCAAATAAAGATACTGTTCAATTTCTTTGTTGATATAACAACTCCCGAATAACCGTTATCCGGAAATATAGTATTTGTCCCATTTCCTAAAAAAATATATTTAATTTTATTATTAGCGAGAAATTGCACAATTTCTATTATTTCTTCAACTTTAGTAGGGTATATGACAATATCGGCAGGACCGCCGATATTGAAGGAAACAAGCTCCTTTGTCATTTTATTCAATTCGAAATAAATATCCTTGCAATTAAGATAAGTTATCAAATCATTATACTTCATAATACACTCCTTAGGTCAAGCATAATATAAATATATGAAATGATTTTTAACTATGTGTTATTTGCTTTCGGTTTTTATTTTATTAGACTGTGATATAAGCTCCTTTGCTGCATCAAACTGCTTAGTTGTGAGATTTATACCACCTATAATTCTTGCAATTTCATTTACCCGTTCATCCTCGTTAAGAACAAATACCTTTGCTTCTGCTCTTTCATCAATCTCTGTTTTCTTTATAAAATAGTGATTTTGTGCAAGTGCAGCAATCTGAGGAGAATGAGTAACGCAAATTGTCTGTGTGGATAAGGATATCTCAAATAGCTTTATACCTATTCTCTGAGAGGTACTACCGGAAACTCCGGTATCTATTTCATCAAAAATAACAGTACCTGCCCCGTTTTTATCACTCAAGGCATTCTTTAAGGCAAGCATAATTCTGGAAAGCTCGCCTCCGGATGCAATCCTATTCATAGGAGCTAACTCTTCACCAACATTAGTAGCAATTAAAAATTCAACATCATCACAACCGTATTGATTAAGGGTTACCTTACCGTTTGATTCATTCTTGCTAACACAAATTTCAAAACGAACCTTAGGCATATCTAGAAATGTGAGTGTATCCATAACTAATTTACTCAGCTTTTCTGCACCATTAACTCGAATATTATGGATATCATTTGCTTTGTTTAATGCATTGGTATATGCTTTTTTGTACCGATGCTTAAGCTCTTCTAATCTTTCTTCTCCCTTTTCAAGGTTGTCAATCCTGATTTGTGCATCTTCCTTAAATTTAAGAATCTCAGCCTCGCTTCCACCGTATTTACGCTTTAATTTCTGTAATAATGAAAGTCTCTCTTCGATTCTTGAAAGTTGAATTTCAGGGGGCTCATCACCCTCAAAATCAGCATATTCCAACGCTTTCTCACCTATATCGGTTATTTCATAATTAAATTCCTTAAGCTTTTCAGAAAGCTCCGATGCCTCCGGAATAACATCTGATAGTCTGCTCAAAGAATCTATTGCCTTATCCAAAAGATAAGTAGCACTTATTCCACTTTCATTTTTACATAGTACTTTATATGTATTTGAAGCAAGCTTAACGATTTTCTCAGAGCTTCTCAGCTTTATTCTCTTTTCGGTCAGCTTTTTTTCTTCTTCGAGATCCGTTATTTTAGCGGATGAAATTTCTTTAATTTGAAATTTAAGGATATCATACATCATATCCTTCTGCTTATTTAATTCGGTCAAGGATGAAATTTCGCCTCTCAAGTCGGAAAGCTCTTTATATATAGCTTTATATTCAGTAATAACATTTTCGATTTCTGTATATTCATCCAGTAATCTTAAATGATTTGATTTATCCATAAAGCTATGGTTTTCATTTTGACCATGTATATTTACAAGTAACGGTGCAATTAATTTAAGCTGAGATAAAGAAGCAGTTTTTGAATTAATTTTAACTGAGCTTCTTCCATCCACTGTAACAGTTCTTGAAACAGAAAATATGTCTTCTCTATCATAGTACAAGCCCTGCTCGTCACATACAGTATATACATCCTCGGCAAGATTGGAAAAATAGGCACTTACCGTTGCTTTATCAGCTCCATGTCTTATCATTTCCTTAGATGCCTTATCACCTAATATCAATCCTATTGAGTCGATAATTATCGATTTTCCCGCACCTGTTTCACCTGTAAGGACATTAAATCCTGTACCAAATTCAATATTGACATTTTTTGCAACGGCAATATTTTCAATATGTAATGAATCAAGCATATTAAATCCTCTGTGTTATTTACCGGAAAGCTTAGCTATCTTCTCTGCTACAAATGTTGCAGTCTCCTCAGAGGTTGTTACAATTACAATTGTATCATCTCCTGCAACACAACCTAAAATTTCAGTATAATTCATAGCATCAATACCTACACCTACAGCGTGTGCAAGTCCGGGATTAGTTTTAAGAACGACATTATTACAAGCATATCTTATATCCTTGATAGATGACATAAGTGCTGTATTATATTCCATAACATCCTCAAGCTCGCTTTTGGGTGCTACATATTTATAAACTCCGTCTACCATCACCTTAAGAAGCTTAAGCTGTCTAATATCTCTTGATGCAGTAGCCTGCGTAGCATTATAGCCCTCATTTCTTAATGCTGTAATAAGATCCTCTTGAGTTTCAATATTGTTATTTGCAATTATTTCAAGTATTTTTTCTTGTCTTTTAGATTTCATTACTATTCCCCGTCAGTTAAAACTGTCCTTTTTATATTTTCTATATCTATTTCACTGCCGTTTTTAGAAAACACAGCTA
The DNA here is from genome assembly GCA_017456545.1 of Clostridia bacterium. Taxonomy (GTDB): domain Bacteria; phylum Bacillota; class Clostridia; order Oscillospirales; family CAG-272; genus RGIG2000. The sequence goes on along the minus strand of JAFTJE010000033.1, from coordinate 5,591 downwards.
AAAATTCAATATTTCCGTCGCCACCCTTAATTGGAGAGCTCGTAAAACCTATACACTTAAGTCCACAAGTGTTAGCACAATCAACTACACGCATTACTCCAAAAAGGCGGTTCTTTTTATTTTTTACAATGCCACCCTTGTCTATTTTATCCTTACCAACCTCAAATTGTGGCTTGATTAAACCTATATAGTATCCGTTTTCCTTCAGCAATGCTGTTGCAGGATATAGTATATAGGTTTGGGATATAAATGAAACATCGGCAGTTATTATATCAGCCATTTCTCCGATGTCCTCATAATTCAGGCTTCTTGCATTATAGTTTTCTAATGATACTACTCTTTCATCCGTTAAAAGAGCTTCGTCAAGCTGATTTGTACCCGAATCTATAGCATATACACGCTTTGCACCGTGTAAAAGCATGCAATGTGTAAATCCACCTGTTGATGCACCTATATCGATGGCTATTCTTCCCATAATGTCAATTTCAAAGGATTTTATAGCCTTTTCAAGCTTAAGCCCTCCTCTTGACACATATGGACAAGGGTCTGTTATTTCAACGGCATATTCTATATTATCGTCAATTTCTGCAGACGGCTTTACAACCTTTTCACCGTTTAAGAGTACATATCCTTCAGATATAAGCGTTTTTGCCTTTTGCCTACTTTTTACATACCCTTTTGTATATAAATATATATCTGCTCTCATTACTTTTCTCTGTTTATAAGATATTTTGCAAAATCAATAAGAACTGTGTCTTCGTCACAAAATTTTATAATGGCTTCAATAGATTTATTTGTATAGTAATCAACCTCGTTTTGTGCCTCATCTATTGTCATATAGCTTAAAGAGGTGTTTTTATTATTTTTTTCATCGGAGCCTACGGGTTTACCTAATGTGTTAGTATCCGATATTCTGTCAAGAATATCATCACGCAGTTGAAATGCAATTCCAAGGCTTATTGCAAAATCTGTAAGTGCATTAACAATCTCTTTATTAGGTGTATCACAGGAAGCATAGTATCCTAACAAACAAGCACATTTAATTAAATTGCCTGTTTTTAATGCGTGCATCTGCTTCAATTCATTATATGAGCTGATATTATTGGCACTATCAAGATCTATCATTTGACCTCCTGCCATACCTGCATATCCGGAACAGTCAGCAAGACATCCGACAGCTAAGCGTACACTCCTGTCACTTACATATGGGTTGTCAGATGCAACCTTAAAAGCATAAGTAAGTAGGGAGTCACCGGCAAGCAAAGCCTGTGCTTCTCCAAACACCTTGTGATTTGTAAGCTTTCCCCGTCTGTAATCATCATTATCCATAGCAGGAAGATCGTCATGAATCAACGAATATGTATGAATCATCTCAAGTGCACAAGCATACGGAACAATAGGATCTATGTTTTCACTTTTAGAAAATAGCTTATAAACCTCAATAGCAATAAAAGGTCTTATACGCTTGCCACCACCTAAAAGACTGTATGACATAGATTTTTCTATACCATATCCGTCTATTTCCATATATTTTCTTAAGGATTTCTCAACAATTTCGGCGTTAGTTTTTATAAGTTCCTTAATCATTCTTATCACCCTCATAAAAATCTGATTCTACAAGCTCACCGTCAACATTAATAAGCTGTTTAACAGCACTTTCTGCTTTCTCGAGCTTTTCATTACAGATTTTAACCAATTTTACGCCTTCTTCAAATAAGGAAAGTGATTGATCCAAGGAGGATTCCCCACCTTCGAGAAGATTTACAATTTCCTCCAGCCTCTCCATTGCATTTTCAAAGGATATTTCTTTTTTAGGCATTAATATCACCCTTTCCTTGTTTTTTAATTATCTCAGCTGTAATATCTCCATCCGAAATTTTTACAGTAATTATTTCACCTTTATTTACTTGTTCAATACTTTTAATTACATTACCGTTATTACTGAACACTGCACCGTATCCCCTTGATAAAACTGCTAAAGGATTTAATGCAGTAAGCTGAGCACTTATTCTTTGAACATCCCCTCTGCATTCTCTATTTTTCAAATCCATAGAGGAATATAATCTATCACTTGATGTTATAAGTCTCATTTTTTTCTGGTCAAACATTGCCATAGGATTTTTCAAAGCACCGGAGCTCATATATCCATTTATTAAATTTCTGTAATCTGAAATAGTAAACAAAATATTATTTTTCATATTCAAATACAAATTACATACTTTATTTTTGAGTTCAATACAGTTGGGAGTAACTAGCTCAGCACCGTGAGATGGCGTTGCTGCCCTGACATCTGCGACGAAATCACATATAGTAAAATCAATTTCGTGTCCTACAGCAGATACAACGGGAATATGTGAGTTATATATGGCTCTTGCAAGACCCTCATCATTAAAGCCCCATAAGTCTTCTATTGAGCCTCCTCCTCTACCTATAATGATTACATCAACAGAATCGAGCAAATTAAAATGCTCAATAGCTTGTGTAAGCTCATACGGTGCATCCTTGCCTTGTACAGCCGATGGATAAAGAAGAATATTAATAAAAGGGCAACGGTTTTTAGCTACCTTAATTATATCTCTTACAGCTGCACCCGTCGGAGATGTAACAACGCCTATTCTTTTAGGAAATTTCGGCAAAGGCTTTTTATGGGATTCATCAAACAGTCCCTCCTTCATAAGCCTTTCTTTTAATTGCTCGAAGGCAAGATATAAGGACCCGATGCCATCCGGTTGCATAGAATCAACATAAAGCTGATATGAGCCTGCTTTTTCGTAAACTCCTACTCTTGCGTGGACAAGCACCTTCATCCCATTTTCCACTCTAAAATTCAGCCTTGATGCATAGGAACGAAACATAACAGCCCTTATTTCACTATTTTCATCCTTAAGTGTGAAATACATATGACCAACAGAATGATGCTTAAAATTAGATATTTCAGCAGAAATATAAAGATCCTGAAGCTGTATTTCTTCTTCTATAAGAAGCTTAATATATTCATTTACTTGAGACACGGTTTTTGAAACCGGCAAAAGCTCTCTGCCGTTATCATCAAATCTATATGAAGCTCCCATACAGCCCTCCTATACTCATTTATTTAGTACCGAAATATTTTTCTTTTGTCAAAAGTGCCGTTCCGGATGCATTATCAGAGCTGAATTGAGGCTCTGCAAAATAAACATCGGAAAACTTATTCTTCAATCTTTCTTTAATTATAGAATTGCTAAGAACTCCTCCACCATAGACAATCTTTTGTGTCCTATATTCTTTTCTTATATTTGATGTGATTTTTTCCAGGACCCTGCCAAGAAAGTCAAACACAAAAGCACAAGTTAATTCTTTATCCTTGGTGCTTTCATAGAGCTTGATCGCAAGATTTTCCAATCCAGATAAATTGCATGAGAAATTCTTAACACTAATGTTAGCCTGGGGAATTTTCTTTGTATTATTTTTCGCATACGATTCCATTTCCTTTCCGCAAGGGAAATCCATACCCATATATACGCCGATTCTGTCTATTGCTTGTCCGGCATGTAGATCATTGCTTCCACCGATAATATCAATTATGTAATAGTTATTATTGGGCGTAACCTTAACTACCTCAGTTGTACCACCTGAAACATGGAATGCGATAAAAGCTTCATTTTCAATAACAACACCGCTTGAATATACTGCAGAACGGATATGTCCGGCCTGATGGGAAAAATGAAAAATCGGTGCATTATTCAAAGCGGCCACCATTTTTGCAACGGATTCTCCAACAAGGAAGCAAGGCATATAAGACCCTTCCACATCTCTCGGAAACGCCGAGTATCCAATTGCTACAATCTCACAGTCTTTAAGGTTATCTCGAATCAAATCAGAAATCTTTTGCAAATTTTTGATGTGAGCAAAAACAGCATCACTTTGTCTTAATCCCCGTTCTCCGTTTTTTACAGGTAACAGAATTTTGAAATTATGCAAAATATTCCCTTCATAATCGCATATCGCTACGGAAGTGGTATAATTACTTGTATCTATTCCAACAAAAACCTTGTTAGCCATCAATCAAACCACTTTTTGCGATTTTGTTTAGAACACCGTTAATATAGCCGGGTGCACCTTCTTCACAATACTGTTTAGCAAGCTCTATTGCTTCATTTATAGAAATAGCGGGAGGTAGCTTTGCATATAACATTTCATAAACACTTAACCTTAATATAGCAATAGTAGTTTTGGAAAGACGATTTAACTTCCAGTCCTGAAGGTATTTTTCTATTATTTCATCTATTGATGATACATTTTCACATACTGATAAAAAATTATTCTTGACGCTTTCCTCTTCATCATCCTCGCAGCAGAAATTATCATATGCAATGTTAAAATAGTCTAATGCAGTTTTTTCCGTGCTGAAGCTATATCCAAACAAAAGATTAAATGTGTTTTTTCTGATTTTTCTTTTTCCTAACATAAAAACCTCTTTATAAAACTTTTCTTTTACAAGTATTATTATATAATCCTATGCAATTAAAGTCAAGTGATAATATTCATTTTTTATGCATATTTTTTTATTTTAACCAATCTGTTGAACACTCTTAGATTAATTTTATAAAATCCCTTGAAAAAATCTCATTTTTATGATATTCTTTATATAATAAATCACAGGAGTATTATATGCGAAGAAAATTATTAGGCGATATTATTACTCTAACATGTATAATATTCGCACCTCTTACATTTTTATTAAGCCTCTTATGTTCAATTATTAGTGGACCACAAATGCTTCCGCATTTTGGAGTTGTAGCTGTATTTTTGGTTATATTATTTTTAATCAGTTCCATATTTGTTGTTATGAAAAATAATAGGATTAAAATTGTTTCGAACAAAAAAAATCCGTATACAATTTCTTCTATTCTGTTTTCAGTTTTGTCATTTGTAATAAATATGATAGCCTGGTTCATTAATTCTGAAGAATCCGGAAAGCTTTGGAACATCTACACTATCATAACAATAATCAGTTTTTCTGTTGTTTTTTCTTTTGCTGTTTTGTATATTAAAAAATTCAAATTATTTGTAAAAGCCATCATATATCTTGCGATAACTGCTGTTCCTTATTTTATCATTTTAGTTTTAATATCAGGATTTTTTACAGGTACAAGAATCTTTATTCCCTTAAGCATATATGCAGTTATATATATTGGTGTTCTTATATTCTTTGGAGTCAAGGAGCTCAAAAGAAGAGAAAAAGAGCTTAATGAAAAGCCATATGAAAGCCAGTTTAACTAATAAAAAAGAGAACGAAAATTTCGTTCTCTTTTTGAATTATATGGGAAAAGCTTAAGTAAAAATAACTAATACTTTTATAAAAATTAAAAAGGGGACTGAATATCAGTCCCCTTCGAAGTTTAAGAATTACAAATTATTTATATTTGCGCTTTCTTGCTGCTTCAGATTTTTTCTTTCTCTTTACGCTAGGCTTCTCGTAGTGCTCTCTCTTACGAAGCTCCATAAGAACTCCGGATCTTGCGCACTGACGCTTAAATCTACGAAGTGCACTATCAAGTGATTCGTTTTCTTTTACTCTGATTTCTGCCATCTATATCCCTCCCCCCGCT
>JAFTJE010000032.1 GCA_017456545.1 Clostridia bacterium | reverse complement strand
TCTTTTCACTCTTCACTTTTCTCTAATTCCCTCGTGCGGCTTTTTGTACTCTTCACTATTCTCTTTTCACTCTTCACTTTTCTCTAATTCCCTCGTGCGGCTTTTTGTACTCTTCACTATTCTCTTTTCACTCTTCACTTTTCTCTAATTCCCTCGTGCGACTTTTCCAGAGAAAAGATAAGAGAGAAGAGAGAAAAGAAAAGGTAGCTTTTCTCCCCTTGGTCGAAAAGCATTGATTTTAACTTGAAAATGTGATATAATAGTTTCAAAGTGAGGTGAAGTCAGTGAATAGCCCATTACTTGAAAAATCAATGGACCTTGCGACGCAGATTGTACTTTTCTACGAAGAGTTTTCAAAGAGCAAAAAGGATACGACGATTGCAAAACAATTATTGCGTTCTGCTACTAGTGTCGGTGCAAACATAAATGAAGCAATTTATGGAAACAGCAAAGCTGATTTTATTTCCAAATTACATATTTCTCTTAAGGAAATGGGAGAGAGTATATATTGGCTCACCTTGTTGAAACGAACAAATTTGATTACTTACGATTTTGACAAGTTGCTTTCGTTAGCCGAAGAAATCAAGCGTATGCTGATTGCTTCACTTAACACTGCCAAATCTACTTAAGAAAAAAAATGAAAATACTATATACTGCATTCAAAGGAAAAAATAATACTTCCTATCAAGTAGCAAGCCGCTTAAATGGAACTGTTTTATTTCTAACCAATTCTTTTCAGGGGTTGGAAAAAGATATAGCTACCGTTGTAAATGACTATGATGTTGTTTATATGTTGGGGTGTGATAAGTCATTAAATAACAAAATCAAAATTGAAACTTGTGCCGAATATAACAGAGAACGGATTTTTACAAAATTTGATATATCGGAGCTAACAAAAAGAATTGACAATAAACTGTCTTATTCTATTTCGTATTCTCCTACCAAATATTTGTGTAATGCCGCATTTTATCACATGTTAAAGAAAAATAAAAATACCGTTTTTATACATATTCCTTCGATATCGGGAATGAATAATTGTTTGATGGAAGATATAATTGAGCTTTTGAATTAAGCATTTGAATTTATCTAAAAAATCGCAAGTGTTCAAATCCATACAAAAACTACCCGAAATATCTTTTTAATCGTCTTTTAACAAAAAATCCTCGGGATAATGCAATGTACTCTAAAGGACAGTTTTGAAAATTAGTACCACCGACAGGAAAATAGTAAATGCACCGCTTATTTATCGGCGGTGCATTTTATATGCAGTAACAATAATTACAGGTGTGAGTTCGTTTATGAATGTTTATTTGAACATATATATAAAAAATAGCTTTCCAGTGTATTGCTCGTATTCTTTCATGCTTAAAATTTCGGTCTTTTCACCTATTTTTTCAAGAAGCAACTTCGCGGCAGGAGATTTCCAGCTCTTTCTGGGAGAGCAAAAAACAAACTCATTTCCATCAACAACACATTGAAGCCAAAGTTGTCCGCTTCCAATACCGAACTCTGCTCTTTGGAAAGAAGAAAATGGAATTTCTTTATTAAACACATTAAGTTTATCATTTGTACAAACTATACGGTCGTCTTTAATCTCTGTCATATATGTAGTAAAGGCAGTAACCGTAGGGAGAATGCCGGCACCTCTCGCGAGTGCCATAAGAAAAACCTTATCTTGATCTAAATTGTTCTGCTCACAATATTTTTTTACACTCATAATCACATCTCCTTTTTTGTTTGAATCTTTATGCAGATATATCATAGCATATTTGCTGTATAATGTCAAGCAATATCGTGAGGCTTCCTTTACACAAGGGAGCCTTTTTTATGTTCATCTGTGACGTGTCAATTTCCCTGACAACCACTGACTTAATTAAAGACACCAAATTTTGTCTTTGTCAAATTATCAAGCTTTATTGACAAATCAACAGAAATGTGATAAAATATATTAGTCACACAATCTAATATTTTTTCGTGTTAGTGGGAAACTATCCTTGGTAAAAGGTGTTTCCTTTTTTCCTCATACCCACTAACACTGGCTAGAGATTGTGTGACAACAATGAAGGAACACTTTTTCGGTGCGTTCCTTCATGGGGCGCACTTTTTTATATATTGAGGGGAGAATATATGAACAATAATGATATACCAAGAAAGATAATAGATATTACCGGCGTAGAACTTACACCCGGAGAGCCTGCCGTTTGTCTTGGCAACGGAGAGCAAGGCTTTGAATTCTGTTGCGACAAATGCGACTATTTTTTGCTTTGTTTCCCCGAATTTGATTCAAAAAGCGAAACAATTAACAAAACAGAAATCCCCCAGACCTTACTATGACAAAAATTAGATTTACGCTAAAACAATCCCTCAGTCGATTAGCGACAGCTCCCTTTACACAAGGGAGCCTTTTGTTTTTGCAAACCTGTTTGTTTGCAAAATAGCCATAAACTTTTGTAGTCCTTAATTTAGTCTTAGCAAGCACTGCATTTGTGTATACAAATGCAAAATACGGCATACCTCTTTCGATATATACCGTATTTTTGAAAACTATCCTTTAGAGTAACACTCTAACGCCCGAGGATTTTTTATCCATTGCGAAAGCAAGGGTATATCATCACGCTTTGGCGTGTATCTCATCACCATAGGTGTATATCATCAGCCTCGGGCTGTATTCTCTACTGCTCCATTTTTGACATTTCCCTTTGTGCCATTACAAGGCCATAGTAGATGCCCTGCTTTTCAAGAAGCTCGTCATGGGTACCGATTTCTGCAATTCTTCCATTATCCAACACCACCAGCCTTGTAGCATTACGGAGTGTGGAGAGCCTGTGTGCTATGGCTATTGTTGTTCTGTTTGCGGACAGGTTTGCAATAGCGTCCTGTATCTGCTTTTCTGTTTCTGTATCGAGGGACGCTGTCGCCTCGTCAAGAATTAAAATCCTCGGATTGTGCAGGAGTGCTCTTGCAATGGCAACTCTCTGCCTTTCTCCACCCGAAAGACTGTATCCCTTTTCTCCCACCTTTGTATTATATCCGTCGGGGAGCTTTATAATAAACTCGTGACAGCCTGCCAGCTTGGAGACAGCAATTATCTCCTCCCTTGTGGCAGAGGGCTTGGAATATGCAATATTCTGGTATATGCTACCCGAGAACAGGAATGTTTCCTGCAAAACCACACCGATTTGAGAACGGAGTGACTCCTGAGAATAATCCCTAATATCTATGCCGTCAACAAGAATACTGCCCTCCTCAACATCGTACATACGCATAATAAGGTTGATAAGGGTTGATTTACCCGTTCCCGACTTTCCCACAAGACCGATAAATTCACCCGACTTTATATGGAGGTCGATTTTTTTAAGGACCTCGGTTCCACTCTCGTAGCCGAAGGATATATTGTTGATATCAATATCGCCCTTTATGGCATGGCTTACAGACTCCTCTCTGTCGGATATCTCCAGCTCCTCATCGAGTATTTCAAATATCTTGCCTGTGGAGGTAAGGAATCGCATCATATGTCTGGGGATTCCCGCTATCATACGGAGAGGACCGTAAATCAATCCTACATATGAGGAAAACATAGCCATTTCACCGTAGGTCATACCTGTATTACCTAAAATACTGCTTCCCACATAGTACAGGATAATAAATTCACCAAAGCCCATTAAGAACTGTAAAACAGGCATAAGTATGCTCCATATACAGTCAGCCTTTTCCGTTATATCCCTTTCATTTCTTGCTGCCTTATCGTATCTTTCCGTTTCTCTGTGCTCCATACCGAACGCCTTAACAACACGGATTCCCGAGAAGATATCGTGGAGCACAGCATTGGATTCAGCTGAGCATTGCCACCTGCGACGGTACATTCTCATTACAAACTTCCAGAAGAAATTAAAGGAAACAATAACTATGGGGGTAGGTATCATAACAAGTATGAACAGCTTATAATCGTAAACCAGAATTACAGAGCCCACGGCAATAAAGAGTATCAGCTGCTCAAGAACATTGGGCAGATAGTTTACAAGGAAATTCTGCACCTGGGAGGTATCGTTTGATACCCTGTTCATAAGATCTCCCGAGGTACGCTTTGATATTTTGGCAATAGAAAGCTTCTGTATTTTATCATAGAGCATCTTTCGCAGGTCCACAATAAGTCCATTGCTGGCATTTATCAAAAGATGGCTCCTTACCATTGATATTCCTCTTACAAGAAGCTGGGTAAAAAGCATCGAGAGTATGGCTATAACAAAGGGAAAAAGCGACACTCCCTCGGGGTTTTTACTCTGTATATAGTCATCAACGATTATTTTGTTTATGTATGGCACAGCAAGATTAAGCACGCTGACCACAAAGAAAAGCACAATGGAGCTTATAATAAATCCCTTATAGGAGCTTGCCACATTCCAAAGACGCTTTACAATCTTCTTTTTGTCGGCACAGTGTACGCATATATTGGAGCCGGGAGGATAAGGTCTGCCGCATTTTTCACACCTGTCTAACCCGTCCTCACCGTCGGAGGAGGCAAAGCTCACCCGTCCGTCCTCAACATAGTGATTTAGCTTTTTCAAGGCGTTTATTATACGCTTGGAGCTGCTCATATCACTTCTGCAAATAAGCTTTTCCGTGCTGTCACGCTTATCAACATACGATATGTAGATACATCCGACACCGTTATATGTTTTTATCTCCGACACACAGCCCGTCTCAATAGTGAGGGTAAGCTCTCCGTCGGTTATCACCCTTATGCTCTGCCTGTCGGCGTAAAGGTAGCCGTTCCGTCTTTTTTCGGGCTCCTCCTTATCGAGATTGAAGCGAAAGGCACAAAGAGCCATCTCCGGCGACGCATCGGGCAATATTTTTTTAATCTCTTCGTAGAGACCTATCTGCAGGTCCCTCTTTTTTTCTTTTCTGAACATCGGAAAAATGCCCTTTCTTTACTATTCGGATTATAAATACAGCTCTATACGGCGATAGCTCTTCCTATCAAGGGAGGAAATGCTCTTTATCACAAATCGGTTGCCGTCCACATCGAGAAGGATGGCTCCGTAATCGCCTAAGCGTATAATGTTTCTGAAGGTGTCCTGCATAGTGAAATTAACATTTCTTCCATCGGTAAGGGTAACCCTCCAGTAGGAAAAGCCGTATCTTTCCTTAAGACTGTTAATGGACTTAATGGTGGGAGAATAATATTTTCTCTCCAGCTCAGTCTTAATAAGAGCAGCTGCATCCTCGGAGAAATCCTCTATATCGAAGATAACCCCCTTCTCCTTTCCGTCATCGGAGATAACGGATATATATTTCCATAAAAGCTCAAAGGGGAAGGCACGGTGCAAGAACACACGGTCAAGGGTTTTTTCCTCTTCTCCATCCTTGTAGGTCATAGCCAGAAAGCCGTTTTTCATAAAAAAATCGGCATTTGATTTATCAAGCCTGTGTATCCTTGCGGATTTTTCAAGCATTATTTCATTTTCAACCATATATTTACTCCTTACTCGGTTATTCCCGCATTTTTAAGTGCCTCTGCCTGGAGGGTGTAGAGCTTTTTATAAACTCCCTCCTCCTTATCAAGAAGCTCCCTGTGGGTGCCCTCCTCTGCTACCTTACCTCTTTCGATAACGATAAGCTTGTCAGCATCACGAAGGGTTGAGAGTCTGTGGGCTATCATAATTGTTGTTTTGCCACGGGTAAGCTCTGCAAGGGCGTTTTGTATCAGCTTCTCGGTTTCTGTATCCATAGCAGCTGTCGCCTCGTCAAGAATAAGTATCCTCGGGTCACGAAGGATTGCACGGGCAATGGATACCCTCTGTCTTTCTCCACCGGAAAGTCCCTTGAAGCCAAAGCCTATTTTTGTATCGTATCCGTCGGGCAATTTCATTATAAAATCGTGAGCTCCGGCACATTTTGAGGCGTGGATAACCTCCTCATATGACGCATCGGGCTTAGCATATTTTATATTTTCCAGTATTGTTCCTATGAACAGATAGGTCTCCTGTGAAACAATTGCGATATTATTATAAAGCGAAGCAAAGGAAAGGTCCTTTACATTGACTCCGTCTATGAGCACCTCTCCGTCATCGCAGTCGTAAAGCCGTATTATCAGATTGGCGATAGTGCTTTTTCCTGCTCCGGTGTGTCCCACAATACCGAGAATACTGCCTGAGTCCACCTTGAAGCTTACCCTATCTATTATCTTTCTGTTCTTGGTATAGGAAAAATCAACATCCTTAAATTCTACAGAGCCCTCCATTTGAGAAAGCTCCACAGCATTCTCCTTCTCTGTAATATCCGGCTTTGTGTCCAATATCTCAAAGAGCCTTTGAAGAGCATTTGATGAGGATGCAGACCAGTCCACCATTTGCGAGAAGAAATACATAGGACTGTATATCATATTTATGTATGCTGTAAAGGTAAGGAGCTGTCCGTAGGTAAAGTCTCCGTAGCCCTTAATTACCATCCATCCACCTACGCCGAGGGCAATAATATTACCGAGATACAGAATTATTCCCGATAAGGGGTAGGAATAGTTATTAAAGACAGCAAGCTTTTTATTGTTTTTTGCCACACGGGTGCTGCTCTTATCAAATCGGGTTATTTCCTCCTCCTCCTTGGAGAACGCCTTTACAACTCTCATACCGGAAAGCACATCGGAGAGAAGACCGTTCATACTCCTCTGGCTGGAATAATTCCTTGCGTGATATTTCATGCTCGTTCTGTAAAATTTACGCAAAACTATGAAAAACACGGGAATTGTAAGAAGTGAAAGTGCTGCAAGGACAGGATTCATTATAAACAGTATAATACAGAGGGCAACAACCTGTACTATGTTGATAAGGAAATAGGGTATACCGTCACAGAAAAATCCGTATATGGTATTTGCATCGTTATTTACCTGGGTCATAAGTCCACCCGTCTGTCTGCCGTTAAAAAATCCGAGAGAAAGTCTTTCAATAGCTCCGAAAATGGTCATTTTCAAGTCATAAACCACTCTGGCAGATATTTTGGAGGTAATGTATCCGTTTATTATGTTAGCTATCTGGGACAGTATCTTTGTACCCACCACTATGGCGATAACAAGGAGAAGCTCTCCGTAAAAGGTTCCGTCCACATCAAGGACCTGGTCGTAAAAGAATCCACTGGAAAAATACGGTGCCAGAATACTTGTGGCAGAAAGCAGCACAAGGGATGCCAGCATAATAAATATGTATAGCTTGTACTTTCCGAGGAACACACCGAATCTTGCAAACAGCTTACCCTTCTCCATACATTTGGGACATATTTTCCTATGCTTATTGGGGTATCTCATACCGCACTTCGGACAGCGTTGAGATTTCGGATCGTCCTCCGGCTCTACGGTAAAGGACTTGTCCTTTATCTCTCCCTTTTTAATCTTATTCAAGTACTTTATAAATAAGAGTGTGGAGCTTTTACAGAAGTTGGTCATAGCCGTAAGAAAAACATACTCGTCGTTCTCATCCTTCGCTGTCAGTCTTGCCCCCGACAAAAGCTCCTCAACCTTAAAGTCCTTAAGTGAGGAAAGCTTGTATTCTCCGTATCCTCCCTCATTCCATATCACATCAAGGCCACCCTTTACAGGATTCTGTCTGGATACCAGTCCTTCACTTCCCCAGATTATGTAAAGGGTATCCGAGGTAGCCATAAGATATGTATCGCAATATGTATGCTCACTGTTCATATCACAGTGAAGCGTCAGATATATATTTTCAACATCCGCACCCTTGCCATAGGCGTAATCCAACACACAGGCGGGTATTTTATCTATCTCAAGCATTATGTCAGCTCCTTTTCTACTGATTACCTTCTATATCTTTTCGTTTAAGCTCTCTTATGATTCTTTGCGCCTTATCCATAAGTCGGACCAGCTCACAAAAATCCTCGGTGCAAAGCTCTGCCTCCAGCTCAATAATACGCATAGTCTGTCTTTTTTCGTATTCCTCGCAGAGTGTCAAAGCCTTGTCAGTAGGCCTTACAAAAAAGCTACGCTTATCCTCGGGAGACGGCTCTCTATAGATATACCCCTTCTTCTCCAATGCACGGATATGGGTAGCTATCATAGGCTTTGATACAGCCATTATCTCTGCCAGAGCCAAGGGAGTAAGATCACGCCTTCTCCTTGCCACAATATTAAGGAGTCCCATTTCGCTTGGGCGTATAGGCAGATAATTTTTCAGCTCCGTAAAATCTCTGGAAAATTTGGAAAACACAATATTGGCTCCAATATGCTTATTCATATCCTTCTCCCACTAATTAAAGTTAATCTACATTAACTATATTAGCACTCTTTTTGTTCCTTGTCAATATCCCTATATATAAAATATATAAATCTACTCACGGTACCCTGCTATATTTACTTTCATCGTCTTGTATGATGCTATACCATTTGTGAAAATTAATCAAAAACCTTCCGTATTCCCCCTCTGACTTTGCCAAATATTGAAAACTTTTATTTTTTTGAAAAATTTTATCAAAAAAACTGTACAAACAAGAAATTTAGTGGTAAAATATTTTTGTAAATTTTATAACAAGGAGTAAATCCATATGAAAAAGATCTACGAAGGCAAAACAAAAGATGTATATTCTCTTGACAACGGTAATGTAATGCTTAAGTTCAAGGACGACTGCACAGGTAAGGACGGAGTGTTCGATCCCGGTGAAAATACAGTTGGTCTTACTATCGAGGGCATCGGTAGAGAAAATCTTAAGACATCCATCCACTACTTTGAGCTTCTTAAGAAGGCTGGTATCAAGACTCACTATGTAAGTGCTGATATTGAAAACGCTACTATGGAGGTGCTCCCCGGTAAGGTATTCGGTCACGGTCTTGAGGTTATCTGCCGTCTTGTAGCTACAGGTAGCTTTATCAGAAGATACGGCGAGTACATTAAGGACGGTACAGTTCTTGAGGGTGGCTATGTTGAGTGCACATTCAAGAATGACGAAAAGGGCGATCCCCTTGTAACAGGTGAGGGTCTTGCAGCTCTTGGCGTTATGTCTCCCGCTATGTTCGAATCTATGAAGGAGCAGACACTCAAGATTACTAAGATTGTTGCAGACGATCTTAAGTCCATCGGTCTTGACCTTTGGGATATCAAGTTCGAGTTCGGCTACAACAACGACGAGGTTATCCTTATTGACGAAATTGCTTCCGGTAATATGAGAGTATACAAGGACGGCAAGATAGTTGACCCCGTTGAGCTTACAAAGCTTATCCTCAACAGATAATTACTAAAATCAAAGGAAGATTTACAACAGGTAAATCTTCCTTTTCCTTTTCCGTAAAGGTCTTCTCTGTTATATGGGCTTTTTGTCTTATCTGACTCACAAAATAATTCTCATACAGTAAAAGCTTTTGTCAAAAAAGATTGACTTTTCCGTATATATAGTGCTATAATCTATTTGACAATACTTTATTTATAAAGGAGAAAATATGAAAAGATTTTTACTTACAATACTCATAGTCCTTCTTAGTCTGTCCACTGTATTTTGCTTTACAGCCTGTGGTGGTGACGATGATGAAACCACAACCGAAAAGCCCAAGGGAAGTGAGGGCCTGCGTTATCAGGCTGCCACCTATGGAATAGGCTACTATGTAACAGGATTAGGCTCCTGCACCGACACAGAAATTATTATTCCCTCAGAGTATAACGGAGCTCCCGTTGTGGGAATCTCTTACGGTGCATTCGAAAGCTGTGCTCACCTTACAAGCATAACTCTTCCCGATACCCTTGTTACCATAGGTGAAAAGGCGTTTAAGGGCTGCTCCGGTATTACAAGCATAACTATTCCCGACACCGTTACCGAAATCGGAAAATATGCCTTCCACGGTTGCTCCAACCTCTCCGATGTTACATTTGAAAACACTGAGGGCTGGTATCTCGTTGGCTCAAGCAGTATTTCCGTTACAAGCACAGGCTCCAACGCACTTAACTTAGCAAATAATCACTATAACCTTGTATGGAAGCGTGATGCTTAAATCCATCAATAGAATTAAATAAAATTGCCTGCCGATATTGTTCCTACGGACTCATACGGCAGGCTTTTTTACATAGAAATGTAAAAAAAATATGAACACAAAATAAACTATTGCACAAGCAAATAACCATATGGTAAAATATAAGTACAATAAATATTTGGAGGTAACAATTATGACATGGTTTAACAAGCAGAGCCGTTTGGTTCAGATCCTTTTGCTCCTTATTCCTGTGGTTAACTACATTACAGAGATTGTGGTAAGATGGTCTACATACTTAAAGAAGGGTGGACTTATAAGACTCGTTATCTGTATTCTCGTTACAATTCCCTCCGGTATTATTATCGGTTGGCTCGACTGTCTTTGGGTATTCCTTTTCAAGAAGCTGTTTTTACAGTAAAGCAAAGCAATATAAAAGCAACCTGATCTCGGTCAGGTTGCTTTTTCCTTGCCTTTAACTTGAAGGAGTGCGTAGCCTTCACCTTGAGGGGAAGGTGGATGCGTAGCAGATGGATGAGGTGTTACTGTACAGTATGATTCATATAAATTTTACAAATTCTTTAATGTAATCAAGTGAAAGACGGTCACAAATTTCCTTATACGACAGGGTATTTTTACCGCTTTTTACGCTTTCATATATAGCATAAAACAGATTCTTACGCACACCTAAAAGAATAGATTTTTCTATCCAGTATTCAAAAGGACATCCGAGCTTGTTTTCCAGCTTTTTCATTTTAATATATAAATCCGTTCCGTCGGATGTATCACGCCAAAGGTCAACAAAGGCATAATCAAATTTTCCACTATTGCTTTTATCACATACAAAATTAAAAGCATCGGCTTTCACTATACTGATTTTGTCTTTGTTCTCAAATTGAGGTAAAATCTCACTTTCAAAAAGCTCTATAACGCTTTCGTCCCGTTCCACAACGGTAATACTGCTTACCTCGTTTTTAAGGGACGCCATATACGCAAAATAACCGAGCCCCAAGCCAAAGGCAACCACACGCCCCCGGGCTTTTTTTACAGGCTCCCTCATTGTTTCGATTTCATTGGGCTTGATTGCCATCCACTCCACACCGTTTTCATAAACCGTTGGAAAGGAAAATTCCTCATCAAAAAATCCGATGGAGGGTACCTCCCTATTATCGGGATAAACAGTGTAATCATCCCTTATAAAGCCCTCGTAAGGAGCATATTTTTGCCAACCCAGTGTCCAGCCTCCGATTTTTTTCTCGGGGATTTTTATGCTCTTATAGTAGGGGTTGACCTTATATTCCTTAGGGTCAAGCTTTTTAACAGATGGGGTAAAATACTCTCTTTCCAGCTCTCTTTCAAGGGCATGGTCATCAATAAAGGCAGAGGATAAAAACGCAGAAAATGCAGTAGCATCAAGCTCACTGTTACCACCTGTAATTTCTTCCATTATTTCCTTAGTGACAAGTCTCTCATACTTATTAAGATAGGTAGCTACCACCCGTAAAAACAAATCGTTTTTGTCAAATGTTTTCTTTATAGCTTCAAGCATAAAGCATTATACTCCATAGGCAATATTATAATTCTGAATTTACTTTAATTCTGCATTCTGCATTCTGAATTCTGCATTCACATAGATTCTGCATTCTGCACTCTGAATTCTGCATTCACATAGATTCTGCATTCTGCACTCTGAATTCTGCATTCACTTAGACTCTGCACTCGCTTTTGCTGCTGTTAATGTATTTTTAAGGAGCATTGTAATAGTCATAGGACCTACTCCACCGGGAACTGGAGTAATAAAGGAAGCCTTAGGCTCACAGGAGGCAAAATCCACATCTCCCGTAAGCTTACCGTCTGCTCTGCGATTCATACCTACATCAATCACAACAGCACCCTCCTTAACCATATCTCCGGTGATAAAATCAGCCTTACCGATAGCAACAACAAGGATATCTGCACGGCGTGTCACTTCGGCAAGATTTTTTGTTCTGGAGTGACAAATTGTAACTGTACCGTTCTTTTGTAAAAGGAGCATTGCCTGGGGCTTGCCAACTATATTGCTTCTGCCAACTACAACACATTCCTTACCTGTAATGTCCACCCCTGTGGAAGAAATGAGCTCCATAACTCCTGCGGGAGTGCAAGGGAGAAAGCTGTAATTGCCTATCATAATCTTACCCACATTCTCGGGATGGAAGGCATCCACATCTTTTTTGGGGTCTATGGCAAGTATTACCTTTGTTTCATCAAGATGCTTAGGGAGTGGGAGCTGACAGAGGATGCCGTGTATTTTGTCATCCTTATTCAGCTTATCAACAAGGGAAAGGAGCTCAGCCTCTGTTGTCTCGGCAGGAAGTCTGTACACCTCGGAGTGGTAGCCTACCTCGGCACAGCCCTTTTCCTTATTGTTAACATAAACCTTTGATGCAGGATCGTCGCCTACAATAATTACAGCAAGACCGGGCTTATATCCGTTTTCGAGGTAAAATTTCTCACACTCTGTCTTTAATTCTGCCCTTACAGAGGCAGAAACTGCTTTTCCGTCTATAATTTTAGCCATATTATTCCTTACCTTTCTTAAGAGGATTTACCACGGACATAGCGTAATACTCCTCCTTATACATAGAATCAAGAAGTGACTTTACATAATCAATATCAATAGAGGCACAAATTTCCGGAGCATCAAGAATATCCCCACCGTCAAAGATATTGTATATAAGATTGTTGGAAATCTCCTCTGTGGAATCGAATGCCTTGATGTTTGATGCATAAATTGTACGCTTTGCAAGCTCAAATTCATCCACATCTATGCCCTTTTTCTGCATTTCCTTAATGTATTCCACAAAATAATCATATACTGCCTCTGGGTCTGAGGACTCGGAGGAAATCTGATTGAAGGAGCAGTATTTTGTGTGCTCCACAGAGCATGATAAATCATGAGAAATAAGGTTTTTGTCATAAAGCTCATTATACATTTTTGAGGACTGTGAAAACAGAATTTCGTTCAAAATATTCATACCGTATGCTTTTTTCATTCTCATTTTCGGGTCGGAGGATATGTCAATATCCTTGATTCCGATAGCGAAAATAGGCTTGGAAACGCTGAGCTCACATACGCTTCTCTTCCTATACACCTCAGGCCTTTCGTCCTCATCCTCATAGTCTCTTATTATAGTCTGCTCAGGTGCCTTTTGAAGCACCTTATCGCAAATCTCCATAACCTTATTGACATCCACATCACCACATACTGCAAGTGCCATATTATTAAGGTTGTAAAAGGTGTAATAGCACTTATAAAGGGTGTCGGCAGTTATCTCGGATATAGATTCCGTAGTACCTGCGATATCTATTCTCATCTTATTCTTTTCGTACATAGCCTGCAAAAGTCCCTTTTCCAGCCTTGCACCGGGGTGATCATCGTACATTCTTATTTCCTGTCCGATAATGCCCTGCTCCTTCTGTACGGTCTGCTCCGTAAAATAAGGATGAGTAACAAAGTCAAGAAGCACATCAAGAGACTCATAAAATTTCTCCGTACACGAGAAAAGATATGCAGTCATAGTATTGGAGGTATAGGCGTTTGCACTGGCACCGGTCTTAGCGTAAAGCTCAAAGGCGTCTACTCCACCCTCGCACTCGAACATCTTATGCTCAAGGAAATGGGCTATTCCGTCAGGCACACAGGTGAAATCCTCATCGCCCTCAATTTTGAATTTGTTGTCCACAGCACCGTAGCGTGTGGCAAAAAGGGCGTAGGAGGTGGACAGATTTTTCGGAAAAACATACACATCCAAGCCACTTTTGTGCTTAAAGGTATAATATTTTTCGTTAAGCATCTTGTTTTCCTTAACAGCTATATTAACCATTTTTATCCTCTCCCTTCAAAAAATATACGGTATCTAAGGTAATTCCCTTAGCGTACTCAATAATTTCCTCTACGGTGGCACCCTCTACCTTACGCTTTTCGTCCAGGGGAGTGTCGTAATTTCCGGAAAGTGAACGGTTTAGAGTCCAAATTTCCATAGGGTATACACCGTCATAAATACTCATATAGGAGTTGCAGAGTGATCTCTTTGCGTTCTCCAGCTCCTCTACGGTTATCTCTCCGTTTTTAATAGCATCAAGCTGCTTAAGAATAGCATCCTCAGCTATTTCTTTATTAGTAAACTCAATACCCGAGGCTACCATTAACACACCGTTTCTTTGCTGAATCATGGAACGGCAGAAATAGCACAGGCTCATTTTTTCTCTGACATTTACAAAGAGCTTGGAGGTTGGGGATGCACCGTAAATCTCGGAAAAGAGCTGAGCAATATGATGGCTTCCGTCCTCTATATTTCTACCGGTACGCATACCGATACAGAGCTTACCTTGATTTATATCCTGGCACTCATCTACTCTCTTTACCTCTGTCGCCTTCCTTACAATAGGATAACGAACAGGCTCCACTACCTCTCTGTCAATCTTATCAAGGTAGGATTTGAATATTTCGGCAACAGCCTCAAGGTTGCAGTCACCGACTACATAAATCTCTATTTTGCAATGGCGGAGTGCCTTAAGATAGGCATTATACAAGGATTTTTCATCAATAGACTCCACATCCTCCACGGTACCGTACTTTTTAACAGAGAAAATCTCATCCTTGCACATTTCCTCCATGCAACGATTCATAGAGTAGCGTGTCTTATTGTTTATCTCTGCCTCTATGGTATCTATAAGGTTGATTTTTTCGCTTTCCACATACTTTTTAAGGAAAGCACCCTTCTCTGTATAAGGCTCAAAAATCATCTGACAAAGAAGCTCGGAAACCTCCTCCGCAATATTAATCTCCTCTGCAAAGCGATTGTTAAGCATATTGGAGGAAAAGCCGAACACCTGGAACTCTCCCACATTATTGTTTCTTGCATCTATATCGGTGGAATAGAGATATTGCAGCCTTCTGTTAAGGTCTGCCTGAGTAGGATACTTTTTACATCCTCTCATAAGGATAACAGGTATCATAGCATTAAAATGGACTGTTTCCCTATTCATCTGTGTTATAAAATTAAAGGAGATAAGGTTGGTTTTGAATTTATCGGTATGGATATAATTTACCCTTGCTCCCTCTGCAATTTCAATTGTTCTTGTAATCATATCAGGACCTCCCGGAACTTAATATATCTTATTGTACACCATTTAACGGTAATTTTCAATAAAAATCTTCATTTATTATATATAATAATATTATATGGCAATTATTCAATAAAAAAAGGACACCGAACACGGTGTCCTTTCTAAAATGCTCATTGAAAAACCGAATAAGGAAATAGTAATTAATGAAACAACAATAAATAAACTCAACAATTGAATGATTAAGAAATCGATACAAAAGTAGTTCAAGCGTTCGGTCTATTAGTATCGGTCAGCTGAACACATTACTGTGCTTACACCTCCGACCTATCAACTTGTAGTCTACAAGTGACCTTATCAACTTAATGTTGGAGATATCTAATCTTGAGGTGTGTTTCACGCTTAGATGCTTTCAGCGTTTATCACATTCGTACGCGGCTACTCAGCTATGCCCTTGGCAGGACAACTGATGCACCGGAGGTACGCTCGACCCGGTCCTCTCGTACTAAGGTCAACTCCTCTCAAATATCTTACGCCCACGA
>JAFTJE010000031.1 GCA_017456545.1 Clostridia bacterium | reverse complement strand
TACATTTCTGTCTCTTAAACTTTTCTCTTCATTGTTCAATTTTCAAGGATCTTTCTCACTCGCTCCCGCAGAGTGCCTTGCTATTATATCACCTACTTCTTCCTTTGTCAATACCTTTTTTGAATTTTTTTTTAGTTTTTTCAAAAAAATTTTTCTTCCTATTATTTAGTACAGTTTTTATATACATACCGATACTTTTTTATTGATTTAGATGAAAAATTATGGTAAAATGTAGTTAAAATAATATGTAAGGAGAATTATATGTATTCATTTGACAGACTTCACTACAGTATAAGAGGCTCATACCATGTGTGGGACGCTAAAAACAAGGAAACCTTAAAGATGGCATCCATCCACGGTCACGGCATGGATATTTTCAACGGAATGATGAGTATATGCTACGGCAAGGGTACAAGGATGTCCTTTACTCCCCGTGAGATTACCGTTAAGTTTGAGGGTGGCGAGCAGAACATTACTCTTTTCGGTACTGACGGTACATATATTAAAGGTAAGGGCAAGGATATCCTTGTGGAATTTGCCAAAAAGGAAACAAAGTTTGACTATCAGATAATCCAAAACGGAGTTATCGAGGTATGTGACTTCAATAACAACTGCAGCGTATTTTTCGTTCCTGTCAAGGGAAGACTTGAGCTTGAGAAGGAACGCATCCCCGGTAAGATAAGAGCCGAATATACAAATGTCCGTGCTTTTCCCGACGAGAACGGTGAGTATGCATTCGCCATTGAAACAAGTGCACTTGACAGCGGTGCCGTTGTAGCTAAGGGTATGACATACGAATACTATGCAGACTTGAACGAAAAGGACTATCTTGCATGGGAAAGGAAATTTAACTGTAAGAATAAGTACGAAAAGGAATGTGCTTATATTTTGTGGGCCAACACTATTGCAAGATGCGGAAATTTCGTAACCGATGCCATTGTAATGAGCAAGGCGGGAATGAGTAATGTATGGAGCTGGGATAACGCCTTCAATGCTCTCGGTCTTGCCGATATTGACTATCGCATTGCTATGGACCAGTTTATGATAATGTACAAGCACATTAACCGTGTGGGCAGAGTTCCCGATGCTATCTCCGAAAACCACAAGATATGGAATTTTGTTAAGCCTCCCGTACAGGGCTGGATGTATAAGCAGATGATAAAGAGAAATCCCGAGTTTGCAACTCCCCATGCTCTTGACGAGGTTTACTTCGATATGAAGCGTAATACCGACTGGTGGCTCAATCTCCGTGGTGCCGTTCCATCCTATTACCACGGTAACGACTCAGGTCAGGATAACTCCACCTGCTACGATAAGAGTGAGCACATCGAAACAGGCGAGCTTATTGCTTTCCTTGCCGTTCAGTGTAAGTTTCTGTCCGAGGCTGCCGAGGTTCTCGACTTCCACACAGACAAGGTAACCTATGCAAGACTTGCTAAGGAGCTTGCAGAAAAGGCTGTCAAAGATTACTGGGACGGTGAAAGGCTGTTTGTTCGCCTTGCCGAAACAAATGAGCCCTATTACTGCAATGCCCTTATGCCCCTTCGTGTAGTTGTACTCGGCGATATGCTTCCCAAGGATATTCAGGAATACATAGTTAAGCAGATTACAGAGCACCATCTTTGCAAGGGTGGTATCTCCAGCGAGGCAGTTGACAGTCCTATGTTTATCGAGGACGGCTATTGGAGAGGTGCTGTATGGGCACCCGATGTTGTTATGTTCGTTTATGCTCTCCGTGACCTTGGCTACAATGAGCTTGCTGAACAGATTGCAACCAATTATAAGACCTCCATCTGTAAGTACGGCTTTAATGAAAACTCAAGTGCCATCACAGGTAAGGGCCTCCGTGCTAAGGGCTACGCCTGGGCTGCCAACGCTTATCAGGTGCTTTAATTTAACATTTAATCAAAAAAAGCGACACCCAGTGTCGCTTTTTTTCTATTTTAGGAGCTTTAGTCCCTTACATATTTACATCGTCACGGAATTGAAGCTTGTAAAGTCCCGCATAGGTACCTCCCCTTGCCACAAGCTCATTATGTGTGCCAAGCTCGGTTATGCGTCCATCGGACACAACTGCTATCTTATTTGCGTTCTTTACCGTGGAGAGACGGTGTGCTACCACTATTGTGGTCCTGCCCTTACATAGCTCGTCCAGAGAACGCTGAATAAGAATCTCCGTGGTATTGTCAAGAGCACTCGTTGCCTCATCGAGGATAAGAATCGGTGGATTTTTAAGGAATACTCTGGCAATAGAAAGCCTCTGCTTCTGTCCTCCCGAAAGCTTGACTCCTCTCTCTCCGATTACAGTATCATAGCCCTTTTCCAGAGTCATAACATAATCATGGATATTAGCACGCTTAGCAGCCTCTATAACCTCCTCATCAGTAGCACCGGGTCTGCCGTAGAGGATATTATCCTTAATACTTGAATTAAACAGATATACATCCTGCTGAACAATACCTATATTCTGACGCAGGGATTTCATGGTTATGTCGTGGATTTCTCTGCCGTCTATGAATATCTCACCCTTTTCCACATTGTAAAAATGGGGTATAAGATGGCATATGGTTGTCTTACCTCCTCCACTGGGTCCAACAAGAGCAAATATTTCTCCCTTATTGATTTTTAATGTAAGGTCATGAAGAACATCTGCATCGCCCTCATATCCGTAGGTAACATTTTTGAAGTATATATCACCCTCCACTCTTTCAATATCGGTGGCATCGGCAGTATCCATCTCGGGCTCTGTGTCTAAAATTTCAAGAAAACGCTTAAAGCCGGTTACACCGTTCTGGTACTGCTCCATAAAGCCGATAAGTGTATTTACCGGTCCTAAGAAAAGATTTATTGAAATAATAAATGCTGTATAGTCACCAAGCTTGATTGCATCATTGTAAAGGAAAATTCCTCCTGCTATAAGAATAATAACATTAAAAACATTGGTTACAAATGTGGTTGAGGAGTGGAACATACCCATTGCCTTATAGGATTTGCGACGGGCATGAACAAAGGATTTATTTCCCTTCTCGAATTTTTCCGATTCCACATCGGCATTTGTAAACGCCTTGGTAACACGGATTCCGGATATACTGCTTTCAAGAGCTCCGTTTATTTCCGCAACGGACTGTCTGCTCTCCATAAATGCATTTCTCATCCTTTTACGGAGTACCATAGAAATAATAATCAAAAAAGGCACGCAGGCAAATATAATAAGAGTCAGCCATAGATTTATTGTGCAAAGATATACAAATGCCACAACTATGGATATGGACGAAATAAGAAGATTCTCCGGTCCGTGATGGGCAAGCTCACTAACCTCCCAGAGGTCACTTGTCATCCTTGTCATAATTTTACCGGTTTCGTTAGCGTCGTAAAATCCATAAGGCAATTTTTCCAGATGATTAAACATATCGCTTCTCATATTAGCCTGCATCTTAACGCCGATTATATGTCCCTGATACTGGATAAAATAATCAAGAAGAGCTCTTACGATATATAAAAACAGCAGTAACGCACCAAAAAAAATAATATCCCTGTATTTTTCATTAGGAATAAAATCATTTAACATATAGCGAGTAATTACAGGGTAAAAAATACCCAGAGATGCCACAACGAGGGATGCCAGCATATCAAAGAAAAACATTACCCTGTGTGGCTTATAGTAAGCTATAAATCTTTTTAACATTTCTCTTCTCCGTTTTCAAAAAATTGACAATGCAATTTTAACACAAATGCAATCGGTTGTCAACAATATATAATTTACAGTTAAAAATATTTTATAATAAAAATCATCTCAAAATATTACCAATTATAAAAATGCATATGCGTACCATAATAATATCAGAGCAAAAGCGAAGCTTGTAAATGAGTTCTGTTGACTGGGCGAATTTACAGGAGTCGCCCAGCTCGATAATATAGATACTAATGAACAGGAGTTTACAAAATGGCAAGTAACAAGATTACTGTACCTGAAGCAAAGTCTGCAATGGATAAGTTCAAGATGCAGGCAGCAAGCGAAGTAGGCGTAACTCTTAACCAGAACGGCTACAACGGTGACCTCACATCCCGTCAGGCCGGCTCTATCGGCGGTCAGATGGTTAAGAAGATGATTGAGTCCTACGAAAATTCCATTAAGAATTCTTAACCGAATAAAAAAACAGGCTACCCTCGGGCAGCCTGTTTTTTTAATTATTCAATGATTTTTGTAAGAAAAAACCAATACATTACGGTTTTTTTATTACATTATTTCTTCTCGTACTGTGTTATAGCCTTTATTTTTGCCATATCGAATTTAGGCTTTCTCTCATAGGTATAGAGTCCGTTTACCTCCTGCTCCACATCGTAGAGCTGAGTATAGCAGAAGCCACAGATATATGGGCTGTCCACAAGTGTCTTGGTAAGATATGCGTACCTGTCAAGGAATTCCTCCTCTGTTTTGGGTCCGTTGCCATAGCCCCAGCCACCGACACCGTCAGTATCCCAACGGATTCCACCGTACTCACTTAAGTAGAGTGCCATATCCTTAAAGTTCATTGATTTCTGATATCTTGCAACCCATTCGTGAGCCTTGTCGTATTCCTCGCACATTTGTTCCTTGGTGGGTGCTAAGTAAATTTTCTCAAAATCATCCTTGGTCTGGATATAATCGTGGAGGTCATAAATGTCGGAAACGACCTGATAGTTACCGCTTGTACCTACACAGGGACGGGTAGAATCCATATTCTTTGTTGTATAGTAAAGAGCACGGATAAAGTCGTCGTTCTGGTGCCTCCAATCAACATCCCAGGTTTCGTTAAGGGGACACCATCCGATAATCGACGGATGATTGAAATCCCTGTTTATTTCTCTCTGCCATTCAAGAAGGAAGGGAGTAAGATGCTCCATATTGGAGTAATCCAGACCCCAGTTTCCTGTTTCGCCGAATACAAGATAGCCCAGCTTATCACAATGATACAAAAATCTCGGCTCAAACACCTTCTGATGGAGTCTTGCTCCGTTGAAGCCTGCATCAAGGGAGAGATAAATGTCACGGACAAGCTCCTCCTCTGTTTCTGCTGTATAAATACCCTTCTTATAGAAGCCCTGGTCAAGAACCGTACGGAGATAAAGGGGCTTTCCGTTCAGGAGATAGTAATTCTTGTCAAATGCTGTTGTACGGATACCGAAATAGCTCCTTACCTTATCCTTACCGTAGGAAAGCTCCACATCGTAAAGTCTGCCACAGCCTGCCTCCCAAAGGTAGATTTCATTCAAAGGAACTGTAATTCTGTTTACTCCATCTCTCAAGGAAATATCCACACTTCCCTGCACTTTTTTCTCATAGGAGCATACAACGGAGAGCTTATCGTTACCTTTGACGGCAATTTCTATCTGAACATTTTTCTGCTCTGCCGAGGGATAGTATTTAACATATTCAATGCGATTTTTCTCCACATATTCAAGCCATACGGTCTGCCAGATTCCTGTGGTCCTGGTGTAATCACAGCCCATAGAATAGTAGTTTTTACTCTGCTTACCCGATGCCTTACCCTTAGGGTGACCGTCTATTGCACAAACGGTAATTATATTTTCCTCTCCCCGCTTTACAAAGGGGGTAATATCAATATCAAAGCCTACATATCCACCGATATTGTGATAAGTCTGCTTACCGTTTATGTAAATGTAGCTCTCGTAATCAACAGCACCGAAATGAAGAATAACATCAAGTCCGTTATCATCGATATTCAATTTCTTAAGATACCATACGCAGTTGAGAAAATCCGTGTCGCCTATGCCTGAGAGCACACTCTCGGGACAGAAGGGTACGGTAATTTCCGAATTTAATGATACTCTTTCGTTGAATTTTCTATCTCTTCCACTGACACCACGGTCAATTTCAAATTCCCATTTTCCGTTTAAGTTGAGCCAATTTTCTCTCTCAAATTGGGGATTGGGATGCTCGGGTCTTGGAATAAACATAGCTTTTCTCCTTATTATTATATTTGTTTGTTACAGTTTTTTCATAAGCTTCTGAGCATATGTTGCCATAAGCTTCTTTGTGCCCACACGGTCAAAGGCAATTTCATACAGTGAGTCTGTGTTTGTTTTTGTTACCGAGAGCACTGTTCCGTCGCCGAAGGTAACATGATTTATTCTATCTCCTGCCTCATACAATGCAGTAAGTGTGGGCTTGGGTGTGGCAGGTCTGGAATAGGAGTCAACAAAGTTCAAAATACCGGGGGATGTGTCTTGCTTTGCCATTGTTCTGCTATATAGTGAGCCACCAAAACGGTTGTTCAGCCTCTGAATATCGAGATATCCCTCATCAATATCCTTAACAAATCTTGATACACGGTTATACTGTGTTGAGCCATGTATCATACGCTCCTTGGCGTGGATAATTGTAAGCAGCTTTTTAGCTCTTGTAATGGCAACATAGGCAAGGCGTCTTTCCTCTTCCTCCTCTGCCTTATTGCCAAAGCACTGCTGAGACGGGAACAAGCCGTCCTCCATGCCCGGCAGGAACACAACGGGGAATTCAAGTCCCTTGGCACTGTGCACTGTAATAAGGGTCACAGCATCGGCATCGGCATCATATCTATCCACATCGGTAATCAATGATACCATTTCAAGAAAGCCTGCCAGGGTTGGCTCATCTGCCTCTTCCTCGTACTCTGCCACTGCACTTACAAGCTCATCAAGGTTCTCAAGCCTCTCCGACTCGGCAGGTCCCTTTTGGATAATCATATTCTCATAGCCCGTACGCTTTATAATCTCCTTTACAAGGGCGTGAAGAGGCATACTCTCACTATCCTCCACCAGGGATTTCATCAGCTTAACAAATTCCTTCATGGCAGTCTGGGTATTTTTATTGATTGCAGGATATTCCGTAGCATTTTCCATAGCCTTGATTACAGGGATACCCTCTGCCCCGGCTATAGAATATATAACATCTATGGAGCTGTCTCCTATTCTTCTCCTGGGCTTAGCTATAATTCTCCTCAGGTGAATGCTGTCATTAAGATTATTAACGGCGTGAAGATAAGCAATAATATCCTTTATTTCCTCTCGGTCATAGAATCTGAGGGCACCGAGTATCCTATAGGGAATACCGCTTTTTGAGAATATGGACTCAAAGGTCTGGGACTGGGCGTTTATCCTGTACAAAACGGCAAAGTCCTTATAATTAAGATTTTCCCGGTCCTTTAGCTTTACTATTCTGTCAATAATATAGCTTGCCTCGGACCTTGCATCCTCAGTCTCCTTAACAACTATCTTCTCTCCCTTTTCATTATCGCACCAGAGCTTTTTCAGGTGCTTATGATAATTCTTACAAATCAAGCTGTTTGCTGCACCGAGAATTGTGGAGGTGGAACGGTAATTCTGCTCCAGCTTAACAATTTTGGTATCGGGATATACCGTGTCAAAGCTGAGTATATTTTCAATCGTTGCCCCACGGAATTTATAAATACTCTGGTCATCATCACCGACAACCATTATATTTTTGTAAAAGCCTGCAAGTAAGGTTACAAGCTCTAACTGAGCCTTATTTGTATCCTGGTACTCATCTACGCTTATATATCGGAATTTGTTTTGATAGTAGGATAGTACATCCTCATTTTCGGAAAGGAGCTTTACAGTCTTCATAATTATATCGTCAAAGTCAAGTACATTGGATTCCTCAAGTCTTTTCTGATACAGCTCGTATACTCTTGCAATCATCTTATACTTAAAATCATTGCCACACTCCTCAGCAAAATCCGCAGGAGTCATAAGCCTGTCCTTTGCACGGCTGATAACATTCATTATATCACGGATAGAAAGAATCTTATCGTTTATGTTAAGGTCCTTTACACAGGATGCTATTGTCTTTTTGGCATCGTCCGTATCGCATACGGCAAAGCCCGGTCTATATCCCACAAGCTCTCCACTCTTACGAAGGATACGCATACATATGGAATGGAATGTACCTGCCCATATGTCGGAGGCATCCTCATTCAGAATAGTGTTAAGCCTTTCCTTAATCTCATTTGCTGCCTTATTGGTAAAGGTAATAGCAAGTATGTTCCAAGGAGGACAGGGGGCCTCGGAAAACAGCTCCATATACTTTTTGAGCATTTCAGGCTCTAAGCTCACAGCACTCTCAAGGTCCTCAATTGTATCCTCGGTAATAAAATCGGGGACATTATCGGTATAATATGCGTTACCGTACTTTATTATATGACCTATTCTGTTTACGAGAACGGTGGTCTTTCCGCTTCCTGCACCTGCAAGGATTAGCACAGGTCCGTTTACTGTATACACAGCCTCCCTCTGCTTTTCGTTAAGAAAGCCGTAATATTTGTCAAACAAGGCTCTTTTAGCCTTCAAAAATCTTATTTTATCGTTTTCTGTCATTTTAATTCCGTTTCATTAATCATATTATTTCTGTCATATCATTTTACCATATTGACGGTTAAAAGTAAAGATATATTCAATTTTTAATTTCCTTCAAAGCAAAAAAAGAAGGATACGCACATTGCGTATCCTCTTCTGGTGCCGGTGATCGGGGTCGAACCGATACGGTATCACTACCACAGGATTTTGAGTCCAGCACGTCTGCCAATTCCATCACACCGGCTTATTTATTTTGCTTGACTATTCTATCATAGATTTTTTCAAAATGCAATACCTTTTTCAAAAAATATTATATTCTTTTTATATTCCTTGATTATTTCCTGCGTTTATGCTAAAATGGTTATATACTTTCCAAAGGAGCATATTTATGAACAATTTTTCGCAAATAGGTGCCCACGCACTCGCATATCTCGGTGATGTGGTAATTGAGCTGCTTGTAAGAGAGGCACTTATACTGAAGGGCTATGAAAAGTCGGGAAAATTGAATAGCGAGGCACGGAATTTTGTAACTGCCGTTGCCCAGAATGAAGCATATTTACGCATTAAGGATATGCTCTCGGAGGAGGAGGAGGCTATTGTAAGGCGTGGCAGAAATTCCTCCCACCTGAATGTACCGAAGAGTGCATCTGCCACAGAATATAAAAATGCCACAGGCCTTGAGGCTCTTTTCGGCTTTTTGCACCTGTCGGGACGGAAGGACAGGATTACCGAGCTTTTTGAATGTGCATATAAGCCTTTATTGTAAATTACAGCCACTTCCCCTTTGGTTGTGGCTTTTTTTGTGCAAAAAATCGTTAGTTAACTAAACTAATTTTATGCATTTTTATTAACATATTTTTTACGATTTTTTCTTTTTATATTATAGATAGATAATTGACATGTCCCGTAAAAAATGATACAATATAGTTTAGATAATTATTTATTTGAAGGGAGCAACAATGTTAAAAAAATTCAAACTTCTTGCAAAAAGCGTAAGAGAGTATAAAAGAAGCTCTATTCTCTCCCCGCTTTTTGTGTCTTTTGAGGTTATAATGGAATGTCTTATTCCCTTTATTGCATCCGACCTCATACTTATAATACAGAAAGACTATGAAAATATAAAGCTGAAATTCCTTTTGCTTGAGGACCCGACTGCAAGTGCCGCAGTATTTGGAGGTATTCTTGTGGTTATGGCCATGCTATCCTTGAGCTTCGGTGCTCTGGCAGGCAGATTCTGTGCTGTGGCATCCTGCGGATTTGCAAAAAATCTGCGTGCGGATCTTTACAAAAGAAGCCAGGAGTTCTCCTTTGAGAACATAGATAAGTTCTCCTCCTCCAGCATGATAACAAGAATGACTACGGATGTTACCCATGTACAGCAGGCGTTTATGATGATTATCCGTACTGCCATCCGTTCTCCCCTTATGTTTACCTTCTCCATTATTATGGCATTTACTCTGGGTGGACAAATGGCACTTATCTTCGTATTCGTTATTCCCGTTCTCTTTATAGGTCTGTTCTCCATTATCCGTATTGCAATGCCTATTTTCAGAAAGGTATTTAAGAAATACGATAAGCTCAATAACTCCGTACAGGAAAATGTAAAGGGTATGCGAGTTGTAAAATCCTTCGTTCGTGAGGATTATGAAAAGGATAAATTCCGTAGTGCCTCCGAAAATGTAAAGAATGACTTTGTAAGAGCCGATAAAATACTTGCCTTTAACAGCCCCATTATGCAGTTATGTATGTATTCCGTAATGCTCTTTGTCTGCTTCTTCGGCTCACGCCTTATTATCTCCTCCGGTGGACAGAGCTTTGATATCGGTAAATTCTCTGCTCTTCTTACATACGGTATGCAGATACTCTCCAGCCTTATGATGCTATCTATGATATTTGTTATGATTACAATGGCAGGTGAAAGTGCTAACCGTATCAGTGAGGTTTTAGAGGAGGAATCCACTATTGTCAACCCCGAAACCCCCATAGGCGTGGTTAAAAACGGCGATATTGAATTTGACGGTGTATACTTCAAATACGCAAAAAGAGCTGAGAACTTTGCTCTTTCAAATATAAATATCAAAATCAAATCAGGTCAGACAGTGGGTATTATCGGTGGAACGGGAAGCTCTAAATCCTCACTTATCCAGCTTATCCCCCGTCTCTACGATGTAACCGAGGGCTCGGTTAAGGTCGGTGGTGTCGATGTGCGTGAATATGATATTGAGACACTTCGTAACGAGGTAAGCGTTGTATTACAGAAAAATGTGCTCTTTTCCGGTACTATAAAGGAAAATCTCCGTTGGGGTAACGAAAATGCCTCCGACGAGGAGCTAATAAGAGTTTGCAAGCTTGCCCAGGCACACGAATTTGTATCCTCCTTCCCCGACGGGTATGACACATTTATCGAGCAGGGCGGAACAAATGTTTCCGGTGGACAGAAGCAGAGACTCTGTATTGCAAGAGCTCTACTCAAAAAGCCAAAGATTCTTATTCTTGACGACTCCACAAGTGCAGTAGATACAAGAACTGATGCCTTTATCCGTAAGGCAATGCGTGAGGAAATTCCCGATACGACTAAAATAATTATTGCACAGCGTATCTCATCCGTTGAGGATGCCGATATGATTATAGTTATAGATAACGGTGTTATAAACGGTGTAGGCACCCACGAGGAGCTTATTAGGAACAATGCCATCTATAACGAGGTATATACATCCCAGACAAAGGGGGCGAAGATGGAATGAGCAGAGGTATGATGAGAAGACCCTTGAAAAAGGCGAGAAAGGGCACTATGCCCAGATTGCTGAAATTCTTTTTCAGCTCCTATAAGCTACCGCTTGTAGCTGTATTGATATGTATGCTGTTCAATACCCTTGCAGGCGTATGCCCCGGTATATTCCAGCAGACAATACTTGAAAATGTTGATAAGGCTCTGACTCTTATCAAGGGTGGTGCCTCCACCGAGAGTGCAGCCGAGCAATTCTTCCCTGCTATTACAGCAGCAGTTATTGTGCTTGTATGTATATATGCAGTAGGTCTTGTGGCAGGCTTTATATATCAGCGTACAATGGCTGTTATTACCCAGAGCTTCTTAAATAAGCTCCGTAATATAATGTTTGCAAAAATGCAAAAGCTCCCCATCAAGTATTTTGACACCCACACCCACGGCGACATAATGTCCCACTATACAAACGACATTGATACACTCCGTCAGCTTGTATCTCAGTCGATACCGCAGCTTATTATCTCAGCCCTGACACTTACCGCTGTTCTCTTCCTTATGCTTTACTACAGCCTTTGGATGACGCTTATCGTTCTTGTGGGAGTTGTGGCTATGGCTCTGGTAACAAAGTATGTAGGTGGAGGAAGTGCAAAATACTTTGTAAAGCAGCAAAAGGCTCTCGGTAAGGCTGAGGGCTATATTGAAGAAATGATACACGGACAGAAGGTAGTTAAGGTATTCTGTCACGAGGATAAATCCATTTCCGATTTCGATAAGCTTAATACTCAGCTCTGTAAGGATGCCACCAGTGCAAACAGCTATGCAAACATCCTTATGCCTATCATGAATAATATAGGTCATATTCTTTACGCACTTATAATCTTTGTAGGTGGCGTGCTTGTGCTTATAAACATTGACAATATATCCATATCGGGCAAGCCACTTGATATTTCCACACTTATCCCCTTCATCGGATTTTCAAAGCAATTTACAATGAATATCTCCCAGCTTTCCAACCAGATAAATGCTATTGCAATGGGTCTTGCGGGAGCAGACCGTATGTTTGAGCTTATGGACGAGGAGCCAGAGGTTGATAACGGTTATGTAACCCTTGTAAACGCAAGAGAAGCAGAAAACGGCGAGCTTACAGAATCCGAAGAAAGAACAGGTATCTGGGCTTGGAAGCATCCCCACGAGGACGGAACAGTAACCTATACAAGAGTACAGGGTGATGTCCGACTTACGGAGGTTGACTTTGGCTATGTGGAGGATAAGATAGTTCTGCACGATATTACCCTTTATGCAAAGCCGGGACAGAAAATTGCCTTTGTAGGTGCTACCGGTGCGGGAAAAACAACTATTACAAACCTTATTAACCGTTTCTATGACATTGCAGACGGTAAAATAAGATATGACGGAATCAATATCAATAAGATAAAAAAGGATGACCTCCGTGCCTCTCTCGGTATAGTTTTACAGGATGTAAACCTCTTTACGGGCACTGTAATGGATAATATCCGTTACGGAAAGCTTGATGCAACCGATGAGGAGTGTATCAATGCAGCAAAGAGAGCCAATGCACATTCCTTTATTTCCATGCTGCCCGACGGATACAATACCGTGCTTAAGGGTGACGGAAGCGGACTTTCCCAGGGTCAGCGTCAGCTGATATCCATTGCCCGTGCCGCAGTTGCAGATCCCCCTGTTATGATTCTTGATGAGGCAACCTCATCTATAGACACAAGAACTGAGGCTATCGTATCTGCAGGTATGGATGCACTTATGCAGGGAAGAACAGTATTTGTTATTGCCCACCGTCTTTCTACAATTAAGAACTCCGATGTAATTATGGTTCTTGACAAGGGCAGAATAATTGAACGAGGCTCCCACGATGACCTTATCGCAGCCAAGGGCAAATATTATCAGCTCTATACAGGCTCCTTCGACTTCGACGAGCAGACCGATAAGTAATTACGGTTGCAGCTTATATTATCACAGTAAAAATTAAAACAGCAAGTACAAATAGCGTTATGTCCTTAAGGGCTCAACGCTATTTGTGCTTGCTATTCTATTTTTATACACATAAACACCGTTTGGCTCAAGGGACCCATGCAGAATTCAATTTAAGCACGGCTTTACAGGTAAATCACATTCAGCTCTCCCTCCTCGGCAGAACGGGGGATAACCGATTTTTCAAGAGGGGTATCCTGTGATATAAGCTCCAGATAATCCCCCTCCACAAGCATAACTCCACCGTTTTTCCACCCTCCGTCAGCTGTGGGAGCATAGACAATGGTTATCCCACTCTGACTTTTATGATGACTGCTAATGATTCTTACAGGGTCGATGGGTATTGCATTATCCTCAAATACAATAAAGCATCTCTCCCCATCGGCTATATACCTTATATAGAACAGACAATCGTCCACCGTATCCCCATAATGTGCGGGAAGAAGCTGCAGTATATCCGACTCCATTCCCTCATCCTTGGTGGCAAAGGCATAAAATTCAAAATTTCCCCTCCTTGAAAAGCTGTTTATAATTCTGCACAGCTCCACCTCCCTGTTTTTCTTATTAAAGCTCGTTGTGATAAAAAACACCTTCATATACTCACCCCCACTTTAATATTGACATAATTTCACTGTTTTATTTACCTTTTTATATATCATAGATGAACATCTTTTCATTTGTTCATCTTAATAAGTTTTTGAATTGAAGATTTATTTGATATATTGTCCGTGGCATAAGAACATTTTAGCGTCAGCCTGTAATATTTGCTCACAGGCTTTTTGTAAAAAGAATTTAATATGCCTTCCTTTTATATTGAGATAAAAGTATATTGAAATAAAACCTACTTTATGCTAAAATAATATCTGTAGTTTTTTGCCGAAAGGATATATATATATGGAATACAGAACAGAACACGACTCAATGGGTGAGGTATCTGTACCCAAGGATAGCTATTGGGGTGCCCAGACCCAGAGAAGTATAAACAACTTTCCTATCGGAAAGGAAAAAATGCCGGAGGAGATTATTAAAGCCTTTGGTATACTTAAGCTTGCCTGTGCACGGGTTAATAACCGTCTGAAGCCTGAGAAAATGACCGACGAAAAGCTGTCACTTATTGAAGGTGCCTGTAAGGAAATAATTGACGGCACTCTTCTCCCCCACTTTCCTCTTGTTGTGTGGCAGACAGGAAGCGGTACGCAGAGCAATATGAATGCCAATGAGGTTATTGCCAATAGGGGTAACGAGCTTGCTGGTAGTGTGTTGCTTCATCCTAACGACGATGTTAATATGTCCCAGTCCTCCAATGACACCTTTCCTGCTGCTATGCATATTTCTGCTGTTACAGAAACAAGGATACATCTCATCCCTGCAGTCAGAGTGCTGATTGATGCACTCAAGACTCTCGAAAAGGAAAACGAGGGGATTGTAAAAAGCGGAAGGACCCATCTCGAGGACGCAACTCCCATTACCTTCTCCCAGGAGATTAGCGGATGGCGTTCCTCCTTGGAAAAGGATATAGAAATGATTGAATACTCTCTGATTCCCTTAAGCTCCCTGGCTCTCGGTGCCACTGCTGTGGGAACGGGGCTCAATGCACCGAAGGGCTTTGACCGTATGGTGGCTGAGGAAATATCCGAAATTACAGGCCTCGGCTTTGTGACTGCCGAAAACAAATTCCACGCACTTACCTCTAAGGATGAGCTTGTTTTTGCCCACGGAGCATTAAAGGCTCTTGCCTGTGACCTTATGAAAATAGCCAACGATATAAGATGGCTTGCCAGCGGTCCCCGTCTTGGTCTCGGCGAAATAACCATTCCCGAAAATGAGCCCGGCTCCTCTATTATGCCGGGAAAGGTAAACCCCACCCAATGCGAGGCTGTTACAATGGTTGCCGTTCAGGTTATGGCAAATGACACGGCTGTCGGTATTAGTGCCTCACAGGGTAATTTCCAGCTGAATGTATTTATGCCCGTATGTATATACAATCATCTCCAGTCCATAAGGCTCCTTTCCGATGTTTGCCTGTCCTTTACAAAAAACTGTGTATCGGGCATTAAGGCAAACCGTGAAAAAATGAACTCCAACCTCCACAATTCCCTGATGCTTGTAACAGCCCTTTCTCCGTATATCGGGTACGAAAGCTGTGCAAAAGTGGTGCATCTTGCCCACAGCGAGGGACTGACCCTTAAGGAGGCGTGCCTACGCTTAGGATATCTTGACGAGAAAAAATTTGATGAATACTTCCACCCCGAAAGGATGGTGTAAAATGGATATAAGACAGGAATCACTTAAAAAGCATTATGAATGGGGAGGAAAAATTGAGGTTATCTCCCGTGTCAGAGTTGAGGACAGACAGGATTTATCCTTAGCATATACTCCCGGTGTTGCAGAGCCATGCATGGTTATACATAAGGACACCGATAAGTCCTGGGAGCTGACAAGACGCCACAACCTCGTGGCAGTTATAACCGACGGAACAGCTGTATTGGGGCTTGGAGATATAGGTCCCGAGGCAGGCATGCCCGTAATGGAGGGAAAATGTGCTCTTTTCAAGGAGTTTGCCGATGTTGACGCCTTTCCCATATGTATAAAGTCCAAGGATGTGGATGAAATTGTCCGTACGGTACAGCTTATCTCAGGCTCCTTCGGAGGAATAAATTTAGAGGATATAAGTGCCCCAAGATGCTTTGAAATAGAAAAAAAGCTTAAGGAGGTGTGCGATATTCCGATTTTCCACGATGACCAGCACGGAACGGCAATAGTTGTAGCTGCTGCTCTTATAAATGCCCTTAAGGTAGTTAAAAAGGATATTGATAGGGTGCGTGTTGTTATCAACGGAGCCGGCAGTGCAGGAATTGCAATTGGTAAGCATCTTCTTAATATTGGTGTAAAAAAACTTATAATGGTAGATAAATTCGGTGTCATTTGCCGTGATGATAAGACCCTTAGCCACGCCCACAGAGAAATTTCTCTTCTTACAAATGAGGAGAAAATTACAGGTGGACTTGATAAGGCTATGAAGGGTGCCGATGTATTTATAGGTGTCAGTGCCCCCGGCATTGTCACCGAGGAAATGATAGGCTCTATGGCACAGGACCCCATAGTTTTCCCCATGGCTAATCCTACCCCCGAGATTATGCCCGACCTTGCAAAAAAAGCAGGTGCCCGTGTAGTGGGAACAGGACGGTCCGATTTTCCGAATCAGATAAACAATGTCCTTGCCTTCCCCGGTATTTTCCGTGGTGCTCTTGATTGCAGAGCAAAATGCATAAACGAGGAAATGAAGGTGGCAACCTCCTATGCTCTTGCATCCCTTATTCCCGAGGAGGAGCTAAGTGAGGAAAACATTATTCCCCCTGCCCTTGACAAAAGGGTGGCAGAGGCTGTTTGTAAGGCTGTTATTGAATCTGCGAGAAAAACAGGTGTAGCAAGAAAATAACCGATATTAAAGCCTCCCGTAAAACGGGGGGCTTTCCTTTATCAAGCAAAAAGGACAGAGAATGAAAATCTCTGTCCTTTTGTAATTGTACTAAGTATGCTTAATCGTTTTGCAAGTGAGCAATTTATGTGCGTTATGATTTCTTCTTCAAGGCGAACCAGGCAAGAAGTATAGCACTGTTTGTCAAAAATGCATACAGTGTCGCTTCTCCCGAGGCACAGCCCGTTGTCTTCTCTACAGCCTCTATCTTTGTAGCCTCACACTTTTTACAGGTATACTGTATTTGTCCCTTTTCACTGCCTGTTGCTTCCTTGATTACCTTGGGGTCTGCCCATTCGTGCTCCACATCTCTTACAAGATTACATATAGAGCAGGTCTTGTCGCAGGCATTTTCAAAATCATGATCTCCAACCGACCAATCAATTATAGCCCTACAGTGAGGGTCTGTACATACTCTGTAATGATGCTCCTCATCCGTTGAGTAAACAGCTGCTATTCTGTGTCTTGATTTTGGGAGTCTGGGAGCCTTACATACAGTACACTCTATCCAGTGATAGGTTCCGTCCGATACATATTCTGTACCGAAGGTGTGGGGTAATGTATTTCCGTAGGGCTGATTACAGGTTGTACATACAGCCTTTTCACCACAGGTTGCTGTTCCTCCGGAATGTCCCTTTACATATCTCTCTGTCTTACAGTTATTACATGTGGCGTCACAGGGATTATCGTATGTATGGGTGCTTGCCTCTCTTCTCTCGCCACAGTAATTACAGATAGCATCACAAACATGGTCATATTTATGTCCCTCTATCGTTCTTTCCTCATGGCAGAGATTACATTCGTTATCGCATTTATGGTCGTATACATGTATCTCACTTGCCTCCCTTATATGAGTACATTCATTACATGTATCATCACAGGGGCTATCGTATACATGGGCTATTCTTTCGTACTTACAGATATTACAGGAGGCATCACAGTTATTTGTGTAAATGTGTCCTGCTATCTCTCTTACATGACCGCAATCGTTACATGTATCGTCTGCGTCGCTGTCATATACATGGTCAACCCTTGTTCTGAAGGTTACATCACATCCAAACTGACGGGCGAGCCAATCTGCTCTTGCTGTCATATGAGTACGGAGATTACCGATTACTGTAGTTGCATCTGTATCAAATCCGTCGGAATATACCACATAGGTAGGAAATGCCCATTCACTCTCGGGAATCTGAGGACGGTTGAACCAATGTATCATAGAGGTATTTGCCTCATAGTGCTTTCCTGTAAAGTTGGAATAGGTATTTATGGGCCACAGGTCCTTGGTATTAAGATGGTTTCTTACTCTGTCCATATGGATTGAGGAGCCCAATGCCTCAACCTGCTCATCAAGGAAGCCACCTGCATCTGCCATATCGTATATGGTATCGTAAATGCCCTCGAACTTCTCGGCAACAACTGCCATAAAGTCCTCGTGCTGGGTCAGCTTGTTCCACGGTGTACGGTTAGCTGCCCAATAGGTATCTGTCAGATGTGCATTTCCTCTCACTATATTGGCAAGGGAGTTGTCACAGTCCCAAAGAGGACCCTTAACAATTTTGGACTGAACTCCGTCCTTATCGGCATCCTTGTAGAAGTATACGCTGTTGGAGCCTGCATCATAGGTTCTGCCAAACTCACACATGATGTATCCGTAAGCAAAGGAATCCACATCCATATACTCGCTGTAATGCTTACCCTTGGAGTTTTTGCCTGTTGATGAGGTAAATGCCTCCTCCATCTCGGAGAACAGAGTAGCTATATACAGCATCTGCTCCTTAGAGCAAACCTCGGGAGATTTCATAACATAGAAATTACCCGAATCGGTTATAAAGTAGCACTCCTCCATTTTGCTTCGGTTACCCTTATTCGTATTGTCAAGCTCTATAAGGTAACCTCCTGTAATATCCTCGGGGGTGATAACGCTGTTGTAATACTTGTACTCTGTAAGGAAGGTATCGTCTACAGTCTCACCCGTTGTAATTACAGTTGTATCGCCTCTTCCGTAATCGGAGCCCATAAGCTCCTTCATTTCCTTTTCAAGGTCACGGATGTCAACTCTTTCACTCTGCACCTGCACCTTTTCGCAGAGGAGATATACGCCCTCGTAATAGCCGTCAATGTATACATCCACGCTGACGAAGGAGGATGCATTCATACCGAGCTTCTGTGCAAGCTCAAACATAGTTGCATTTCTTAAATAGGACTGGTCAAGATAGTTGGCAAGGAGTATCCATGTTCTTGCCTCACCTAAGCCGAACAGGTCAACCTTGTTTTCAAATTTCATCTGATAAGGCTTTTTGTAAAGGTCGGGAGTTGTGTTTCCACGCACCTTTGATTCGGTAACGCTTATTTCACTGTCCTTATATTCGTATGTTCCGTCCTTGTTAAGGATAGACACCTTAGTAAAGCTGTCCTTCTGTTGCTTTATCTTGAAGTTGTCTACTCCTATATAGGTATCAATAAATACAGCAGACAAGGAGTCAGCTACATAGAAGGTATAGCTTTCCTTAGCGGAGCCCACTGTAAATTCCACTGTATAGCACTCGTAGTGATATTTATCCACTGTCTTAAAGGGAGTAAGGTCAATAGTACCCCCCTTAGTAAGTACTGTATTGCTCTCTCCGTAGGTTACGCTATTATCCGTATTCAAATCAATTTTAACAGCAGTTATATCAGCACTCGATGGCAGATAGAACTTGTTTTCTATGCTTACAAGTCTTTCTCCCGTTGCCAGCTCTACTGTTACCTCTCTTTCACCCGAGGCAAAGCTTGCGGGTACAAAAACACATACGAGCAACAATATAAGTATTGAAACTATTACAACTTTTTTCATTTTTTGCTCCTTCTTGTCCTTATAGATTTTCATATCTTGATGAAAAATAATCTCTGTCGACTGTCAGGATTATCTCATACATAGGATTCTTCCTTTTCAGCTCCTCACTGATTTCACGGCACAGGCGTTCATCGGAGAGGGGCATATCGTTTGAAACATTTACATCAAATAAAAGCTTGGTAAACACCGTGCCCTTAACCACACGGAAGTCGTGCATGGACACAGGGCTCGAATACTCTGCCGCTACATCCGATACCACCCTGGCAC
This sequence comes from Clostridia bacterium, assembly GCA_017456545.1. Classification (GTDB taxonomy): domain Bacteria; phylum Bacillota; class Clostridia; order Oscillospirales; family CAG-272; genus RGIG2000. The sequence goes on along the minus strand of JAFTJE010000031.1, from coordinate 45,538 downwards.
ACATATCCCTCAGGGCGTTTGTTTCCGGGTCGGAAATACATACGGGGTCCATATGGATAACCAGATTGATTCCGTCCTTAAGAAAATCTGCCTCAATGCCGTCCACAAGCTCATGGCTCACCATAATGGATTCATCACTGTCCACCTCTACATGAACAGTAACAAAGCTCTTATGCTCACCGTACGAATGAACCACAAGGTCATGTATACCGAGAACTCCGTCATATTCCTTTATTCTTTGAATAATGGAATGTACAAACTCCGCATCCGGAGCTGTGCCAATCAAAATACTGGAGGATTCCTTTACCAGCTTAATGCCCATTACAATAATGTAAAGTGAAATGGCAAGACCGATAACCGCATCGGTATAGGGTCCTGTATAAGGGGTCAGCACCATTCCCACAACTACGGCAGAGGTGGTAAACACATCGCTGATGCTGTCTATTGCCGATGCCCTCAAGGAGGATGAATTAATATGCTTGCCGAGCCGTGCATACATAATGGCTATCAAGCCCTTTATAGCTATGGTGGATGCAATAATTATAATCGACAATGTTGAATATTTTTCCATCTCCGGCTTGGTGATGAATTTATCAATAGATGATGTCATCATCTCAACACCGAGGAAAATAATCACAACTGAAATAAACAGACTGCAAAGATATTCCATTCTTTCGTGTCCGTAGGGGTGGTCCTTATCCGCCGGCTTTCCCGTTACTGTATAGCCAACCACAGTAAGCACATTTGAGCCAACATCGGATAAATTATTAAGCGAATCTGCTATAATCGATATGCTGCCGAAAACAATACCGAAGAACAGCTTGATACCGAATAGCAGGATATTCGATACAATCCCCATAAAGCCGGCAAAACGGCCCACTCTTACCCTGACCCTTGGGTCCGAGGGATTGTTATATCCTTTTATAAGTTTTTGAAACATTTTACTATCTTAAGTGTGTGCTCCTTAATTATACTATATATAATATTAGCACAAAAAAAGCCGAATGTCAACAAAATACTTTTTTACTTTAATAACGCATAAAAGGTTTTTTACGGGAGAATACTATCTTTGCAATAAATTATTGAAAGGAAGCACTCATGGAAGAAAACAACAAGAACAGCTCCAGGCTGTTTTATATCACACTTGCGGTAATTATTACCGTGGTAGCAGTATTGATTATAACTGCATCAGTATCAAAAAAATCCGACATCCCAGTAACACCCGATAATACAACAGAGACCCCAACAACAGGTCCTTCCGACACTCCGACAGACTCAAATACAGACACACTCCCCACATTTTCACTGCCTGTAAACGGTGTAATCAATTATGATTACAGCGACAGCGTACCTGTATTTTCCCAGACTATGGGAGATTACAGAACTCATTTGGGTGTAGATGTCTCTGCTGAGCTCGGCTCCAAGGTAATGGCTGTTGCCGACGGCACAGTAACAAATATCTGGAACGACCCCTTTATGGGCACCTGCGTTTCTATCCAGCATTCCGGTAATGCAGTAAGCATCTATAAAAATCTTGCACCCGAGGTTGCCGAGGGTCTTGTGGTAGGATGCACTGTTAAGGGTGGCGACACCATCGGTGCAGTCGGTGAGACAGCAATGAACGAGATTGCCGAGGAGCCCCATCTCCACTATGAGCTTAAAATAAACGATACTCATGTGGACCCGAAGGATCACTTCAACTTCCCCACTGCTGACACAAATTACGAGGACGAAAAGGCCGAATAACGGGGACAAGCCGTAAAATTATATCATTTTGTCATAAAAAAATCGGTACGGATGCAAAAATCCGTACCGATTTTGTATTTTACATAATCAAATCTTCAACCCTTGTGAAGTAAAAATTCACATCGGTAAAGCCTGTATATTACTGTAAAAAGCCGTAGTCAGAGCTTATGCCCATCTCATACCGCAGGGCTTCTCTTCCTTTATCATAACCTTGTCAAGGAAGTCAACAGCCTTTTTAAGACCCTCATCAATGGTCATCAGGCTATCCTCGTGCTCGATGGAAAGCACCTTGTCATAGCCAACAAGACGAAGTGTGGAAACAAGAGCTCTCCAGTATTCCTCACCGTGACCGTAGCCAACTGTACGGAATATCCAGGAACGGTTAAGCTCGTCACCGTAGTGCTTGGTATCAAGAACGCCGTTTACAGCTGTATTGATATCGTCTATCTTTGTATCCTTTGCGTGTACATGGTAGATTGCACCTGCCAATGCTCTGATAGCTGCAACAGGGTTCATACCCTGCCAGATAAGGTGGGAGGGGTCGAAGTTAGCACCGATAACATCACCAACAGCAGCACGAAGCTTCAAAAGAGTCTCGGGATTGTATACACAGAAGCCGGGATGCATTTCAAGAGCTATCTTTGTAACCTTATGGGATTTTGCAAATTCAACCATTTCCTTCCAGTAAGGAATCATAACATCATTCCACTGGTACTCAAGAGTAGCAAGGAAATCGTCGGGCCAGGGGCATGTTACCCAGCTGGGAAGCTTTGCATCGGGGTCGGAGCCGGGACAGCCTGAGAAGCCGATAATTGTGTCAACACCAAGCTTTTCGGCTAAGAGAATCGCATTTCTCATATCCTCATCAAAGGACTTTGCAATAGCCTTGTCGGGGTGTACGGGGTTACCGTGACATGCAAGAGCACAAATTTCAACATCGTATTTTTTGAATGTAGCCACAAATTCATCATATTTCTTCTCGTCAGCGAGGAGCTCGGCAGGGTTACAATGGTCCTTACCGGGATATCCACCTGCACCAATCTCAACAGAATGTACGCCGAGGGAGGAAATTATTTTAAGTGCCTCATCAAGGGGCTTGGAGCCGTAGAGGTTTGCAAGTACGCTAAGCTTCATATCTTTTCTCCTATATAAAATCAGTTATTTTCAAAGTAGAAGGGCTTGCCTGTCTTTGCAGACTCGTAAATACCCTCAAGAATCTGTGTTACACAGTATGCCTGCTCAGGAAGAACTGTGGGCTTTGTACCGTTTCTGATAGCGTCTATCCACTGCTGAGCCTCCTCATATGCCGGGTCATAGGAGCCTGCATCATAGAAGGGAACGCCCTTACCGTCAAGGTTAGGTCTGGACTCATACATTGTGTTGTGGTTTACACCGTTGATTTCGAGAACGCCCTGGTCAAGCATCTTAGCACCTGCCTTAGTACCGCAGATAGTGGTGCACGCCTCCTTTGTATCAGTCATATTAATAGCCCAGGAGGATTCAAGAGTAATGGTAGCACCGTCCTCCATTACGATAAAGCCGAATGCACTGTCCTCAACAGTAAATTCCTCAGGCTTCCACTGACCGAACACATTAGCACTCTCTGTCTGGTTATTAAGCTTATGGTATGTAGTACCTACACAGTATTTGGGCTTATAGTTATTCATTGTCCAGAGTGTAAGGTCGAGGGCGTGTGTACCGATATCGATAAGGGGACCTCCACCCTGCTCATACTCGTTGATAAATACACCCCATGTGGGAACTGCACGACGGCGAAGTGCTGTCGCCTTAGCGTAATAGATATCACCGAATACGCCTGCCTCAGCCTCAGCCTTAAGGTATTTTGCATCCTTTCTCTGTCTGTTCTGGTAGCCGATTGTAAGCATCTTACCTGTACGGTTAGCTGCGTCTACCATCTTCTTAGCCTCAACAGAATTTATTGCCATAGGCTTCTCACACATTACATGCTTGCCTGCCTCAAGGGAATCAACTGTAATGAAGCTGTGACTTCTGTTAGGTGTACATACATGAACGATATCAATGCTCTCGTCCTTAAGAAGCTCCTTGTAATCCACATAGGTCTTAGAGCCCTCTGCACCGAATCTTTTAGCAGCCTCTACTGCTCTTTCCTCGATAATATCGCAGAATGCAACCATCTCCACACCCTTAACCTTTTTGAGGGAGGGCATATGCTTGCTTGTAGCAATACCACCGCAACCGATAATACCGATTCTCAATTTCTTTTCCATTAGTTTATCCTCCGAAAAACATAATATTTCATTAACCACATTCTAACATAAATATATAAAAAGTTCAATACCTTTTTATCTTTTTGTGGCTTAAATATCTGTTGAGCCATGACTGCAAACAAGAACCCTTCCTGCAGTATTTACCACCCCATATGTGCCTTGTGCAATACTGCCGGGATTAAAAAGCTGTATACGGTTATCCATAACATACTCGGAAATATCAAGGGGAGTATGAGTATGGCCGAAGAATACCGCATCAGCCTCCAGCTCCCTTGCCCGAAGCATAATTCTGCCAAGAGAGGCCTTTACCCCGTATTTGTGTCCGTGACACAGAAGTATTCTGATACCGTCAAAATTTACACATAACTCCTCGGGAGTGTCGCTGAAATTAAAAAAATCGCAGTTTCCCTTCACCAAGAAAAAGGGAATATCGGGATATTTTTCCCGTACTCTATCCACATCAGCCAAGCCATCCCCGAGAAATATTACAGCATCGCAGACTCCTCTGTGGATATCCATAGCCTCGGCAATTTTTCTTTCTCTGCCGTGGGAATCCGAAAATACAAGAAGCTTCATTTTTCACCTCGTAATTAATACTGAAAACAGTATACCATTAAAAAACAGCTGTGTCAAGAAATGATTTTATGCATATTATGGTAACAGCGAAGCAAGGAGGCTATTTATGAAAATTGATGAAAGAACCATAAATATGATACTTAAGTTCAACGATGACAGGCTATGGCAAACCATACAGTATGCCGTTGCTAAATCAGGGTCCGATGTTCTGAAGGATATGAAAAGGCCTGCCGATATGTCAAAAATAAGAAGCACTCTCTCCTCCCTTACAAATGAAGATATTGCAAGGGTTACGGAAATACTTAAGGGTAAGGGTGGCAGATAATGGCTGATGGGAACATAAATGATATGCTCTCCTCCGTGCTTGGCAATGAGGAGCTGATGAATAAAATATCCTCAATTGTTAAGGAGACGGGCGGAGGCGACGATGCTCTTGCAAAGGTAGTTGAGGTAATGTCCAAAAATGTGGGCACCGAGGCTACACAAAATAAGGATGAAGGCAATGATACAAAAGAGAAAACAGGGGTAAACGCCCCGACAAACGAAGAAAAGTCGGAGAGAGTGTCTGTTTTACCTCACAAATCGAGTAAGGAAAGTGTGACCCTGTTAAAGGCGATAAAGCCTTTTTTATGTAAGGAAAGATGTGAAATGGTGGACAATATCCTGAGATTTGAGCAGCTTGCGTCTATTATTAAGCTGACGAGGTAAATTATGTACACACGCCACTTAAACATACCGAAAAACTATAACGGTGTACGCTTCTCCGGTAGGGATGACGGCATACCCGTAAAGGAGCATCGTCCTGTCTATACGGAGGGCATAAAAACATCCCATTCTCCCCTTTACAAGCATAACGAGGAAGCTGCAAGCATACCCACAGGTGAGGAAAATTCAAACACTCTATCGGATATTTCCACCGATTATACGGTTGTGGAGGAAGATGATGGAGCAAGTTATGGAGCAAATGAAAAGTCAAGCGGAGTGACAGATGATGGAGCAAATGAAAAATCAAACGGAGTAACAAATGATGAAGAATATGAAGTGACATCAGAGGAGTTAAGCAACGGTAACAGCGTAGCCGAGGTAAGCTCAAATGAACCCTTAACCGAGTCGGATGTAAGCAGGGATAAGTCATTTTCATCATTTCCTGCTCTGCCTATTAAGGAGCTCCTTGACGGGATTGATACCGAGGAGCTTTTGCTTATCGGAGTCATTTTGCTCATAGCCTCGGAAAAAAACAAGGATAACAATTCTATTCTTACTATGCTGTCTCTTTTATTGCTTTGGCACAAATAAGGAATCCCACAGGCTACCTGAGATAGAGGCTGTCTGTGGGATAATTATCTTTTTATGGACTTTCATAAATATTCGGTGGCGTATTCATCAATAATTTCTCAGCACCTCATCCATTATAAGCAAAAACGCCTCACTTATTTCCGTAGGAATCTCTTTTGTTGGCTTATTGTATACTCCAAATTCAGCCTCCTTGGATGTGGGAAATATCAGCTCAAATTCTACGCTTCTGTTGTTCTGCTGTAAAATCAGCTCTATTCCCCTTTGATTGCAGGCAACTCTTGCAAGCACGCATAGAGAGGATATATAGGGATATTCTCGGCAGAAATCATATATCCCGTATATCTCCTTTTCACTCTCCGAGCTTGTTGACAGCACTATTCTCGTACCGTATTTTACTGCATCACTGTGTATGTAAATATTCTCTTTATCTCCAAATTCGTATAGAATTGTAATGGCATTAAATATAAGAGCAGTAAAAATATCAGCATCTATGTAGCCGACAGTCCCCTTTTCTATATTAGATATAATTTTCCCTTCATAATTCAGGCTCTTAATACGGTCAACTATATTATTTATTAGGATTGACATATCATTATTGCTACGGCTGTCATTTTTGGAGTTTATTATTTCAATATATTTTTCCATTCCCCTAACGAGCTTTTCGGAGCTTGCAAACACACTGTCCTCTATAAGCATTAGCTCATAATGCTTTCCTACTCCGTCCCCTGTTATTGAAATTATGCAATAGGAATATCCCTGTACCTTAGTTTTAGCAAGAGTGACAGAATCGGTTGCCATAGATATTTTCATAAGGTAATCGGTGTCAAAAATATTATTCAGACTATCAGTAATAATATTGTTCTCGTCATCTGAGTATACTATTTCTCCGGATATATTAGCCAGTACATATATTACACTTTGGTTGAAATTGTTTTTTATGAGCATATTTTCCCCTGTATATAGTTGAATTTTTGTTTGTGTTATGATAAAATATATTCAGTAAATCAGCTACGGATATTGTAGCATAGGGAGGTATACTATGGAAGATAATTTAATGTCGGCAACCGTTAAGCTTGAAAAGGTGATACAGGATTACCGCCTTGAGGTCTTAAATAGACCAAGCAATCTTGACGAATGCGTGCTTACACAGGCTGCAGTAAACAGACCGGGTCTTGCACTATCAGGCTTTTTTGATGTTTTCGTTCCCGAGAGAATTCAGGTTGTTGGCAGAATGGAGCATATTTATCTTGAAAAGATGGCTCCCGAGGTGCGTAAGGAAAGACTTAAGGAATTCTATATGAGAAAGCCTATTGCCGTAGTAATGGCAAGGGGAATAGAGCCCTTTCCCGAAGCTGTAAAGTACGCAAAAAAATACGATGTTGCTCTCCTTCGCACAAGAAGATCCACATCCCAGTTCATATCTACCCTAATCAGCCAGCTCTCCGTAGCGTTGGCACCTAAAATCACCCGTCACGGTGTTCTGGTTGAGGTCTACGGTGAGGGTATACTTATCCTCGGAGACAGCGGTATCGGCAAGAGTGAAACAGCTATTGAGCTTATTAAGCGTGGACACCGACTTGTTGCCGATGATGCGGTTGAAATAAGCCGTGTATCCGATATCACCCTTGTAGGCAGAGCTCCCGAAATAATAAGACACTATATGGAGCTCCGTGGAATCGGTATAATAGATGTAAAGCGTATATACGGTACAGGCTCTGTTAAAGACAGTGAAAAAATCCAGCTAATAATTAAATTTGAGCACTGGGTTGAGGGCAAGATGTACGATAGAATGGGACTTGAAAACGAATATCAGGAAATACTCGGCATAAAGATTCCATCTATTACCATACCTGTTCGCCCCGGTCGTAACCTTGCTGTAATTATTGAAATTGCGGCAATGAACTTCCGTCTTAAAAAGATGGGCTACAATACGGCTGAGGAGTTTAACAGAAGACTGACCGAGGAATACAATATAAAGCAGAATTAAATCATAAAATCGGGACTGACATTTGCCAGTCCCTTTTTCTATTATGCAAGAGTGATATGATATAGCCTTGAGGGATATGAAACAAAATCATACGCCAGACGGAAGCCGATATTCATAAGGGCTGAACCGAGATACTTCTGCTCTGAGCCATTGATTCTGTAAAGCTTATCGGGGCAAAGTCCTCTAACCTTGACAGTCTCGGGAGCTGAGTTAGCGTCGCTGTCATAGCGTACAGCACATACAAGAGCCTCACTACCGTCCTCCCTTACTGTTTCCCATGCACAGTAAAGACTCTCCTCTACATTAAAGGGAGATATAAGTCTGTAATAATCTCCATACTGAATAAGGTCATAATACTTCTTGAATTCCTTTATCTGACGCTTGATTTCGGTCTTTTCCTCATCTGTCATCCTGGTAATATCAAGCTCCAGACCGTAGGTGCCGAAATACGCTACATTTCCTCTTGTTTTAAGAGGTGTAACACGGGCAGTCTGGTGATTGGGGCATACGGAAACATGTGCTCCCATAGTGCGTACAGGATATGCAAAGGATGTACCGTACTGAATCTTAAGACGGTCTATGGCATCGGAGTTATCACTTGTCCATACCTGAGGCATATAGTAAAGCATTCCACAGTCAAAGCGTCCTCCACCTCCGGAGCAGCTTTCAAACAGGATATGAGGGAATTTAGATGTGATTCTTTCAAGCAAATCATAGAGTCCAAGCATATAACGGTGGTAAACCTCTCCCTGTCTTTCAGGGGGCAATACAACGCTGTAAAGGTCTGATATATGTCTGTTGAAATCCCATTTTACATAGGAGATATTTGCACTCTCAAGCACCTTGCAGAGCTGCTCGTAAATATTGTCGCATACTTCCTTACGGGAGTAATCGAGAATATACTGATTTCTTGATACCTGTGCCTCTCTGCCGGGAATCTTAAAGGCATAATCGGGATGCTCGGAATAGAGCTTACTCTCTGCTGAAATACACTCGGGCTCAAACCAGATACCGAACCTCATACCTTCATTGTTTATTCTTTCAGCAAGGGATTTAAGTGTACCCTGGAGCTTTTCCTCATTGGGGAACCAGTCGCCCAAGGATGTGGTATCATCATTCCTGTGTCCGAACCATCCGTCATCCATAACGAAAAGCTCAACACCGATTTCAGCTGCATCCTTAGCCATGGAAACAAGCTTGTCAGCATTGAAATTAAAATATGTAGCCTCCCAGTTATTGATGAGAACAGGGCGTTCTGCGTACTTATACTCTCCTCTGCAAAGATTGTTTCTTATAGCCTTATGATAGCAGTTAGAAAGCTTACCAAAGCCCTCACCGCTATATACAAATGCAACCTCAGGGGTACAGAAGGTCTCACCGGGTCCCACACCGTAGTTAAAGTTTTCGGAGTTGATTCCGATTACTGCTCTTGTTTTATCCATAAGGTCCATTTCAGCAGTTATTTCAAAGTTACCACTGTATACAAGAGCCATGCCCCATGCGTTTCCGTACTCCTCGTTTGCGTTCTTATCTGCAATTATAACAAAGGGGTTCTCCATATGGCTTGATGCACCACGCACGCTGGATACAGTAACCTTAGAATGCTTTATATGAGTGCGTTCATACATTCTTTCCCTTGCGTGTCTGCCGTAAAAGCTGATCATATCGTATCTGCCGTTGGGAAGATCAAGGGTTGCACTGAGTGCTCTCTCCAATTTTATTTCCTTATCGGTCTTATTTTCTATTCTGACAGCTTTTGTAATTAGATCATATTTTTCAAATACACCGTAGTAAAGGTGGAAATATATGTCGTACAGCTTATCCTTAAGAGTAATTACAAGAGTTTCTCCCTCTTCTCCGTAGAATGCGGGAAGACCGGGTATTGAATACTTACCCTTAATAATTTCGGCACTAAGGAATTTAGGGTCAGCAGCTAAGCTACCGTCAGCATTTCTTAATGCAAGGGCATTTATTCTGAAATCTCCGACGCCACATACAGAAAGCTCCTGGGGTACATGATTATTGGAATAGGAATAGCCCAAATCCAAGGGATTGGGAGAAAAGCATGTATTACCCTCATATACGGCATATGACATATCCGTATATTCCATTCTTTTACCGTAATATGCATTCTGCAAAACACCGTAACGGTCCACTCTCATCTGGTACATTGTATTATCAGTATAGAGAGTAAAGGTTTTATCTTGTTTATTCTCAAAAATAGCCATAATAAGCTCCTTAGGTTTTTTCTTTATTTTACCATAAATCAAACTGTTTTTCAACTATATTTACAATATAATAATATAATACAGAAATAAAAAATCACCGACCGAAGTCGGTGATTTTTATTTAAGCGAATTTAGCTAATTACTCAGTGTAACTAATTACTCAGTGTAACCGCCCCATGCCTCGTTCCAAGAAGCGATGGTCTCAAGTGCACCAGGCTGAGCCTCTGCAAATGCCTGAGCAAAGTTGTTCTTGTTACCGTTGTGGGAAGCACCCTTAACGCTACCGATAAGGTCGCCCCAACCAACTGCTCCACCTGCATCGTAAAGAACATTGGGGAAGATGTACTCTGTGATCATTTCGATCTCAACGGGAGAGTCGAACTGGTCAGCCTTACCCTGGAGGTAAGCCTTCATTGTGTAGTCACGACCTGTCCAAGCAAGTACGTCTACGAAGTAGTCGGACATTGCTCTATCCTGTGTGATCTTAGGGATACACATAAGAACTGTCTGCTGGTATGCGCAAGGAGCATAGTATCTGCCCTGAGCCTCGTCGAGCATGGGGAAGGGAACTATACCCATGTTGCCGTATGTACCAACATAGGAGTGCTGAATAACTTCATTGTAGAACAAGAGTCTGCCGTCCTTAAGAGCTGTACCAGCTGCAGAACCCCAGTCTCCAGACCAAGCGGAACGAGCCCAGTTAGCTGTATTAGCAGAAATGATAGCTGCAACGATCTTGTCAACCTTGGGGTCGTCAAGTGTGATTTCCCACTTACCAGTGGATTCATCGATACCGGCCTGTGTTACGCCGAAGAACTCATAGAATCTGTTAACATTAGCGATGGAGAGACCGTATGTATCTGTATCGCCGTGAACACCGTCACCGTCATCAGAGTAAGCACCGTTAGCGAGTGTAATGAGCATATCCCATGTCCACTTGCCGTCTCTAACTGCCTGATAAAGGTCAGCTGTGGGCTTTTCTCCACCAAGGATTTCCTTGTTGAAGTAAAGAACGAATGCTGTTTCCTTGTCAAGGTTGGAGAAGTCACCAGTCATAAAGAATGTGTGACCGTTGGATGTGTAGTTTCTGATGGAAAGGTCATTGTAGTATGTGTTATCAAAGTCGATGTACTCTCTGCCGCCCATGTCATATACATAGCCGCCAGCAACGATCTGCTGAGCTCTCATCATACGAGGCATAGCAAGGTCGTAGTTTACATTCTCAGCAAGAGTAGCCTGCTCAAGAGCATCATGCATGCTCCAACGAGTAGCGTTGATCCACTTAAGGTCTACGCCATATGTTTCCTTGATAAACTCCTGACGCTCAAGTACAGCCTTATCGATACCTGTACCGAAGCCAGAATCCTTACCATAATCAATGCAAAGCTCCATTACGGACCAGGGTGCTCCGGGAGAGCCGGACCATGTAGAACATGCAATGTTAAGAGTCTTACCAGACCATGTTGTCTTAATGTCTGTCTTAGAAGACCAGGGTGCATCAGCATTATTGCTGCTTGATGTGTTGTTACCACCGTTGTTAGTAGTAGTTGTTGTGTTATCGTCGCCGTCATCGCCGTCGCCGGTACAAGCTACAACAAAGGGAACAAGCATCAACACCACGAGAAGAAGTGCGAAAATCTTTTTCACGGTAAAAACCTCCTTAATAATATTTTGTGCTAGGAATTTCGCTATACACATTATACTACAATGTTGCACAAAAAAGCAAGATGTTTTTGAAAAATTTTTTTATATTTTGCGATAAAAATATACTTTTTTTTCGATTTATATATAGCTTGTTGATTTTATCATTTAATATTTACATTTTTTCCCATTATTTTTTCATTGTCTTTTTAACCAAAGGATTATTTTGTATCTGAATTTTTTTAGTTAAAATCACAACATTAATTTACGATAACGGTTTTTCGTTGCGATGCCGACTTATTCACTTTTTGCCCAATCTGCCAAAATGTGCATTTTCTACCTATTATTATAGTACAAAAAAAGGCAGTGATTGCCTACGAAAAATGATGCTTTTTATTCTGCTTTCCTAACAAGAATCATCCCTCTTGGAGCATCTTTATTTTTACTCTTTTCAGAAAAAAATCCGAACGCACGGTGCGTTCGGATTTTTATCAATATGCTTTTCCCCAATATACAAGCTTATCTGTCTTTTTGCCACAGCAGATGCAGGTACCCTCTGTTCCCTGCTCTTCGAAGGGTAAGCAACGGGAGGAAACATCTGCAACCTCCTTAAGCTTAAGCTCACATTCAAGGTCGCCACACCAGTGAGCCCTGATGTAGCCCGATTTATTTTTAGCAGTTTCAATAAAGCTGTCAAGCTCTGTTTCAGTATAGGTTCTGTTCCTTCTGTTTTCAAGAGCCTTATTATAGAGTCCCTCGGTTATTTCTGCAAGAACCTGAGGGATAACCTTATCAAGCTCGTCAAGAGAAACAAATATCTTCTGTCTGTTATCACGGCGAACAAGTACACACTGATTTGCCTCTATGTCACGGGGGCCTATTTCAAGACGGAGGGGAACGCCCTTCATCTCATATTCGGAATACTTCCAGCCCGGGGAGTTATCGGAAATATCAAGCTTAGCCCTTGTATAAGCGGAAATAGAATTATAAACCTCGGTAGCCTTTTCTATAACTCCGGGCTTATGCTGTGCACAGGGGATAACCACAACCTGTGTGGGAGCCACAGCAGGAGGGAGCACCAAGCCGTTATTATCACCGTGGGTCATTATAATAGCACCGATTATACGGGTGGAAACGCCCCATGAGGTCTGGTGACAGTATTTAAGAGTATTATCCTTGTCAAGGTACTTAATGTCAAACGCCCTTGCAAAGCCGTCGCCAAAGTTATGGGATGTACCTCCCTGAAGTGCCTTACCGTCGTGCATAAGAGCCTCTACCGTGTAGGTAGCCTTTGCACCTGCGAATTTCTCCTTATCGGTCTTTTTACCCTTAAGAACAGGAATACCAAGATCCTTTTCAAAGAAATCGGCGTATACATTAAGCATTGTCAGTGTCTCGTTTTCAGCATCCTCAGCTGTTGCATGCATTGTATGACCCTCCTGCCACAAGAACTCACGGCTACGAAGGAAGGGACGGGTAGTCTTTTCCCATCTTACTACGCTGCACCACTGGTTGTAAAGCTTGGGAAGGTCTCTGTATGACTTAATAATATTTGCATAATGCTCGCAGAAAAGAGTCTCGGAGGTGGGGCGTACGCAAAGCCTCTCGGTAAGCTTTTCGCTGCCACCGTGAGTAACCCATGCAACCTCGGGAGCAAATCCCTCCACATGGTCCTTTTCCTTATTTAATAATGATTCGGGAATAAACATAGGCATATAGATGTTTTCAACACCTGTCGCCTTAAAGCGAGCATCCATAAGCTTCTGAATATTCTCCCAGATAGCGTATCCGTAGGGACGGATAATCATACAGCCCTTAACGCTGGAGTAATCAATAAGGTCTGCCTTTTTTACAATGTCAGTATACCATTTTGCAAAGTCCTCATCCATTGAGGTAATCTGCTCTACCATTTTCTTGTCGTTTGCCATTTTTGAACCTCTTGTCAGTTTGGAAAATTTAATAGATTTAGGAAGTAAGGCTCATATACTTGTGCCACAGAGCCTTTAATATAATCACTAACCGTCAGGTTGCATATGCTCCCTGACGATTAGTCTTCATTTTATTTTAATTACGCATGTGCACAGTATGTGCTGTTATTTAGCGTTAGAGGGGAGACCTGCCACCTCGAATTTGGGAGTTATAGTTTCAAATACTGTGATTGCAGGAGTATCCTCACTCTTTACATGACCTACAAAGGGAGTGGGAAGGTCTGTGTTGGAATATACCTCAAGCTCGAGAACTGTAGGCATATAAATGCTTGTGTTTGTAAATACGATTCTGATATCGGAGGTCTTTACGGAATTTATCTTATAAGCTGTAAGGTATTCTCTGTCCTTAGCACAGGTATTACCCTCTCCAACCTTGATATACTGACCGTTTACAAGTGCCTGTATCTCGAAATAGTTGCCTACACCGTCCATATTACCGATATCGCCTGCAATTACAACAACCTGATCCACAGTGTACTCTCTGTCAAGCTTAACTCCACAGTATACATCGACACCCGCACTGTATTCCTCAAGCTTGGGTACCCATACCTTAGCTAAGGAGTGCTTCTGTCCGTCGTTAATGTATGTATCAAAGGAGAGTGACGGATAGTTGGAGTTGGAGTAGGATGTGCCGAGAACCGCAAGGTTTCCGTTGGCAGCAGACTGCTTCTGGAACACGGAATATCTCTGGTCCATGAAAAATGATTTCATACCTACAACATTGATTGCAAGCTGCTTGATATCGGGAATCTTGGAGGCTGTGGGCTCGTATATTACTCTGAGCTCTGTAACCTCAACGGAATCAATAACAAATTCCTTTGTTGCGGAGTTAACATTGGATGTTACAAGAGCAACCCATTCTCCGTTCACCATACCCTCAACGGTAAAGTCACAATCCACTGTAGTATTGCCGTGGTCGATGATAACCTTATTTGTATCGTAGGTCTTTCCGTATACTACATCAATAACTGTGTTCTCTCCTGTATTGAAGGGACAAACAAATTTTGTATAGCTGGAAACATCGCCGGAATAGTTAACTGTATTAAGTGTGATTCCGTCTATCTGCGGAGCAATATTTTCATCGGAATATGCAATTCTGATTTCGTCTGTTTCTACATATACATCGTGGACAAATGTGCTTTCATAAAGCTTGTTTTCCACATGGATGGTAGTCCATATACCGTCAACATATGCCTGTACAAAGTACCTGATATCGGATGATGTATCCTTGAAGTCGATGGCTATCTGATTTATTGTCTGCTTACCGTTAAGCTTTATACCAATATTTCTGTCACCGTTCTTAACAGCGTCGGCAGAAACACCGTTGGTAATAAAGCCTGTAACGGCACTTACTATATTTGCACCTACCTCGTTAAGACGGGGAGCCTTGGTAAGAGCCTCTGTAAAGATAATTCTTATTTCATTTGTCTGAACGGGAGCTATCTCATAGGTCTTATCCTGTGCGATATATGTAACTCCCTCGGGCAAGGGCTTATAGCAATCATTGATATTTCCGGTTGCTACCTGTGTCCACTGACCGTTTACAAGTGCCTCTATTTTGAACGGTGCCGAGAATGAAGCATCCTCAAAGAGAACATATACATCATCTATTGTGTATGTCTTATCAAATCTTACGCCAAAGGTCTGATTTGCCGAAAGCTCCTTTGGAGTCCAGCCTGTACCTATAACTCCGTCAACTGCAAGATAGGGATAGCTACCCATCTTTGCACTTGAAGAATAGGGGAAGGAGTTAGCTGCGGCGTTGGGAGAAAGAACTGCTCCCTCGGGAAGCTCAATATCGGGGATATCTCCCTGCTCACCGTATATTCTCACCTCGTAAATGTAGGGGAACACAAGGGAGCCGTCTCCGTTATAGTTCTTACCGAACTCACTTACGGAAATTCTGATATTGTTTGTGGTGTATACGGTATCGGGAACGATTGTATAGTAGGATGCGATATGGTACGCACCTGTATCGTTCTTCATAGCCTCATCGTAATCCTTATAGCCTCTGGGAACGGAATCGGAATCCTTAAACTCCGCAATTGTTATCCACTCACCCTCAACAAGGGCCTCTACCTTGTATTTTGTATCCTGATATCCCCAGCTTGGATTAGCAGAGGAGTTATGCATACTCATATAGAGAACAATCTCATTGATTTCATAGTACTCACGGTTGGTAAACTTGAAGCCGAGATGCTCACCCTCGAAGCCTGCAGATGTGATAGCACCGAAGGCTACCTCAGGATACTGAGGCTCCCAGCCGTGCCAGTCCTCTTCAAAATCCTGTCCGTCGTTAGCTGTATAGGGAGGAGTCCACTCATAGTGCTTGAAGCTGGAGGCATATGCACTGCCCTTCAAAGCGATATTTTCGTAAACCTTACCTGTAAGCTCAACTTCATATACCTTGGGGTATGCTGCAGTTTCATCAAGCTTTTCAGCAGTGATTCTTACCTGCTGAGTATATATGGGCTCATCAAGCTCAACTGTAACTCTACCGTTTACTATTTCACCGGATGCAACAGCCTCAGCATATGTATCGTATCCTACGGGAACAGCCTCATCATCGCAAACGGTAGCAATCTCATACCATCTGTTATTACGGAAAAGCTCAACCTTATATACGATCTTATCGTTTCCGATTGTTTCACCGAGAGCTGCAAGAATCTCTATTTCATAAAGATAAATGTTAGCTTCCTTCGTGTAGTTAATGCCGAAATATACTGTTGATTCCGCCGCACCGGCAGCATCCCAGCATGTAGCATTATCTCCGTCATTTATATTTGCCGCCGGATTGTCGGTTGACTCCGAAGAGGTAAACGCAGTACCCAATGAGGTACAGTTCTCCGTCAATTCGGGAGGCTCTGCTCCGGCACCGCCACCCTGATTCGTTCCGTCTGCGAACACGGTTAAAGAAAAGCATGATACGAGAAGTATCAGAGAGAGCAACAGTGAAATTATCTTTTTCATTTCTTGACTCCTTTTCGTGCAATGAAAATTATAGTTATAAATATATTACCACACATAATTCAAAATTTCAAGAGATTTTAATAACTATATAGTGAAATTTGCAAAAAAGAACGGCATTTTCGCCGTTCTTTTTGTCAAATTGGCATAAGAAATCAAATATACTGCAGTGTCAATTCTCCGTCCTTGACATCCATTGAGGCAGCAGATATGGGAGCCTTGTTTTCAAAAATAATGGCATTTGCCAACCTGTCCTCTATGTCGGACTGGATAAATCTCCTCATATTTCTTGCTCCAAACTTACGGCTGAAGGATTTTTCCGCCACATGTCGGCGTACACTGTCGGTATAGGTAAATGTAATTCCCTTCTCCATAAGTGCATTCTTCAGGTCGCTTAGCATAATCTCGGATATTCTCTCAAAATCATTTTCATCAAGAGAACGGAATGTGATTATTTCATCTATTCTGTTTATAAACTCGGGACGCATAAACTGAGAAAGTGCCTTAAGGGTCTTTTCCCTCTCCTGCTTCATATTCTCTCCCGTAAAGCCTGCAGGTGCAGAGGAAATACCCGAGCCTGCATTGGTGGTCATAATTATTACAGTGTTTTCAAAATTAACCACTCTGCCCTGTGAATCGGTTATTTTACCCTCATCGAGTATCTGTAAAAGGATATTGAGTACATCGGGATGTGCCTTTTCTATCTCGTCAAAAAGGATTACGGAATAGGGTCTGCGTCTTATCTTCTCGGTAAGCTGTCCTGCCTCATCATATCCCACATATCCGGGAGGGGCTCCTATAATTTTGGACACGGAATGCTTCTCCATAAATTCGGACATATCAAGCCTTATAAGAGCATCGGGGGATGTAAACAAATCATTTGCAAGAGTCTTTACAAGCTCCGTCTTACCAACACCTGTAGGTCCTGCAAAGACGAAGGATACGGGACGCTTTTTTACGCTGACGCCGGCACGGTTTCTCCTTATAGCACTGGATACAGCCGATACAGCCTCGTCCTGACCGATTATTCTTGATTTTATTCTTGCATCCAATCCCGCAAGCTTTTCAAACTCATCCTCGGAAATGTTTGATGCCGGGATACCTGTCCAGATTTCTATTACTCCGGCAAGGTCAGCCCTCGTCATACAGATAGCCTCACAGCTCTTATCAAGCTTATCCTTTTCGATAAGGAGCAGGGACCTCTCGGACTTATACTCTGCAAGAGTTTTATATTCGTCCTCTGTGGGAGTTCTTCCGTCGTCTGAAATTTTGGAATTCAACGCCTCTGTCTTTGCATCAAGTGCACCGAGCTTTTCGATAAGCAAATGGCGTTCTGTAATGCTGCTGTTATGAAGGACAATGTGTGAGCACGCCTCGTCAATCAGGTCTATTGCCTTATCGGGCAAAAATCTGTCTGTGATGTATCTCTCACTCATTACTACGGCATCTCTTGCAATTTCATCACTGATTTTAACACCGTGATAAATCTCGTAATACTGCTTTGTGCCCTTTATCATTTCAACACATTCTTCAATAGACGGCTCATCAACCTTAACAGGCTGAAATCTTCTTTCAAGAGCTGTATCCTTTTCGATATACTTGCGATACTCCTTCATAGTGGTAGCACCGATTACCTGTATTTCTCCTCTCGAAAGTGCGGGCTTAAGTATATTTGCCGCATTCATGCTTCCCTCAGAGTTGCCTGTGCCGACGATATTATGCACCTCGTCTATAACGAGAATTATATTGCCAGCCTGCTTTACCTCCTTTAGAAGTCCGTTTATTCTTGCCTCAAACTGTCCTCTGAACTGAGTACCTGCCACAAGGGCTGTAAGGTCCATAAGGTAAACCTCGCAGTTTTTCAGCTTATAGGGTACATCTCCGTCTACGATACGCTGAGCAAGAGCCTCTGCAATTGCAGTCTTACCCACTCCGGGCTCACCTATCAGGCAAGGATTATTCTTCTGACGGCGGCTGAGTATCTGTATTACTCTTTCCAGCTCTCTTTCTCTTCCTATGATTCTGTCGAGCTTTCCGTTCAACGCATCGGATGTAAGATTGTGGCAGAAGGTGGTAAGATTACGGCGATCGTCCTTTTTGGCACTCTTGCCCTTTCCCTTCTCCCTGTCCTTACTCTCACTCTCCTTCGTATCATCCTCGCTTTTATTCATAAATCCGGCATTTCTCATAAGCTTGCCGAAGTCGATGGTGGGAGAATCCTCATCTCCGTCCATATCCTCACCGTCCTCCGACAGGGTGGGGAGCATATCAGCCATCATCTTTTCCATATTTTCAAGCTCCTCATCGCTGATGCCGAGCTTTTTCATCATATCGTTAACCGGCTTAATACCAAGCTCTCTTGCACAGACGAGGCAAAGCCCCTCCTGCTTCTGCTCGTTGTTTTCCAGCTTCATAATATAAACTGTAGCCGGTCTTTTTTTGCATCTTGCACACATTTCCATTTCAAATGATTCCTTCTCTATTATGCGACACGGATAGCATCATCCTACGCAATGTATGATTTAATTATTTCAGTAAGGTTAGTCCCCTTCAGCAATCTCAGAATAACAGAGTTGTCAATAAGCTCCTCATTGAATATCTCTGGGAACATCGGACCCACATAGGTAACAGCAAGTGTAACAATACCGCTGGTTGCCCAAATAATCGTAAGGGAGATAAGAACTCCTATACAAGCACCGAGAAGCCTGTTTACAAAATTCAAGCCGGGGAGCTTGGCTACCTTATCAAGCACATTTACAAGCACTGTAAGGATTACAAGTGCAAGGATAAATACTATCACAATACCCATCAGCATGGACAGCATAAGAGAAACGGATGCTCCTATATTCTCGGACAGAGCTGTAATCTGATCGTCGGAGGCGTAAGGAAGTCCGGCAATGGCCGAATCAAAGCCATCGAGGTCCATACCGAATTTTGAAAGTATATTTGTGAAAAATGCAGGTGTGTCCTGATATAATTCCACGAAATTGACGCCGTCTGTCTCTATACCCTTAGCTGTGGCATACAGGGACTCATGCACCCAATCCGTAATAGCGTCCTGCATAAACATTTTATTAATCAAGCTTGCAACAGGGTTACGAAGCATGTATGCAATACCCATAGCAAGGAAAACCTTGATATAAGACAAAATCGATCTTATGGCACCCTTACATGTATATCTTATGATTAAAACCAAGCTGATAACACAAAGAGCAATATCAATAATCAAGCTGGGATTCATGACAATACCACCTTTCTATAATAGTCTATAATATTATAGCCTTATTTTCTTATTTTGTCAATAGCATTGTTGAGACAGGAGATGTAAAAATTTGGTTAAGGATATATGTACGGTAATAAAAAAAGCATTACGCTGTCCGTTTTTACGGAAAACGAAATGCTTTTTTCCTTTAATTATAAAAAACTCGGTTAAGATATAATCCCTCTGCCTTGGCAGTCTGTCCTGCCCTGCTCCTGTCCTTGGAGCTGATAATATCGGGGAGGTCCTCGGGCTTTATTTTTCCCTTGCCCACATCAAGAAGTGTGCCCACGATTATTCTTACCATATTATAAAGAAAGCCGTCAGCCGATATTCGGTATTCGATAATATTATCCTTAACCGTAATTTCACTGTCGTAAACGGTACGCACCGTATCCTTTACCGATGAGCCACTTGCCATAAATGCGGAAAAATCGTGTCTGCCGATAAAGTGCTCCTGAGCCTTTTTCATATTTTCGATGGAGAGAGTGTCTATATTTCTGCCAAGCTCCATCACTCTGCCATCAAGAAAGGGGTCTCTTATTTCTCCTGCTCTTATACGGTAGATATACTCTTTTTTTATCACGCTGTATCGGGGATGAAAATCATCGGGCACCCATGTGGCACAAAGGACCGATATATCCCGTGGCAAAGCCGTATTCATAGCAAGGGGAATCTTATCTAACGGTACGGTAATCTCGTTTTTTTCATCCACGGGGTCCACGGTCAGGCAATATCCGAGGGCGTGCACGCCACTGTCGGTACGGCTGCATCCCGTTACATTGCACTCAAAGCCAAAAACCTTTTTTGCTGCTCTGTTCAGCATAAGAGCAACCGTCGGCTTTTCCCCCTGGAGCTGGTATCCGCAGTAGGCAGTCCCCACATAGGAAATTTTAAGAAGTATCTTCATACTTATCACCTATGCAAGCTTATAGCCGTGGGCATAAATATTAATTAGAATTACTCCTGCAAGCATTCCAAAGCTCAAAAGCATAAACACATAGTCCTTGATTTTCATTTTAAGGACATTCATTCTCGTTCTTCCGTTACCACCGTGGTAGCACCTGCATTCCATGGCAGTTGCAAGCTCCTCAGCTCTTCTGAAGGAGGATACAAAAAGAGGAATAATGATGGGGATAAGAGCCTTGGCTCTCTTTATAAGACCTCCCGACGAGAAGTCTGCTCCCCTTGCCTTCTGTGCATTCATAATCTTTGTCGTCTCATCCACAAGGGTCGGTATAAAGCGAAGAGCAATAGTCATCATCATTGCAAACTCGTGAACGGGAACCTTGATTTTTTTCAAAAATCCCAGTCCCCTTTCAAGTCCGTCCGTCAGCTCTATGGGTGTTGTGGCATAGGAAAAATATACGCTTGTTCCCATAAGGAGAATAACTATACGGAATGTAAGGAGTGCTGCGTTTATAAGACCTTCCTTATATATATTTACAGTCCAGAAGTCGGGGATTATCACCTGAGTAAAGAGAAGCTCCTCTCCTCTGCCTAAGAAAATATTAAGGATGGATGTGAACAAAATAATTATGATAAGGGGCTTTAGTCCCTTCAAAACAAGACGGAGTGGAACTCTGCTCAAAAGTATTGAAAGGACAACCAATCCGGCTAAGAGAACAAAGGCAAAAACATCCTCAGCCACAAAAATGCTGACAATGAACAGCACAACAAACAGGAGCTTTGACCTGGGGTCAAGCCTGTGAATTACAGAGCCTGTACCGTAATATTGACCGAGAGTAACATCAAGTGCCATCAGCCCTTCCTCCCTTCAATATACTCGCAAATGGCGTCAACAGCACCGTTTACCGTGTAAATATATTTGGAAATGTCTACCGAATTTTTACGGATAGCTCTCACTACTCCGTAAATTTCGGGAACATCAAGACCTGCAGAACGAAGAAGCTCTCCCTCGGAGAATACCTCTCTGCAGCCTCCCTGTAAAATCAGCTTGCCGTGAGAAAGTACAAAAAGCTCATCACAGTATTTAGCCATATCCTCCATGCTGTGACTTACAATCACCACAGAGGTTTTGCTCTCCTGCTGGTATTTACAGATTCCGCCGAGTATCTGGCGTCTTCCTCTTGGGTCAAGACCTGCAGCAGGCTCATCAAGAACAAGAACAGAAGGTCTCATCGCCATAATGCCTGCCAGGGCAACTCTTCTCTTCTGACCTCCCGAGAGGTCAAAGGGGGATTTGGAAAGGACATCGGCATCAAGGCCACAGAATTCTGCAGCAGCTGAAACTCTTTCCTTAACATCCTCCTCACTCAGCCCCATATTTTTGGGACCGTAGGCAATATCCTCCCATACGGTATCAGCAAAAAGCTGGTATTCGGGGTACTGCATTACCATACCCACCTTATAGCGTATTTTACCTATTTCCTTAGGCTTTGCCCATATGTCACAGCCATCTACAAATATGGAACCGCTATCAGGTCTTACAAGACCGTTAAACATCTGCACAAGGGTGGATTTTCCCGACCCTGTGTGTCCTATTATACCTGTAACACAGTTTTCTCTTATAGAAAGACTGACATTATCAAGGGCGTGTACCTCATATGGGGTCTTCTTGCCGTATATATAGCTTACATTTTTTACCTCAATTGATGCCATCTTTATCACCCGTACTATTGATTTTTTCTGTTATCAGCCTTGCACAAGTGTCAAAATCATACACTCCCAAGGGGATATCCCATCCTAATTTCTTGTTGAGCTTAAAAATCAGCTCCGTTGACTGGGGTACCTCGAGTCCTGCCTCCCACAGCCTTTCCACACGGCAGAAAACATCCTCGGGCTTACCCTCCTCGTATACCTCACCGTTTTTCATTACTATAACACGGTCAGCCTGTACAGCCTCATTCATATAGTGGGTGATAAGTATTACGGTTATGCCCTCCCTGTTCAGTCGGTGAATTGTATTCATTACATCCTTACGGCCCATAGGGTCAAGCATTGCTGTGGATTCGTCAAATATAATACACTTTGGCTTCATAGCAATAACTCCAGCTATTGCCACTCTCTGCTTCTGTCCTCCCGAAAGCTTATGGGGAGCATGACGGGCATACTCTCTCATTCCCACAGTATCAAGGGCCTCATTTACCCTTTCTCTTATTTCCTTGGAGGGCACGCCGAGATTCTCGGGGCCAAAGGCAACATCCTCCTCAACTATGGTGGCAACTATCTGATTGTCGGGATTTTGGAATACCATACCTATTTTTTTGCGTACATCGAATATATCCTCGTCAGTAAGCTCCCTACCCGTTATTTTGTTTCCCTCGATGTAAATGTCACCGGAATTGGGAGAAAGAATTAAATTCATAAGCTTTGCAGTGGTGGACTTACCCGAGCCGTTATGTCCGAGTATTGCCACAAATTCTCCCTCTGTTATTTCAAGGGAAAGATTATTGACAGCAAACATACCGGGCTCACAGTCCTCACCCGTATATGTGTAGCATACATTATCAAATCTGATTAATGGCTCCATATTACTCCTTTTTTCCTTTCACCCATCTTGCACTTGCTCCACAGGGTAAATAGCTTCCTGTCTGGGTAACCGGGAGAGCAAGCTCTGCAGTTTCAGACACTCCACCGTGCTTTTTCACAATTTCAATATCCAGAACATAGCCCATTGTAAGTGCACTCAAGCCCGTTGTATATGAGTTTATAAGCATAAACAGGGGGTCGTCCGACAATACCCTTTCGCATAAAGAAACAAAGTCACAGACAGCATCCTCCAGCTTCCATACCTCTCCACCGGGTCCTCTTCCGTAGGAGGGAGGGTCCATAATTATGGCATCATATTTGTTTCCACGCCTTATTTCTCTCTCCACAAACTTACGGCAGTCGTCAACAATATATCTTACGGGAGCATCCTTCAATCCACTCAGGGCAAGATTCTCCTTAGCACATGCAACCATACCCTTTGAGGCATCCACATGGACAACCGAGGCACCTGCCTTGGCTGCGGCTGCTGTTGCTCCACCTGTATATGCAAACAGGTTAAGCACCTTAACCTCGCCACCGTTACCAACTCTTTCTCTGATAAGCTGAGAGAACCAGTCCCAGTTGGCAGCCTGCTCGGGAAACAGTCCCGTGTGCTTAAAGCCCATAGGCTTAAGCATAAATGTAAGCTCACCGTAATTTATGGTCCAGCTTTCGGGTACATTATTTTTCACCCAGGCACCACCACCGGAATTGGAACGGCGATATATCCCGTGTGCCTTACTCCAGAGCTTATGCTCTCTTTTTCCCCTCCAGATTACCTGTGGGTCGGGTCTTATAAGAATATAGTCGCCCCATCTTTCAAGTCTTTCTCCGTCGGAGGTATCAAGAAGCTCATAATCTATCCATTTATCTGCTTTATACATTTTCCGTCCTCACATTACATTTTGTAGTATTTGCCGAGGGGACTTTCCCCTGCGTGTCCGTGGCATATCGCTATTGCAAGTGCGTCTGCCGTATCATCGGGCTTAGGAGGCTTAGGAAGCTTCAGAATCGATGTTACCATGGTTATGACCTGATTTTTTTCTGCTCTGCCGTATCCTACCACAGCCTGCTTGACCTGTAAGGGTGTGTACTCAAATATCCTCAAGCCGTTTTTGTGAGCAGCAAGAAGTATTACCCCCCTGGCTTCGGCAACGGAAATACCTGTTTTCTGATTTGTATTCCAGAAAAGCTCCTCAACTGCCATTACCTCGGGCTTGTACTTGTCAATTATTACATTCACAGAATCGTATATCTGCTCAATACGGTCCTCAACAGGTGTCTTTGCCTCCGTACGAATGGAGCCGTAACCCAGAACACGGAATTTTCCCTTTACGCATTCAAGCACTCCCCATCCCACAATAGCAAGACCGGGGTCAATACCTAAAATTACCATCCTGACCTCCGAATTAAATGCATTCATAATTATTTTACCATATTTTGTACCCTATGTCAAATACAAAACTCACAAATATATTAAAATATAAATAAGTTTTCTTGTTGATTTTTATGCATAATTATGGTAAAATAAGCTGTAGTGATTTATTTTGATGCTTTCTATGGAGGTTAATATGCCAAACATCCCTGTTATCAAGGTTGGAGATATTCTTGAAATGAAGAAAAACCATCCCTGTGGGTCAAAGATATTTACGGTTTCCCGTATCGGGTCGGATATCAAGCTCACCTGCACCGGATGTGGGAGAACTCTTATGCTGGATAGAATCAAGGTAGAAAAAATGATAAAGAAAATTATTTCAAACGGAGATAACCATGAGTAAACAGACTGTATCCGAAAAGCTTGCGAGCCTGAAGTCACGGGTTAAGGCAAAGCTTGAGCCCATACTTAAAAAGCCCACTGTACAGAGGGCAACAAATAAAATAGTATCGAAGAAGCATCTTTACCCCTCCTTCTTCTTTCCTGTTATGATTCTTGCAGTTGTATACGCTGCCCTTGGCTTCTGGCCTATCGGTAACCGTAGCATGCTTACCCTTGATATGGGTGCACAGTACATCTTCTATTTTGAGCAGATTCGTGATATTTTAATAGGCGGAGAATCTATTATTTATACCTTTGAACGCACACTGGGTGGAGAATTTTTGGGATATTATGCATATTACCTGGCTTCTCCCCTCTCCTGGATAGTATGTCTTTTCCCTGCTAAGATGATAGTTGAGTCCGTTACACTCATCCTTATGCTCAAGGCAGGTCTTAGCGGACTGTTTTTTGCTTACTATCTCGAAAAGACGAGAAAGACTAAGGACGCAATGGGTCTTACTATGTTTTCCACAATGTACGCCCTTTGTGCCTATGCTATGGCGTACCAGACAAACACTATGTGGATGGATGCACTCATGCTCCTACCCCTTGTTACACTGGGACTCGAAAGACTTATTACAGACGGTAAATTCAAGCTTTTTGTAATAACCTTTGCTATGACCGTATGGAGCAACTTCTATATTGGCTATATGTCCTGCTTCTATGTGCTTTTCTACACAGTATGCTTCCTCTTTGCTCATAATGATGAGGAGATAAACGGACTGAACGAAGCAAAGCACAAGCTGAAAAGCGTTATAAGAGTCGGTATTTGCTCACTTGTGTCCATACTGATGACAGCAATGATTATACTGTCGGCATACTATGCCCTCAGCTTTGGTAAAAACAATTTCCAGACAAGCAATTTTGAGCCTTTTTTACGCTTTGATTTTCTTGATTTATTTGCTAAATTCTTCTTCGGAGCCTACGATACTATCCGTCCCGACGGAACACCCAATATGTATTCCGGTACTCTTATGCTCCTTATGCTCCCTGTCTACTTTGTATCCAAAAAGGTTTCGGCAAGGCATAAAATAGCATACGGAGGTCTTTGCGGACTGTTCATAGCTATAATGTCCGTAAACACATTGGACCTTGTAATGCACGGCTTCCAGATGCCTGTATGGCTTAACTACCGTTACAGCTTTATGTTTACCTTTGTGCTCCTGACCCTGGCATACAGAGGCTATGAATATATCAAGGAGGTGGACTCAAAATTCCTCTTCCAGACAGGTATATTCCTTATTTTCGCCCTTATGATGATGCAGAAGCTGGTGGAGCTGACCCGTTACAAATCCGGTGGTAAAAAATGGGACACCGAGTACGCATATCTTATTGACTACGAATTTATCTGGGCATCCGTCATCCTGATAGGCATATACCTTGGTGTACTCTACTTTGTAAAGCACTCAAAGTCCATTAAGGAAAAGGCGACAACCGTTCTGCTCCTTGTTGTTCTTGTGGAGGCAGGTCTCGGTGCAGGTGTAAACTGGGGACACGAGGTTTATGAGGTTGGCTACGGCTACCGTAACTCATATGTTGACTTTATGGAAAGATACAAGCCCACTGTGGATGAGGTGCTTGAATCCGATACCTCCTTCTACAGAATGGAGAAAAATCCCTATAGGAGAAATAACGAGAATCTTGCATTGAATATAAACGGAATCGCTGCATCCACATCCACACTTAATGCAAATGTTATAGAGCTCCTTAACAATATGGGCTTTTCGGCAAGCTCCCACTGGGCTAAATATTTCTGCGGTAATGAGGTTTCCGATTCTCTGCTCGGTATAAAATATGTTATTTCCGAGGAGGGTAACCATGTAAGCAGCACCTATAAGAAGACTGTAAGCAGTGACGGGCTTTATATCTATGAAAATCCCCATGTGCTTTCCATAGGCTTTGCAGCCCATAAGAACGGAAAGGACCTTATACTTTCCCAGCCGCAAAAGATTTCTCCCTTCAAATACCTTAACGGTATGATGACACAGCTTTCCGGTCAGTCAAGCCTCGATATTTTTACAAGATGTGACTATTCCATTACCAATACAGGCAACTGCTCTACAAGGTATTCGGCAGGCGGAGTTACAATATCAAGAAGCTCCAGTGGTATAGCATTTTATGAATATACGGTTATAGCAAAGGAAAGCGGCTCAATTTATATGCACTTCCTTTCCCACACAAGAAACCCCGTTGTTAAATTCTATATAAACGGCGATGAGGTATCCTCCGTATTCGACACCGACACAAACAGAATACACAACCTGGGCTATTACGAAAAGGGTGCTGAGCTTAAGATAAGATATGAGTTTGACGGAAGTGCCGTACAGTATAAAACAGATGCCCCCATATTTGTCCAGGTAAATGAAGACGAGCTTGCAAGGGCTATTGACTACCTCCAGAAGGGTAACCTTAAGATAACAGACCACTCCGACACAAGAATTGAGGGCACAATCACTGCCGAGAAGGACCAGTTTGTGTTTACCTCCATCCCCTATGATAAATACTGGAATGTATATGTTGACGGAGAGAGGGTAGAAACCTATGCAACAATGGATACTCTCCTTGCCTTTGATATCGGAGAGGGAGAGCACGAAATAGAAATGGTATATGTTTCCAAGCCCTTCTATATCGGTCTTGTTATAAGCTTGTTCGGTCTCGGACTGTTTATTGCTCTTATCGTTCTTGAAAGAAAGCTTGGCTACAGGGTAATTCCTGTTTGGGTAAGACCTGACGGAAAGAATACAGACTGCTCCACCTCCTCCGATACAGTATCCGTGGATATACAGGAGGGTGAGCCATCGCCACAGCTCGCAGAGGCAACAGGTACAGAGGCTAAGGACACTGAGGTCATAAGCACCGAGAATATGGACAGTACGACTACGGGCACTGAGGACACAGGCGAAAACACCAATGCAAAAGAGGAATAATTATGATATATCATGTAAATGGCATACTTGAATACTGTGAGCCCGGCTTCTGTGTTATTGACTGCAACGGAGTCGGATATAAGCTTACAGTAAGCGATAACACCTTCTCTGCTGTATGCTCCCATACAGGCGAGAGGGAAAAGCTGCTTACCTACCTCCAGGTAAGGGAGGACGGAGTCGAGCTTTTCGGCTTCAAGACAAATGACGAGCTCTCTGCCTTTAAGCTGCTTATAACAGTATCGGGAGTCGGTCCGAAGGCAGCTATGGCAATCTTATCACTCCTTACACCCGATAAGCTGTCACAGGCTATTGTAAGCGAGGATACGAAGGCTATTTCGAGAGCCTCAGGAGTCGGAGCAAAAACTGCTGCAAGAGTAGTCCTTGAGCTTAAGGATAAGGTGGCAAAGCAATACTTTGCTTCCTCCTCTGTCGAGGTAGTATCTGCTCCCACTGTCAGTGCCGTAAAGGGTAAGGGTAACCTTTCCGAGGCACTTGATGCACTTATTGTTCTTGGTTATTCAAGGGCAGAGGCACAGAAGGCACTTGCAGGCATTGACCCTAAATTAGAGGTTGAAAAAATAATACCCTTAGCCCTTGCAAAATTGTTTTAAGGAGGAGCTATTATGATTGAAGAAACAGAATTTGATTTTGAAAACCGAATAGTATCCACCGAGGTAACAGGCGAGGATTCGGATGTTGAGATAAGTCTCCGTCCTAAGGTGTTTGACGAATATATAGGTCAGGAAAAGGTTAAGGACCTGCTTAAGGTTTATATAGAGGCGGCAAAGGGCAGGGGTGATTCCCTGGACCATGTGCTTCTCTACGGCCCCCCCGGTCTCGGTAAGACTACTCTTTCCGGCATTATTGCCGAGGAGATGGGCGTTAACTTCCGAGTGACCTCCGGTCCTGCTATTGAAAAGCAGGGCGACCTTGCCGCTATTCTTACAAATCTCGCCCCCGGAGATGTGCTTTTTATTGACGAGATTCACCGTCTGTCCCGTTCCATTGAGGAGATACTGTATCCTGCTATGGAGGACTATGTTCTCGACATTATAATAGGTAAGGGTCCTGCTGCAAGAAGCATCCGTGTTCCGTTACCTAAATTCACACTTGTGGGAGCTACTACAATAGCAGGTCAGCTGACCACACCGTTGCGTGACCGTTTCGGCGTTCTTCTCAAGCTGGAGCTTTACACCCACGAGGAGCTTGCTACCATTGTAAAGAGAAGTGCAGGTCTGCTTGATGTGAAAATAACCGAGGAGGGAGCATACGAGATTGCATCCCGTTCCAGAGGTACACCGCGAATTGCAAACAGACTTCTCAAAAGAGTCCGTGACTACGCACAGGTTAAGGGCGACGGAGTTATCAATATAGAAATGGCAAAAAAAGCCCTTGAGGCACTTGAAATTGACCACCTCGGTCTTGATAACACCGACAGGAAAATGCTTGAAACTATTATTAAGTTCTATGACGGAGGACCTGTGGGTCTTGAAACTCTCTCTGCCACCATCGGTGAGGAAAGTGTAACTATTGAGGATGTATATGAGCCATATCTTATGCAGATAGGATTTTTGAGCCGTACCCCCAGGGGCAGATGTGTAACCCGTCTTGCCTATGAGCATCTCGGCTTACCTTATAAAGGTCAGCTGACACAGCTAAAATTAGAGTAAAATACAAAAAGACCGACACGCTGTGTCGGTCTTTTGATTTATTAAGCTTACAAAGGTAGCTTTTTTCTGATTTTTTGCGATATGAAATAAGCAAGGACACAGAAGATAATATCCTTGATAATATAAGGCAAGGATACAAGCACAAGGGATGCTATAAAAGGATTTGAAGTAAGGCCCATATACCATATAACGCCAAAGCCATGGCAAATTACTACCCCGAGAATACCGAACAGAATAGCCGAAAGCGGCTTTTCAGACACTCCACAAAGGATAACAAGAGGTATAAAGCCTATAATAAAGCCTCCCCCGTGTCCGATAATTACAGAAAATCCACCCTGGAAGGATGAAAATACGGGGGCTCCCACTGCTCCGAGCAGAATATATGCAAGCACCGTGCACACACCTGCACGCAGACCAATAATATAACCGCAGAGACATATTATAAGTGTCTGTAAGGTTATGGGCACCAATGAAGGCATAGGAATGGCAATTTGGGACACAACAGCGATAATAGCCACAAAAAGAGCTGTGTAGGTTATTTTTCTTGTTCTTTTTTTCATACCCTACGCACCCTTGCATCCCCGGAGTTGAATCTTACCTCTCCCTTATCCGTCTGCAACACAAGATTTGCCTCATTATCTATATCGGTGCATATGCCCGATATTATCTCGTTTCCTCTGTATACATCAACGGTCCTGCCGATTATGTTTGAACGCCTACGGTAATTTTTCATATAGCTTTTGTCGGAAAAATTACGGTAATATGCCATAAAATTGTTTATTATTTCGGCACATAGTCGGTTTTTTATGCCAACGGGTGCATTTTTTCCGTACACAGAGCAGGCTATATCCTTTATTTCCTCATCAAAGCCACCCTCGGGATCGGAGACATTTACGCCTATACCCACAATGGCATAATCAAAGCTGCCCGATACAAAATCGCAGGATGCCTCCGTCAGTATTCCACAAGCCTTTTTGTCCCCTATAAAAATATCGTTTACCCATTTTATATAGCATTTTTTACAGGATATATTCTCTATTGCCTCTGCTACTGCACAGGCACACATAACCGTAATACCTATACATTCGGCAGGTGGAATCTCCGGCTTCAGAAAAAGAGTCATATACAGTCCGTTTTCCGAGCTGGACAAAAAGCTTCTCCCCATTCTGCCTCTACCCTGTGTCTGCTTTTTTGCAATTATGACCGTACCCTCTTTTATTCCTCGGTGGGCTAAGGACCTTGCTACATTGTTGGTGGAATCGGTTTCATCAAGTATAATGACATCTCCGTCCTCTTTAAGATATGACCTTATAATTTCTCCGTCAAGCACTGTCCTGCCCCCTTTCATAAAATCGGTTAAATTTCTGTGTCCTTAAATTCTCTCAGGAAGTAAATATTTTTTGTATTTACGGTAAATTCTTTTCCGTTAAGATAGCTAAGGGAGTCGTCCCCCTTACCGAACATAAGCTTATAGGCATAGAGTGCCTGATGCTTATATCCCAATTTCTTATCTCTTTCAATAGAGCCGTATTTACCGTCTCCGAGTAAGGGATTGCCTATGGACGACATATGTGCTCTTATCTGGTGTGTCCTGCCTGTTATAAGCTCTATTTTTACAAGGGAAAGATTTTTTTGCTTATTGTATTCAAGCACCGTGTATTTTGTAATAATTTCCTTTGCTCCCCTTATCGGGCCTTTCATTACACGAACTGTGTTTGTGTTACTGTTCTTTATGAGGAAATCGGTAAGTGTGGCACTCTTTTTCTGAGGCAGACCATGTATCGCACACAGATAAAATTTAGATATGCCGTTTTCCCTTATTCTTGCGTTTATATCACGAAGTGCCTCTGCATTCTTTGCCGAGATTACAATGCCTCCTGTATTTCTGTCTATTCTGTTGCACAGGGCAGGAGCAAAGGAGCTTTCCTCTGTCGGGCTGTATTCTCCCTTTTGGGCAAGGTAGGCCTGTATATGATAAATAAGAGTGTTTCTGTCAGAGGCATCTCCCTCTCCACTCGCTTTTCCGTCTCCGTCTCCACTGTGGACAAGGACACCCGGTGCCTTTTCACACAGGATTATATTTTCATCCTCGTATACTATATCCAGCTTAGGTGTAATATTAAAAAGCTCATTATCCGTTACGGTATCGGAAAAGAGCTCCTCGGCAAGAAACATCTGTACTGTGTCACCGAGATTCAGCATCTGCTTCTCCTCGGCACGCTTTCTGTTTACCTTAATCTTTTTTGTCCTTATGGATTTATACATTAAAGAAACGGGTATACCCTTTACTGCCTTCATAACGAATTTATCAAGGCGTTGACCCGCATCGTTTGCTTTAATTGTAAATTCTCTCATATCCCGTTCCTTTCTTGATTTTTTACAGTAATATTATAAGGCTTTTTCAAATCTTTTGCAATAGGATTTTTTAACTTGTTATTTACATAATGAAAAAAGTATGGTAAAATCTATGTATCTTACAAAGGAGGTGTTACTGTGGATAAAAAAATAAAGGCATCCGTAACTACCCTTGGATGCAGAGTCAATCAATATGAAAGTGATGCTGTTATGCAGGAGCTTTCCTCCCTTGGCGTAGATATTTGTCCTGCCACAGAGGTCTGCGATATTTACATAATAAATACATGTACAGTAACCTCCGAAAGTGACAGAAAATCCCGTCAGCTGATAAGAAGATGCATAAATAAAAATCCGAATGCCGTAATTATTGTAACAGGCTGCTTTGCTCAAGTCAATCCGGATACGGTCCTCTCTATTGATGGGGTTGATTTTGTCTGCGGTAATAACGCAAAATCGCTGATTGCAAAAAAGGCACTGAAGCTATACGAAAGCAAGACAGAGCCATACTGTTATATGCCCGATATATATAACTCTACCTTTGATACCATGCGTGTGGGTGCACCTATGACAAGGACAAGAGCCTTTATCAAGATTGAGGACGGCTGTGATTCCAAATGTGCCTACTGTATTATCCCTAAGGCCAGAGGAAATGTTCGTTCCAACCCCCGTCAGTATGTAATTGACGAGGTTAAAAACATAGCCTCCGAGGGCTGTCGTGAAATAGTCCTTACGGGAATTGAGACTGCCTCCTACGGAAAGGATTTTAAGGACGGGTATACATTGGGAGACCTGCTTGTGGAGATAAATGAAATTGACGGAATTGACAGAATACGCTTAGGCTCCCTTGACCCTTCATCCGTAAACCGTGAGTTTGTGGATAAGATAAAGGGGCTATCAAAGGTGATGAACCATTTTCATATTTCTATGCAGTCGGGCTGTACAAGAACCCTTAATATGATGAAGCGAAAATATAATATTGAGATGGCAAAGAAAAACCTGGACTACCTGAGGGAGCAAATATCGGGTGTTATGTTATCTGCCGATGTTATAACGGGCTTTCCCGGAGAGACAGACGAGGACTTCTCTTCCACATATAAATTTTTCGAGGATGAGAAATTCCTGCATCTGCATATATTCCCCTACTCTGTAAGAAAAGGAACAGCTGCTGCCGATATGCCAAATCAGGTGGATGAGCAGATAAAAAAGGACAGGCTCCACGCCCTATCCTCCTTACAGGAGGAAATCAAGGAGTCCCTGCACCGAGATTTTATAAAAAGCCACGGATGCGTGTCTGTTTTATTTGAAAACACGGTTGATGGCTACGCCTGTGGCCACGCCCCAAACTTTATGGAGGTAAGGGTTAAAACGGATAAGAGCCTCAGTGGACAGATACTTGATGTAACGCTTACCCACTTTGATAAAGAATATCTATACGGAAAAATATAAAAAGCCTTAGACAGCTTGATGCAAATCAGGTTGTCTAAGGTCTTTTTAATTATGGCTTTTTCAGTCTGAACACAAGCCGTGAAAGGGCTTTTCCGTTAAAGGGTATCAATGGATAGAGATAGGAACGGCCACCGTTTACGGTTTTATTGGTAATTATCAACACTGCCCCCGTTAAAATTCCTATTGCAAAGCCCCAATAGTTAAAGAAATGAGTTAAAATAAGTGTAAGGATTCGAATGAATTTAAGGGCGTAGCCAAGCTCGTAATTTGACTGTGTAAAGCTTGCAATAGACACTATTGCCATATAGAATATTACATCGGCAGAGAGCCAGCCGACCTGCACAGCAAAATCACCGAGCAGTAATCCCCCTATAACTCCAAAGGAATTTGACATAACACTCGGAGTATTCAAGGAGGCAAGCTTAAGCCCGTCTATAACCAGCTCTGCCATTATAAGCTGTAAAATTATGGGCACATTCCCACTGTCCGTAGGAACTAAGAACATAAGGGACTCCGATATATTTGGGGCGTTGTGTACGATTAAATACCATACGGGTGTTAAAATTACTGCACTCCAGAACACCAGCTGTCTCACTATGCGAAGATATGAGCCGGTTATGGGAGGAAAATAATAATCGTCCGTGTCCTGTAAAAAATCGAAGATGCAGGTAGGTAAAATAAGTGCCTCGGGGGAATTATCGCAAAGGACTACTATATTTCCCTCAAGTATTGATGCACAGGCAGCATCGGGTCTTTCTGTACATCTCACCTTAGGGAAGGGATTTAGCCATCCCTTCCTTACAAGACACTCTATAAGGCTCCTGTGCCCCATTGTCAGTGCATCGGTTTTTATTTTACTGATTTTATCGGTTATCTCCTTTACATATTTCGGGTCTGCCTTACCCTTTATGAATACTACGGAGATATCTGTCCTTGAGGATTCGCCTACCGACATATACTTAACCACAAGATTTGTGTCTCTTATGCGTCTTCTTATCATTGCCGTATTGAATATAAGTGTCTCCACAAAGCCGTCACGGGAGCCTCGCATTACCTTATCGTTTTCCGGCTCGGCTGTTACTCTTGCAGGATATGAACGGGCATCAATAATAATAGCTCCGTCTCCAAAGCCACGGCAAAGCATAAGACTGCATCCGCTAAGAACTGCATTGCACATTTTATCAACATCGTACTCGGGGTCAACCTCCACACTGGGTACGCTTTTTTTGGCAAAATCAACTGCTCCCTCATGTGAGCCGTCACCGAAATCAGTAACCGATGTTAAGTGCATCATAATCTTCTGCATAATCGCAGCTGTAACAAATCCGTCAACATAATAAAAAACAATCCTTGAGCCCTTAATTTCCATTTCCTTTTTTATTATATCAAAATTTTCGGAAACATTAAGGAGAGTGTCTATATTTTTTACATTTTCTTCAAAATCAAAGGTTAGCCTGTTCATAAAAACCTCCGTCACTACTGTCCCTTTAGTATTGACGGAGGTTGATTTTTTAATCAGTTATTTTTGAAAAATTGGTAAAAATAGCAGGGTATCATACCGTTATACAGCTTTCTTACCTTATCGGGCTTTCTGCCGTAAAGACGAGAAAACTCCTCGTGGCTTGTAATTACATATATCTGCCACCTGTCAAGGGACTTAAAGTGCTTACCCATATTTCTGTAAAGCTCCTCTGCCTCTCTTAAGGTAAGCAGTCTTTCTCCGTATGGAGGGTTACACACTACGGTTCCACGCCTGCCCATTGTATCTATCTTCAAGGCGTTTTTTTCAAATATTTTCATATTTCCGTACACGCCTGCGTGCTTTGCACACTCCGTTGCCAGAGCCACAGCGTCGGGATTTATATCCGAGGCATATGCTTCAAAATGGGAGTCTGTTATAATTTTACTCCTTGCCTCTTCTCTTGCATCCTTCCACTTATCTGCCGTAATTTGAGGAAAGGTCTGGGAAATAAATGCCCTGTCAAGTCCGGGGGCACGGTTGAGCATCATCATAGTCGCCTCAATTGCTATTGTTCCCGAGCCACAGAAGGGGTCCCAGAACAGTACATCCTCCCTGGGTCTTGCAATTTTGGCAAGGGCACAGGCAAGGGTCTCTCGCAAGGGAGCCTCTGCTGTTTTGGGTCTGTAGCCTCTTTTGTGAAGAGGTACACCGGAGGTATCTATCATAAGAGTTGCCCTGTTTTTGAACAGGAAGAAATCTATCTGGTACTTTACTCCTTTCTCCTCAAACCACTGTACTCCGTATTTTGAGGAAAGGCGTGATACAACTGCCTTTTTAATTATCTTCTGACAGTCGGGTACGGAAAAAAGTGCACTCTTAATGCTATGTCCTCTTACGGGGAACTCGTCATTTTTCCCTATCCATTTTTCCCATTCGAGAGCCTTGGTGCCTTCAAAAAGGTCATCAAAGGTAAGTGCCTCAAACTCCCCTATCTTAAAGTATACTCTCTCGGCATAGCGAAGATTTATGTTTAATTTGCATACATCGTTTATATCAGCCTCGAAGGAAACACGACCATCCATTGTTTCCGTTCTTTTATATCCCATTTCGTCTATTTCGGCACCGAGAAGACTCTCAAGGCCAAAAAGACAGGTAGCAACATATTCCATAAGTCTCTCCTATCAGTTATCCTGTGGGCCAACCTCAAATTTGTACCCTACACCCCAGACGGTCTTTAATGCCCATTTATCCGACACCCCGTTAAGCTTCTCACGGAGACGCTTGATATGAACATCAACCGTACGGGAGTCACCTAAATAATCGAAGCTCCATACCTTATTAAGAAGCTGATCTCTTGTATAGACCCTATTGTAATTCTGGGCAAGGAAGTGTAAGAGCAATAGCTCCTTATGAGGGATATCAATACTCT
This sequence comes from Clostridia bacterium, assembly GCA_017456545.1. Lineage (GTDB taxonomy): Bacteria > Bacillota > Clostridia > Oscillospirales > CAG-272 > RGIG2000. Next base: position 9,004 of record JAFTJE010000031.1, on the reverse strand, counting down.
CTCCCCTAATCTTAAGCTCATGGTTTGACATACTGATTTCCATATTATCAAAGCGAAGGGTATCCTTGTCCTGCTTATTTTCATTTGCAGAGCTGCGTCTTAAAACAGCCTTTACCCTGGCAGACAGCTCCTTTATACCAAAGGGCTTTACAACATAGTCATCAGCACCCATCTCCAGACATAGAACCTTATCAAATTCATCAGCTCTTGCCGATATCATAATAACAGGTGTGCTCGATGCCGATCTTATATAACGGAGAACCTCAGTTCCCTCCTTCTTAGGCATCATAATATCAAGGAGCACAATATCGGGTGCACAGAGCTTGAATTTTTCTATACCTGCATCTCCGTCATTAGCAACAGCAACATCATAGCCCTCCCCGTTGAAATACACCTTAAGAAGCTCACATATATTAGTATCATCATCAATTACAAGTATTTTAGAACCTATCATTTTACTATCCTTTCACACAAAAGCAATTATGAAATCTATTACGATTTTGTTAATCAAATTATAACATATTTTATCCTAATTGTAAACAACTTATTTACTATTTATGTTAAAATTTGGATATTACGGTTATATTCTACACCTTTACTGTGATATTACCGTGAAGATAAAGTGTGATTTCCTTAAATAAATAAGAATATTTACAATTATTTTATAATTTTACTTGAATACGGATTTAATTTAATGTATAATTAGTGCTGACAATAATTTTATTGAGGTATTATAATGAAGCTTGGTATTGTTGGATTGCCCAATGTTGGTAAAAGTACACTTTTTAACGCCCTTACAAATGCAGGAGCACAGAGTGCAAACTATCCCTTCTGCACAATTGAGCCTAATGTAGGTATTGTTGCAGTTCCCGACTCCCGTCTTGACGAGCTTGCAAAAATGTATAAGCCGGAGCTCTATACTCCCGCTGTTATTGAATTTGTAGATATTGCAGGTCTTGTGCGTGGAGCATCAAAGGGTGAGGGTCTCGGTAACAAATTCCTCTCCCATATCCGTGAGGTGGACGCAATTATCCATGTTGTGCGTTGCTTTGAAAATAATGATATTATCCATGTTGACGGAAGCGTTGACCCTATCCGTGATGTGGAAACTATAAATCTTGAGCTTATCTTCTCCGATATTGAAATTATCGAAAGAAGAATTGACAGCCTTAAAAAGGCGATGAAGGGTGATAAAACCCTTGCCCCCAAGGTTGCTCTTTATGAAAGAGTCCTTGCATCCCTTATGGATGGCAAGACAGCCCGTTCTCTCGATTATACAGAGGAGGAGGCTGAGATGATGGGGGATGTGGCTTTGCTCACAATCAAGCCCGTTATTTACGCTGCAAATATCAGCGAGAGTGATATCGGTACAGACCTCTCTGCCAATCCCCTTTACTCAAGTATTGCCGAGTTTGCCTCCACCGAAAAGAGTGAGGTTATCCCCGTGTGTGCAGAGATAGAGGCGGAAATTGCAGAGCTTGACGGTGAGGATAAGGAAATGTTCCTCTCCGACCTGGGTATTGAGGAAAGCGGTCTTGACAGGCTTATCAAGGCAAGCTATTCTCTTCTCGGTCTTATAAGTTATCTTACTGCAGGTCCTAAGGAGGTTCGTGCCTGGACTATTGTAAAGGGTACTAAGGCACCCCAGGCAGCAGGAAAGATTCACTCCGACTTTGAGAGAGGATTTATCCGTGCTGAGATAGTTTCCTTTGATGACCTTATGGCTTGCGGAACAATGAACGCAGCTAAGGAAAAGGGACTTGTCCGTTCTGAGGGTAAGGAGTATGTAATTGCAGACGGAGATATAGTATTATTCAGGTTTAATGTTTAATACAGAGACCATACTATACAGAACAAAATTACAGAAACGGACAAGGCATAATCGCATTGTCCGTTTTTTATAAACCATAGGAGGATTTATTATGAGTAACAGAACAGATTGGCTTTACGAAGCGAAATTCGGACTCTTTGTACATTGGACCACCCATTCCCGGCCTATGGAGGGGGATAAGAAGCCTCACGCCGATGCCATAAAGGATTTTCAGCTTGACAAATTTGTTTCCCAGGTTGTGGAGAGTGGGGCAAAATTTCTGTTTTTTACCATTACCCACGCAGATATGTTTGTGCCCTTTCCTTTACCTGAGCTTGATGAAATAATAGAGGGCTATACCTCCCACCGTGACCTTATTACAGAGCTTGCAGACAGGCTTGATCCTCACGGAATACGGCTGATGTTCTATTTTAACGGCGAGGGCTCCACCACTCCCGGTTATATGGAAAAAACAAAATTCTGGGAGGAGCCCGAGTATCACGCAGAGATATGCGACAAGCTTACAGAGGCTATCTCCAAAAGATACGGCAAGCGTATACACGGCTGGTGGATAGACTGCTGCTATGAGCCTCCTATTTGCAAGGGCAGAGGCACAAGGTACGATTACAAACGCTATGCAGAGGCTCTGCGTGCAGGTAACCCCGACTCTGTTGTAGCCTTTAATTTCCGTGGTGTCGAGCCCTGGGGCTGTGATTGGGGGCGTGGTATTTCCGACTATCAGGCAGGAGAGGAAAACGACCTTTCCTTCTTGCCAAACGGTCGCTTCTCCGGTGAGGGAGATACACAGTGGTTCGGTCTTTGCTGGATGGATGACTTCTGGGTACACGAAAAGCCCGGAACACCCACTCCCGTTCACTCAAACGAAAAGGTGCTTGACTATATAAACAAGGTTAAGGCAGGGGGAGGCGTGTTCGCCTACAATGTTGCTCCATATCAGGAGGGCATTATCTCCGAGCCTACAATGGAGCAGCTCCGTTGGCTTAAGGCTCACGGGGTAACGGAATAAAACAAAACGGACTGAATTCAGTCCGTTTTATTATTTATCCTTTTGTGACAGTCTGATTATCTTTTAAGCTCTGTAAAGCCGAGCTTTCTGCGAACCTTGGACATTGTGCGACGGGCATTTTTGTATGCGTCCTCTGCACCCTGTGCCATAACCTGCTCAAGGTATGCTTTATCTGCCATAAGTCGGGCAAATTCGTCTCTCACGGGACGGAGGCTGTCTGCACAAACCTCACCAACAGCAAGCTTGAAGGCTCCGTAGCCCATTCCCGCAAATTCACGCTGTGCCTCCTCAACGGTCTTATCGGTGAAGCAGGTATAAATATTAAGAAGGTTGGTAATTCCCTCCTTGCCCTCTCCACAGATAATCTCGTTACCCGAGTCGGTAACTGCACGCTTGAACTTTCTTATAATATCGTCCTTAGAGTCAAGAATACGAACAACGGCGTTTTCGTTAGCGTCGGACTTGCTCATTTTCTTTGTTGGCTCCTGAAGGGACATTATCTTTGCACCACCCTTGGCAATATATCCCTCGGGCACTACAAAGGTCTCTCCGTATATCTGGTTAAAGCGATTGGCAATATCACGGGCTAATTCAAGATGCTGCTTCTGGTCCTGACCAACGGGTACAAGCTCTGTCTGGTAAAGGAGTATATCCGATGCCATAAGGGCAGGATATGTGAAAAGTCCTGCATTTATATTATCGGCGTTCTTTGCACTCTTGTCCTTAAACTGTGTCATACGGGAGAGCTCACCAAACATGGTATAGCAGTCAAGCACCCAGCCCAGCTCTGCATGCTGGGGAACATGGCTCTGTACAAACAGGGTGTTCTTCTGAGGGTCAAGGCCACAGGCTATGTAAAGTGCCAGGGTCTCATAGGTTCTGCGTCTTAGCTCAGCAGGAACCTGACGAACGGTAATAGCGTGCATATCAACTACACAGTAGTAGCAATGGTACTCCTCGGAGAATGCACTGAAATTACGGATAGCACCGAGGTAATTTCCTATTGTAAGATTACCTGAGGGCTGTACTCCCGAAAATACCACTTTCTTATCGTTAAACATAATATTTATATCTCCTAACAGTTGTCAAATCCTATAATATAAATATAATATCACATATTTTCCCCGTTTTCAATATCTTTTTTATTTTTGATACTGTCATAAACGGTTTTTATTACAAAAGCTACAAAGGGACCTACAATCATACCGAATATTCCACCTATTTTAAGTCCTGCATACATAGTAAACAGGGCAAAAACAGGATGGACATTCATCTGCTTACCCACAATTCTCGGCTCCTGTATCTGCCTTAAGAAATACACTATTGCATACAGCACAAGGAGTCCTATGGCAAGGGGTGAGTTTCCACCGATAAAAACAATAATTGCCCAGGGAATAAGTACACTTCCCACACCTAAAACAGGAAGAATATCCACCGTTGCAATAAGACCTGAAAGGACAAAGGCATTGGGTATTTTAAGGATAATAAAGCCAACAAACAGCTCTGCAAAGGTGAGCAAGAAAAGAAGAAAATAGGATTTGAAGTATTTTATAACCACATTCAAAATATCATTTTTAATGTTACGGGCTGTTTTTCTCATTCTCTTTGGCAACAGCTCCCTTATATATGCTGTAATTTTATCATAATCCTTGGCAAAGTAAAACAGTGACAGAATCACTACAACGGCTGTTATAATAATGCTCGGCAGGGAGGCTATGACTCTTGCTAAAGCAGATGTAATACGCATTCCGACGCTTCTTAGTCCCTCCTGTATCATATCAACTGCCATCGAATAAACAGAGCTTTCTCCACCCATAATCCCGTCATCTAAAAAGGGGAATCTGAGCTTTAAGCCGTCTATGAAGCTGAAAAAATCCGTTATATAATTATCCTCCGTGGAGAGCTGCTCCGTAACGGTGGCTATAATATTTCCGATTTGTGTAACGGCATAGGATACGGAAACAAAAAGAATATAAAAGGTAAAAAACAAAAGAAGCAGCATAATTATTATGCTGACTGCAGACCGGTTAAGCCTTGTTTTTCTGCATATTCTGTCAACCAAGGGCCTTGATATAAAGGCTATAAATAAGGCTATCAAAAAAGGAAGCAAAATGGGAAAAATAAATTTTACAAATAATATGAATGCAATAAAGACAAGTATCACGCTGGCACCAAAATACGCTATTTTTCGATATTTTTCCATAAAAATCTCCTATTTTTCAGTTAATTTATTAAAACATTTGACTTTTGCCTTATTTTCTGTTAGAATAGTATAAAGTATGTTATTTTCGGGGTGTATTATGATTAAAATAGAAATGGAAAACGGAGGTATTATCCAAATAGAGTTATATGAGGATAAAGCTCCCATCACAGTAAACAATTTTAAGAATCTCGTTAAAAAAGGCTTTTATGACGGACTTATTTTCCACAGAGTTATTGAAGGATTTATGATACAGGGCGGCGACCCTACCGGTACAGGCTGTGGCGGTAGCGGTGAGCATATCAAGGGTGAATTCGCTTCCAACGGCTTCCCCAACACCATCTCCCATGTGAGAGGTGTTATATCTATGGCAAGGAGCCAGCATCCTAATTCCGCATCCTCTCAATTCTTCATCATGCACGCAGACGGAAAGTTCCTTGACGGAGAGTATGCTGCCTTCGGTAAGGTTATATCCGGTATGGAGGTAGTTGATGAAATTGCACAGGTAAAAACTAATAATGCGGACCGTCCTATAATTGATATGAGGATGAAGGCTGTTACACTTATAGAGGAATGAAAAAAATAAATGTCTTCAACATGGTGCTCTATACCATGTTTGGAGTAATGCTGTATCTTTCCGATATAATATTTGAGATGATACCGAATGTACACGGTGTGGCACTTTTAATATGTGTTTTATCCCTTGTATACAGGTGGAGGGCGATTATCCCAATACTCATATATGTTATGATAACTGCCGTCACATCCCTTGTAATATCGGCAGGCTATTCCCTCTGGTGGATACCGTATATATATATATTCCCCATACTTTGGTTATTAGTCATGCTTATTCCAAAAAAGGCGAATATAAAGCTTAAGGTGGCTCTGTGTATGATTTTCTCAGGGCTCCACGGTCTTCTCTTTGGGCTTATGTATCTTCCATTTCAAATTATAATGTATAATCTTAATCTTGAAATGGCACTTGCATGGCTTTCTGCCGGAGCTGTCTTCGATATCATCCACATGGTCGGCAATATTGCTTTATGTACTCTTATTTATCCTCTTTATAAGACACTCATAAGGCTTGAAGGAAGTCGGCAGGTTAAATTGAATAACGCAAAAAACGAGTGATTTCTCACTCGTTTTTTATTGTATTTTTGTGGTTGATGAGCTTAAAGCTTTTTCTTATTCCAGGGTAAAAGCTCCTCTCCTTTTACAATAAACGCCTTATCGGCTAAGCGTGCAAGGGGAGCATCACAATATAGGTCGGAGTAAAATTCATCAATGTGGGCATCGGGATAAAGCTCATAGAAGCGTTTAACCTTCTCCTCTCCGTGACAGTTGGCACCGTCAAATTTACCTGTTTTCTTATCAACACGGGATGCCATAAGAAATTCTGCACCAAGCTCTGCACAGATACCCTTAAGTAAAAATTCAGGGGAGGCGGAAATAATAATATCCGTCGGCTTCTTCATTGCCAGATACCAGTTTTTAATGTTCTTCTTGTGCGTAGCCCAGAAGTCCTCTACTGCCTTGTCAAGATCCTCAATATCCTGAACAAAGCTGAAAAGCTTTTCCTTAAATGTAAGCTTCTTAACTATCCTCAATCCATAGCCTGCACCGAAAAGAAGGGTTGCGGGAGCTCTTTTCCTTATTTTGGGATACTTTTTCAGACAATAGAAGTAAAAGTCCTTAGAGCTGTCTCCGTCATATATTGTTCCGTCAAAATCAAATACATTCATAAATTCACCTAAAAAAGGACGCTTATTCAGCGTCCTCTTCCTCTTGTTTAATTATTTCAACGAGTATTTCCTCTACTCGCTTCGGACCGATTTTGCTGATTTCTATTTTAAGATTTCTGTATTCAAATCCGTCACCAACCTGGGGGAATGACTCAAGCTCCTTCATAATAAAGCCGTTAACCGTCTGAGGCATATCCTCCTCACTGTCTATTACAACATTAAACTTGTCGAAGAAATCATCAAGGTCTGCTCCGCAATCTACCTTAAAGCGTCCGTCGGGAAGCTCCTGGTATTCGTTGGTTACCTCATCGTGCTCGTCAAATACATCGCCGATAAGCTCCTCAATAATATCCTCCATGGTTACAAGTCCCATAGTTCCACCGTATTCATCAACTACAATAGCCATATGGGTCTTTTTAGCTTTGAGAACCTGTAAAAGGTCTGCTACCTTAATATGCTCGGAAACATATTCGGGCTTTTGTATGTATTCATTAATTGAATCACACTTATTATGATAAGCAACGAAGAAATCCTTTTCGTGAAGGATACCGATAATATCGTCCATATCCTCACCGTATACGGGAAGGCGTGAAAACGCACTTTCGGTAAACGATTTTGCAATCTCTTCTATTGTATCATCCTTGGAAATTGCATATATATCAACACGGGGAGTAAGAATATCACCCGCACTAACATCATTAAACTCGATGGCAGAACGGATAAGGTCACCCTCATCAGACTCGATGGTGCCGTCCTCCTCTGCTTCATCAACTATTGTCATAAGCTCTTCCTCTGTAACAGTGTTCTGGTCCTTGGACTTAAACACCTTCATAACAAGCTTACTCCATGCACCGAAAATAAGGCTGAGTGGTGTAAGTATAATTATCACACCGTTAACAATGTGGACAAAGCGAAGTGCTACCTTATCTGCGTGTCCCTTTGCGATTATCTTTGGCATTATCTCACCGAAGATAAGTACTGCTACAGTTACTATAACCGTAGATATTGTTGCTCCCACGGACTGAGCCGATTCGGGATTCATCTTTGTAAATATGTCTACAAAGAATACTGTTGCGATGGATGAAAGGGATATATTTACGATGTTGTTTCCAATAAGAACGCTGTTAAGCATTTTATCGTATTTTTCATCATACTTCATAACAAGAGCTGCCTTTTTGTTGCCACTCTGTGCCATACTCTTCATCCTTATGCGATTGAATGTGGAAAACGCTGTTTCCGTTGCTGAAAAGAAAGCTGACATAGCAAGTAGAATTACCATTACGATAATCAACCCTATACTGTCACCGTCCATAATTATTTTGTTCCTCCATAATATAAAATTATAAATATTTTATCATATATTTAGACAAATGTCAAGCATATACATCAAAATCCTATTCCCCATCCATGATAAAGTACATTTTTTACAATGCAATTCAATACAATAACAACAGCAAGGATAATACATAGTATATACTTCTGTTTTATAAAATAGTCTTTTTCGTTATCAATACAGGCAATTACAGACCTGATGTTATAGTACAGGTAAACAAATATTCCAAATGGAACCGTTACATTATATTTGATTGCCGATGCAATATCAAATCTCAGTATTGCAAAAACAGCCCTTGTACCTCCACAGCCGGGACAGTAAAATCCCGTTACACGAAAAAAATCACATTGGTGTCCACCGGAATCGGATATGAGCTGAGCTACAATTACAAAGGCCGAAACAAATACAAGTACTATGCAATTTACAATTACTATTTTTCTTAATGTCTTGCTTATTTTTATCACCCCTGTTCAAAATTATTTTATCACACAATGCAACAAAAGTCAATTTTTTATAAATAACTATTGCTTTTTTTCACATTTAATGATAAAATTATTTTATTAAAGTAAAGAAGCAGTGCACAGACTGTGTATTGTCTTCTATACTGTCTAATATCAAACAGGAAAGGAGTTACTCTTATGAACGAAAATAAAAACAATGACATTAAGTTCGAGGACCTTGTTGACAACTATACATATGATGACGGCAACGGCTCTATGCAGAACCAGGTAAATGAGCAGACTAATGCTCCTGCAGATAATCAGGTAAATGAGCAGGCTGATGCTCCTGCAGATAATCAGGTAAATGAGCAGGCTGATGCTCCTGCAAATAATCAGGTAAATGAACAGGCTGATGCTCCTGCAAATAATCAGGTAAATGAGCAGGCTGATGC
>JAFTJE010000030.1 GCA_017456545.1 Clostridia bacterium | reverse complement strand
ATCTTGGCATTAGCCGGGATACTATGTTGGCTTGGATTACTAAAAAGAATATGCCTGCTCACAAGGTTGGACGTAATTGGATGTTCAAGACGAGTGAAATAGATGAGTGGGTAAAAAGCGGCAAGTCTGCTGATTGAGGTAATCTTTATGTCGAAGTGGAAGAAGATTATTATAATTATTTTGTCACTTATAGTTATATCAGTTTTTGTATTTGGAATACCGATTGTTATAAATGAGTGCTATAAAGCTAACTGTGGATATTCAACGGCGTGGGATGCTTCTGCTATGCTTGGATATTACGGTGTAATTCTTGGAGCAATTATAACCGTGGTTACTCTTGTGGCAACCATTACATTTACAAAGAAGCAGATTCAAAGAGAAAGTTTCCTGAAAACTGAGAGCGAAAAGTGGTCTAAATTGAAGTCGATTTTTTTAGATATACTTGCAAATATAAATCCGATAGTAACACTGAAAGATGTTATGGAGAACGGATTTGTTGATCCTTCGAAAACAATTACCATCCTCCAAAGGTATCAAGTAGATTGTAAAACCTCGACGGATTTATTAAATGCTCATCTCAATATGAATGACTATCCTAAAGTTAAACACTTGATTGAGGGAATTTCTAAAATCGCTGAAGAATTTGTTGACATAAGTTCGGGAGAAATTGAGCAGTATTCTGATTTTCGTATTCTTCAAAACAAAGATGTGTTTATGCTAATGGTTGAAAGAGAGAATGCATATCCTGGGTCTTATACTAAAGAAGATGTTGAAGAAAACCAAGCAAATATTGAAAAACTTAAAACTCTTAACAATGAAGCAATCAATTCTAAAATAAAGCATCTCAATAGCGAATTTATTAGAGTTTACGAAACTAAATATCGAGCCTTATTGCAGAGTATAGGATCTACTTTTGAAACGCTTGAAATGGCAACGGTGCAAGAGGCGGATCGTTTGCTGAATCTTGGTGTAAATCCTCAAACTCAAACTAAGAAAAAGAAACTCAAAAACGAGGATAATGGAGATAAAATATGAGCACAAACGTATCAAAGCAGAAGCGCGAAGATCTGCTTACAAAAATAAAGGCGATTCGCACCTACATTGCAACCGCGCCGCAGGACGAAAATACGGCGAACCTGCTCGCCTATCTCTCCGAGCTTGAAAAGGACGTGGGAGCGAAGAAATACGGTCTTGTCTTTGAGGAACACCGCGAGGAAATCGACGAGGTGCTTTCTACCCACACGCCTGTCTTGACCGAGGACGGCAGCCTTTTCATCGACAACGGCGGTCAAATGAACTTTCTTATTGAGGGCGACAACCTCGCTTCATTGCAGTTGCTTACCAAAACTCATAAAGGAAAGATTGATCTTATTTGTATAGATCCTCCTTACAATAGAGGAAAAAAAGATTTCAAATATGATGACAATTATATTGAATTAAGTGATACTTTTAGACATTCAAAATGGTTATCATTTATGGATAAAAGATTACGGTTAATGTATTCGTTACTTTCGCCGAGTGGTGTGATAATTATAAACATTGATGAACATGAGTTGGCGGCACTATCATCTTTGTGTCAAGCAATCTTTACTGACGACAATGTTGATTATATGATATGGCAAAAAACGGATTCAAAAGTAGATCGCAATACTAACGCCAAAATTATTCACAGATTTAAAAGTGTACACGAAAATATAGTTGTTTGCTATAAAAACAAGGCAAATACATTTTTTAACAAAATGATGAGATTGCCAGAGTGGAAAAACAAACAAAGCAATCCAGATAACGATCCACGCGGTCCTTGGTCATCAGGTATTATTTCATTTGAAGAAGGGCATAAAAACGAGGATAAAAATTCGCCAAATTATTATACAATTACTACTCCATCGGGAAAGCAATATACGAGGCATTGGTTTGTTGACAAGGAAGAATTCACACGATTACAAAAAGATAACCGTATAGCATTTCCTAAAGGTGGAGATGGTGTTCCAAGATTAAAAACTTTTGAGAATGAAGAAAAAGAATATTATATGGATAGTATTCTAAGGGGAGTTGGAACTTCATCTTCAGCAAAGGACGAATTGTTTGATATTTTTGGTGATAGAGATATATTTGATACACCTAAACCAATTAAGCTTATACAAGAATTAATTAGAGTATCTACTGCAAAAACATCGATAATTTTGGATGTTTTTGCAGGTAGTGGAACAACGGGACATGCGGTTATGAAGCTCAATGCCGAGGACGGTGGCAATCGTCGTTTTATCCTCTGCACGAACAACGAGAATAACATCTGCCGAGAGGTTACATACGAGCGTATCAAGCGCGTTATCGACAAAGAGGGTTACGCCGCTTCCCTTAAATATTTCAAGGTCGATTATATCCCTGTGAGCGAGCGTATGTATTACGAATATGCCGACGAGCTGCTTGCCCACATACGCGAGCTTGTGGAGCTTGAAAACGGCATCAACTTTACGGGTAATGCCGAGGTTGGTATCGTACTCACCGACGACGAGCTTGTTGAATTTATTGAGAACGGTGAGAATTTTGTCAAATGCAATAATTTATACGTTGGACACGATGTGCTGATGGATGCGGAGCAAGTTCAACTTCTCAAAGATAGAAAGATTAGCATCCACGTAATTCCAGACTATTATTACAAAGAATTGGAGGGTTGAAAATGGATATTACTCTTGCCAATTTTCAAATCAAGGCAATTTCTGACTTGATGGAAGCAATGTTAAAATCGAATAAAGAAATTGTACTTAAAAGTTGTACGGGCAGCGGAAAAACCATTATTATGACTCATTTTATGGATGAGTATTGCAAATCCAACGATGGAATTGTTTTTATTTGGCTGACTCCCGGAAAAGGCAATCTCGAAGAACAAAGCAAAGAAAAGATGGATCGCTATATCCACGGTAGTAATACCAAACTGCTTTACGATGTTATGACAAGTGGATTTGAAGCAAACGATGCTTGCTTTATTAACTGGGAAAAACTTACGAAGAAAGGCAATACCGCCCTCAAAGATAGCGAAAGAACTACGTTCCTTGAGCATATTCGTAATGCTATTGACAATGGCTTGTCCTTTAAAATTATCGTCGATGAGTCACATCAAAATGACACGATAAAAGCTGATGATATTATTGAACTTTTCCAAGCAGACAAAATTATACGTTGCTCAGCCACCCCAAAGGGTTACAAAGATGCAATTGTCATTGACATTCCCGAAGAAGATGTTATTGCAGAAGGGCTTATCAAAAAGCTCCTTGTTATAAACGAAAATTTTGAGCAAGACATCAGCGTTGACGATCAAATATCTTATTTGATTGATAAAGCGGTTGCGAAGCAGCAGGAAATACATTCTGAATTTTTACATCGCAAGGTAGCGGTCAATCCATTGATTATTGTACAAATTCCCAATAAATCGGATGCTCTCTTAGATCGTGTCGAAGAATACTTTGAAACCAAAGGCATTACATATGAGAATAATCAATTAGCAGTTTGGTTGTCTGATAAAAAGCAAAATCTTGAAGATATATCAGAGTCTAACGCTGAACCAATAGCAGTTATCATAAAGCAAGCCGTTGCCACCGGTTGGGATTGTCCTCGTGCGCATATTCTTGTTAAGCTTCGTGACAATATGAATGAAACCTTTGAAATTCAAACAATAGGTCGTATTCGTCGTATGCCTGAAGCAAAGCACTATAATTGTGATTTGTTAGATTGTTGCTATCTCTACACCTTGGATGAGAAATTCACCGAAAGTGTTAAGCTCAGTTTGGGTAAAGAGGCATTGGATGCATATAAAGTGTTCTTGAAACCTGAACACCGTTCTTTTGCATTGGTTAGTGAATATAAAACCGATGTGCCGTTTCCTCGCGATGCAAAGTTAGCGCTTAAAGTAATTGCCAAGTTCTTTGAGAAAAAATATCATACGACTTCCGATCTCGATAAAAACAGAATATTGCTTGAAGCTCACGGATATGTTTTCTCGGAGGATATTGTTGATTACACTAAATCGGGTGCAATCGCTGTGTTGAAAAAGGAAAATATAACTGATTTGAACGATGTATCAATTCACGCAGCTCTAAATACTCATAAACACGGAAAAGAATATCATCACTGTATAGGTGAAATTGGATTTAAAGTAAGTTTGGATTATAATAGCACTAATACTATTGTTAGGAAACTTTTCCTTGAAGGACTTAGAAGCGATAGTAAGATATTAAAAATAACAACGCGTGAGTTGTATGCGTTTGTAATAAATAACAAACAAAAATTGGTTGATGATGTTCGCGATGCAATGTCTGATGAAACTCTGCAACTCAGTTTTTCGATTCCAAAGATTACAGAAAAGCCAATTGGTTTTCCTTTGGAAATGTTATTTACCTATGATGGAACTGCGAAATCACAAATCGAGTTTTCTAAAAATGTATATAAGGGATATTTATCATCTGCGGAAAAAAGATCTTTGCCTGAGAAAATGTTTGAACGTTATTGCGAAAGTAGCGACAAAGTTGCTTGGTTCTACAAAAATGGAGACAAGGGTATAGAATATTTTTCAATAGTATATACCGATAATTTTGGAAAACAGAAATCATTCTATCCCGACTATGTTATCGGTGACGTTAATAACAATGTATGGATTATAGAAACCAAAGGCGGTTTTACAAAAACCGGCAACAGCGAAGATATTGATAAGTACACTGCTAAAAAATTCGGCGTGTTAAAGAACTATGTTGATAAATATGAGCTGAAAGGCGGCATTGTACGTCAAGATAAGCAAAGTGGCGAATTGTGCATTTGCACAGAAAATTATTCTGAAGATATTAAGAGTAATGCATGGGTTTTGTTGTCCCAAGTATTATAACGTAGGAGGGATTAATTTTGAGTAATCAGGATGTAAAAAAGAATGTTCCCATATACTTCTACTACTTAACTATTTCTAAAGAGAAAGATGCCAAGGATAACACTACATACGGAATCGATCAAATTGTAGATTCTTTTTCTGCAATGCTACAACGAGTTTTAGAAAAAGATTTAGTGTCACGCAGAAAAGACTTTAAGGAACTCGAAAAGGTTGTGTGGTTGGATCAAGTACAAGATTTGAAAAACGGCAACTACAATATTGTCTTTAAGTCTGCAAAGTATAATCACATACGTAACGAGATTGACACTGAAACAATGGAGGAATTGGGAACAAGAAAACGCAAGCAAGATGGAGATGAAGAAAAAACTCATTTGTGCATTCGTTTTAATAAAGGGCAACTCCGCTTTTTAGCAGTGCATGAAAGTAATCATTATGGAATATCCATTAAGTGTATTGTGGATTATTTGAATTCTCAGTTTTGCATTTATAACGAAGAAACTGAAGATAAATACCACTATACATTATCATATGAGATAATGCCGGGAGATGATTTTTTGAATTCGCTCAAAAAAGCTCGTACCGTACGTGCAATTAAACTGATTGTTAGCAAAGATGACATCAAGGATGATTTTATGAGCTTTGCAGGACGCGAAGAAATTTCGGACGAGGTAGAGATTTGTTTGCACAGACCTAAGAAAGCTAAGAAGTTTCCAGAAAACTTAATAAAATCATATTATGAAGAAATGCAAAGCAACAATAAGATTAAGCGCATTATTGCTGTTGGTACAAATCACGCGGGTGGACAAATGGATATAGATACAGATTTGATAAAAATGAAACACTATCTTAGAGTAAAAATTCAATCTGTAACTAACGAAGTTGAAAGCGTAGATTTCTTTGATCAATCACAAGCCTTTATAGATGGTATGAGGAGATAGTAATGAATAAAATTATTTTTGTACCTGTTATTGATTATTTGAAATCAAGAAAAAAGATATTTTTAAAATTCATTTTTCCCATTCTTCTTGGTCTAATAGCTTTGGTTTTTGCCTTGCTTTTTGATTTTGGGGAAGAACGTGTTGTGTTAGAGATTTTTTCTGATTTCATAAATGTCCAAATAAATATTGTAGCTATTCTTATTTCCTTTTCTGTGGCTATCATAACAATATTAGTTTCCGCTGATAATGAAAATATACGACAGTTAAAAGATAGGGCTTCAAGTGAAAAACTTTACAAAGAGGTTAATGGAAAAAGGCTATCGTTATTTCAAATTATGCTTTCAAACATAGCATATAATACGACGATAGAAGTCTTTTATTTGATTATTTTAATTGCTTTTTCATTGTCTAAAACCATCGTACCAATAGTAGCACTTAAGATTATACTGTCATTTTGCGTAGTTGTAATAGTCCACATCTTTACAGTTCTTCTTGAATCCGTATCGCAAATGTATTTAACCTTTTGGGAGAAGAAAGAATAACTAAGTATTTATCAATTTGAAAATAGCCGCTATCAAAGCGTGATTAACACGCCGCGATAGCGGCTTTTTCTTTTTTGCTTGCGGGCGGTAAATTTTGAAAATGGGGGTACGGTTTTGCCTTTTCCAAGGCTATTAAGTAGAGAATTTTTTGCTTTGCATCTAATAAACTGCGAGTTCTCGTCGGCTATAAGTTGAGAAAAAAATGCTCGCCCTGTTTAATTTTGGCATTTTTCTACGGCTACTAAGTGAGAGGTGAGTTTGTAAACATATTTTGAATTTTTGCTTTAGAGGGTGAACTTTTTCGCAAAAACCTACTTTTACATAAGTAGAGGGATAAATTTTCAAGATACACCCCCTAAAAATGGCAGTTTGGTGGCAATAGATGAGGATATTTTCTTTGAAGCCTTAAGTTTTGCTTCTTCCCAAGGCTATTAGGTGAGAGGGAGTTTGTAAACATACTTTGAATTTTTGAAAAAACACCCAGCCAAAACGCCATTCTCGTGGCTATTAAGTGAGGGAACTTTTTTAATTCCATTATTCTTAAGTTTACTATGTGAAATATCTTGATATTTGCAGATAATAATGGTACAATTAGGATAGATTAAATGCTTTTTATGGTATGAAGCATGGCTGGGAGCTATTAAAAATCGAGCATATAGAGAGTAAAATGCGATGAAAAAAGTTATTGTTATTGGGTGCCCGGGGTCGGGAAAAACCACCTTTGCAGAGAAGCTGAGAGATAAAATCGGGTTGCCTTTGTTTTATCTCGATGCAATTTGGCACAAGCCTGACAGAACACATATTTCAAGAGAAGAATATGATACACGCCTTGGTGAGATACTCTCTCTGGATTCCTGGATTATAGACGGTAATTACAGCAGGACAATAGAGAGTCGCATATCTGCCTGTGATACGGTATTTCTTTTTGATTTGCCTGCCAATGTATGTCTTGAGGGGGCAATTTCCCGTCTTGGCAAGGGCCGATACGATATGCCGCGGATTGATACAGAGCTTGATCCGAATCTAAAAAGGGAAATAGAGCTATTCGGCAGCAAGAATTTGCCTACCATATATTCACTTATAGACAAATACAAGGACGGCAAAAGGATTGTTATTTTTAAGAGCAGAGAAGAAGCAGATGAGCTTTTGACTCAATTGTGATTAAAATTAGAATAACGGTTTTGCTTGCGTATATCGGTAAGCAGAATAGTTCAAATTTGAGAAAAGATAATGAGGTGCTGTTATGGAAAGATGGAGCAAGGAAAAAGCGTGGAAATGGTATAATAGCCGTCCATGGATAAGAGGCTGTAATTATATGAGTGCAGACTGCATAAACAGAGTTGACCAATGGCAGGCACTCCATTTTGAAGAAAGAATGAAAACGACGGAGAGTGAGCTCAAGGTAATGCAGGAGCTTGGCTTTAACTCTGTGCGTCTTATACTTGAGTATGTGGTATGGAAGGAGGAGCATGATTCCTTCCTTGAAAGGTTTGAGAGGTATATATCCCTTTGCCATAAGTACGGAATCTCCTGTATGATAGTTCTGGCAAATGACTGCATGCCACCGAAAACTGAGCTTTGGAAAATGCCTTATGTAGGTGAACAGACCTATGACTGGGGTTATCACGGAGGCAGAAGGCACTCTCAGCATGGAGCACATAACGGTCCTGCTCCTCATTTCTACCTTGATGATGAGGAGAGCAGAAATGACTATTTTAAGATGGTTGAGGAAATAGTTACGCTTTATAAGGATGACTCCCGTATTCTTATGTGGGACCTCTTTAATGAGCCGGGAAACAGCCGTCGTGAAAGCATTACGATGCCATATCTTGTAAGAATGTTTGAAACAGTCCGTGCCGTTGACCCTTCTCAGCCACTTACAGTTGGTGCATGGTGGTTTAACACGGAGGATTTTCACACAAGTGAGGTTAACAGATACGCCCTTGAAAACTCCGATATTATTACATATCATAATTACAGCACCTATGAGGAGCATATAAGGGTTATCAAATATCTTAAAACCCTTGACCGTCCTCTTATAAATACAGAGTGGCTTGCAAGATGCACGGGCAATACGGTATTTGATAATTTTCCACTATTCTATCTTGAAAATATCGGTTGCTACAATTGGGGCTTTGTGGCAGGAAAATACCAGACCTACGAGCCCTATGAGGCACATTGGGATTGGTACAAAAGCGATAAGCATGCACCTATCGACTTTACAAAATGGTTCCACGACCTATACCGTCCCAGTCTCCGTCCATATGATCCAAAAGAAACTGAGCTTATCAGAAAATTCTGTACTTGGGCAGATAATGATTTCAAAAATAAATAGTTTTATACATAAAAAAAAGGTGAGGAGCATTGGCTCTTCACCTTTTTTATTATAGTGATTTATGAGTTTTCTGTTGTGTCGTCAGCGGGAGCCTCAGCTGGAGTTTCTGCGGGAGCCTCTGTGGGAGCCTCTGCAGAAGCACTGAACATTGACAATGCTGAGAAGTCAAAGCTGTTTACATCAAAGCCTGTGCTGGAAACAGGAGCAGCTACAGGAGCAACTGAGGGAGCAGCTACGGGAGCACCACCGTTTACTTCTGTAAAGCAGTGAACGGGGATGTAGTCACTTTCATCACGATTTTTGGGGCTCAAGGGCATTGCAAGCAATGCGATAGAGAATATGCCGAATGCGAGTAAGCCTAAGCCGATAGTAAGTGTGAATGCTGAGGGTGCATATACATCTGCAGCAAGCATTGCAAACAATACAAACACTGCGATTATGATTGTGTAAAGCACACCGGCGATTAAGCCGAGAAGCTTTCCTGCAAGAGTAAATCCACGGGAGTAGCTACCGTAAGCAAAGTACTGGAGCATCTGCCACATTACAAATACAGCACCGAGAACAGCTACCAACTGAAGGAGCATAATGTAAGGAGCTACTATCATGGATTCGCCCAAATCCATAAAGTAAAGCATCATTACAAGACTTTTGTTTATATGATCAGCTTCGCCGTTTTCAATTTCCTTCTTGGAATACCATTCGAAGTCATCAAATCTGTCCTCGAACATATCCTTCTTATCACTTGTTGTGGGGTCCTCATAGTAATTATCGATGTTATCCCAAGTGTCCTCATCATAGTATCCTACACCAACAAAAATGTCTGCAGCAACTGAGAAGGCAAATTCCTTTTTCTTGCTCATTCCGTCGGGCTCTATCTTAGCTGTTGTAGAGATGATAGGTGCACCTGCAAGGGCAATAACAACAATTGCTATAACGAGAGCAACACCTCTCTTAACCAAGGTGCTGATAGAACGCTGGTTAGTAAAGATAAGTCTGAGAACAGCTGAGCCTGCAATTGCAATAAATCCGCAAACAAGTGTAGCAATAGCTGTTACAGACATAGAAGCTGTAAAATCTTCGTCGCCAACTGATGCGTATGTAATGGAATAGAGGTAGTTAAGCAAGAGCAGCATTGCGGGAACGAGTGTAATAAGCTTAATGGTCCACTTCCAAAGAGAGCCCTTGGGGGACTTGATAAGGTTAAATGTAGCGAAGGTGTTGAACGCCGCAACGATAAGTAATGCAATAGCAAGAGCAATATATACTATGGATGCGATACCTGCAAAGAATACCTGAGGAGGAACGCTTGCATCCTCGAGAGAAAGCATAAGTCTTATTTCCTGATAACACATTTCATCTGCATAATTTAAGATATCACTCTGCTCATTGGATTTAAGATCGTCCCATTCATCAGCATCATAGAATTCGTCTAAGGAGTCCTCGTATTTATCCTCGAGCTCATCCATGATATCTTTGTACTCGTCTTCTACATCATCCTCATCCATAGACTTAATAGATGCAAGGAAGAGAGAAGCTCCTCTTATAGGGCTGATATCTACTGACAAATTAGGTCCGTCATCAATTATTTCTTCTCCTACTGAGAGAGTTGTGACGGGCATAAATGCGAAAATAACCATAAGAAGTGCCATTAACATAACAGCACAGTTACGGATAAGGGTTATAAGTCCTGTCTTTGTAAGCTTTGAGGGTGCCTTGGGAGGCTGGGGTCTTACAGCCTGGGGATTGTACATAGGTCTCTGTGCAGCATATACGGGGTTAGGCTGCTGAACAGGAGCAGCAGGCTGAACAGGAGCAACAGGCTGGGGTGCAACATTCTGTTGTACAGTCTGGGGAGCAGAAGCCACGGCGGATGCATTGATTTTAGCACCGCAGGAGGTGCAGAACAATGCATTAGCGGGGACAACAGCGCCACAGCTGGTGCAATTTTTAGTATTCATAATAATCTCCTTTATAGATTTTTATAATATAATTGTAACACTTTGAATTAAGATTGTCAATGTTTTATCTGTTTTTGTATTTTTTTGTGCAAAATATCTAATATAAGTAAAGTTTATGCACAAACCAGCCTAAAACTCTTGACATATTTGATAATTTATTATAAAATGTACTAAGTATCGTTTTGAGGAGGACTTAAAGTGATTTGCAATTCAATAATTGACGCTATGGGTAATACACCCATAATCCGTCTTAACAATATGGTAGAGCCCGATATGGCTGAGATACTCGTTAAATTTGAAGGACTTAATGTTGGTGGATCAATAAAAACAAGAACTGCCTATAATATGATTCTGTCAGCTGAGGAAAAGGGACTTATAAGCAAGGACACCGTGATTGTGGAGCCCACCAGTGGAAACCAAGGCATAGGACTCTCTCTGGTAGGAGCTGTTCGTGGCTATAAAACCAAAATTATAATGCCCGATTCCGTAAGTGAGGAAAGGAGAAAGCTTGTTCGTCATTACGGTGCAGAGGTAATTCTCGTACACGATGACGGCAATATAGGTAAATGCATTGAGGAATGTATGAATCTTGCTTTGAAAATGCAGAGAGAGGATAAAAATGTATTTGTTCCTCAGCAATTTGAAAACCCTGCAAACCCTCAGATTCAAAGGATTCAGACGGCTGTTGAAATACTTGAGCAGGTTAACGGTCCTATAGACGGATTTTGCTCCGGAATTGGAACAGGTGGAACAATTACAGGTATAGGGGAGACTCTTAAGGAGGCCAATCCACATATGGAAATTTGGGCAGTTGAGCCTAAGCATGCTGCAATTCTTTCCGGTGGCTCCATCGGTACGCATATTCAGATGGGAATCGGTGACGGTATTATTCCGACTATACTTAATCAGAGTATTTATAATGATATCTGCATTATAGATGACGAGGAGGCAATTCGTACCTCAAAGGAGCTTGCCTCGAAGGAAGGAATTATGTGCGGTATCTCCAGTGGAACAAATGTATGTGCCGCAATGAAGCTTGCCAAAAAGCTTGGTAAGGGAAAAAGAGTAGTAACTGTTCTTCCCGATACGGCAGAAAGATATTTTTCAACCCCTCTTTTTGAAAATGAATAAAAAAAGCACTCGGCTCATTGAGGCCGGGTGCTTTTTCAAAAGTAAATCCCTCCGTAGAAACGGAGGGATGCTTGATTATTAATTACAATGCTTTTTTGATAGCATCTAAAAGATCGTCAAATTCTTCAAAGGCGGGGTACTCGGGAAAATCTGCCTTGATTTTATCAGTTGTTCTGAAAAGGAAGCCGGCCTTACTTGCCTTAATCATACCGAGGTCATTGTAGCTGTCTCCACTTGCTATTGTTTCAAAGCCTGCTGACTGAAGTGCTCTTACTGTTGTGAGCTTGGAATCCTTGATACGCATTCTAAATCCGGTAATCTCACCGTTATCTGCTACCTCTAAGGTGTTACAGAAAATTGTGGGCATACCAAGCTTCTTCATAAGGGGAGCTGCAAACTGTGTAAAGGTATCGCTGATGATAATTGTCTGTGTAATGGAACGAAGCTCGTCTAGAAATTCCTTAGCTCCGGGAAGCGGATCGATTTTAGCAATTGTATCCTGGATTTCTTTAAGCCCAAGACCGTGCTCCCTAAGAATTGCTATACGGTATTTCATAAGCTTGTCATAATCGGGCTCATCTCTTGTGGTACGCTTAAGCTCCGGGATTCCACTTGCCTCGGCAAAGGCGATCCAAATTTCAGGAACAAGAACTCCCTCAAGGTCCAAGCATACAATATTCATATTGCTCATATATATTATCCTCCAATATTTAACATTTAGAATATTATATCACCGGTATGTCAATTTGTCAACTAATGGAACAGATGTTTTATAAATTTATAATATGCCCTGTGTTGATGAATTTGTTTTTATTATGGCTACAAATCTGCAAAATTGTCCGTAAATTAAGATGTTAAAAAGATGTATAAATGATAATATGAACATATATTATGTATAATAGTGTCGAAAAATAAGCAGTTGATTATTTCTTTTATTTATGGTATAATTATTCTGAGGTGATATGATGAAAAAAATAATCAGTATATTGTTACTTGTTTCTTTACTTTTGTTGGGTGTATCCTGTGGCAGTGGTGAAGAGCCTCCGACCTCTTATGTTCAACCTCTTGGTATTGTTAATTATACTAAAGCGGAGGAGCTTGTATCGGACAGTGATTTTGATAATATTGACTCCTTTAAGACCTCCTGTACTGATAAAAGCTATGAGGTCAGTCAGACCTTTGATATTTCCGAAAGGAATGTGCATATCAGAATGCCCGGGGTATACAAAATTACAGGTACTTCGGATACTAATTACATAGATATTCTTCTTCCCTCGGAGGATGATCCATATGATGTAACCGTTATTCTCGACGGTGTGAGCATTAACGGAGATAAATTTACCCATAGCTTTCCTGCTATTTATTCTGTGGGATGCGACCTTACGGTTGTATTGCCGGAAAACAGTGTGAACAAGTTTTCCTCTAACAAAAATAATCTTGAAAACGGAGTTATCACTGTTAAAAAAGGAAGTCTTACCCTTGAGGGCTCGGGCAAATTGAGCATTTCTACCGCAGATGCTGCAATAAACGGTATCCACTGTACTAAACAGGCAACCGTAAAAAGCGGTGTATACGATATCAATGTAGGCAATCATGGCATATACGGTAAGGAAGGTCTTTCAATTGAGGGTGGTGAATTCAACATTACATCCGGCCGTTTTGGACTTAAAAGCGGTGATTCTCCTTCTGAAACCAATCCCACAAATGTTGTGGGTAATATGATAATTAACGGTGGAATTTTCAATATTATCAGCACTGAAAATGGCATTGATGTAAACGGTACACTTACTGTACAGAATGCGGGTATCAGGGTAAGCTCCAAAAGAAATGCCATAAAATCCAATGATTCCATTACCTTAGGTAAGGAGGGGAAAAAGGCTCTTCTTATTCTTACAGCCGACACGGACGGACTTGACAGTGATAATGATATTACCATACTTGGGGACACTGATATTAAGATAAATTCTGTGAGTGATGCAATTGTAGGAAAAAATGTTACAGTCAATTCCTCGGGATTTATCTATGTAACAACTAAGGGAGAGTACACACAGTCCTCCACGGGAGACTATATACTCCTTTCCGATGGCAGATATGTTAAAATCAACCCCTTGAATTATCCGAATGAAACCTTTTATGACATTCTTATAAGCTGTAAGGGAATAAAGGCTCTTGAAAACATTACTGTACGGAACGGAAAAATTGTTATATCCTCTATGGAGGACGGAATACACGGCAATAATGTGTCAATAAACGGTGGAGTAATTGATATTGTTACCGACGAGGACGGTATCCATGCCTTGAATAATACATCAATAGATGGTGGAACCATTAATATACATAAGAGCTATAAGGGAATAAAGGCACTTAGAACTGTTATTTCGGGTGGTAAGGCTGCCGTAGCATCCTTTAGCGATGGAATCGACAGTCCATCAGTTACTGTTACCGGTGGAGAGCTGTTTCTCCTTGACAAGGTGGATGTAGGTACAGACGGAGTCTTTAAGGTGACGGGAGGAACGGTTATAGTAATAGCTTCAAGCTCTAATCCCTGTGTTCCGACATCGACCACAGTTAGCTGTGTCAAGTCATCTGTGTCCAAGCCTGAGCTTGCTAAGCATACAAGCTTTGTCCGTGTCAGCGGAGGAAACATAGACATAACCTTTAAGCTTCCCAAGGGATATACAGAAAAGATTGCTGTATCTGTAATATCGGATAAGCTTGTGGATGGAGAGTACAATGCTCAAATAGGAGCATCAACTGCCTTTAAGGGCATATATATCAAAGGAATTACCTTGACTGACGCATTTACACAAAGACTCGTTAGATAAAAAATCGTATCATCCCGGGAGGGGTGATACGATTTTTTTGTTAATGGTTATTCAAATGCTCCGATTTTTTGAGCCTTTGCTGCTGCTTAAATTTTGCATCCCGTTCAAATATACACAGGATTACTGAGTAGAATATGGCAGGGAAAATATTGAATAAATGTATATCCAGCAGACTTGTAAGGAGCAGAGAAAGAATGCTCATTCCCAAAAAGAAGGAAACAGAGGATCTGTTTTTTATAAACAGTATTATGGTTTGGAACCTGTGGAAGCAGTATGCAAAAAGACCTACTATGCCACAGGAGCCAAGCATTTGGATTATTGTATTGTGATAATATTCGGGTGCTGATATTACGAATCTGTCGTTTACACCGTGGGAATTACCGAATCCGGCTCCTAAGAATGGATTGGAAAGGAATTTATTTATTCCATCTCTGTAATAGGAGCTTCTGCCACTGCCGTCAAACAGTTTATTCATAACCAGATAAAACGCAGTTGATAGCTTATCCTCAAAAACCATAAGAATGACAGCCACAAGAATCATAAAGCCAATAACGGAGAAACGGTTTATCATAATGTTTTTATGCTTATATATACATACAAATCCAAGGCAAAGAGCAAGAATCAATGTGGCTATAATCATTGATGTTCTGCTCATGGTAAGTATTATAATAGCATAGCACATAACACCCGAGGCGAAGAAGGGAATAGAAAATCTTGCTTTTACAGCACAGTAAAAATGAAATGGCATAAGCATAGCAAGAATTGCACCGATATTATTGCTTACTCCCCAGCCAAGGTCAATAGAGTCTTTATAAATGTATCCATCAGGATGAATATAAATATCTGTAAGATACATATAAATAAATTCGATCGATATAATAAATGAAGCAATCAGAAGTATGTAAATAAGATAGCTTACCGTTTTTTTATCGATTCTCAAATTAATGGAGAAAATAAAGAACGGTAAAACAAAGGATATGGCAATAAGTATACCGAAAATGATATTTTCCTTTTTGTAATCTGCAAATGCAAAGAAGCCATTGAGAAGAAATACAGCTACGATTGCTACAAACCCAAAGAAAAGCGAGGATGAAGTAAATCTTTTAAGCTTGATATCCTT
The DNA here is from genome assembly GCA_017456545.1 of Clostridia bacterium. Classification (GTDB taxonomy): domain Bacteria; phylum Bacillota; class Clostridia; order Oscillospirales; family CAG-272; genus RGIG2000. Next base: position 63,253 of record JAFTJE010000030.1, on the reverse strand, counting down.
TTTGTTTATCACGAAATGTGCTACTATACATAGAACAAGAGCCGTGATGCACAGGGAAAAGAAAATTATTGATGGGATGGAGTAAAGAGTCTCGTCTGCCAGGCTTTTTTTGGAAAAAATAAAGAAAAAGCATAAAAGAGGGGAAAGAAAGAATTTCAGATCTTTACACAGTATAAATGCAATACATGTGGCTAATGTTATCATTACCACACCGTAATTAATCATATTGAAAATATGACCTATAATTACATTGAAAGCAATATATACAGGAAACCAATATCCTTCAAAAAAGTCGATAAATTTTTGTTTTACATTGGTTGGCATTGTATACTCCTATATACAAAAGCAGGGAATAAGTGTATTTAATTCCCTGCTTTAGATTTTATGAATTATGAATATCGTTGCTTTCTACAAAGTTCATATTTCCGTAGGTACCGTATCTGCCGTATTTCTGACCGTAATATCTTCCGTATCTTCCGGAGGATTTTACGGGAACACGGTTAAGAACTGCACCGAGAACCTTACAGTTGCCCTTCTCAAGCTGTCCCTTTACATCAGCGGCAAACTTATAGCTTATTTCATTTGCTGCGATAATAAGGACTGCACCGTCGCAGTATGAGGAAACAACTGAGGCATCAATTACGAGTCCGAGAGGAGAAACATCAATAAGAACATAGTCATATGAATCACGAATGTCATGGAGAAAATCATCAAACTGACGGGAACCGAGAAGCTCTACAGGGTTAGGAGGAACGGCTCCTGCAAAAATTACATGGAGATTGTCAACATTTGTTTCGTATAACACATCCTCAAGCTTTGCCTGAGCAGAAAGAAGCTCACTAAGACCAAGTATGGATTCTGTAGTGTCGGTATATCTTGTAACAAAAACGGATTTACGAAGGTCGGCGTCTATTAAGAGAACCTTTTTGGAGGCTGCTGCAAGAGATTTTGCAAGCTCAAGAGAAACTGTACTCTTACCCTCATTGCTGAGACAGCTTGTAAGGAGAATCGTTTTAACATCACTACCGCTGAAAAGAAGATTGGTACGAAGAGTTTTGAAGGCTTCTCTTATGGAATATGTGAACTTATTTCTTTCGAGAATATTAATTTTTTTCATTTTTGCAAATCTCCTTTCCTTATATTTCCTTTTCAAGCTCCGGAATAGCTCCGAGAACACTGAGTCCAAGATATTTTTCTACATCCTCAGGGCTCTTTATCTTATCGTCAAAGATGAAAACAAGGAAGAGAACACCACAGGAAAGAATTACTCCAATCAAAGCACCGATAATAACATTTCTTGTTGTAGCGATGTTATATGGCTCACTTGCTACCTTTCCGGAGTTATATACCTTAGCCTTTACCTCATCTGTTTCAAGAATCTTTACAAGATGGTCCTCAAAGGAATCGGCAATAGCGTTCGTAATAATTGCGGAAAGTGCGGGGTCTGTTGTAGATGCGGAAACACTCATAGTACATGTATTCGAGTTGGTGGAAATAGAAATACAATCAAGAATATATTCAGGTGTTATTTCGGAATTTCCGGTTACCTCGAGAAAATACTGCTTAAAGCTCTTACCCTGTATAAATTTAGAGCAGTCGTAGGGCTCTTCACCGGGCTCGAGATTTTTGTTATTAAGCTTGTTCGCTATAATCTGGCAGTAGTCCTCTGTAATAAATTCCTCTGCAGAAAGAGAGTACTGCTTACTAAGTGTCCAGTCTATATCAGAGCTGGAATTGGGAACACCGCTGTCGCTTTCATTTGTTATGAAAATCTTAGCCTCAGAAATATAAAGCTCAGTCAAAAGCAAATTGGTGTAAATGAACGAGATAATAACTGCGAAAATGGTTACAAGGATAACTATCCATCCCTTAAAAAGGATGTAGTTAAAGGCATCCCTTAAATTGATTTCGGTTTCTCTCTTTTGTGTGTTGTTCGAATCCATTTTTGGCTCCTTTGAAAAAATTAAAATAGTTTTACATTGTTGATGATTGCAATCGGATTGGTACAGCATACTCTTTTGGCTGTAGCCTCTCCGTATTTTTTTGATATCTTTTCTGCGGCATTTGATATGATAGGCTTGTACACATCCTTGGAGTGTGCATCTGATGCTATCACATCAACATACGATTTTTTGAACAAAAAGTTCAAAAAAGCCTTGGTTTTTCCAAACTTAGCCTTTGTAACGGTTGAGGCATTTACCTGGAGAAGAGCACCGTATTCCTTAAGCTCCCAAGCAAAATTCGGCTTTTTAACAAGCTCGGTATACCTTTCAACATGGGCAATAACGGGTATAAATCCCTTGCGAAGAATTTTCGATACAGCGTTTCGCATCTCGAAAATGGTAATCTCGGGCTGAAATTCCACTAAGAGATATGAACCGTTATTGATTCGCCTACAAAGGTTAGCGTCGGATGAATCGATTACACCGGCGTGATACATAATCTCGTTGCCGATATAAAGATGCAAATCGGGGTATTTCTCCTTTGCATACTCCTTAGCCACCTCAAATTGGTCATCAGCAAGCTTATTATACGCCTTTATGCTATCGGAATCCTTGAAATGATAGGTTTTGAAATGTGGAGTGAAGCATATATGCCGTATACCGTCATTATAGGCAATATCAAGCATTATCTTCATTTCATCGGTGTTTTTTGCACCGTCATCAACACCACCAAGCATATGGCAGTGTATGTCTGCTATTTCAAACAAAATATCATCTCCTCGGGGTCTAACTTTACATATGGTATTGTATCATATAATATATTTTTTGTCAAGTCAAGTTGTTAAACAAAATAAAAAAGCGTCAATTACAGTCAGTGTATAGTATTGACAAAGATATCTCCCTTTGCTAAAATAATTGAAAAGAGGTGGTATGATGAAGGTATTGATATGTACGCTAAATACAAAATATGTGCATTCTTCTCTGGCACCCTGGTGTCTTAAGTCGGGAGTTGAAATGTATTCCGGTGCTGAGTGTACAGTGTATGAAAGTACAATAAATGAGGATACGGACAAAATATTTGACAGCATAATGTCAGAGAGCTATGATATTATTGCCTTTTGTGTTTACATATGGAACAAGGAAAAAATCTTATCCCTGTGTCAGAAAATAAGAGAATGCAGCAAGGCAACAATAGTTTTGGGTGGTCCTGAGGTGAGCTATAACGCCTCGGAGATACTTGAAAAGAATCCCTGCTTGGATTATGTAATATCCGGTGAGGGTGAAGAGCCCTTTGGCAGAATTTGCAACGGAGAAAATGCAGAAAATATACCCGGAGTATCGTACAGGCTAAATGGAAAAATTATAGAAAAGCCCCCATATGTGGCTGAAAATGAGCCTCCGACACCGTACACAAAGGAATATTTTGAAGCGTTGAAGGGGAGAATAGCATATATAGAAACAAGTCGGGGATGTCCTTATTCCTGTGCCTTTTGTCTTTCCGGCAGGTGCGGTGGTGTACGGTTTTTTGATACTGAAAAAGCAAAAGAAAATATACTGAAGCTTGCAAGGAGTGGGACAAAAACCGTAAAGCTCGTTGACAGAACCTTTAATGCTGACAAAAAGAGAGCACGGGATATTTTTAGCTTTATAATTGATAATTACGGCAGTAAAATTCCCGAGGGGGTGTGCTTTCACTTTGAGCTGGAGGGCGAAATTATAGATGAGGAGACAATAGAGGTTCTATCCGGGGCGAGGGCGGGAGCCATACAGGTGGAAATAGGTCTCCAAAGCTTTAATGAGCATACACTGGATGCCATAAACCGTAGGACTAATATCAATTTGCTTTGTGAGAATATAAGGAAAATTGTGAGGCTTGGCAATATCCATACTCATATTGACCTGATAGCAGGACTTCCTTATGAGGATATAAAGAGCTTTGAAGACAGCTTCAACAGAGCAGTTAGGCTGGAGCCACATATGCTTCAGCTGGGATTTCTTAAGCTTCTTCACGGCTCAGAATTGAGAGAAAACCCCATAGGAGTGTATGAATTTGATGAAAAACCACCTTATGAGGTATGCTCAACATCATATATTTCAAGGGATGAGCTCCTTTTACTTCACAAGATAGAGGATGTATTTGAAAAAGTATACAATTCGCAAAGGTTTCCATATACTGTAAAATATTTGCACGGATTGTATGGTAGTCCCTTCAATATGTATAAAGGATTTGCACTGTATCTTGATACCAAGGAACAGAGGAGCACTCTGGATGATTTTACCCAGTGTATGTATGAATTTTTCTCAAATCAAAAGCAGGTGAATAAGGATTATCTTCGTGACTGTCTTGCTATGGACCGACTTTCCACAAACAGAATGGGGGCTTTGCCTGAATTCTTAAAGATACATTCGGAGCTAATCAAGAAAACACTTAATCAGCTTGAGGGAAATGAAGATACAAAAAGAAGGGATAAAATAAAAAGAGCTGCCACAGTTCTTAAAACCTCCAAGGAGCTTATATATGTTGATTATGATGCACCTGACCCTGTTACAGGCAGATTTGAAATTAAGAGGGTGAAAATATAAAGTTTTTTTTATTTCCCCTTGAAAATTATTATTGTATGGTGTAAAATAGTATACCGTAAAGAAAAAACAGATATATATAAAGGAAGTGTTAATAATGGCAGAATGTACTCATGATTGCTCCACCTGCTCCTCCAAGGACTGTGGACAGAGAGCAATACCCAAAGAAAAATTAAATGATGCAAGCTCCGTTAAGCATGTTATCGGTATTGTAAGTGGAAAGGGCGGAGTTGGTAAATCAATTGTAACCTCTATGCTTGCAGTTCAGTCTATGCGTAACGGATATAAGACAGCTATCCTTGACGCAGATATCACAGGACCCTCAATCCCCCGTGCCTTTGGCCTTACAGAGTCTGTTATGTCCGACGGAGAGCATATGATACCCGTAAAATCCAAGAAGGGAATAGATGTTATTTCCATAAATCTCATGTTAGAGGATGAAACAAGACCCGTAGTATGGCGTGGACCTGTTATTGCGGGTATGGTTAAGCAGTTTTGGACAGATGCAGTCTGGGAGGATGTGGACTTTATGTATGTTGATATGCCTCCAGGAACAGGAGATGTTCCTCTTACAGTATTCCAGTCTCTTCCCATTGACGGTATAGTAATCGTTACAACACCCCAGGACCTTGTTTCCATGATTGTGGAAAAGGCTGTAAAGATGGCTAATATGATGAATATCCCCGTTCTTGGTCTTATAGAAAATATGAGCTATGTTGTTTGTCCCGATTGCGGTAAGGAAATTCGTATTTTCGGTAACGGTAAAATCGAGGAAATTGCACAGAGATACGGCTTTGATATTCTCGGCAGACTCCCCATGGATGGCAAACTTGCTTCACTTTGCGACAGTGGTAGAATTGAGGAAATGGATGAAAAGCTCCTTTCCGACGCATTCAGTACTGTTGAAAAGAAGCTTTCAAAATAAAAATAATCGGCAGAGGTCAGCTCTGCCGATTTTTATATCATATCATATAATCATTCCGCCGTTTACGCCTATATCCTGACCGGTGATAAAGGATGCCTTGTTACTTGCAAGATAGAGAAGTATCTCTGCAATATCCGAGGGATTTCCGATTTTCTCGAGGGGAGTGTCGTTCTTTAAGGCGTTTATATCATCCTCCGACAGGTGAGAGTTCATATCCGTGGCAATAACTCCGGGGGATACGCAGTTGACCCTGATACCGGAGGGACCTACCTCCTTGGCAAGAGCCTTGGTCATTCCGATTAGCCCTGCCTTGGCAACAGAATAGTGCACCTCACAGGAGGCACCAACCTGTCCCCACATAGAGGAAACATTTAAGATAACACCGCTTTTTCGGGAAATCATTTGCGGAAGCACAGCACGGGTAGCGTAAAATGCACCCGAAAGGTTGGTATCAATCATAGTTCTCCACATTTCGTCTGTAATATCTGTAAACAGTGCAATTTGGCTTATACCCGCATTGTTAATAAGAACATCTATTCCTCCAAGCTCGGCATTTGCCCTATGAATAGCACCGGTGATACTGCTGCTGTCGGATATATCCGACTTGATTGGAAGGGCACCGCACTCCTTAGCCAGAGACATAGCCTCATTTTCAGAGTTCAGGTATGAAAAAGCCACCCTGTATCCGTTTTTTGAAAATAATCTTACACATTCGGCACCGATGCCACGGCTGCCTCCCGTAATAAATATAACCCTTTCCATATATGACTCCTTCCTTTGAATGTTTATCTTATTCTACCATATAAGTGGTAAAAAGTAAATATTTATTGACAAAAAATACTCATTATGATAAAATAAATATATACAATTTTCAATTTGCGAGGTATACTATGAGATTTTACGAAAATCCGCAGAAAACTTACGAAAACAGAGAAAAGCAAAGGGCGTATTATATTCCCGAGGGCAAGGCTGAATATACACTTTTGAACGGTGAGTGGAGCTTTGCATATTTTCCGAATTCCGATATTGCCACAGAGCCTGAGAAGTGGGATAAAATAGAGGTGCCCTCCTGCTGGCAGATACTCGGATATGAGAATCCCAACTATACAAACATCAATTATCCCTTTGGATGTGACGATCCCTATGTTCCCAACATCAACCCTATGGGTATGTATGAGAGAACATTTAATGTAAGCGACACATCTAAGGACACATATATCGTATTTGAGGGCATTGCAACCTGTGGCGTCCTTTACATAAACGGTAAATATGTTGGCTTTACTCAGGGTACACACCTCCAGAGTGAATTCAATATTACCAAATTTGTAAAGGAGGGAGAGAACACCGTCCGTGTCAATGTTTATAAATGGTGTGCAGGTAGCTATCTTGAGGACCAGGACTGCTTCCGATTCAACGGACTATACCGTGATGTATATATTCTTTCACGACCCAAGGGTCATATCAAGGACATTGATATTACTACTAAGGATAATAAGAAGGTAATTGTCAAGGTTGACAAAAACGCAACGGTTACTCTCTATGACGGAGATATCGCTATTGCTAAGGCAAAGGGTAAGGAGGTTATCTTAACGGTAGATAATCCTAAGCTCTGGACAGCAGAGACTCCTTATCTTTATACCGTTAAGATTGAATATGCAGGTGAGGTTATTACACAGAGAGTGGGCTTGCGTACAATCAGCGTATCAGATAAGCTTGAAATTCTCGTAAATGGTGCACCTATTACAATTAAGGGTGTTAACCATCATGACTCCACACCTACAAAGGGCTGGTGTATGACAAACGAGGAGATTTACCGTGATCTTGTTCTTATGAAGGAGCTTAACATAAACTGTGTAAGAACATCCCACTATCCTCCCTCTCCCGTATTCCTTGAATACTGCGATGAGTTAGGACTTTATGTAGTTCTTGAAACCGATAATGAGACTCACGGATTCCTACGCCGTCTTCCCGCCGTTAACTACCATTACGATATGGAAAGCGGTGCTTGGCCTATGTCAAAGCCTGAGTGGAGAAACGAGCATGTAAACCGTATGGAGAGAGCATACAAGAGAGACAGGAATCATTCAAGCATCATTATGTGGTCCATTGGTAATGAATGCGGATACGATGTCAACGGAAAGGCAATGATAGATTATCTCCACGAGAACGATAAGACCCGTCTTGTTCATGCAGAGTGTGCTAACTGGGGTGAACGCAATCTTGAGGACCCCGATGTATACTCCCGTATGTATCCCAGCCTTACAGAGCTTGAAAAACAGCTTACAGAAAAGAAGATCAAAAAGCCCTTCTACCTCTGCGAGTTTTCACACGCTATGGGTAATGGCCCCGGAGATGTATGGCAGTATATGGATTTGGTATATAAGTATCCTCAGTATACAGGTGGATGTATTTGGGAATGGTGTGACCATACAGTAGTGGTTGACGGCGTACAGAAGTACGGTGGAGACTTTGAGGGTGAGCTCACAAATGACAATAACTTCTGCTGTGACGGACTTGTTTTCTCTAACAGAGAATTTAAGGCGGGATCACTTGAGGCTAAGGCTGCATATGCTCCCTTCCGTTTCAGCTTTAAGAACGGAAGGCTTAAGATAACAAACCTATTTGACTTTACCTCCTTTGAGGGCTATAAGGTTGATTATAAGATAAGAGTAGACGGCATTACAGTCGAAGAAAAGACTCTTAAGCTTGATATCAAGCCTAAGAAGAGTATTACAGTTCTTACCGATGCTAATCCCGATGTATGCCGTGACGGTGCGTCCATAGATGTAACCCTTACATCTCCTGACGGAGATGAGCTTGGTACCCTCTCCCAGGCGATAGCAGTTAAGCTTATCAAGGAGGAGAAGGATGTTACACCTGCAGCCCTTATAGAGGATGGAGCTTATGTATATGTAAACGGAAATGGCTTTGAGTACAGGTATAATAAGCAGTACGGTAACCTTGACAGTATTAAGGTAAACGGTGAGGAATTACTCTACGGACCCATTGGTCTCGGTGCTTTCAGGGCTCTTACCGACAACGATAGCAGAATGCTGTACCGTTGGGCTAATATGAATATTTGGCAGGGCGAAAATCTTGATTGCACATTTACAAATGTAAAGAATGTTAGGGTTAAGGACAATACCGTAACTGCGGAATGCTCTGTATGCGGTGTATCCCGTTCTCCCTTCTTTAACTACAAGTTGAAGCTCAGCTTCTTTGCAAACGGCAGAGTGGCATTTGACCTTATCGGTACAGTCCGTGAGGATACAGTATGGCTCCCACGCCTCGGCTTTGAAATTGCACTTAATAAAAAGAATGCATCCTTCTCCTATTACGGTATGGGCCCATATGAAAACTATTCCGATATGTGCCATCATACCCGTGCTGACTACTTTACAAGCACTGCTAAGAATGAGTATGTTCATTATGTAAAGCCCCAGGAGCACGGAAACCATAAGGATGTTCGCTTTGCAACGGTTGATAATAGAATTAAGCTTTCCGGAAGGGATAAATTTGAGCTCAATGTATCTGAATACTCCATAGACCAGCTCTGGAAGGCAAAGCACACAGATGAAATAGGTGAGACATATGCTACTCATGTAAGAGTTGATTACAAGGTATCCGGTATAGGCTCTGCATCCTGTGGACCCGACATTATGCCCGAGTTCAGGCTTTCCGAAAAGAATATTAAATTCGGGTTTGATTTAGAGCTTATCTGATATGAAAAACAGAACAAAAAAAGTGACTGCCATTGTGGTGTTTGCCCTTGTGGGAATTATTGCTGTGCTTTTCATACTGAATATGGGAGTGGGAGCAGATATTTCCGATACTAAGGTAAAGGTAACAAGCTTCTGGTACAATGAGGAGATACTGTTTTCCGATATTGAAAGCGTAAATATATACACGGATTTTGACTACGGTGAAAGAATATCGTCTATCGGATTTATAGGTGCCCACAGAGGTACATATAAAAACGAAATGCTGGGAGAGTATAAATGTGCTGTCAATAAGGATGTTGATTCCTGCATTGTCATAAAGCTCAAAAGCGGGGAATACTATGTGTTTAACAGCAGTGACAGAGCACATACAAGCACGGTATATAACCATATTAAATCAAAAATAGCATAACAAAAGAACGGACTGACTTAAATGTGTCAGTCCGTTTTCCGTTCTGTTAAGTTATCAGAAATTTATAACGCCAAGATGCTCAAGAAGAATCTTCAAGCCCAAAAGCACAAGAATTATTCCACCTGTAAGCTCTGCCTTTGATTTGTATTTTGCACCGAATACATTACCTATCTTTACGCCAATCATACACATAACAAGAGTAATAATGCCGATTAAGGATATGGCAAGCCAGATATTTACCTCCGGCAAAATACCGAAGGAGATACCGATAGCAAGTGCATCTATACTTGTTGCTATCGCCATAATAAGCATAGTTTTTACAGAAAGAGAACCGTCTGCCTCGTTCTCATCCTTGGAAAAGGCTTCCTTTATCATTATTGCACCTATGAGGGCAAGGAGAATAAAGGCTATCCAATGGTCTATTTTTGTAATATATGATTCAAATGCTGCTCCGAGAAAGAATCCGATAAGAGGCATAAGTGCCTGAAAGCCGCCGAACCATAAGCCTATAATAGCCCCTTCCTTAATGCCGACCTTATGCATAGCAAGACCCTTACATATGGAAACGGCAAAGGCGTCCATAGCAAGTCCAAAGGCAAGAATGATTAATTCTGCAATTCCCATAAAATACCCCTTTTTTGTGAAGTTGTAAGATTATAGCATATATTTTTCATCTTTTCAATATTTTCATAATAAAAACATTCTGTAAACTTAAAAACTACACATAATAATGATAAAATAGAACAAAAGGAGTGATTTTGTGTTTTTTTATATTGACTGGTTATATATAATTCTTGTACTGCCGGCAGTTCTTTTTGCCACCTTTACCAGTGCGAGGGTGAGTACAACCTTCAGAAAATACGGTGCAATTCCCACACGGAGAGGGCTCACAGGAGCAGATGCGGCAAGAAGAATACTTTTCGCAAACGGAATTTATGATGTAAGGGTAGAGCATATAGAGGGCAATCTTAATGACCATTATGACCCCCGTGCAAGAGTGATTCGACTGTCTACAGCTACTTACGGTAATAATTCGGCAGCTGCTGTTGGCGTTGCCGCACATGAGGCAGGACATGCAGTGCAGCACGCTAAAAATTATGTACCTCTTAAGCTGAGAAATGCAATAGTTCCCGTTACCAATATAGGCTCAAGGCTGGCAATTCCCCTTATACTTGTGGGTATACTTTTATCAACGCTTTCGGCAGCGTTTGCCTATATAGCTTATATCGGAGTTGCGTGCTTTGGACTTGTTACACTTTTCCAGCTTCTTACACTCCCGACAGAATTTAATGCAAGTAAAAGGGCATTAAGGGCTCTTGAGGGAGAAGCAATACTTGACAAAAACGAGCTAAAGGACTCCAAAAGAGTACTTAACGCTGCGGCAATGACTTATGTTGCTGCCCTTGCTGTTTCCTTTGCTCAGCTATTAAGATTCCTGCTGATTGTGGCATCAAGCACAAGAAGAAGAGATTAAACCGATATATACATTATATAATAAAATATTTTCGACTTTTTCATAAAACCTATTGACAAAGCAAAGCTTTTGTGCTAAAATCTTTACGCCGCATAATGCCGAGGTCTGAAAAGCGTATGCTACCCGGCTTAGCGAGTATATATTGAAAGAGAGGTGCTTTTCGTGTTTGCAATCATTTTAACAGGCGGAAAGCAGTACAAAGTAGACGAGGGCGACATTATCTTCGTTGAAAAGCTTGGTGTAGCAGAAGGCGAGGAGGTTAAGTTTGATAAGGTACTTGCAGTATCTAACAACGATGGCTTCGTAGCAGGTGCTCCCTATGTTTCCGGTGCTTCCGTAACAGCAAGAGTTGTTCGTAACGGTAAGGCAAAGAAAATTTACGTTATGAAATATAAGGCTAAGAAGAACGAGAAGAAGAAGATCGGTCACAGACAGCCTTATACAAAGGTACAGATCGAGAAGATCGAGGGTTAATTCGGAGAGAATTATGACAAAGGTCGTATTTTTCAAATCGGGCGATTATTATTGGGGCTTTGAGGAGCAGGGACATGCAGGCTTTGCAGAAGACGGTAACGATATCGTTTGTGCGGCAATATCTGCAATGACTACGCTTGTCATAAACGCAGTTGAGGTTGCGTATGCATCCAATATTGATTATGAGATTGACGAAGAAACCACAAATGTACGCGTTAGCTCGTGCAGTGCGTTGCCGGAGTACGAGCAGGATGAGAAAAAGAGATACGCTATCTCAGGTCTCATTATGGCGTATTACTATCAGCTTGTCGATTTAGTCGAGGATTATTACGACTATCTTGATGTAGATGTAATCGAAAAGAAATATGACGGCGACAAAAAACGTAAAAAATAAGACGGAGGAACATATAATGTTAAGACTTGGTTTACAGTTCTTCGCTCATAAAAAGGGTGGTGGGTCCACAAAGACCGGCCGTGACAGAGAATCCAAGAGACTTGGTGTTAAGAAGGCTGACGGTGCATCTGTTCTTGCAGGTAACATCATCGTAAGACAGAGAGGAACAAAGATTCATCCCGGTACAAATGTAGGTATCGGATCTGACGATACACTCTTCGCATTGGTTGACGGTGTTGTAAAGTTTGAGCACGCAACAAAGGACAAGAAGAGAGTAAGCGTTTACGCAAAATAAGATAACTTTCAAAGAAAAATATCTCCATCATACCGATGGAGATTTTTTCTTTCCTATATATAATTTGATATTACTCTATAGCGTAAAAGAATAAAAAAATGTCATAATAATTAGAAAAACCTCTTCACATACGGAAAAATATATGTTAAAATACTTTGATAAGTTAATTTGACGCTTATTAAACATAATAAATTTATCAAAGTGTAAAGGAGTGATTTTATGCTTGAGCTTATAAATGTTTCCTTTGAGGTAGACACAGAAAGTGAAAAGAAAGAAATATTAAAGAATGTCAGCCTTAAATTGGATGATCGCTTCGTTGCCATTACAGGACCTAACGGTGGTGGAAAATCCACTCTTGCAAAGATTATTGCCGGTATTTACCAGCCCACATCGGGTAAGATTCTTCTTGACGGTGAGGATATTACAAATTTATCCATTACGGAAAGGGCGAAAAAGGGTATCAGCTTTGCATTCCAGCAGCCTGTAAGGTTTAAGGGACTTACCGTTAAGGACCTCATTACCTTGGCAGCAGGTAAAAATATTACAGTTTCCGATGCTTGCACCTATCTTTCCGAGGTAGGTCTGTGTGCCCGTGATTACATCAACAGAGAGGTAAATGCCTCCCTGTCCGGTGGAGAGCTTAAAAGAATTGAGATTGCTATGATTATGGCAAGAGGCACTAAGCTTTCCTTATTTGATGAGCCCGAGGCAGGCATCGACCTTTGGAGCTTTAATAACCTTATCAGAGTTTTTGAAAAAATGTACGATAAGATAAACGGCTCTATTATCATCATTTCACATCAAGAGAGAATACTTAACATTGCCGACAAGATAGTAGTTGTGGCAAACGGAAGTGTTAAGCAATACGGTCCTAAGGCGGATATTTTACCTGAGCTTCTCGGAAGAGGCGGGGCAGAATCCTCCTGCAAGGCATTTAATTAAGGGGGTATATTATGGAAAAGATAGAAAAAGACCTTCTTGAAAAGATAGCTGACCTTCACGGTACACCCGAGGGAGCTTATAATATCCGTGCTAACGGAGCATTGGGTGGCAGAAATACAACAGCTAATATAGATATAGTAACTAAAACAGACAAGCCCGGTATTGATATTATAATCAAGCCCGGTACTAAGAACGAGAGTGTTCATATTCCCGTTATCATCAGCCAGAGTGGACTTACCGACCTTGTGTATAACGACTTCTATATCGGAGAAGACAGTGATGTTGTAATAGTTGCAGGCTGCGGTATCCATAACAGTGGAGATAAGACATCGGAGCACGACGGCATCCATACCTTTCATGTAGGAAAAAATGCAAAGCTTAAATATGTGGAAAAGCATTATGGAGCAGGAGACGGCAACGGTGAGAATATTATGAACCCCACAACCGTAATCGAGGTTGACGACGGTGGATATATGGAGATGGAGACTACTCAGATTAAGGGTATCGACTCCACAAAGCGTGTAACTACGGCAAAATTGGGTAATGATGCAAGGGTAGTTATTAAGGAAAAGCTTATGACCCACGGCACTCAGCTTGCAGAAACTGAATTTACCGTTGACCTTGACGGAGAGAATTCCGGTGCTAATGTAATATCCCGTTCAGTTGCAAAGGACAGATCAAGACAGGTGTTTTTGTCCCGAATCAACGGTAATAACAAGTGCTCGGGACACACTGAGTGCGATGCAATTATTATGGATGATGCCACAGTATCTGCCATTCCCGAAATTACTGCAAATCATATAGATGCATCATTGATTCATGAGGCGGCAATAGGTAAAATAGCAGGAGAACAGCTTATAAAGCTTATGACCCTCGGCTTAACAGAGCAGGAGGCAGAGGAGCAGATTGTCAGCGGATTCCTCAAATAAACAATTCAGAGCCTACAACTGTGGGCTCTTTTTTGTTTGAAATATGCTAAATTTATATTTTATTGAAAATGCACAAATTTGAATTTTAGAATTGTGCAGTTATACAAAAAGAGAGATTTATGTAAAATTCCATCTGAAAATATTGACAGTGAACACAAAATATGCTAAAATAATAATACCGAAAAGGGAGTAGTTCATTGCCATGGCAATGTGTACGCATCGTCAAGACAGCATCTGCAGGTGCTCGGTTCGTACTGAATTTGAAAAGATTTTAACGAGACTTTTAGTGTTTTTTAATACGCTAAGGGTCTTTTTTGGTCTTTAGAGTTTGGTAGAGAATGATGGCGAGGCGTATGTATAATATGGTTTCATCTCCGTCATTTCTCATCGTATCAATTCTACAGATTTTTCGGTAAAGTATTATTTAATAAAACTCAGGAGGTTTTTTATGACAGGTCTTATTATTGCTTTAGTAGTAGTGGGAATTCTTATTGTGCTGTTCTTTGCTTTGGGCTATCTTAAGGCTCCGCCGGATACGGCATTTATCATTTCCGGTCTTGGAAAAAGACGAATCCTTATAGGTAAAGCAGGCTGGAGAATGCCCTTCTTTACCCGTCTCGATAAGCTATCACTCGGCGTTTTACAGGTAGATGTAAAGACATCCGAGGCAGTACCTACAAACGAGTTTATCAATGTTACAGTTGACGGTGTTGCGAATATTAAAATTTCCTCTGACCCCGACCTTCTTAAGCGTGCGGCAGAAGCCCTCCTCGGTAAAAACCGTCAGGAGATGGTTAACCTTGTAACACAGGTTCTCGAGGGTAATATGCGTGAGATCGTGGGTTCTGTAGGACTTAAGGAAATGGTACAGGACAGACAGGGTGTTGCTAAAAAGATTACCGAAAATGTAGTTCCCGATATGGAAAAGCTGGGTATCGAGGTTGTAAACTTCAATATTCAGAACTTCAAGGACGGAGCAGGCACCATTGAAAATATGGGTATTGATAATGTTGAGCAGATAAGAAAGAACGCACAGATAGCAAAGGCAAATGCACAGCGTGATATAGCTATTGCCACATCCAATGCTCAGCAGGAGGCAAATGCCGTTAAGGTAGAGGCTGAAAAGAAGATAGCAGAGCAGGATGCTGCTCTTGCAGTTCAGCAGGCTGAAATGAAGGTAAAGGCAGATACAAAGCGTGCAGAGGCAGACGCAGCATATTCAATCCAGCAGGAAAATCAGCGTAAGACAATAGAAATTGCAAAGACAAATGCTGATATTGCACGCCGTGAAAAGGAAGCAGAGCTTGCAGAAAAGGAAATCGCTATCAAGGAAAGAGAGCTTGATGCAGAAATCAAGAAGCAGGCAGATGCTCTTAAATACCAGGAGGAAAAGAGAGCAGAGGCATCCCTTATCAAGCGTCAGAGAGAGGCAGATGCCCGTCAGTATGAGGCTATAAAGGCAGCAGAAGCGAAAAAGGCTGAGGCTGAGGCACTCCGTTACGCTATGGAGCAGGAGGCTGAGGGTATCAGAGCCAAGGGTATGGCAGAGGCTGAGGCAATTGAGAAGAAGGCAGAGGCACAGAAGAAAATGGGTGAGGCGTCCGTTCTTGAAATGTATCTTACAGCCCTTCCCGAGGTCGTTAAGAATGCTGCTACACCTCTTGCACAGACAGATAAGATCGTTATGTACGGTGACGGCAACTCTACAAAGCTCGTTCGTGATGTTATGAACAGCACCGACCAGATAATGGAGGGTATGAAGCAGTCTACAGGCATCGATCTTGCAAGTCTTCTTGCAGGCTTTGTAGGTGGTAAGGCAGCACAGAGCATTGTCCCCACAGCAGATGCATCCACAGAATCAGCAGAGTAAATTTAATTACATAAAAGGCAAGAGTAGTGTTTTTCACTACTCTTGTTTTGATTTATTGACAACTTGGATGATATATGATAAAATATATAGGTAAAAAAGCTTCGGGAGGGACAGCATGAATATTCAGTATCTTAAATATGCCATAGAGGTGGAGAAAAATAAGTCCATCAGTAAGGCTGCCAAAAACCTGTATATGGGTCAGCCAAATCTCAGCCGTGCCATAAAGGAATTGGAGGACAGTCTCGGCATTATTATTTTTGAAAGAAACTCTAAGGGTATTACGGTAACTCCCAACGGTGAGGAGTTTTTACAGTATGCAAAGAGGATACTTTCTCAAATAGATGAGCTTGAGGAAATTTATAAAACAGGAAAGACCAATAAACAGCAGTTTTCTGCCTGTGTGCCCCGTGCAGGATACATTGCTTATGCTTTCGGTGAGCTGGCAAAATCTATAAAAACAGATACTCCTGCCGAGATTTTTTATAAAGAGACCAATTCTATGCGTGCTATAAACAATATTTTGCGTGGAGAATATAATCTTGCGATAATCAGATATCAGGAAACCTTTGAGAAGTATTTTGAGTCTATGTTCAAGGAGAAAAATCTTGTTTCAAAGACTATTACAGAGTTTTCCTATGTTCTTGCAATGTCCGTAAATAATCCCCTTGCCAAAAAGGATGTTATCAACCCTGAGGATTTGTCCGATTATATCGAGATAGCACACGCAGACCCCTATGTTCCCTCATTACCAATTATTGATGTTAAAAAAGCAGAGATGTCCGAGTTTGTTGATAAGAGAATATATGTGTTTGAAAGGGCAAGCCAGTATATGCTCCTTGAACAGGTGCCGAATACCTTTATGTGGGTATCCCCAATGCCTGACGAAATGCTTGCCAACAACAATCTTGTGGAACGCCGTTGTGAATATATGAAAAAGAAGTACAAGGATGTTTTAATATACAGAGAAAGTTATAAGCTGACCGATATAGATAAAAAGTTTATAGCGTTAGTATTGAAGGCTAAGGAAGGAATGTAAACACAGAATTATATTTCGGCGTGAGCACGAAGATATACACCATAATAGTTAAAACAGAGCAGCAGAGACAATCTGTATGCTCTGTTTTTGCATTTTGAACATATATGAAATTTTATCTAACTTAAACACCGTAAAAGCTGTTTAATTCTGACTTTTTTACAACAAATTGGGAGAAATGTCTTGAAAAACATATTAATTGTATATTTTTACTAAAAAATTTATGCAAATTTGTGTCAAAATAAGCATTATTGGATATATAAATAAAAGCATAGCACTATACGATATAAGCATTTCACAAAACGCATAAACTGTGATAAAATATTTTCGTAATTTAAGGTGCCCGAAAAGAGGCATAAAATTCTATCGAAGAGAGGGTATTACAATGAAAGAATATCAGATCGTAGAAAATGTAGAAACCTTTGAGGCTGCACTCAAGAGGGTTAAGGCGGCACAGGCAAAATTTGCTACCTACACACAGGAGCAGGTAGATAAGATTTTTGCAGCAGCTGCCCTTGCGGCAAACAGAGAAAGAATTTCTCTTGCTAAAATGGCAGTAGCCGAAACAGGAATGGGTATTGTTGAGGATAAGGTTATAAAAAATCATCTTGCCTCCGAATTTATTTACAATAAATACAGGGATGAAAAGACCTGTGATGTTATTGAAGAGGATGTATCGGGTGGTATACAGAAGATTGCTGCCCCTGTGGGAGTTGTTGGTGCTGTAATTCCAACCACAAACCCTACATCAACAGCTATTTTTAAGACTCTTATAGCTCTCAAGACAAGAAACGGTATTATTATCAGCCCCCATCCCAGAGCAAAGCTCTCCACCATCGCAGCGTCCAAAATTGTTCTTGAGGCTGCTGTTAAGGCAGGAGCCCCCGAGGATATCATCGCATGGATTGATGTTCCCAGCCTTGAGCTTACCAATCTCCTTATGAGAGAAAGTGATATTATCCTTGCAACAGGTGGTCCAGGTATGGTTAAGGCGGCATACTCCAGTGGAAAGCCTGCACTCGGCGTAGGAGCAGGAAACACACCTGCTATCATTGACGAGAGTGCAAATATTCTTCTTGCCGTAAACTCCATTATCCACTCCAAGACCTTTGATAACGGTATGATTTGTGCATCCGAGCAGTCTGTTATAGTTCTCGATAAGGTATATAATGAGGTTAAGGCAGAGTTTACCCGTCGTGGATGCTATTTCCTTACACCTGAGGAAACAGAGAAGGTTCGTAAGACTATTATCATAAACGGAGCCTTGAACGCTAAAATAGTTGGTCAGAGTGCATTTAAGATTGCACAGCTCTCAGGCGTTACCGTTCCCGAGAAGACAAAGATTCTTATCGGTGAGGTGGATAGCGTGGAGCTTAGCGAGGAGTTTGCACACGAAAAGCTTTCTCCTGTTCTTGCTATGTATAAGGCACAGAGCTTCGATGAGGCACTCGATAAGGCGTATGCTCTTATAGAGGACGGAGGTCTCGGACATACATCCTCCATTTACATTAATGAATATACAGAAAAAGAGAAGCTTGAAAAGTTCACCCTGAGGATGAAGACCTGCCGTGTTCTTGTAAATACACCCTCATCCCACGGAGGAGTGGGCGATGTTTATAACTTCCGTCTTGCTCCCTCGCTTACACTTGGCTGTGGCTCCTGGGGCGGCAACTCCATTTCCGACAATGTAGGTGTTAAGCACCTTCTCAACATCAAAACAGTAGCAATAAGGAGAGAAAATATGCTTTGGTTCAGAGCTCCCGAAAAGGTATATATAAAGAAGGGCTGCCTGCCCGTTGCTCTTGCCGAGCTTAAGGATGTTATGGGCAAGAAAAAGGCATTTATCGTTACAGATACCTTCCTTTTCAATAACGGATATGCTAAGCCTATAACAGATGAGCTTTCTAAAATGGGTATTCAGTACGCTACATTCCACAATGTAGAGCCCGACCCCACCCTTGCATGTGCTAAGGAGGGTGCTGCTCAGATGAGAGCATTCCAGCCCGATGTAATTATTGCTCTTGGTGGTGGCTCTGCTATGGACGCTGCAAAGATTATGTGGGTAATGTATGAGCATCCCGAGGTTGACTTTATGGATATGGCTATGCGATTTATGGATATCCGCAAGAGAGTATATACATTCCCCAAAATGGGAGAAAAGGCGTATTTTATCGCAATCCCCACATCTGCAGGTACAGGCTCCGAGGTTACACCCTTTGCAGTTATAACAGATGAAAAGAGTGGTGTAAAATATCCTCTTGCCGACTATGAGCTCCTCCCCAATATGGCAATAATTGACACAGACTTTCATATGTCCGCACCCCGTGGACTTACTGCAGCATCCGGTATTGACGCTGTTACTCACGCCCTTGAGGCATATGCATCCATTATGGCGACAGACTATACAGACGGTTTGGCATTAAGAGCTCTTAAGGTTATCTTTGAGTATCTCCCAAGAGCATACGATAACGGTCAGACCGATGTTGTCGCCCGTGAGAAGATGGCTAATGCCGCAACCATTGCAGGTATGGCATTTGCTAACGCATTCCTCGGTGTATGTCACTCCATGGCTCATAAGCTTGGTGCATTCCACCACCTCCCCCACGGTGTTGCCAACGCCCTTATGATTAATGAGGTAATTAAGTTTAACTCCGATGAGGCTCCTACAAAGATGGGTACCTTCTCACAGTATGACCACCCCCACACATTGGCTCGATATGCAGAGGTTGCCGACTACCTCGGACTCGGCGGTAAGACAGATGAAAAGAAGGTGGAAAACCTTATCAAGGCTATAAATGAGCTTAAGGAAAAGGTTGGTATCAAGTCCACTATCAAGGATTACGGTGTTGATGAAAAATACTTCCTTGACAACCTTGATGAAATGGTTGAGCAAGCATTTGATGACCAGTGCACAGGTGCTAACCCCAGATATCCTCTTATGAGTGAAATTAAGGAAATGTACCTGAACGCATACTACGGTACAAGCAAAAAGGTTTAATGTTAGACTTTTAGATACAAAAGCTATTGTAAAATACACTCCTGTTATGTTAAAATAATAACAGGAAAGCAAGGAGGCTAATAATGAAACTTGAAAATGTGATAGCAGAGAGAACCACCAAAACGGTTTACCGTGATGGCAATACTACGGTTAAGCTTTTTAATAAGGATTATCCCAAGGCTGATGTTTTGGCTCAGGCTAAAAATCAGGCACTTGTAGAGGAAACAGATATCAACATTCCCAAGCTCTTAGAGGTTGGCAATGTGGACGGAAGATGGATGATTGTCTCTGAGTATGTTGAGGGAACTCCCCTTGATGTGCTTATGAGGGAGAATCCCGATAAAATTGACGAATATCTTGATAAATTTGTAGACCTGCAGATTCTTGTTCACACAAAGAGATGTCCCGGACTTATAAAGCTTAAGGACAAAATGCACGCAAAGATTGACCAGACTGTGCTTGACGATACTGTTAAGTACGAGCTTCATACCCGACTTACCGGTATGCCTAAGCATAATAAGGTATGTCACGGAGACTTTAACCCCTCTAATGTTATTGTAAGAGATGACGGAGAGATGTTTATTATTGACTGGTCCCATGTTACACAGGGTAACGCATCTGCAGATGTAGCGAGAACTTATCTTATCTTTACTCTTGCAAATGAGAAGGAAATGGCAGATAAGTATATGGATCTTTTCTGTGAAAAGACCGGAACAAAAAAATCCTATGTACAAAAGTGGCTTCCTATTGTTGCAGCTTCCCAGTCTGTAAAGGGTAAGCCCGAGGAAAAGGAGCTATTGCTCTCCTGGGCTAATGTGGTTGAATTTGAATAATTCTTGCTTGCGTCAGCAATAAAATTAAACACGGCGACCTGCCATAACAGGTCGCCGTGTTTGTTTTTATTTTATCTGTATGAATTTTTGTTCTGGTTGTTGTTCTGGCTGTTGTTCTGGCTGTTGTTCTGGCTGTTGTTCTGGCTGTTGTTCTGGTTGTTGTTCTGGCTGTTATTCTGATTGTTGTTCTGGCTGTTATTCTGATTGTTGTTCTGGTTTTTATTCTGGCTGTTATTCTGATTGTTGTTCTGGTTTTTATTCTGGCTGTTATTCTGATTGTTGTTCTGATTTTAGTTCTGTAAAATGTTCATGATTTTGCTCCGTTCTTTTTGTTTTTGCCGTTTTAGACTTATATCCGTGCCGGTTTACACAGGAGGCTCAGGTACCTTCACCTTTGGAATTTTTTGGTATTATGTGTGCCTGTTTTATCACCTCACTAAGATTATTTTTTAACATTTTGAATTTATAATACATTATTTTTATATTTTTATTGAAAAATGTTTTTTTGAGTGATAAAATGATATTATAGGTGTTGAGCATAATGGAGGGACCATAATGAAAATAATTGATATAATTACATCAAATAAGCCATCGCTTTCCTTTGAGGTGTTTCCACCTAAGACAAGCGATGCTTTTGATACAGTGAAGGAAGCAACAGAGAAAATAGCTATGCTAAGCCCCTCTTTTATGAGTGTTACATACGGAGCAGGCGGTGGAACAAGCGAGTATACCGTTTCCGTTGCCAAAAATATAAAGGATAATTGCGGTGTTGATACCATTGCTCATCTTACCTGTATAAATTCGAGTAAGGATGATATTCACCTCCGTCTTGAAGCTCTGAAAAATGCAGGTATAGAGAACATCCTTGCCCTAAGAGGAGATATTACTCCCGAGAACAGAGATAAGATAAAGTTTGACTATAAGCACGCCTCTGAGCTTGCTATGGATATAAGTAATTACGGAGGCTTCTGTATAGGTGGTGCATGCTATCCCGAGATTCACCCGGAGAGTGCAAATCAAAAGGAGGATATACTGAACCTTAAGCTCAAGGTGGCGGCAGGATGTCAGTTCCTTACAACACAGATGTTCTTTGACAATAATCTTTTTTACAACTTTATGTATAAAATTCGTGAGGCAGGAATTACAGTTCCCGTAATAGCGGGAATTATGCCTATTACAAACGCAAATCAAATAGACAGGGCAATAAAGCTCTCCGGCTCTTACATACCTCAGCGTTTTAAGGCGTTGGTTGACCGTTATGGCTCTAACCCACAGGCAATGAGCCAGGCAGGAATTGCATATGCTACCGACCAGATTATTGATTTGTATGCCAACGGTATAAATGCAGTACATGTGTATTCTATGAACAAAGAGTATGTTGCAAGAAATATTCAAAAAAATATTTCGGAGATTATAAAATGACCCACACAATGTATACCGTAAGTCCACAGACTCTTTCGGTGGAGATAAAGGATGCCTTAAGATATTTAAGCATAAATTCCCCCGACGAGAGTACGCTTGCTCTTACTATGGAATGTATAGAGGAGGCAAAAGGCATAGCCGTCCCCAAGGCTGTATATGTAAAAAGCAGAGTAAAAATTGAGGGAAAGCGTGTGATTTTTGACTTTATGGAGATGGAAAGCGAAAACCTTGCAAAATTTCTTGACGGATATTGTGAGGCATATATATTTGTAGCCACAATAGGGATAAGGGCAGATATGCTTGTAAACAGATACTTGAAGTCCCTGCCGTCCAAGGGAGTGCTGTTCAATGCCTCCTGTGTTGCTGTGATAGAGAGCTTTTGTGACAGACTCAATTTATATCTTACAGACGGCAGATATAAGGTAAGACGCTATTCCCCGGGCTATGGGGACCTATCCATAGAATATCAGAGGGAGCTATTAAAATATCTTGACGCAGAAAGAAAAATCGGCGTAACGCTTACAGAGGGAAGCCTTATGGTGCCGACAAAAACCGTAAGTGCCATAATTGGAATACCTAAGTCAGCAAAATAACGGAGAAAATATGAATATTATAGAAAAGCTGAAATCGGGCTTCCTTTTCTTCGATGGAGGAATGGGAACTCTTCTTCAGGAAAGGGGTTTGCTTCCCGGACAGAGCCCGGAGGAGTGGAATATTACCCACCCTGATGTTATAACATCAATACACAGAGCATATTTTGAGGCAGGTGCCAATGTGGTTACCACCAACACCTTCGGTGCTAATCCTTTGAAGATAAGTAACACGGAGGAGGCTGTTTTCAAGGCTGTTGAAAACGCCAAGAGGGCTATATTTAAGGAAGAACAGTATGTTGCCCTTGATATAGGACCAACGGGAAAGCTGTTAAAGCCTCTTGGTGACCTGGATTTTGAGGATGCTGTAAACGCCTTTTCCGAGACTGTTAAGGCAGGAGACAGGGCAGGCTGCGACCTTATAATTATAGAGACAATGAATGACCCCTATGAGCTTAAGGCTGCTGTTATTGCAGCAAAGGAGAATTCATCCCTGCCGATATTTGCCACATTTGTCCTTGATGAAAACGGAAAGACAATGACAGGCTGTGATATACCCTCCATGGTTGCTATGTTAGAGGGACTGGGTGTTTCTGCCCTTGGAGTAAATTGCTCTCTCGGTGCAGATAAGCTTAAGCTTTTTGTACCCGAGATTGTAGCCTGTGCATCCCTCCCTGTAATTGTAAATCCCAATGCAGGTATACCCTGCATACATGAAGGGAAAACCTGCTTTGATTCAACTCCCGAGGACTTCTGCTGTCATATGCTTAATATAGCAGAGATGGGAGCAAGAGTTCTTGGTGGCTGCTGCGGTACAACTCCCGAGCATATAAAAAAAGTGGTACAGGGTATAGGAAGCTTACAGCCTAAGCCCGTAGCAGAGAAGAATACTACAGTTGTTTCATCCTATTCCAAGGCATGCATTTTTGATAATAAATGTGTTCTTATAGGCGAGAGGATAAATCCAACGGGTAAATCCAAATTCAAGACGGCACTTCGTGAAAATAATATGGATTATATTATTTCCGAGGCAATAGGTCAGGAGGAGCACGGTGCCCATATGCTGGATGTAAATGTGGGCCTGCCGGAAATTGACGAGGTCGATTTCCTTACCCGTGCCGTTAAGGAGATACAGGCTGTATCCACCTTGCCGTTACAGATAGATACATCGGACCCTGTGGCACTGGAGAGTGCTATGAGAGTTTATAACGGTAAGCCTCTTGTTAACTCCGTAAACGGTAAGGAGGAGAGCATTAATTCTGTTTTCCCACTTGTGAAAAAATACGGAGGAGCTGTAATTGCCCTGACCCTTGACGAAAAGGGTATTCCCGACAGTGCAGAGGGCAGATATCAAATAGCAAAGAGAATAGTGGAAAGAGCAGAGGAGTACGGAATAAACAGAAGGGATATAATAGTTGACCCTCTGTGCTTAACTGTAAGCTCCGATAAAAATGCCCCGAAAGTAACCCTTGATGCCATCAGGCTGATAAAGGAACGCCTTGGAGTAAAAGTCTCCCTCGGTATTTCCAATGTTTCCTTTGGCTTACCTAACAGGGATTATATAACATCAACATTTTTTGCTCTTGCATTGAGAGAGGGGCTCGATGCCGTAATTATGAACCCCTATTCACAGGAGATGCAGAAGATTTACTATGCATATAATGCTCTTATGGGAATTGATGAGAGCTGTGGAGAGTATATAGCTTTTGCATCCGATAAAAGGTTGGAGACAGCCGTGACAGAGTCGGATATCACCCTTGAAAGAGCAATTATAAAGGGGCTTAAAAATGATGCTAAGGAAATTACAAAAAAGCTAATTATAGACACTCCCCCCCTGGAAATTGTAAATAATTATATAATTCCCGCACTTGACACGGTAGGAGAGAGCTATGAAAAGGGATTGTCCTTTCTGCCTCAGCTCCTTATGAGTGCCGAAACTGCAAATATAGCCTTTGATATAATCAAGGAGGCAATCCCAAAGGATGAAAATGCAAGCAAGGGAGATATAATTATCGCTACTGTAAAGGGCGATATACATGATATCGGTAAAAATATTGTAAAGGTGATTTTGCAAAATTACGGTTATAGCGTACACGACCTCGGCAAGGATGTGTCCCCCGAGGAAATTGTTGAGTACGCTGAAAAAACAGGAATTAAGCTCGTAGGGCTTTCGGCTCTTATGACTACCACAGTTCCCTCAATGGAAAAGACTATTAAACAGTTAAAGGATTATGACAGCAACATAAGGGTAATGGTGGGAGGAGCAGTACTTACCATAGAATATGCAGAAATGATACACGCAGATAAGTATGCAAAGGATGCTATGGAAGCTGTCCGTTATGCTAATGATTTTTATAACGGTTGATTGTTAAATTATGAAAGGGCATACACAAAATGAACAAAAAACAGCATGAAAATTTTTTCAAGAAAAATGATCTTATACTTTTGATAGGTGCGGCAATGCTTGTTATAGGTGCTATACTGTTAACTGTTGGAAAGAGAAGATGGATAGCCCCATGCTGTATACTTATGGCAATAGGTGTTGTAATTTTTATAATCGGTACAACAATAAGAGTAAACGAAAAGGAAATGCGTGCACTGCTTGCAAAAAAATTAGAGGGCTTTGACCTTTCTCTTGATACTCTTGCTGTAAATGAGAGAAGAGTTTTAAGGGATGCTAAGACAGAGGTTACGGAAAGCTTTGAATATGATGATACAACTATGCTTCGTAAGACAAAAAACGATATTTTTTCTTCAAAGTATACAAAGACTGCAATTTTTCCCTTGACTGATGCCTTTATTGTCAGAACAAGAACCGTATCTCTTGTTTCGGATGAGGTTAAAAACAGAAGAATAGAGATGCCCTATGATTCCATAACAGAGCTCCGTGTTGTAAGAGAGGATAAAAAGCTTACCTTCAATAAAAAGGAATTTAATATTACAACCGACCATCTTGTAATCAGATACAGTAACGGATATAAATTTTCTACCCCTCTTCATGTGGATGTCAAATCCAAGGAAATCGCCGACAGACTTCTTAAAATTATGAACGAACAGCTTGAGAAATCAAAGACCGATAACTAACCCGAATTACATAAAAGCTCTCTCCACAACGGAGAGAGCTTTTACTTTTATTCGATATTATTTGACGCATCAGGCAATATTATCTGGACTCCGAACATATTAAAGTCCTCAAAATAATCCACAATACCGTGATAGTCGGATACGATTTTTGCTACTATTTTTGTACCGTAGCCATGTGCATCCTTAGATTTTTTAGTGGTTTTCAGCTCCTTATTGGTTGTAAGAACAGAGGAGCAGACAGAATTTTTGCATATGATTATCCTGTTTGAATTTTGTCTTACAAATAACAGCTCGATACGCTTATCCTTAGGGTCCTTTATTTTTTCCAGAGCCTCAATTGCATTATCCAGAACATTTCCGATAAGGCATACAAGGTCAAATTCCTTTATGTCGGACAGGTCTCCGATGGAGCCGGATATAATAATTTTTGTATCCTTCAAGGGTGCCAGCTTAGAATTTATCAAATAATCGAGAGCCTTATTATCAGATGTTATAAGGTTACCTATATTTCCCGCCTTTGGCAACAGTTCATTAAGATATTCCTTACAGCCTTCAATCTTATTTTCCTCAAGGTATCCGGAAATAACGGTGATATGCTGCTTCATATCGTGCTGTACCTTTCGGATGTTGGACCATATTGCAGCTGCGTCATTATGCCTTGCCTCCTCAAATGCAATTTTTTCCTGCAGCAGCCGTAGTTCATATTTGTTTTGCTGATATTTTTGCATCTGGTATATTAGGATGTACAGGGCCACATTTGAAAAGGTAAGCACTACGGTCAGAATAATTGTTTGCAGCCGGATTTTTTCCATATCCGAGACTGATGCAATATACATTGTTGCACCAAGCCCAAATACTGTGGCAAAGGAGAACAGAAATGCTATGATACCGTGCTTAGCCTCAAAGGATCTTTCCTGGTTGAAAACCATAAGAATTATTTTCAGAGCAACGAATAATGCAATTTTATGAATTAAAACATAGGTATAACGGAATATACCGTTTGCCCCCTGAGAAATTTGCTCATAGTCCTTTATAATAAGGGTTATTACCAAATAGAGCAGACTGCTTAAAAGGACAAAAATCACCTCGAATATACAGGCAGAGAACAGTGCCCTTACATACCTTCCGTTGCCAACAAACATAGCATAAAGTATGTAAAGAAACAAGAAAATAAATGTTCCGAGCAGGTTGAAGCCTGCAAGAAATAAATCGTTTATTACCGAAAAACCGAAGATAATCAGTACTGTGGGGATTATAAATTTGTTTTGCCTCGGAGAAAGGGAGGCGTTGTTAAATCTCGAAATGAAGTAAACAAGCAATATTGCATCAAAGAGGGAAATACCGATTTCTACGACCAGATCAAAATTAATCATTTTGATATTCTCCTTCTTATGAATTGCATATAAGCATTCTTAAATGCAGACATTCTTCTTTTACTGACATTTAATATTTTCTTATTTTTCATAATGAGGTAACCGTTGCTGTTTACACTTTCAATATGCTCGTGATTTATAACATATGCAGAGTGTATTCTGAAAAAATCGTATTTCGAGGTTAAGTCCTCAACAGATTCCATAGTTCCTCTGCATTTATACTGTGCTCCCGAGACTGTGTTGATTATATAATAATTCTTCTGCCCCTCGAAGAACATAATATCTCTCACTCTGAGGACTAAATCACCGTCAGTGGTGTCAAACAAAATTGTTTCATTATTCAGGATACACTTTTCAATTACCTTTTGCAGTGTGATATCAAGCTCCTGTGCGAGATGAGCCTTTCGTAAAAATCTGAAGGGACAGTATTCAAAGGAGCTGTAGACAAATTCCTCGTAGGAGGACACAAAAATAATTATGGTATCAGGATGGGACTCACATAGCATTTCCGCAAGCTTGAAGCCGTTTGTTTCAGGCATATCAATATCCAAAAAAAGAACATCTATCGTATTGTCCTTCAGATATTCCAATACCTCCTTGGCACTGCTGAAGGTGGGGGCAAATCTGCAATCGACTCTTTGGGGAATTTTATATGCACACAGCTTTTTCAAATGCTGTGTTAAAAGTGTTGCAAATTGCAAATTATCGTCGCAAACAGCAATATTTATCATATTTCTACCTCCTGCCACCAATATAAGTACATTGTATCATATAAAATAAAAAATTGCAAACGGTTAGGGATAATATGTATAATTATGGGATAAACGGGAAAAATAATCTTTTTATCCCTCCGTACCGTCTTTTTATCCCTATATTGGATAGAGGGATAATATATATGATATTCTTAACACGGCAGGTGAGGTAAAAAAAGGTAGGCAAGGAAATAAAGCTGTAAAAATATTTCAAAATTGCCAAACCTTTTTTGCCCATTTGACACTATATAAATGAAGACGGATAAAAATCCTAAATTGAAGGTTGAGTTTTGTTCAACTAATAGGTTATGGCTTTTTTTGGCGTCTTGCATTATAATTGTAGCAGGTAGGGAAAATGATAGCTACATTTCCCTAATGCAGGTCAGCTTATGGGAAAGGGTACCGCCCACAACTGACGGAAAGGAGTAAAAGTGAGTAACAAACAAAACATAAATTATTTTAAGATGAATGACCTTATGGAGTATATAGGCATTGGATTAATGGGAGTGTCGTTGCCTCTGTTTATTTTTGCCTACGGAATTCTCTGGCTGTTATCATGTTTAATGCTGCCATTGGGAGTGATACTGTTTATAATAGGTGTTTCCATACGGTCAAACGACAAGGATATTCTATCTACTGTCAAAAGAAGAACAGACGGGGTGGTAATTCCCCTTGATAATCTTGGTATTAATGAGAGAAGAATTAACAGAAAGCTACCTATAGAGATTCTTGAGGATTTTGAGTATGAAGGCGGCGTAATGCTTAAAAAGAGTAAGAAGGGAATAATTTATTCCTCAAAATACACTAAAACAGCTCTTTATATACTTACAGATGCTTTATATATCTCCACAAAATCAATTTCTCTTATTTCCGATGAGGCAAAGGAGAAAAAATTTGAAATCCCCTATGCTTCCATCGAGGAGGTAAGACTCGACAAAAATCAAAAGTCTCTTTCCTTTGGTAAAAAGATGTTTGATGTGGTTGAGGAAAGACTCGTTGTAAGATATAACGGTGGTTATAAGTTTTCTGTTCCCATTCATGCAGATGTGAAAGCCAAGGCTACAGTAGAGAAAATAAACCGTGCCATCGAGGAGTATAAGAAATCTGAAAATTCCAAGTAAAAGGGCTAACGGTATAGCCTCCTTAAAAAAGAGTGTTGCGTCAGGCAACACTCTTTTTTATTTTGAATTAAAGCTTTTTGCCCTTTACGGACTCCCAATATGCTTTGGCTGATTGCTCGGTCTTATTGTCCCCGAAGTGATAGTATTTAGTGTTTTTGATATCATCCGGGAGGTACTGCTGCTCAAGCCAGTGATTTTCACTGCTGTGAGGGTATTTATAGCCTGTAAACAGGGGTGACTGTAAATGCTTTGGAAATGTGATACCCTTTCCTGCACGGATGTCCTCAAGGGCAGAATCCATAGCAAGATATGCACTGTTTGATTTTGGAGCTGTGGCAAGCATAATAGCACAGTTAGCTAAGGGAATACGGGCCTCCGGCATACCGAGTTCCCTTGCCGTCTGGCATAGAGAATAGGCAATCTGTGACGCCTGAGGGTATGCAAGACCTATATCCTCCGATGCACATACAAGCATCCTGCGTATAGGGGAGAGGATGTCTCCACCCTCTAACAGCCTTGCAAGATAGAATACGGCAGCATCGGGGTCGGAGCCTCGGATAGACTTCTGTAAGCAGGAGAGAAGATTGTAGTGTACATCTCCATCCTGGTCAAAGAGCCCTGCCGATACGCTTGGTATAAATGCCCTTGCCGAATCTATATCGATTATACGGTCCACGGAATAGTACGAGGCCTCAAGTAATGTAAGTGCATGGCGTACATCTCCCTTTGCCCTTGTGGAAAAGAAGGAGAGGGCGTCATCGGTAACAGCCTTTTTGCATCCTGTTTCACGATTGAGAGTATCAATAGCCCGTCTTAAGGCAGGCTCCATTTTTTTTGCTTCTACGGGGAAAAACTCAAAAACAGAGCAACGGGAAAGCAAGGCATTGTATATGTAAAAATGTGGATTTTCCGTAGTGGAGGCAATAAGAGTAACTCTTCCGTCCTCAATGAATTCAAGGAGGGATTGCTGCTGCTTTTTGTTAAAATACTGAATCTCATCAAGATAGAGAAGTGTACCGTTAGATGAGAAAACATTTGTAGACTGATTTATAACCTCTTTAATATCCGAAAGAGAAGCTGTAGTGGCATTTAGCTTATATAATTGCATATCCGATCTCTTTGCAATGATATTTGCAAGGGTGGTCTTACCCGTACCGGGAGGACCGAAAAATATCATATTTGTGATTCTTCCCGAATCTACCATTTTTCTGATAATGCCGTTTTGGGAAACGAGATGCTCCTGTCCCACAATATCATCGAAGGACTCGGGTCGGAGCTTATTTGCAAGGGGTTGATTATTCATCCTATACCTCGATTTTGTTTGAACTTATATAGCTATTCTATCATAGACAAAATTAAAAATCAATATAAATATACCGTACTTACTATTTTTTGTCTGTGGAAAAACAGGCATTGTCAAACGGATTGGGGGGATAAAAATGAACGGAGTCGGAGAGAAAATAAGCATTGTTTTTCTCCTGCTTACGGTAATGAATATTTCTTCATCTCCTTATCCGTTTCTTTTACTGCTTTGTTATGCTGTGCATGAGGTGGGGCATCTGTTATTTGCCAAGCTTGTCGGTGCGGGGATAAAGGATTTTAAGGCATCGCTTTTTCGCTTGAATTTAAGGTATGACTGTGCCTCCTTAACATACCTAAGGGAGGCTCTGGTGTGTGGTGGAGGTATAATATTTAATTTAGTATTTTTTGTAATTTTTGCCAACCCTGTGTTTGATTTTAATGATAAATTCTATTATTTTGCTCTGTATAACCTATCCCTCGGGCTTATGAATTTATATCCTGTTTCCGTCCTTGACGGAGGAGAGGTTATGCGATGTCTGATATACCGTTTTTCAAGAGTGGACAGAGCACAAAGAATCAACAGGTGTCTTTCCTTTGTTTTTGCTTTTTTTCTTTGGCTGATAAGCGTATATCTTCAGCTGGTTTTTGCCTCGGATGTGTCTCTTTTTTTTATCTCTGTATTCCTTCTGTACAGTCTTTGCTTCCGTGCTTAGGTCTTTGCTTCAAAAAACGATTAAATATTTTGGTGTTTCCTTGTAAAAAAATTTGTTATAACTATTGCACATTTTATAATTATTTGTTATAATGCAATTGATTAACTGTTTTTGGCGATTAAAGATGATTCTCGTCATTGTTAGTCGAGTCTATGAAAGAACGGGGATAGAAATGAACGAAAAAAAGATCATTGAGCTTAAGGGAGTGTCAAAATCCTTTGACGGTGAATTGATACTCGATAATATCGACCTTAAGGTTTACGAGAAGGAATTTATGACTCTTCTCGGTCCCTCCGGATGCGGTAAAACTACCACCCTGCGTATTATTGCGGGCTTTGTAACACCCGACTGCGGAGAGCTTTTGTTTGATGGGGAGAAAATAAATGAGGTTCCCCCGTATAAAAGATCTGTAAACACGGTATTCCAGAAATATGCCTTGTTTCCACACCTTAATGTATATGAGAATATTGCCTTTGCTCTTCGATTGAAGAAAACACCTGAAGAAGAAATCTATGAACGAGTAGAAGAAATGCTTACTATGGTGAACCTTCGTGGATTTGAGAAGAGAGATGTTAACCTGCTTTCGGGCGGTCAGCAGCAGAGAGTTGCCATAGCCAGAGCTTTGATAAATAAACCGAGAGTTTTGCTTCTTGACGAGCCACTTGGTGCTTTGGACCTTAAGCTTCGTAAGGATATGCAAAACGAGCTTAAAAATATACAAAGAAAAACAGGCATTACATTTATTTATGTAACTCACGACCAGGAGGAGGCCCTCAGTATGTCCGATACCGTTGTGGTTATGGCAAACGGTAAGATACAGCAGATTGGCTCACCTACCGATATTTACAACGAGCCGGAGAACGCCTTTGTCGCTGACTTTATCGGTGAGAGTAATATAATTGATGGCGTAATGCTTGATGACTTTAAGGTAAGATTTTCAGGTCATGAATTTGTCTGCCTTGACAAGGGCTTTAGTAAAAATGAGCCTGTTGATGTTGTTGTCAGACCTGAGGATGTGGATGTTGTCCCCGTGGAGAAGGGAATGCTCAGCGGTATCGTTGACTCTGTTACCTTCAAGGGCGTTCACTATGAGATAATAGTTACCATCAATAAATTCAAGTGGATGATTCAGTCCACCGACTATGTTGCCCCTGCACAGAAAATCGGTATATATGTAGAGCCCGATGCTATTCATATTATGAAAAAATCCGAGTTTTCCGGTATGTTTGGCGACTATTCATCCTTCAGCGACGAGCTGGAGCATCTTTCTGATGTTACCGAGGAGGAAGAATAAGCAGAATGAACAAAAAGTCATTGATTCAGAAGGCGGCTGCTTCTCCTCATATCGTATGGTCGGTTCTGTTTATAGTTGCTCCCCTTATTTTCGTAATGTATTATGCATTTACGGACAAGGAGGGTAATTTTACCTTTGGTAATTTTACAGAGCTCTTTCAGGCGAGCTACCTTGAGATATTTATGCGTTCTGTTTGCTTTGCCTTTCTGGCAACGGTAATATGCCTTGTTATTGCATATCCCATAGCGTACTTTATTTCAAGAGCCAAGCCAAAGACCCAGAAGATACTTATAATGCTTATAATGCTTCCCATGTGGATGAACTTCCTTATAAGGACATATTCATGGATGGCACTTATGGAGGATACGGGTATAATTAATTCCTTCCTCGGCATTTTCGGTATCGGACCGGTCCATATGATAAATACAGCCGGTGCGGTTATTGTAGGTATGGTATATAACTATTTGCCGTATATGATAATCCCCATCCATTCCGTGCTCTCTAAGGTGGATGGCAGACTTTTGGAGGCTGCGGCAGATCTGGGCTCCAATCCCTTGACCGTTATTACAAAGGTGGTATTCCCCCTAAGCATACCCGGTATTATTTCCGGTATTACAATGGTATTTGTACCCTCTATCAGCACCTTCTATATTTCACAGAAGCTGGGTGGAGGCAACTTCGACCTTATAGGTGATACCATTGAGAGGCAGTTCCAGACTGCGTACAATTACAATCTCGGTGCTTCTATGTCCTTTGTCCTTATGCTTTTGATTATCATAAGCATGACAATTATGAACAAGTATGCCGATGATGATGGGGGTGTTATCATATGAAGAAATCAAATAAGATATACACCGCCCTTATATTCGTTTTTCTGTATCTGCCAATTGCGGTACTGATACTGTTTTCCTTCAATTCGTCAAACAGCACTAACTCCTTTGCGGGCTTTTCCCTCAAATGGTATAAGGAGCTGTTCAGCGACGGAGCAACGCTTCTTGCGTTAAGGAATACCCTGATCCTTGCTATACTTTCTTCTGTTATAGCGACTGTTATAGGTACTCTTGCGGCATACGGTATCCATCATATGAAGAATAAGCACATAAAAAATACGGTGCTTACAGTCAATAATATTCCTATGATGAACCCTGAGATTGTTGTAGGTATTTCTATGATGCTTCTGTTCGTTTTTGTGGGCAGACTTATAAATTCCTCAACCACCTTAGGCTTCGGTACAGTTCTTATAGCCCATGTTACATTCAATATACCGTATGTGGTGCTTTCCGTAATGCCGAAATTCAAGCAGATGGACAGACATCTTCCCGAGGCTGCTCTCGATTTGGGATGTACTCCGTTTCAGTCTTTCTATAAGGTAGAGATGCCCCAGATAATTTCCGGTATTATATCCGGCTTTATTATGGCATTTACTCTTTCAATAGATGATTTTATAATCAGCTATTTTACAATCGGCAGTGGCTTTGAAACCTTGCCGATAAGGATATATTCCATGACTAAAAAGCGTGTAACACCGGATATGTACGCTTTGTCGGCACTTATATTCTTATCAATCCTTATTCTTTTGTTAATATCCAATTTTACAGGCAATTCCTCCGGTGTAAAGGAAAAGAAGCCTGTTACTCTTAAGCAGAAGAAGAGAAGAAGAATCGTTTTTGCAGCTACCTTTGCTCTTATTGCAATTATAACAGGTGCTGTTCTTATATCCACAGCCACAACGGAGACCGTTGTTGTAAATGTGTATAACTGGGGTGAATATATCTCAGACGGAAGCGATGGCTCCTTTGACTCCAATAAGGCATTTGAGGATTACTATTCAAAGGTGCTTTCCGAGGAGAGGGGACACAAGGTAAAGGTACAGGTAAATTATACTACCTATACAAGTAATGAGGACCTGTATGCCAAGATAAAAAGCGGAGTGGGAGGGTATGATGTTATTGTTCCTTCCGACTACATGGTAGAAAGGCTTATTAAGGAGGGACTTGTACAGCCCCTTGACCTTAATAACATTCCCAATTACAAGTATATCAAGGACGATTTCAAAAAGCCCTTCTACGACAACGGTGAGGAAACGTATTCCGTAATGTATACCTACGGTATAGTTGGAATTATATACAATACAGAGTATGTGGACGAGGAGGATATCGGTGGATGGGATTTGCTCTGGAACGAGAAGTACAGTGGGCATATCCTTCAGTTTAATAACGCCCGTGATGCCTTCGGCTCTGCTATGTACAAGGAGGGAATTAATGTTAATACGGCTACCGAGTTAGAGTGGAGAAATGCTCTTAACGAGCTGAAAAGACAAAAGCCACTTGTACAGAGCTATGTAATGGATGAGGTGTATAACAAGCTGGAGTCCGAGGAGGCGTGGATAGGTGCATATTATGCAGGCGACGCACTCTCTATGATTTACAATAACGAGAATCTTGCCTTCTATTACCCTAAAAACAGTGACGGAGAGTTTGCTACCAATATCTTTGCAGATGCTATGTGTATCCCCACAGGCGTAAGCGAGGAGAATAAAAAGCACGCAGAGGCTTATATCAATTTTATGCTCTCCGAGGAGCCTGCTATTGCCAATGCTGAGTATATCTATTATGGCTGTCCCAATACTTTGGTAACGGAAAATCCCGATTATATTGAATACCTCGGTGAGGACTATGATGTTATCTATGACCCCGATATTGAGGATAATATAGATATCTTGTTCTCTAAGTATGCATACAGAAATCTTCCCACTGACAAGCTTGCATTGCTTAACAGACTATGGGAGGAATTGAAGGTTGATTCATCATCCTTTAACGGCGGAATTTACATTGTAAGTGGAGTTATTGCCCTCGGTATAGTAGGCTTTATCGTATTCTGTTATGTCCGTAAGGTAAGACGCAGACGCCTTTACTGGAATACAACACCCAAAACAAAATAATAAAAAAGGATGGAGAGCTTACTCCATCCTTTTAATTTATTGATTTGCGTTTTTTCTTCTCAGCTTTTCTGCCTGGTCGATTCTATCCTCATGGAAGCCGTCAATCTCCCCACGCTGAATAGCTCCTACAATTCGGTTATAAAGCCCCGGGTGCTCCTTGTCAAATATTGCAAGATAGTCCTTCATCCTTGCCCTTTCTGTGTGTCCATCGGCAGGGCAGGGGCTTTTTGTAACGGGCAAAAGCTCCTTGTTTGTAAAGGATTTAATTTCCTTTTCACGGGTGTATATAAGGGGTCTTATAAGAGTCAGGTCCTTTCTGGAAAGATATGTAACAGGTGAGAATGCTCCTATGCGTCCCTCAAAGAAAAGATTAAGCATAAAGGTTTCTGCCACATCGTCAAAATGGTGCCCCAGGGCAATTTTATTGCATCCAAGCTCCTTTGAAGCATCGTGAAGAGCTCCACGCCTCATTCTCGCACACAGGGAGCAGGGATTTTTCTCTTTTCTCACATTGAATATAATTTCGTATATCTGGGTGGATATCACCTTGTATTCCACCTCTAATTCACGGCATAGCTCTGCAATGGCAGAAAAATCGGCCCCGTCAAAGCCCATATCAATAGTAACCGCAACTATTGTAAAATCCTTTTTTAAGAAAATTCGAAGATGTGCAAGGGCACAGAGCAGGGTAAGGGAGTCCTTACCTCCCGAGATTCCGACGGCAATTTTGTCACCGTCCTCTATCATAGAGTATTCTTCAACGGCTTTTCTTACATGGCTTAAAATTCTTTGGATATCCTTAAATTCCTTCATTATTAACCTCTTTGGAAAAATATCATAATATATAAAAAGAAAGGGGAGTAATTATGGCTATTAAAATTTATATTGACCAAGGACATAATCCCGAGAGCCCCAATTCCGGAGCAGAGGGAAACGGGTACAGAGAGCAGGATATTACATATGAGGTGGGCAGAATACTTGCCAACCTGCTAAACTCCAACGGTAATTTCGAGACCCGTCTGTCAAGACCTACACCAACCACACAGCTTGGAAATTCAAATTCATCAAGCCTGCGTATCAGAGTGGATGAAGCCAATTCATGGGGTGCCGATTACTTTATCAGCATACACACAAATGCCTCCACATCCTCTAATGTAAACGGCACAGAGGCACTTGTATATTCTGCACCGTCGGTAGCATCCGAGCTGGGAGAGGATATTGTAAGGAGGATAGTAGAGAATACAGGACTCCGGAACAGAGGTATAAAGCTACGCCCGGGACTGTATGTACTAAGAAAAACCAATATGCCGGCAGTCCTTGTGGAATTGGGATTTATTTCAAACCCCCGTGATGCCAATCTTATGGCAAATGATCCCGAACTATTTGCTCAGGGAATATACGAGGGAATACTTGACTATTTAAGTTTATCATAAAGTTAAGACTAATTCAATATATAATACACAAAAAACCGACCTTTTTCTGTCGGTTTTTTTGCGTATTACTTAGAATTATTGACACAGGGTAAGGCTTTTATGATAATTCTATATTCTACCTTTTTATTTCATAAGGATATCAGCCCTCGAATTGCTTGCCTAAAAAAGAAGCAGCCGTCTGGATAAGCTTTGCCTCTGTTCCGTCCGTTACACGGCTATCTCCGTCTACAACAAGTGATGCTATACATCCCACTACATCACCGTCGGTAATAATCGGCATAGCGTATTTTACATATCCTGTGGCACCGTCAACTACAGACACGGTTTTTCCGTCGTTTGACGATGAAAACAGAGAACGGCTGTCCATAATCGTATCAAAATCCTCGGTAAGCTTTTTTTCAAGATATTCCTTTCTTGATACACCGGCACAGGCTATTACACTGTCCCTGTCTGTAATTATTACGGACATCTGACAAATTTTGTGCAGTGTCTCCACATATTGAGTTGCAAATGATGTCATTTCTCCGATGGGCGAGTATTTTTTGAATATCACCTCACCGTCTCGGCTTGTAAATATTTCAAGAGCATCTCCCTCCCGTATACGAAATACTCTGCGTATTTCCTTGGGGATAACCACTCTGCCAAGATCATCTATTCTTCTTACAATTCCTGTGGCTTTCATATATTAAAAAATCTCCTCGTTTTACAAATTTGTACAGTTATTATCTGCAAAACAAGGAGATTTATACTGATTTGACAACTAAATTGTTTTGCTGTATTTTTTTTACATAGGGATTATGATACAAGGTCAAGCATTGTATCGGTTCTTTATACAGTGATACGCCGGAATAAGGTTTGACATGCATATTTTAGTTTTTTATATAAAATTTTACATATAATATTGATTTAGCTTTTTTTGTGTGGTACAATTATAATGAATAGAGTTTTCCATTGGAGGAATTATTATGCTTGATTTTGCTAAGGATAAAAAATTTTGGGACCATGTGCGTGAAAGCGATGAGTTTGCAAGGCATCGCAGAGAAATAAAGGAAAAATATGATTGGGCGTTTGAAGAAAAGCCCCGTCATATCAGCTACGATGCATATTTTGGTAGAGGAGAGGACAGGATGCTCTGGTACAGACAGCTCTTTCAGCTTCAGTCCTCTGCAATTTTGTCAATGATTTATTATGATAACGATGAATATTTTAACAATCTCGTTGACATAATCTGGGTAATGTGCGGTGAATACTCCTGGTCACATCTCAATCACCACAACAGCTACTACAACACAACACCCGAGGAATATGATCCCGCACTTGTGGACATATATGCTGCCTCAATCGGATTTTCCCTCTCGGAAATCAAATATTTGCTCTCTGACAGACTCCCTCAGCTTATCAAGGATAGAATCAGCGACCAGGTAAGACGCAGAATTATCGACCCTTATATCAATAAAAGGTTTTTCTGGGAAAAACATGATAACAACTGGAATGCTGTGTGCACAGGAGCTGTGGGATGCACCCTTATGTATGAGGCTCCCGATGTATTTATGGCAAATAAGGACCGTTTAAGAAGGAGTGTTGATTGCTATCTTGCACCTTATGCCGATGACGGTGTATGTGTTGAGGGTACTGCATACTGGGGCTTTGGCTTTGGCTTCTTTGCTATTTATGCATCTATGCTTAAGGAGTTTACAAACGGTGAGGATGACCTCTTCAGGCTTCCTAAGGTTAAGGCTATTGCAGAATTTGTGCAGAAGACATTTATGGATACAAATACTATGGTTACCTTCAGTGACTGTAACCTTAAGGAGGGATATTGGCTCGGACTCCCACATCTTCTTCGTTCTGTTTACGGAGAGGATATTGATAAGCTCCCCTCCGAACAGGGAACTATAATGGCATATCAGCATTTTGCTTTCGCAATCAGAAGCATTTTGTATTACAAGAAGGAATATACTGCTGACGATAAGCTTAAGCCTGTGATATACAATCTCAAAGATACAGGCTGGTTTATAAAAAGAGGAGAGCATTACGGTATAGCTCTTAAGGGTGGTACAAACGGTGAGAGCCATAATCATAATGATGTAGGCTCCTTCATCCTCTCTCACAAGAACAAGCAGATATTTGTGGATCTTGGCTCAGGCGATTATTCAAATGGTTATCACGGTGCCGAAAGATATACCTTCTTCCACCCCTCATCCTGGTCTCACAATGTTCCGTATTTCGGAACACAGCCTCAGGATGGTGAGAAGAGAGAAAGAGTAATAATCGACTACGATGAAAATTCAAAAACTGCTTCATACGAGTTTGCGAATGCATACGGACTTGATTATGTGAGAAAAATAGAAAGAAGCTTTGTTCTTGAGGAAAAGGAAATAACTCTTATCGATAAATACGATGCTGATAAGGGTACCCCTATTACCGAGAGATTTGTAAGCCGAGAGGTGCCCGAGGTTAACGGAAATACTGTTGTTATATCCGGAGTAAGCCTTACACCTAAGGATGATATTTCTCCCGTAATATCCGTGGTTGATGCTCCTCTTCACACATCAAGTGGAACAGAAAAAATCTATTGCATAGATTACACATTGCCGACAGATACATATGTGTTTGAGGCAAGGATTAATATTATTGATTAAACTCGCATTATTAAAATTTTAGAAAAGGAGATTAGTATGGATTTTAGTTCTATTATTACAATAGGCTTTCTTGCAGTCGTTGGCGTATTATTCCTGTTCGGTTTTTTACGAGGCTTACGCAAGGGCTTTTACAAATCCTTAATGGATATAGGCTTTGTCGTCCTATCCGTTATTGTATCTATCATAATTTCAAAGGCACTCACAAACAAGCTTGCTGATGTGGAATACTTAAAGGAGACCCTTATTACATTGAAGGATAAGGTTCCCGATATGGCTTCCACAGTAGACAGTGTCCTCGAATATATAAATCAGCTTTCCGGTGACCCGGCAATGATTAATGTTCTTCTGGCACTTCCCGCAGCACTTCTGACACCTATAGTATTTATCCCCGTTTACATTCTTTTCGGTATACTCATTAAGATTCCCAAGCTTATTATCGAAAGAATAGTAGTCGGCAAAAACGGAGGTCCCGAGTACAGAGGAGGAAGCCGACTTCTTGGCGGTCTTGTAGGCGGTATAAGAAACGCTTTGTTTATAGTAGTTATTCTTATTCCCGTATTTGGCTATGTAGGAATGGTAGGCGATATTGCAGTTACCATTGATTCTGTTTCCCTTGATGGCTCTGCATCCGGAGTTAACTCCGATGTCGGAGGTGGAAAGGGAGATATAGGACTGCTTAACAGTGGTTCGACTGTGGAGGATGAGGATGACAGCATCATTTCTCCCGAAATTGATGCAATTATAAATAATCCTGTTATTAAGGGTGTAAACACTTGTGGTGGCAGACTTATATTCAACTCTCTTGCTACAAAGAATATAGAGGGTGTTAAGATTTCGGGAGCTGAGGAGGTTACCACATTCGCAGAGCTTTATGCAAATATGGCTCCGTTGATTAATGAGGACCCCGAAAATTACGGAGACGAGCAGAAGCAGGGCATCGAAAATATTGAAACCATGCTCAGCGAGTCAGAATTTCTTACCTTCACTGTTTCTGAGGTAGTATCCTATGTTTCCGAAAAATGGTCGAACGGTGAGGATGTATTCGGAGTTGAGAAAATAGATGTTGGAGAGGATTATCAGGCACTCTTTGATGAATTGCTTGTAACTCTCTCAACCACAGATTCCGAAAATATCAAGGATGATATAGGTACAATTTCCAAGCTTCTTACAACATGTATTGACGAGGGCGTATTTGTTGAGCTTGCTAAGGAGAATCCCGATCCCATTGTACTTGCAACAAACGAGGAGCTCCTTTCCGCAATTCTTACAGAGGTTTATAAAAATGAGAGAACAAGACCTATTATCGGCCATGTATCCGATTTAATAGTTGATATCGTAGCTGACAATATTGCAGCTGAGGGTGATACCACTCCCAAGCCCGGTCATGTTGATATGAGCACCATCACAGAGGCAGACATCAGAAACGATGCGAAGATTTTTGCCAATGTGATAGAAAAGTTTGTAGATTTTGCAGAATCTACAGAAAATCTTGATCCTAATGATCCCAATGCATTTATTCTCAATGCAGATCTTGCATCTCTCGGTGCATCCATAGATATGCTGAGAGGAAGCGTATTGCTTGGAGATTCCTGCGAGTATTTGCTCAAGGTAATGATTAATTCCGATATGTCCGATGAGCTCGGATTCTTAGGAAATGACTTCGTAGATAAGCTTTCCGACAAGAGCTTCAAGCTTGAAAATGCTCTTGTATCGGCACAGAAGCTTGCAATTATGGCAATTTCCTTAAATGACGAAGGCATTACCGAGGAAAACTACGAAGAAGCTCTTAAGTTTATGATAACAGAAATGACTCCCGAAACAGCAGAAACCCTGAAGGGTGCTATTTCCTCAGATATTCTTGAGGACTTTGGTATGTCCGGCGAAGAGGCTGATACAATGTCCAACACAATCAGCTCTGTAATTGACGGTATGACCAATGCAACAGGAAATATGACCGATGAGGAGTTAGAGAAGGAAATAGATGCAATTACAACTATCGTTAACACTATGAAGGATGCATCTGCTACCGGTAGTGGAGAGCCTACTGACAGCTTCTTTGGAGCAGAGGGAGAATCCATTACAGGTGTAGAAGCTGACGATTTGATTGATACCATCGTTTCCTCTACAATTGTATCTGATGCCATTGTAGGTGCAGGTAAGGGTGAAAATAACGAAAAGGTTGAGGACCCCTTCGGAATTGCAGACACTATGAGTGACAGTGATAAAACCGAGGCTGAGGAGGCTATTAAGAATTATTATCAGAATAACGCAACAGGCGACTCTGCAGAGGATGAGGCTCTTAAGGGAAAGCTTGATGCTGTAGCTAATATATTCGGTATGGATTCCAGCTCATGGTTTAATGCTTAAGATATAAAAAATGCGTACGCCTGTACGCATTTTTTGTATTTATATATTATATTTTATATATTAAGACTTGACTAATCAACGATTTTATGATAAAATTATAGAAAATAAAAAGGAAGGAGTGACCTCTGTGGAAGAAAAGGATCTTAAGAGTATAGT
This sequence comes from Clostridia bacterium, assembly GCA_017456545.1. Classification (GTDB taxonomy): domain Bacteria; phylum Bacillota; class Clostridia; order Oscillospirales; family CAG-272; genus RGIG2000. The sequence continues at coordinate 21,242 of JAFTJE010000030.1, read as the reverse complement.
GGGACAAAATATATACTATCTCCGTACTGTTAATCATCTTACTCAATTTGAGCTTGGGGAGAAGCTTAATTATTCTGACAAAGCTATTTCAAAATGGGAAAGAGGAGACGGTTTGCCCGACCTTTATGTTATTCAAAAGCTCAGTGCTATGTTCCATGTGAGTGCCGATTATATCTTAACTGAGCACTCGGAGCAGGATAAAAAGGTGGATACAAAGCCCCTTAAGAGAAATCGCAAGATTATAACCAACATTGCTGTTATTGCCACCTGGTCTGTTGCTCTTATCCTTTTTATTATGTTGGCTATTATAAAGCACAGCTATATATGGCAGTTATTCATATACACTATTCCCGTTGTTGGAATTGTTGCTACTGTATTTACATTTGTATGGCAGAAGGGCAGGGGTGCATTTTTTAGCATATCGCTGATAATTATAGGCTTGATTTTAACCGTATATTTTGCAGTGGGAGATTACTCAAATTGGATACTTTTTCTGCTTGCAATCCCCGCAGAGCTTATTTTATTCCTTTGCTTGCGTATAAAGATTACAATTAAATTTACACAAAAGGAAAAGCAAACAAATCCTGAGGAAAAACAAGTTAATCAGTAAAAATAATAAATAATCGACACTCCTAAGTCGATTTTAAGCCATTCTACGGTCGGTAGAGTGGCTTTTTTGCATTCTACATATAAAAATACCGAAGTAGAAAATAAAATTTCCGGTGTAGATAGATTATTTTTACGGTTAGTGATACAATTATAACAGTAAGTAAATTCCCGAAAGGTAAATGTTATGTGTAATTATATTTTAAGTGCATGCTCTCCTGCCGATATCAGTGCGGAGCATTTTGAAAGAATAGGAGTAAAATACCTCAGCTTTAATTATCAGCTTGGCGGTAAGGACTATAAGGACGATTTGGGAAAGACAATTTCCTATAAGGATTTTTATCAGGCAATGAGAGATGGTGCAGATACAAAAACCTCTCTTATCAGCGTTGATACCTATGCCGAGTATTTTCGTTCTGTGCTTAGCGAGGGTAAGGATGTTATACATGTATCCCTTTCCTCAGGACTCTCCGGCTCATACAATTCAGCACGCTTGGCTGCTGAGGATGTAAGAGCAGAGTTCCCGGACAGAAAGCTTTATGTGGTGGACTCCCTTGCTGCCTCCAGTGGCTTCGGTTTGCTTGTGGATGCAATGGCTGATCTGAAAAACAACGGTATGTCCATTGACGAGCTTTACAGCTGGGCAAATGAAAATAAATTAAAGGTACATCACTGGTTCTTCTCAACCGATCTCTCTTTTTATGTAAAGGGTGGCAGAATATCCAGGGCTGCAGGTTGGTTCGGTACAATTCTTAAAATTTGTCCTCTTCTTAATATGGACCTTAACGGAAAGCTCGTTCCCAGAGAAAAAATAAGAGGAAAGAGCAATGTTATAAAGGCTATTTTTAACAAAATGGTTGAAAATGCCGACAACGGTAAAGAATATAATGGAAAGTGCTTTATCAGCCACTCCGACTGTTATGATGATGCCAAGGCAGTTGCGGATTTGGTTGAGGAGGCGTTCCCCCGGCTAAACGGTAAGGTGCTTATAAACAATATTGGCTCTACCATCGGTGCTCATACAGGTCCAGGTACCGTTGCACTGTTCTTCTTTGGAAAAGAGAGAATTAACTAATTAAATTTGTAAGGAGAATCCGTTTATGGAAAACCTACAGCACAATAAAATTAATGCAGAGGAATACCGTAAGCTCATTATAAATGCAGCTCAGTGCCTTGAGGATAACAAGGAGGAGATAAACGAGCTTAATGTTTTCCCTGTTCCCGACGGTGATACAGGCTCCAATATGTCAATGACAATCGGACATGCAGCAGAGGAGCTTCTTAAAAACAAGGATGCGTCTATTGAAGAGGTTGCTGTAAAGACAGCTAAGGCTATGCTTCACGGTGCAAGAGGTAACTCCGGAGTTATAATAAGCTTGCTTTTCCGAGGAATTGCGAAGGGGCTTGAGAACTCCACAGATTGCGACGGTATTGCGTGGGCAAAGGCACTTCAGCACGGCGTTGAGGCTGCGTACAAATCCGTTGACCGTCCCGCAGAGGGAACTATTCTTACTGTTGCAAGATGCTGTGCAGATGCAGCTATGAAGGCGGCAGAGGAGGAAAACAGCTTTGAATATGTACTCTCAGCTGCTATTAAGGAAGCTGAAAAGGCACTTGCAAATACTGTATACCAGAACCCCGTTCTTGAGAAGGCGGGAGTGGTTGATGCGGGTGGTAAGGGCTGGCTTCTTGTAATGCAGGCAATGCTTCACGCACTTAACAAGGATAGCGTAAGCTATGAGCCTAAGGCAATTAGTGATTCTGCAACAAAGGAGAAGGCAGATTTCTCATCCTTCGATACAGCTGATATTACCTTTGGCTTCTGCACAGAGTTTATAGTAAGAAAGCATGATGGAGACAGTGACTCCTCTCCCCTAAAATCATATCTTAACGAAATGGGCGACAGTATTGTTCTTGTAGATGACGGAGAGATAATTAAGGTCCATGTTCATACAAATGACCCCCATGCAGTTCTTGGTGAGGCTCTTAAGTACGGAGTATATGAGACTGTAAAGGTTGAAAATATGCGTACACAGCATACAAATAAGCTTGTAGAGGCAGAGGAGCCAAAAAAGGAGCTTAAAAAATACGGCTTTGTATCCGTTGCCAACGGCGATGGTATAAACTCAATGTTTACAGAGCTTGGTGTGGATGTAATTGTATCCGGTGGACAGACGATGAACCCCTCAACAGAAGATCTTTTTAAGGCTGTTGAGCAGATAGATGCCGAAAATGTATTTATTTTCCCAAATAATAAGAATATTATAATGACTGCAAATCAGGTAGCAGAGCTTACTGATAAGAATGTTATTGTAATTCCCACAAGAACCATTCCTCAGGGCTTTACAGCTATGCTTGGCTTTGATCCCGAGGCAGAGGTTGAGGATAATAAAGAGGCTATGACAGAGATTATAGCAGGTGTTGACACCATGCAGATTACATACGCTGCAAGAAACTCCAACTTTGACGATATGGATATTAAGGAGGGGGATTATCTTGCATTGTATAAGGATAAGCTTCTTTGCTCCGATAAGGACCTTACCGTCTTGTATGATGCTCTTGCAGAGAAGGTTAAAGAAAGCGGGAAGAGCTTTATAAGCATATATTACGGTGAGGGTGTGTCCGAGGATGAGGCTCAGGCAGTTGCAGATATCTTTGAGGCTAAATTGGTAGGCACAGACGCTGAAATTACCGTATACAACGGTGCTCAGCCCGTTTACTATTATATAATCTCTGCAGAATAATTCTGACAAATCAGTCGTGCTTGTGAGAATAAGTGGTTTTCTCGTTGTTTTGTCACGGACTCTTAAGATTTTTTAATAACGCAAAAACAGACGGGTTTTCCCGTCTGTTTTAAGCTTTTTAAGCCTTTGCTCTTATTTTACGCTTCTTTTTAAGGGGGGCAAGAGCATTTTTGTCATAGATTTTAAGCTCGTCCTCAGTTACTCCAAGCATATTAAGGAGCTCTTCAAAGCTTATTATCTCAACATTTTTCCCCTCTGTTTCCATAAGTCTTAAAAGCTTGCTTTTACGATAGCAGGAATATTCCTCGCCCTTACCGTTTTTAAGCTCTGTTTCAACGAATATGTCACAGGTCTGCACTCTGGATGTATATGAGCCGCCCTTTCTTGCAATGAGAGAAACTATATTCATCATTTCTGCAAAATGGTAGTCCTCATATAGATTGCTTATGCAGACTTTCTTTTTTCTAAGCGGCGTGTCCGCCTTAAAATCAGAGAATACTCTTGATATGTATTTTGAAAATTCATAGTGATTTTCTCTTGATGAGCATATCCAATTTTTTCTCGGGCTACAGGTAAGCTTTTCCATTTTAGAAAGCTTCTGAGCCTTAATAAGCTCCTTATATTTGGTGTATTCCGTATCTATTACGCCTTCCTTACACCAGCATTTACCGTTAGGATATTTTTCAATAACCTCTGTAACGGAAAGAGAGGTGGACTCACAAATCCCCTTAAGCACCTTCATAGTGAGGAATGCATCATCATCACTCTTATGTACATCCTGTGTTTCGGCAGAATCAAATTTTTCAACTGCGTGGAGCAGGGACGGTGTATTGGAAAGTGAGTTCATATCCGTAAATATTCTTTGAACATCTATAAATTCATAGTCGAATATTTCCTTCTTATACCGTTCGCACTCACTTTTTATATATCCGGCATCCGAAATAACGGAAAAGCCGAATATAAGACTGTCCTTATCGGTCAGGAGCTCTCTTATCTGTCTGTAGAAGTGAGGAAATCTTGGAGCAGACTTAAACTCCTCCTCATTGTAGGCAAGGACTATTCCCGGTCTGTTTCCTCTTCCTGTAAGATGGAATTTTGAATGTGGGTCTATCACTATATCTTCTTTTTTTAATACATTAAAGCGTTCATCGGTTACAACATATCCGAAGGAGCAGATTTTACCACGACCCTGGAAGCAGTTAGCGCACTCTATGTCAAAAAAAGTGTATTTCATATCTGTTCCTGTCTCAGTTAAATTTCCCGTCTGCCCTGAATAGCTCTGTAAAGCGTTACTGCATCTGCATATTCAAGATCTGCACCGACGGGCAAGCCGTTTGCAATTCTTGTGACTGTAATCTCGAAGGGCTTTAACAGTCTGGAAATATACATGGCAGTAGCCTCACCCTCAACTGTGGGATTGGTTGCAATGATAATCTCTTCAATATTCTCCTCGTTGATTCTCTCGAGGAGTTCTTTTATTTTAAGCTTTTCCGGTCCTATACCCTTCATAGGGGATATAACACCACCTAAAACATGGTATACACCGTTATATTCCTTTACTTTTTCCAGTGCCATAATGCTTTTTGCATCCTCAACAACGCATACAACGGAGTGGTCCCGAGTGTCCGATGCACAGATAGAGCATATTTCTGATTCGGAAATGCTCTGACAGCATCTGCACAGCTGTATCTTGGTTTTAGCGTCTAAAATGGCTCTTGCAAAAGCTTCTGCATCCTCATTGCTCATATTAAGGACAGAGAATGCCATTCTTACAGCACTTTTTTTACCTACGCCGTCAAGAGAACGGAATTTCTCTGACAGCTCCTTAAGTGGCTTTAATAGGGTATCCATCAGAATAATCCGGGCATACCGAAGCCGCCCATACCGCCTGTGAGCTTCTGCATTTCAGAGTCGGAGTCTGAATTAACCTTCTTAATAGCCTCATTTACTGCTGCTACCATAATATCGGAGAGTGTTTCGATATCGTCCGGGTCTACAATTTCAGGTGCAATATCAATAGCTAAAATCTCACGCTTACCGTTGATTTTTACCTTTACTACACCACCGCCTGCGGAAATCTCATACTCCTTTTCCTCAAGCTCAGCCTGCTTCTTCTGCATATCCTCCTGCATTTTCTGAGCCTGCTTCAGCATTTCGTTCATGCTTGGTCCCTTAGGAACTATTGCTTTCATAATTTATACCGCCTTTCTAAGTATTAGAATTCATCAAGGTCAGAGCTCTGTACCTTGTTGTCCTCAAATGATATTTTAATTTGCTCCGGGGAGTCTATATCCATTTCACAGCACACCATAGCGTCAAACAGCACTCTCTTATTTTTCGGGCTGTCGAGCATAGTAGCCATAAGCTTATGGGCAGATACAACTCTATATATTCCGTCTGCCTCGTTAAAGGTGCACTTACAGCTCTTTAAGAAGCTTTCTACGGCGTGATCTGATTCTCCCACCTTAGCTATAATTTCATTCCAATTATCCACCCTTACAGCTATTGGCTGAATTGGGGCTTGCTTAATTTCCTGTTTTACGCTTTTTACCCTTGTTGCATCCTTAGGCTCTGTGCTTACCGGCTTCTTTTCTGCTTGCTTGGGAGAATCCTCTATAGATGTAACTCCCTTGGAGATAAGGGCAAGCTTATTTTCAAGGGCAGTTATTCTTGCCAACAGTGCATCAGTAGATGTTGACAGCTTGGAATCGCACATTTTCATTAATGTAAGCTCAGCTGTAAGTCGCTTGCCCGTGGGATTTCTCATCATATTTGTGTATGCCTCGTCAATAAGACGGGAATGATAGAGAAGAGTTGCCATATCAAACATAGCACTCACCTCACAAAGTCGCTTGTATTCCTGCTGTGATAAATCAAGATAATCGGATGTCCCCGATGATTTTTGTACCGTCATATCACGGTAGAATGATGTGAGGTCGGAGAAAAATACAAGAAGGTCCTTTGAGGAGATTACTATATCGTTTATGATTTTGAAAATCATAGCGTAATTCTTATTTGCTATGGCTGCTGCGACATCACACATTTTTTCATAGGGACTTGTGCCGAGTATTTCGTTTACAAGCTCTGCACTGATGTGCCTGTGTGAGCCTGCACAAAGCTCCATAAGAGAGATGGCATCTCGCATGCCACCCTGTGCCGTCTTTGCAATAAGAGCAGAGCCCTCCTCGCTTAAATCAATACCCTCCTCGGAGGCAATATACATAAGTCTCTCAGAAAGGTCGGATATGGAAATCCGGCGAAATTCAAATCGCTGACATCTTGAGATAATAGTTGCCGGAATCTTATGTGGCTCAGTGGTTGCAAAAATGTATAAAACATGTTCCGGAGGCTCCTCAATTGTTTTGAGCAGAGCATTGAAGGCACTGTCGGAAAGCATATGAGCCTCGTCAATGATATACACTCTTTTTTTCAACATAGCAGGGGTGTACATTACGCTGTCACGAAGGTCACGGATGTAGTCTACACCTGTATTTGTTGCAGCATCCATTTCCACAACATCCGTAGCTGTACCGGAGTCTATGGCAAGACAGTTTTCACATTCATTACAGGGGTTTCCGTCAATGGGGTCAAGGCAGTTTACAACCTTTGCAAGTATTTTCGCACAGGTGGTTTTACCCGTACCTCTGGAGCCTGCAAAAAGATAAGCATGGGAAACGGAGCCGTGCAGGGCTTCGTATCTTAAAATTGAAGTGATATGCTCCTGTCCCGATACATCGTCAAAGACAGTGGGACGGTATTTTCTGTATAAAGCCTGATGCATTTTGCTCCTCCTCAGTTTTTGTAAGTTATCTATAAATTATATATAATATAAAAACAAGCTGTCATATAAGATCATACACCTAAAATTCGAGCTGCCCTTACATGCGCAAACCAGTAATGTTTGCTCGGAACAAGTGCCCTTGCGGCACATCTTCAAAACTGCTTAGTGCTGCTTGGTCCCCCACCTGACACGGTTCACAGCCGAAAATTGCGCAAGACTCATTCGTCATCACATTCATTAAAGGCGCAGACCACACAAAAACAGTCCTCAGATTAGGATTCACCCCTGCATATAGCGGATTTCAGGTACAGGGCACCGCTACCGCCCCAGCTAGTATGACCTTATATCACAACTTGTTTTTTATATAATTTTATATCCTCAATAGTATAGCATATTCAAAAACCAAAGTCAAGTACGATATAAAAATATTTATTGTAAATTTTTATTAAAAGAGGGACTGTTCCTTTGGACAGTCCCGTATCTTTTATATTGACCTTGTTCAGTCGTCGAGGTAATCGTCATCATCCTCACCCTCATCAATATCGGGTACATCGGCCAGAGGTGTGTAATTCTTTGGCTTAGCCTTAGTCCTGGACCTTGATTTGGATTTAGTCTTAGACCTGGATTTCGATGTGGATTTAGTCTTTGATTTGGATGTGGTCTTTGATGTGGATTTAACTTCATCCGGAGCAGGAGTCTCTGTATTAGTATCTGTCGGAGCATCTGTCTGAGCCTCTGCGACGGGAACATCCTTAGCAAATTCATCAGGATGTGTGAGAACATACATAAGCTCATCGTGCTTGATAGAAATAGCCTTATTATGCTCTTGCTCCTCTTGCTTGAGCTCTTCCTCCTTCTGTTGCTTCTCAAGGATGTTCATAGCCTCTACCTCAAGGGAAGCGGCAATAAACGCTTCGTTTGAATAAATATCCTTGTTTTTGAACAGCTTTGTATCCGAGGGGAGATTTTTTGTTTTTAAGCGTTTATCAAGTATCATGGATACCATATAAGTAAGAACTGCACAGAGGGGAACACCGATAACCATTCCAAGGAATCCGAAAATGTGGGAGCATACGGTTACCGCTGCGATAACACCTATAGGAGTAAGTCCTGTTGTAGCACCAACTATATGGGGATTAATGATATTACCGTCTATCTGCTGGAGTACAAGTATTATAGCTATGAAAATAATCATCTCCACAAATCCGTCTGCAATCAGAATAATGAAGGCTGACGGAACAGCACCAAGGAAAGGACCGAAGAAGGGGATGATATTGGTAATTCCCACAATTACTCCGATAAGGGCTGCAAATTCGTATCCGAGGATGGATAATACAACTACAACGATGGTTCCCACAAGCAGGGAGTCAAGGGCTGCACCCATAAGGTATCTACCAAAGGTCTTGTCGGTATATACTGCAAAATCACAGATACGCTGATAAGTCTTTTTGGAGAATATAGCACAGAAAAGCTTTCTTACCTTTGCTGTCATGGACTGCTTATACATAAGGAAATATACAGAAAGAATAAGACCGATTATAAAATATACTACATGCCTTACGATGCTTGTAGCAGTGAAAATAATAGCCTCTCCTGCAGGAATAAGATAATCCCAGATTATAAGCTTACCGTCTTTATAGAAAATATCTGTAAAGAGCTTAACAACATCATCGGAATTAAAGATAGGTATATTGATTGAAAGAGTATTAAGCAAACTCTCCAGGGATGTTTGCAAATCAGCAATATATCCACTGAATCCCTTGGCAAATTTATCCACACTTCCTCCGATAGAAGGAATGAGGGCAAACACAATTATTGCAATAACGCCGAAGAATACAATGTATGTGCATATAAGAGAGAAGGTCTTTCTCAGCTTCGGCCGTGCCTTTTTCTTTTCAATAAAGGCAAAAACATAGGTATGCATCCTTTTGTAGATAGGATTACATAGATAAGCTATGGCAAAGCCGTAAATAAATGCTGTTACAGCACCTAAAAGGTTACCTATATATTCCCATATCTCCTTGATATAAACGAGGGTAAATATCAAAGCTACACTTAGGAGGATGACAAGAAATGCGTAAAATGCAATAGATGCGTATTTATGATTCTTGTATTTTTTGAACATTTATAATTTCTCCCGAGTAATTTTATCTACTATGTATTGTATCTTATTTTGCCAATTTAGTCAATAGAATTTCATAAAAAATATAATAAATCATCTTTTAATCATATTAACATCACAATTGAATAATATAGAAGAAGTCCTTGCACCGAAAAGTGCAAGGACTCAGTTAATTATGAATGGGAGGAGTAGTTGGGAGCTTCCTTTGTTATGCTGATATCGTGGGGATGTGACTCACGAAGACCTGCACCGGAAATCTTAACAAACTGACCCTTAACCTTAAGTTCTTCAACAGTCTGTGTTCCACAATAGCCCATGCCTGCACGGAGACCGCCCATAAGCTGGTAAACTGTATCTGCAAGGGGTCCCTTGTAGGGTACACGACCCTCAACTCCCTCGGGAACAAGTTTCTTGTTACCCTCCTGGAAGTATCTGTCCTTAGAGCCCTTTTCCATAGAAGCAAGTGAGCCCATTCCACGGTAAACCTTAAACTGTCTGCCTTGATAGATTTCGCTTTCTCCGGGGCTTTCCTCACAGCCTGCGAGAAGAGAACCAACCATTATTACATTGGCACCTGCAGCGATAGCCTTTGTAATGTCACCGCTGTACTTGATTCCACCGTCTGCTATTACGGGGATGCCGTAGTCCTTAGCAACGGAATAAGCGTTCATAATAGCTGTAATCTGGGGAACACCGATACCTGCTACAATTCTTGTAGTACAGATAGAACCGGGGCCGATACCAACCTTGATAGCGTCAGCACCTGCCTCGCAAAGGTCCTTAGCAGCCTCAGCAGTTGCGATGTTACCTACAATTACCTGTGCATCGGGATATGCACCCTTGATTTTCTTAAGACACTCAATAATGTTCTTTGAGTGACCGTGAGCAGAGTCAAGAACAAGAAAGTCTGCACCAACACCGAGAAGAGCACCGGCTCTTTCAATTACATTGTCTGTAACGCCGATAGCCGCACCGCAGAGAAGTCTGCCAAACTCATCACGAGCTGTATTGGGATATTTAGTAGCCTTTTCGATATCCTTTGTTGTAATAAGACCCTTAAGCTTATAATCATCATCAACGATAGGAAGCTTCTCAATCTTGTGCTTGCAGAGAAGAGCCTTTGCATCATCGATAGAAGCACCCTCTTTGAGAGTGATAAGGTTGTCCTTTGTCATATGGTCCTTAATGGGAACATTGAAATCGGAAATAAATCTGATGTCACGGTTTGTAATAATACCAACAAGAGTATTGTCTGCGTCTACAATCGGAACACCGGAAATACGGTACTTAGCCATAAGAGCATCAGCCTCAGCAACAGTGTTGTCGGGAGCAAGGAAGAAGGGATTTCTGATAACTCCGTTTTCGCTTCTCTTAACTCTCTCAACCTCTTCAACCTGCTTTTGAATGGGCATATTCTTATGAATAACACCAACACCACCCTCTCTTGCAATAGCAATTGCAAGGGCAGATTCTGTAACAGTATCCATAGCCGCACTCATAAGTGGAATATTGAGCTTGATTTTCTTTGTAAGGTGTGTTTCAAGTGTTACCATTTTAGGTACGATTTCACTTTTTGCCGGAATGAGCAATACATCGTCAAAGGTAATGCCCTCACGGCCTAATTTGTAATCGAAAAAGTTTTGGTCCATACAAATAGTCCCCTTATCAAAAATAGTTTTTTATAATTATATATCAAATATTACCTTTTGTCAACAGAATTTTGAAAATTGTCGCAGTTAAATTGTTTTACACACTCCTGCTCGAATTTTGTTGGCATTCAGCTCATCTGATGCCATATGTGCCTTTATTTCATTATCAAAAATGGCAAAGACAGAAGGGCCACTTCCACTCATCAGAGTTCCGATAGCACCGTACTCCGTAAGCTTGCTTTTGATAAACTGCACTCCTTGATTAACAGGAAGAATTACACCTTCAAATTTATTATAAAGGGAAGAGCATACACCGTACAAATCCTTTTTGATGACGGAGCTTACTACCTTATTTATATCGAAGGAATCAGTGCATTGCGTACCGTATTTTTCATCTAACATCCGAAATGCTGAAGGAGTGGAAACAGATGAGTAATCCTTTGCATAAACTAAAGTAAATCCGGAAAAAGTGGGTAGGCGTGTAAGAATTTCACCGATTCCCTCACAAAGGCAGGTGCCACCCTTAACACAAAAGGCAACATCTGCACCTACATGGGAGCCTATTTCACATAGCTCATCCTCGGTATAGGGATAATTATATGCCTCATTCATCAGATGAAGGACAGCCGAGGCATCGGCACTTCCTCCTGCCATTCCTGCGGAAACAGGTATATTTTTTTCTATGTGAAAATTAAAAATCATACACTTGCCACGGTATTTTGATAAAAAAGCCATTGCTGCTTTATAAACAAGATTGGAGCTGTCACATGCTATTGAAGGGTCAGAGCAGGTAATATTTATTACATTTTCCTCGCTTGGCTCAATTGACAGTGATACAGTATCGCAGAGTGAAACAGTCTGCATAACGGATCTGATGTTGTGATAACCGTCGCTTCGCTTATCTAAAACATCAAGATACAGGTTAATTTTGCCGTAGGCGTGTCGCTTAAATGTTTTACTTAGCATCGAACCAATTTTCTCCTACTGATATTTGTGCTGTAAGGGGAACAGAGAGCTTCACTGCGTTTTCCATCTCACGCTTCAAAATCTCCCTTGCCTCATTGGCACAGCTTTTATGTGACTCGATTATAAGCTCATCGTGTACCTGTAATATGAGCTTAGCATCTATTTTGGCTTCCTTCAGTGCACGGCTGACATTTATCATAGCTATCTTGATTATATCAGCTGCAGTACCCTGAATGGGGCTGTTCATTGCAACTCTTTCACCGAATGCCTTTACATTTCTGTTGGAGGCTTTAAGCTCGGGTATATAACGGATTCTGCCGTGCATGGTTTTAGCATAGCCCTTTTCCGTTGCACTTTCTATAAGAGCACGAATGTAGGCATGTACATCGGGGTAGGTAGCAAAATAAGAATTTATATAGTTCTTTGCCTCCTTATAGCTAATGTGGAGGTCCTTTGATAGGGAGTGCTCACCCATGCCGTATACAATACCGAAGTTTACTGTTTTTGCACGGCCTCTCATTTCGGATGTAACATCATTTATATCAACCCCGAAAATCTGGGAGGCTGTAACTGCGTGGATATCTGTCCCGGAGTTAAATGCATATTTCATATTAACATCGTTAGACAAATGGGCAAGAACCTTAAGCTCAATCTGGGAGTAGTCGGCATCCACAAGAACATAATCATCACTCTTTGTAATGAAATATTTACGGAAGTTTCTGCCAAGCTCGGTCCTTATGGGAATATTCTGTAGATTGGGCTCGGTGGAGGAAAGCCTGCCGGTTACGGCAACCGTCTGATTAAAGGTTGTGTGTATTTTGTCATTTTCATCTGCAACCTTTACAAGCCCCTCGCAGTATGTGCTGTTGAGCTTCATTACCTGACGGTAGTCAAGTATCTCCTGTATTATATCGGATTCTCCCCTTAGCTCTTCAAGCACGGTGGCATCTGTGGAGTAGCCGGTTTTTGTTTTCTTGCCGTGCTTAAGTCCCATTTTCTCAAACAGAATTTCGCTTAGCTGGGCAGGGGAATTTATGTTAAATTCCTCTCCTGCAAGCATATATATGCGTTCCTTAAGGGAGGATGCCAAGGCAAGGAGCTGCTCCGAATAGGATTTTAATCCATCCACATCTACCTTAAATCCTTCCTTTTCCATAGAAGAAAGCACCATAGCCAGAGGAATCTCAATATCTGTAAGGATATGCCTTGTATCCGTTTCTGAAAGCCTTGCATCAAGCTTTTTATATAGCATATAGAGAAGTCTTGCAGAGTACTCGGGTGTAAATTCCGTATCAAGGTAAGCAGCACACAGCTTATCCATAGAATAGGAGGAATCGGAGGGGGAAACCACATATGCTCCAAGCATAACATCAAAGACGCAGTTTATCTCCCTTTCCTTAAGAATGGATTTTACATCATAGCATATTATGTCGTTATTTATAAAGAAGTCATCGTAATCGCCGTTTTCGTAGACGATATTGTATTTTTCCGAGTATGCAAACAGTCTTTCGTTATGAATATATACAGCTATTTTTTCTCCCTTTATACCCTCTAATGTATCAATTTTGACAGGAGGAGCAAATGGCTCCTCTTTTGCATCCGTGTTTTCCGTAGTGTCAAAATCCTCAAAATCGGAAAGTGAGGGTAGAAGTGAGAATTTCTTTATAAAGGATTCAAAATTCATTTCGGTAAAGAAATCATAGAGCTTATCATTATCTATTCCACGGTATTCAAAATCGTCTATAGCCTTGTTTATTGGTGCGTCACACACAATAGTAGCCAGGAATTTTGATGTATATGCCATTTCCTTGCCGTTTTTAAGCTTTTCCTTCATAGACGGTGAAAGAGAGGAGGATTCGTACTCCTCATATATTTTGTCAAGTGAGCCAAAGTCGGAAATAAGCTTAAATGCACCCTTCTCACCGATTCCGGTGACACCGGGTATATTGTCGGAGGAGTCACCCATTATAGCCTTTACATCTATGTATTGGGTGGGAGTAACACCGTAATCCTCGGCAAATTTTTCAGGAGTATAGACAATATCCTCCTTTGTTTTAACGAGGATAAGAGAACAGCTGTCTGTAATAAGCTGTAGGGAATCACGGTCTCCTGTCAGAACATAGGAATGGATATCCGGGTCCGTCTCTCCAAGCCTTGATGCAGTTCCTATGAGGTCATCAGCCTCATAGCCCTCGAGCTCAATAACATTAAATCCCCAGTATTCAAGGCATCTTTTTGCATAAGGTAGCTGTACAGCAAGATCGTCGGGCATACCCTTTCTTGTAGCCTTATAAAAATCATATGCCTTATGACGGAAGGTTTTTGCCCTTACATCAAAGGCAACGACGGCGTAATCCGGCTTGAGATTATCCATATGCTTCTTAAGTATGGATATCATACCGTATATGGCGTTGGTAGGCACACCCTCCCTGTTGGAAAGGGGACGAATACCGTAATACGCACGGTTTATAATACTGTTACCGTCTATTATAAGAAAATTTTTCATTATTTATCAGCCTGCTCCTTCAGTGCGTTTTCCACAGCAATGGCAAGCTGGTCAGCACAGGAGGTAGATCTCATACCACAGCTGTTACCCTTAAGAATAGAGATAAGCTTTTCGGCCTCCATTCCCTCAACCAGCTTTGCAATAGCCTTAAGATTACCGTTGCATCCACGAACAAAGCTTACATTTGATACGGTACCGTCAGTAAGCTCAAAGGATATCTGGGTTGAGCAGGTGCCCCTGGTGTTATATACATATTTCATATTTTTTCCTCCTTTGAAAATAAGTATGGATTTTTTTGAAATTTTGTGGTAAAATAGTCAATATATAATATTATTTTAACAAATAACGGAGAAAATATCAATATGAGAATGAAAAAAAAGCGTCACGGAACAGAGAGAATTGCATTACTTTCTCAGCTTGTGGCAAGTGAGCCTGCTAAGGTGGCAGAAAACCCCTCGGAGTATTACGGTAACAATAACCCCCTGAGAGTAGAGATAGGCTGCGGAAAGGGTGATTTTATAAGAGGAAAAAGCGTACAGGAGCCGGAATATAACTATTTGGCAATAGAGAAGATTTCCGATGTATGCACAGTAGCTACAGAAAAATACGCATCCTCGAGAGGGCTCGGCAAAATGGCACCTAACGGAGGATGGATGAAGCCTGATGGCACAATATATTCCTTAGGAGGCGACTGCGTGGATTTTTCCGACTGCGACAGAGGAAATGTACGCTTCAGCGTTGGGGATGCATCGGCATTACTTGTGGATTTTCCCGATAATTCGGTGGATGCCATTTACATAAACTTCTGTGACCCTTGGGGAAAGAAGGGATATGCAAAGCGTCGTCTTACCCATATAGGCTTTCTTGATATGTATTCAAGAATACTTAAGGACGGCGGTAAGCTCCACTTCAAAACCGATAACAGAGAGCTTTTCGATTTTTCCCTCGAGCAGGTGGAAATGTCAAGGCTTGATTTGAAATATAAGACCTATGATCTCCATGAATCGGATATGAATGATGTAAATATTGAAACCGAGTACGAAAGAAATTTCAGTGCTAAGGGCTTCAAAATAAATATGCTTATTGCAGAAAATAAGAAATAAAATAACATAATTCGCTTTTTTCACATAGAATGTAATGAGAGTATTTCTCAATAATCTATGTGAAGGAAGAGCTATGAAAAAAATATGTATAGCTTCAAGGGATAACAGATTTCTCTATGCTAAGGAGCTTTTTGATAAAAACGGATACCTGTGTAAAATATGCAAAACAGAGGATGTCGATTATCCCGATGCCCTTGTTTTGTCCCCACGGCTTGAGCATGATGACGCAAATTTACGCTGTCTTGCAAAAGGAGTAAGGGATGATACAGTTATTTTTACAGGTCAGGGCGAAAAAATAAAGGCTTATTTTAAGGGTAGAGTTATCGATTATTCCGAAAATGAATCATATCTTCTTAAAAATGCATATATAACGGCACAATGTGCGATTAAGCTGACCTATGAGAGATTGACATACCCCGTCTACGGAAAGAGAGCTCTTGTCATAGGATACGGCAGGATAGGAAAATATCTTGCATCTACGCTTAAGAGCCTTGGTGCCGTTGTTTTTGTTTATGCAAGACGGGAGGAGAGCAGAGTTGATGCTCACTTGAACGGAATGGGAATTTTATCTGAGCTTTCTTTGGAAACAGCAGAAAGTTTAGATTTGGTTTATAATACCGTGCCATATAGGATAGTAGACAAATCCGTAAGTGACGGACTGAAGGGTGATGCTCTTGTAATGGAGCTTGCATCGGCTCCGGGAGGATTCGAGGATGAAAATATAGCATTAAAGGCTCCGGCACTACCGGGAAGAATGATGCCAAAGGAAGCAGGAAAAGCAATATTTGACCTGATAGACTCTTACCTTCGTTTGAATATGAAAGGAAAGTAGTATGATAGGATATGCTTTTTGTGGCTCCTTCTGTACCCATAAAAAAAGCTTGGAGATAATGGAAGGACTTTTGGATAAGGGATATGATATTTTGCCAATAATGAGTGAAAATGTTTACTCGACGGATACACGCTTCGGCAAGGCAAGGGAGCTTATTGACAGGGTAGAGGCAATGACCGGCAGAGCCGTTGTTCATACCATCGTGGATGCAGAGCCCTTGGGTCCCAAAGTAACCCTTGATGCTATGGTTATTGCCCCCTGTACGGGAAATACTCTTGCAAAAATAGCAAGAGGAATTACCGATACATCTGTTACCATGGCGACAAAGGCTCATTTGAGATCTGACAGACCTACGGTTATTGCCCTATGCTCCAATGATGCACTTTCTGCTAACCTACAGAATATCAGTATTCTTTTGGAGAGAAAAAGCGTATATTTTACGCCACTTATACAGGATGATCCGAGTGCTAAGCCCCATTCCCTTGTATCGGATTTTTCCCTGCTTAATAAAACACTTGAATATGCACTTGAGCACCGACAGTTAAGACCCTTATTTATCTGAGAAAGGATTTTAATTATGAGGAAGTTAAAGAAATTGATTACAGGCAGGGCAGTACCTACTGCCCTCGCCCTTCTTGTACAGCTTGTACTTGCATTTTTTATTATACTGCGTGTCAGCTATTTGTTCGTGTACTACTTGATTATTTCGTACGCTGTGGCAGTAGTCCTGGGTCTTCGCATAATTAACAAAAGGACTAATATGGGATACAAAATAGGTTGGTTGCTCCTGCTTCTTGTTGTTCCTCTTTTCGGAGCCTTTCTTTATGTAACCATAAACGGTGAGGGATTACATTCGGTAAAGATAAGAAAGCTTGCAAAAATTCATAATTCCGGCACCGATATGCCTGATTGCGAAACGGTGGCAGAGCTTGATTGTGATTCTGCAAGGCTGCAGTCGGAATATATAAGGAAATATACCTTGTCAGCTCCTGTGAGAAACACAAAAAGCCTTTATTTCAGTAGTGGAGAAGAATTTTTTGATTCACTCCTAAAGGATCTTCGTACAGCAGAGCATCACATATATATGGAATATTTTATCCTGAAGGCAGGATATATGTGGAATGAAATAAAGAATGTCCTTGTAGAAAAATCAAGACAGGGTGTGGATGTCCGTATAATAGTTGACGATTTTGGTGGCATAGATAAAATAGGCAGACGGGAACGGAAGGAGCTTAAGGAAAACGGAATAAGGCTGAAATTCTTTAATCCCTTTGTGCCCGTTATATCTGGGCTTCTCAATAATAGGGACCACAGAAAAATTTGCGTAATAGATACAAAAACAGCATATTGCGGAGGCGTAAACATAGGGGACGAGTATATAAATCTTGATGAAAAATTCGGGTATTTCAAGGATAGCGGTATCGCCATGTACGGGGAGGCTGCATATACCTTTGAGGTATTTTTCCTCACTCTCTGGGAGTATATAACAGGGGAAAAATTCAAGCTGGAGAAGCCACAATTCCAAGAGCTCGATTACGGGGTATTTCACCCCTATACGGACAGCCCTGTGGATAGGGAATATGTTTCTAAGAATATATATATGAATATGATAAACAGGGCAGAGAAATATGTCTATATCAGCACTCCTTACTTTGTTGTGGACGATGAGATGCTTACCTCTATACTTAATTCGGCAAAATCGGGAGTGGATGTGCGTATTATAGTGCCGCATATACCGGATAAGGTCATTGTAAATCAGGTAACAAAATCCTTTTATGAAAGATTGCTGGAGGCAGGCGTTAAGGTATATGAATATAAGAAGGGCTTTAACCACTCCAAGCTTGTAATAGCAGATGATCTTTTTGCCACGGTGGGTAGCGTAAATTTCGATTACCGTAGCTTCTATCTTAGCTTTGAATGTGGGGTCTGGATGTACAAAACCGATGCGATTCCCTTTATAAAGGGCGATTTTCTTACTATGCTGAAGGAAAGCATAGAAATAACTAAGGAGCAGGCGAGAGCAAATATTTTCCTTCGTCTCTTCCGTGGTGTTCTGTCTGCCTTTGCACCAATGCTGTAATTTAATGGGCAAAGCATTTATTCATTAGTAAAATAAAAAAGCAAGAACGGGGAAGCCCTGTTCTTGCTTTTTTAATATGTGTTTAACCTTTATGCATTTCTTTTCCAATAGTAATTACTGTATGTGTTCTTCAAGTTTGTGGCATTTGTATCCGTATTCGTAACATCCATAGCTGTTCCGCTTGTAGCACTTGAATCTTTAACTATATACCAACCGTCGGTGCTTTCAAATGTCACACTTGCAAGACGGTCGCAATCTTCGAATGCAGACCAACCAATATAAGTAACGCTATTCGGAATAGTAACGCTTGTAAGACCTGTGCAATCTTCGAATGCCCAAGTATCAATAGAAGTAACGCCATTGCCGATAGTAACACTTGTAAGACCTGTGCAACCGGAGAATGTAGAACTACCAATAGAAGTAACGCTATTCGGAATAGTAATGCTTGTAAGCCCTGTGCAATCTTCGAATGCATAATTACCAATAGAAGTAACGCCACTGCCTATAGTAATGCTTGTAAGACCAGTGCAACCTGAGAATGCACCACTACCAATAGAAGTAACACTATTCGGAATAGTAATGCTTGTAAGACCAGTGCAACCTGAGAATGCACCACTACCAATAGAAGTAACGCTATTTGGAATAGTAATGCTTGAAAGACCTGTGCAACCGGAGAATGCACAATCCTTAATTTCGGTTAAAGTATTGGGGATAACCAGCTCCGTTACTAAGGTATCATTTAAGTATAGATTTTCAGCATAACACAAGGGGTTAGACCCTAAACCTTCAAAATCAATATTATACCAAGCTTCAATAGAAGTAATATTTACTCTTGTAAGCCCTGTGCAATCGGAGAATGCATAATAACCAATAGAAGTAACGCTACTGGGAATAGTAACGCTTGTAAGTCCTGTGCAACCGGAGAATGCCCAATCCTTAATTTCGGTTACGGTATTTGGGATAACCAGCTCTGTTACTAAAGTATCATTTAAGTATAGATTTTCAGCATAATCCAAGGGGTTAGAATAGTAACCTTCAAAATCAATATTACACCAAGCTTCAATAGAAGAAATGTTTACTCTTGTAAGACTTGAGCAATCATGGAATGCATATCCACCGATAGAAGTAACGCTATTTGGAATTGTTATGCTTGTAAGATCTGTGCAATAGTAGAATGCATCATAACCAATAGAAGTAACGCTACTGGGAATAGTAACGCTTGTAAGTCCTGTGCAACCGGAGAATGCAGAACTACCAATAGAAGCAACGCCATTTCCAATAGTAACGCTTGTAAGACCTGTGCAATAGTGGAATGCAGCACTACCAATAGAAGTAACACTATTCGGAATAGTAACGCTTGTTAGACCTGTGCAATCTTCGAATGCCCAATTATCAATAGAATTACCACCGGTTATAACAACTGTTTTTAAAGAAGAGGGAACATATGAGTCATTATCGTAATGTGATGAAGCTCCGAATATACAGCCAAAGTGAGTACTTCCTGTTCCGTCTAAGGTGTTTCCTACAAAAGGAATAGTAATACTTTCAAGTGAAGTACAACCGTAGAATGCAGAACTACCAATAGAAGTAACGCTATCGGGAATAGTAATGCTTGTAAGGCCTGAGCAACTATAGAATGCCCTTTCACCAATAGAAGTAACGCTATTTGGAATAGTTACGCCTGTAAGCCTGTCGCAATCGTAGAATCCATAACTACCAATAGAAGTAACGCTATTTCCGATAGTAACGCTCGTAAGACTGTTGCAATATGCGAATGCATACTCACCAATAGAAGTAACGCTATCGCCTATACTAATGCTTGTAATATTATCGCAATTATAGAAAGCATATCTGTAAACAGAGTAGTTATTACCTTTATAATTTTCGGGTAAGGAAAGCACTGTATTATTGCCTACATATTCCATAAGATAATAATTATTATTCCATGTCATGAAGATATAATCATCTACTGTTTCAAGTATGCTATTTTCTCCAAGTGAGGTATGGATAACCTTTGCATAAGAACCTGCATATCCATTGGATGAAGAGCCTGCCGTAATATTAAGAGTAGAAAGATTATATACTTCAACAAGCTTGTCGCAATCGTAGAATGCATAATTTCCAATAGAAGTAACGCTATTTGGAATAGTAATGCTTGTAAGACCTGAACAACCACGGAATGCATCATTTCCGATTCCTGTAACAGGAAGATTATCATATTTTTGTGGAATAATTATATTTGCATCTGTACAGGTTCCTATTCCTGTCACGGTATAAGAGGAATTATCATTATTTAATGAAAAAGTTAATCCCTCACTTTCCTTTAGAATAGGAATTATTTGTTGCTCAACGGTAACAGTATGACAAACAGAACATTTTTTACCAATAGTAAGACCTGTTTCAGTATATGTAGCATTTATTCCGGGAATATCGATTTCATCATGACCATTTGCAGGAACAACAGTCTGTTCGAGGGTTACAGTCTCACAAACGGAGCATTTCTTACCTGCAGTAAGACCTGTTTCGGTACAAGTAGGCTCTACTGCATTAAGGGTAAATTCTGTATGACCGTTTGCAGGAACAATATTTTGTTCAACAGTTACAGTCTCACAAACGGAGCATTTCTTACCTGCAGTAAGACCTGTTTCAGTACAAGTAGGCTCTACTGCATTAAGGGTAAATTCGGTGTGACCGTTTGCAGGAACAATATTTTGTTCAACAGTTACAGTCTCACAAACAGAGCACTGCTTACCTTCGGTTAAGCCAGTTTCCGTACATGTTGGAGCAACTGCATCAAGTGTAAATTCTGTGTGACCCGTAGCGGGAATTACATTAATCTCGGAGAGATTTTCT
>JAFTJE010000003.1 GCA_017456545.1 Clostridia bacterium | reverse complement strand
GTGCAGAATGAACCGTCCTCGACCGCACCCGGTGGGTGAAAAAGGGAGAGGTAAGGTGTGGCAGTCGTCGATGAATCCAACCGAGACCTGACCGAGGGCAGGATGAATCGGTAACGACAACAGGTGAATGCAGAATTCAGAATGCAGAATTAACAGCATTTCTCTTTTCTGAGCCATATGAATCAAAATCCGATTAAAAACAGAAAATGCGAGCCTGAGCTCGCATTTTTCCATTTAATTTCTATGACAATTGCAAGGGAGCCTATAATCAGAGCTTTACTGCAGCGTCCTTGATGGCATCCACCAGCTTCATGGTGTTACAGGAGGATTCGGGAGTTACAAAATCGGGGGCTACACCGTTATTTACACAGTCTACGAAGTACTGTATCTCGTTAAGATAGCCGTTATCGTTACCGATATTAATACCGAGGTCCAGCTCCTCTGCCTTCTTTTCCTCGCCACCTACGGGCACACCGTTCTTATAGATTTTGTCGGTGCTTTCAACATAACCGTTTTCAAACACTGCAAGATATGTAGCGTGGAAGGGGATTCCTGTATTATACCATGTACCCTCGCAGCTTACAATTGTATCACCGTATACCATTTCCGTAACGGCAAAATCGTTGTTGTTCTTGAGTCCGTGATGAACAGAGCTTATCTTATCGGGCATACCGAGTATGCTCTGAACATAGTCGATATCGTGGATGGAAAGGTCGGTGATAACTCCTCCACTCTTCTTCTCATCTCTCATCCAGTCCTCCCAGCTCCATACGGGGATAGCAGAGATTCTCTTCATATCAAGGCGAAGAAGTCTGCCAAGCTCATTGCTCTTAATAACCTCACGAAGGTATACATAGGGAGCCATAAACCTGACAACATGAGCTGCCATAAAATACTTGTCTGTAGCGTTTGCAGCCTTAACTACCTCCT
This sequence comes from Clostridia bacterium, assembly GCA_017456545.1. Classification (GTDB taxonomy): domain Bacteria; phylum Bacillota; class Clostridia; order Oscillospirales; family CAG-272; genus RGIG2000. The sequence goes on along the minus strand of JAFTJE010000003.1, from coordinate 22,784 downwards.
CTGCATCCTCCTTATTAATGGTCATAGGCTTTTCACAAAGAACATGAAGACCCTTTGAGAGGCAGTAGATTGCCATATCCTTATGCATATAGCTGGGTGTGCAGATATCAACCATATCAAGGTTTTCCTTTTCAATCATTTCCTTGTAATCTGCATATACGCTGATTCCTGTGCCCTCTGTCTTTTCCTTTGCCATATCTACTCTTACATCGGCAACTGCAACAAGGGTAGCACCCTGAACCTCCTTATAATTTCCGTAGTGGCATCCACCCATACCACCAATGCCTATAAGTCCAACTCTGATATTAGCCATTTAATATGTCCTCCAAAAATTTCTTTGCGTAAAGTATGTCTTCAATCTGCTTGTCACCGGATATCTCTCGTTCAATGGTGATAGAGCCGTCATAACCGTGCTCCTTGAGCTTCTTTATAAGAACAGGGAAATTAGCACGGCCGTCACCGATTCTCTTCTCCTCGCCGAGATATGCAGGGTCTGTGGGATATTCTCCGTCCTTTGCGTGGATGCCACGAACATAATCGCCGAATATATCAACTGCATCACAGGGGTTAGCCTTGCCGTAAAGAAGAAGGTTAGCAGGGTCAAGATTAATACCGAGGTTTCCTGTGCCTACCTCGATAATGGTACGCTTAAGAGTAATAGGTGTTTCCTGTCCTGTTTCAAAAAGAAGATACTGACCGTTAGCCTTGCAGTATTCGGCAAGGTCACGGATTGTAGCCACAACAGCACGGAACTCGTCTGTATCCGGATTCTCGGGTAAGAAGCCCATATGAGTTACAAAATCCTTAGCACCGAGCTTTTTTGCAAAGTCAGAGCCTGACTTAAGCTCCTTGACTCTCTGGTCTCTGAAGTATACAGGAACTATTCCGAGGGTGTGATAGCCTCTTACAAAATTCCACTGAGCCTCTCCACTCCAGCCACACCAAACAGCACTGATTTCAAGACCTGCCTCATCGGCTGCCTTCTTTATCTTTTCAGCCATTTCGTCTGTGAAAAGGGAGAGATTCCAACAGCAAAGCTGAAAGGACTCCATACCGTATGCCTTTACATCCTTGATTTTGGAGCATACATTTTCATCAAGATGAACCATTGTTCCTATTTTCATAGTAAAACACCTCATAATAAAATATTTTATTAATTTAATTTTAACATAATGAATATAAGTTTTCAAGTGAATAATATTAAATAGTTTACTTTTTTTTTCGTTTGTGATAAAATATCCGTGAGGCAGGTGATAAATATGCAGAACAGAATAAAAAGGTTAAGAAATAAAATATCCGAGCTTGGTGCAGAAGCAGTATATATAACATCGTCTGTAAGCCACAAATATTTAACAGGCATCGACAATCCGGACGGAATACTTGTAATAACTGAAAATAAAGCATACGCCCTGGAGGATTTTCGATATATTGAGGTAGCAAGGGCAAGGCTTTCCCACATTTATACCGTCGTTGAGTTAAAGCATTCTGCCATGTACGAAACGCTAAACGGTATATTAAGGGATGAGGGAGTATCTCACTTAGCCTTTGAGGACACTGTTATGTCCGTATCGGAATATAATATACTAAGCTCTAAGCTTGAATCAAAGCTATCAGGTATCGGAGACCTTATAAAACAGCTCCGAGAGATAAAAACACCCGAGGAGGTGTCTAAAATTGCCGAGGCACAGGCAATAACCGACCTTGCATTTTCTAAGCTTTTGGAGATATTAAGCCCCAATATGACAGAAAAGGATGTAGCCGCAGAGCTTGAATACCTGATGAAGAAAAACGGTGCCGAGGATAAGAGCTTTGATACCATCGCCATAAGCGGTGCCCGTTCCTCCATGCCCCACGGCACACCTACAAATAACAAGCTTTCCCGTGGATTTTTAACAATGGATTTCGGTGCCACGGTAGACGGCTACCACTCCGATATGACAAGAACCGTGTGCATCGGCAAGGCTGATACTGAGATGAAAAGACTCTATGATACGGTGCTCAAGGCACAAACGGAGGCTCTCGCTTTTATAAAATCCGGTCTCCCCTGCTCTGATGCTGACCGTGTGGCACGGGATATTATAAATAAGGATTACGACGGGTGCTTCGGTCACTCTCTCGGTCACGGTGTGGGACTGGAAATACACGAGAGCCCCAACCTATCCTCTATATCAAAATCCGTGCTCGCGCCCGGTAATATAGTGACTGTGGAGCCCGGCATATATATCCCGGGTAAATACGGGTGCCGCATAGAGGATATGATACTTGTACAGGAGGGCTCAGTGCTTAATTTCACAAAATCTTCTAAGGAGCTTATAGAAATTTACTGATTTTTGAAAAAAAGCAGAAAAATATTGTATTTACCTATTGCAATATCCTTACTTTTATAGTAAAATATCTTTGTATATTATAGGCGAAACGCCTTTTGGGGACTGCCGTGGCGGGCTTTGTCCTTTAATAACTGTGCCAGAAAAGGAAAAAGACAAATGATTACAGCAGGCGATTTCAGAAACGGTGTTACCTTTGAAATGGAAGGTAAGGTTTACCAGGTTATTGAATTCCAACATGTAAAGCCCGGTAAAGGTGCGGCTTTCGTAAGAACAAAGTATAGAGATGTAGTTACAGGCGCTATCCGTGAGGCTTCCTTCAACCCTACAGCTAAGTTTGAGACTGTAAATGTTGAACGCAGAGAGCTCCAGTACCTCTACAACGACGGTGAGCTCTACTACTTTATGGATATGGAATCCTATGAGCAGATTCCCGTTGACTCCCACAAGCTTGGCGACAACTTCAAGTTCGTTAAGGAAAACGAAATGTGCAAGCTCTCCTCTATCAAGGGTGAGGTATTTGCAGTTGAGCCCCCTACATTCGTTGAGCTCCGTGTTACAGAGACAGAGCCCGGTGTTCGTGGCGATACAGCTACCAATGTAACAAAATCCGCTACTCTCGAGACAGGTGCGGTTATCAGAGTTCCGATCTTTATCAATGAGGGTGAGCTTCTCCGTGTTGATACAAGAACAGGTGAATATCTCGAAAGAGTTAAGGAATAATTTTGACTATCTGGGACCGCTTAACCTCGGTCCCTTTGATAAATAAAATACGAAAGGAAATACTACAATGAACGAAATGGATATTCTTGAAAAGTGTGCATATATAAAGGGACTTGCTGACGGTCTCAATCTTGATGAGACAAAGGCAGAGGGCAAGGTTCTTAAGGCTGTTATCGACCTTCTCTCCGACATCTGCGAGACTATCGCTGATATGGATGACGAGGTTGCTACTCTCGGTGATTACATCGAAGAGATTGACCACGACCTCGGCGAGGTTGAGGAGTATGTATTCGACGACGAGTGCGACTGCTGTGACGACGATTGTGACTGCTGCGATTGTGATGATGATTGCGATTGCTGTGACTGCTGCGACGACGAGTGCTGCGACGACGAGTGCTGCGACGACGAGTGCTGCGACGAGGACTTTATGGAGGCTATGTGCCCCCACTGTAAGGAGACAATCTGCTTCGATAACGAGCTTGACCCTGCAGAGCTTATCTGCCCTGCTTGCGGAAAGAACTTCGCAGAGTAATTTCAAAACAAAAACCAATAAAACAACGGATGAAGTAAACTATTTACGGTTTACTTCATCCGTTTTTATGTTTATTGTATTAATAAGCTTTTTATGTAGTCACTTCCATTGCCGTATATTTTTCTTTCCACCCCGACAAGGTCGGATTACATCACACAGTGATTTCATCTGCTTATAGCTTTCCTCCGTCAAGGACGGATTCCTTCGATTTCATTTCTACTCATTGAAATCAAATCCTTAATTACCTCTGATGCCACAATAAGTCCCACAACGGAGGGAATAAAGGCACAGGAGGCTGGAGGGAGCTTTTTTAACGCCCTCATTTCCTCGGGATAGTCGGGAGAAATTGCCTTCTCCTCGGAATAGACCGCCTTAAGGGATTTTACACCTCTCTTTTTTAGTTCCGTACGCATGGCTCTTGCCAGAGGGCATACGGAGGTTTTATAAATATCGGCAACCCTGAAGGCTGTGGGGTCCAATTTATTACCTGCACCCATTGATGAAATAATTTTAATACCAAGAGCCTCTGCTCTTACGGCAAGGCTTATTTTACCACTCACGGTATCAATGGCATCCACTATATAGTCATAGCCCGATAAATCAAGCTCTCCTTCTGTATCGGGGGTGTAAAAAAGGTTGTAGCTCTGCACCGTAATATCGGGATTTATATCCTTCATACGCTTTTCCATTACATCAACCTTATACTGACCTACCGTGGAATTAAGAGCTATTATCTGACGGTTTATATTAGATAGGGAAACCGTATCGTTGTCTACGATATCAATATATCCCACGCCACTTCTTGCAAGTGCCTCACATACATATCCACCGACGCCACCGACACCGAAAACTATTACCCTTTTGTTTTTAAGCCTGTCTACCGAATCCTTTCCAAGCAGTAGCTCAGTACGGGATAACCATTCCATATAACCACCTCAATTCACAAATATGATACCATAACGGAAAGGAAAAATCAATGATAATAAGCCCAAATCCTTCATATAAATTTAAGGAGGGGAGGGATTATTATAAGCCGACTTAAAAAATATCTTGTAAACGGACTTATGCTCTCCTGTGCATCTGTTGTAATAAGAGCAATATCCGTTAGCTACAATGTCTACTTAAGCTCTGAGATAGGACCGGAGGGTATGGGGCTTATTACACTGATATACAGCGTATACGGATTTTTCATTACTCTTGCCACCTCCGGTATAGGTCTTGCCGTAACGAGGCTGATTTCCACTGTCCACACAGGGAATGGCACCGAGCCATTTAGTGAAGACTCGTCAAGGAAGTCCCGAAGGATTCTTAAAAGCTCTCTTATTTATGCACTTATATTCTCCGTGACAGCATCGCTTATACTCTTTATTAGTGCGGAAAATATAGGACTCCTTGCCTTAGGAGACCGACGAACAGTTCCATCTGTACGGATTCTTTCCCTTTCCTTAACTCCCATAGCTGTGACAAGCGTACTCTACGGATACTTTAACGGAGTGCGAAGAGTATATAAAAATATAGCAGTCCAGATTTGTGAGCAGGGTGTAAAAATCAGTCTTGCCACATTTCTTATTTCCTTAGCTCTGCCAAAGGGCGTGGAGCACGCTTGCTTTTCCGTAGTTCTTGCAGGAGTTATAAGTGAGGGGGCTTCTATGGTGATTTCTGCCCTTTTATGCCTCCACGACAGAAAAAAATATACAAAAAACAGCACTACGGTAGTAAATTTTCGTAACAAAGCCCCTTTCTCACAGAACAATGACACATCCAAAATTGACAGTAGTCTATACGGTATTTTTACCGTTGCCTTTCCCGTTGGAGTAAGTGCCTATGTAAGGTCTGCCCTTGCCACCGTGGAGCATATAGCAATCCCCTGGGGGCTTAAGCAGAGTGGAGGTGTAAATCCCCTTGGCTCCTACGGAATCCTGCACGGCATGGTTTTCCCCGTTTTGCTTTTCCCGTCGGCAATGCTGGGAGCCTTTTCCTCCCTCCTTATACCGGAGCTTTCCTCCCTTCAGGCAAATAAGAACACTGATGGAATCAGACGGGCTGTATCCTCTGTTATGTCACTTTCTCTGCTTTTTTCCGTAGGTGTGTCGGGCATTTTTATTTCATTTTCCCACGAAATAGGCATTGCCCTTTACGGAAGCAATGAGGCAGGCGAATATATAAGGATTCTTTCCCCTCTGATACCTCTTATGTACCTTGACGGAGCTGTTGACAGTATGCTGAAGGGGCTTGGAGAGCAGATGTACTGTATGAGAGTCAATATTGCCGACTCATTAATAAGCGTTATTCTCATTGTTACCATGCTTCCCGTATGGGGAATGAGGGGGTATGTGGCTGTTATCTTTATAACAGAGCTGTTTAATACCTCCCTCAGTATTATTCGCCTCCTTTATATAACAGGGGTAAGCACACCCTGTCTTAAATGGATTGGTATTCCTCTTTTTTCCGTTATACTGTCCACTGTGGCTACAAGACTCGCCTTTGATAATGTACCTCTGCTCCTGTTCCTTGGAAATAAGCCACGAGCCTTTACCGAGCTTCTTATTTCTTCAATTATATATGTATTTGCCACCCTACTTCTTCGTCGCCTCTATGTGTCAAGGAATTGACTCCTCTCTTCTCTCTTCCCTCTTCTCTCTTCCCTCTTCTCTCTTCCCTCTTCTCTCTTCCCTCTTCTCTTTTCCCTCTTCTCTCTTCCCTCTTCTCTCTTCCCTCTTCTCTTTTCCCTCTTCTCTTTTCCTCTCCCCTCTCCCTCCCTGATTTTCCAAATATTGTTCCTTGAATAAAAGTTTTACATATGATACAATATTACCGTAAATGTTTACAAAACTGGTTTTTATTATGCATAATCAAGGAAAGGACGGTAAATGAAAAGGACATTATCAATTCTTCTCCTCATATTGATTCTTACCTCGGCAATGGCAATCCCGTCAGGTGCGTCAAGCTGGGTAAGTGTATATATAGACGGAGAAAAATATTCAGGCATTACACAGGTAAACCAAAACACAACATATGTAGGTATACGGGCTTTCTCTAAAGAAATGTACCCGAATGCTAAAATTACATATTCATCCTCTACCCGTACGCTTACCGTAAAAACAGACAGACTTACTATGATTTGTAAGGACGGAGCAAATTACATTGAGGCGAACGGACGCTACCTGTATACGGAGACCCCGATTTATATGAGTGGTGGCAGAATGTATGCCCCTGTTATATTATTGGCAAGAGCCTTAGGAGCTAAAATAAGCTGGAGTGACTCATTAAGAGGCTTTACGGTTTCAAGAGGAACCGGAGGTATAGAAGGACGAAGCTACCGTGAGGATGAGGTGCTGTGGCTGTCAAGAATTATATACGCCGAGAGTGGTGGAGAGCCTCTTAAGGGCAAAATTGCCGTAGGAAATGTAATTCTTAACAGAGTGCGTTCAAGTGCTTATCCCAATACAATATACGGTGTTATATTTGATAAACGGTACGGAATACAGTTCTCTCCCGTATCTAACGGTACCATTTACAATACACCAAATGCCGAAAGCATTATTGCCGCAAAGCTATGTCTTGACGGATACTCCATAAGCGATGATATAATCTATTTTGTAAATCCCAAAAAGGCACCCGGTAGCTGGGTATCAAAAAACAGACCCTACTTCGGGACTATTGGCAACCACGCCTTTTATGAATAATGCGAAGCCTTATTCGTGATATAAATCCTGCGGATTTTCGATATACGCCTGTGGCGTTCGATATGTGCTGTCGCACACGATATGCCTGCAGGCGTGAGGAGTTATATTAACAAAAAAGAGTGAGATTTTTTTCTCACTCTTTTTTATATCACACACAAAGCGTATATCACATTTGCATAACAAATATATCACAAATTCGCAGAAGCGAATTTATATCACGCAGTATAGTGTCAAATTGTTGACGCTATTACTGCCTTTATGGTGTGCATTCTGTTCTCTGCCTCCTGAAATACAATGGATGCAGGGGACTCAAATACCTCGTCGGTAACCTCCAAGGCATCATAGCCAAATCTCTCGCCTATCTCCTTACCCACGCCTGTGTTAAGGTCGTGGAACGCAGGTAAACAATGCATAAATACAGCACCCTCGGATGCCATAGCCATAGCCTCCTTATTTACCTGGTAGGGGTAAAGGTCATTTAGTCTTTCCTCCCATACCTCGTATGGCTCTCCCATAGATACCCATACATCGGTATAGATTACATCAGCGTCCTTAAGTGCCTTTTCCTTATTGCTCTCAAGTGTCACGGTAGCTCCTGTTTCCTCTGCTATTTTGCGACACTCTGCCACAAGGTCAGCTGAGGGGAAATACTTTTCGGGAGCACAGGCTACAAAGTCCATACCCATCTTAGCACAGCCAACCATCAAGGAGTTACCCATATTGTATCTGGCATCGCCCATATATACAAACTTAATACCCTTAAGAGAGCCGAAATGCTCCTTGATTGTTAAGAAGTCGGCAAGAATCTGGGTGGGATGGAACTCGTTTGTAAGACCGTTCCACACGGGAACCTTGGAATATTTTGCAAGGTCCTCAACTATCTCCTGTCCAAAGCCACGGTACTCTATACCGTCATAAATAGATGCAAGAACCCTTGCTGTATCGGCAATACTCTCCTTCTTGCCTATCTGGGAGCCACGGGAGTCAAGATATGTAACGCCCATACCCAGGTCGTATGCCGCAACCTCAAAGCTGCAACGGGTACGGGTGCTTGTCTTTTCAAATATAAGAGCAATATTCTTGCCTCTGAAATAATCATGGGCAATTCCGTTCTTCTTCTTATATTTAAGCTCTGCTGCAAGGTCTAAAAGTGCTTCCATTTCGGCAGGGGTATAATCAAGAAGCTTAAGAAAATCTCTGCCCTTAAGAAAGCCTATATTTTTTTCATTATACTTAAAATCCATAATTATTCTCCTTTAGCAGCTTCCTTTATTACGGAAATTGCCTTTTTCAACTGCTCCATAGGGATATTGAGTGCCGGGAGCAATCTGACCTTATTCTTCGCCTTGATGGGAAGAACGCCCCTTTCCATACAGTATTTAATTACCTCGGAGGCATCCTTTTCCGTTTCTATACCAAGCATAAGTCCAAGACCGCTGACACTCTTTATTCCGTCAGCACCGGTAAGCTCGTTTATAATATACTCGCTTCTTTCCCTGACGCCTGCAAGCACATTACCATCAATTCTTTCAATTATATTAACTGCTCCGGCACATGAAACAGGATTACCACCGAAGGTAGAGCCGTGAGTACCGGCAGTCAAGGTGCCCTCTGTTTTCTCAAAGAACATAGTAGCACCGATGGGCAAGCCTCCTCCGAGACCCTTAGCAGTAGTGACAATATCGGGAGAAATGCCGTAATGCAGGAATGCATAAAGGCTACCTGTTCTGCCGTTACCTGTCTGCACCTCGTCAATGATAAGGAGCATATTGTTCTCCCTGCAAAGAGCTGCAACACCGTCTACAAATTCCTTATCAAGTGCTAAAACTCCTCCCTCGCCCTGCACAAGCTCCATCATAACGGCACAGCACTTATTTTCCTTGATAAGTGCTTCTACCGTATCAAGCTTATTTGCCTCAGCATAGAAAAAGCCTTCTGTAAAGGGGTTAAAGGTTGTGTGGAAAACATCCTGTCCCGTTGCCGAAAGGGTTGTAAGTGTCCTTCCGTGGAAGCTGTTTTTAAGTGTTATAATATTATAATATCCCTCACCCTTATTTTCAAGTGCCCACTTTCTTGCTGTCTTTATGGCACATTCGTTTGCTTCAGCTCCCGAATTGGAGAAAAAGGTCCTTTTACAGCCTGTTCTCTTAGCCAAAAGCTCAGCTAAGCGTACACAGGGCTCCGAAAAATAAAGATTGGAGGTGTGCTGGAATTTAGTAAGCTGACAGGTAACTGCCTCTACCCACTCCCTATCGCAGAAGCCAAAGGTATTAACGGCAATTCCTGTTGCCACATCTATATATTCCTTTCCCGTCTCGTCATAAACGAGAGAGCCCTCTCCCTTCACGATTTCCAGGTCGAATCTGCCGTAGGTTGAGGCTATATATTCCTTATCTAAGGGCTTAATATTATTCTTCATTGTGCTTATCCTTTATAACCATTGTGCCTGCACCCTCATTGGTAAGAGTTTCTATAAGAAGTGCATGGGGTACTCGTCCGTCAAGAATTGTAACCTTTTTAACGCCCTTTTCAATAGCGTCGATACAGCACTGCACCTTAGGTATCATACCACCTGAGATTATGCCTGTATCAAAAAGCTCCTTAGCCTCCTCTATATCAATGCACTGAATCAAGGACTTAGGGTCGTTTTTATCCCTTAATATACCCTCGATATCTGTCATTGTAATAAGGCGTTCTGCCTTCATCTTACCTGCAATGTAAGCTGCGGCAGTATCTGCATTGATATTATATACATTACCATCCTCATCACAGCCGATAGTGGATACAACGGGGATGTAGTCATTATTTATAAGGTCGATAATGGGTCTTATATCCACATCGGTAATCTCACCGACATAGCCAAGTGCCTCATCCTTCATCTCTGCCTTAATCATATGTCCGTCAAGACCGGAAAGACCGATAGCAGTGCCTCCCTTTATCTGGAGGAGGTTTACAAGGCTCTTGTTTATCTTACCTGCAAGAACCATCTGTACAACATCGGCAGTCTCCTTATCGGTGACACGGAGTCCGTTCATAAATATGGAATCCTTGCCCATTCTCTTAAGAGTTTCTGTAATCTCGGGGCCTCCGCCGTGAACCAAAACGACCTCAACGCCTACAAGGTGCAAGAGGACAATATCCTCCATAACCTGTTCCTTGAGCTTTTCGTTTATCATAGCGTTTCCACCGTATTTGATAACTATAATTTTTCCGTAATATTTCTGTATATACGGGAGTGCCTGAGTAAGTATCTCGGCACGGTGTGCATTGCTTATTTCAAGTGACATAAAATACTCCCCTCGGTCGTGGAAATGCAGAATGCAGAGTGCAGAATGCAGAACTAAATGTAACCCCTCGCACAGCGAAAATTATTTTTAACTCTTAACTATTCCCTCTTCATTATTCTCTCCACTATTCTCTCTTCTCTCTTCACTCATAATTAAGCCTCGCTTAATTATGTTCTGTAGTCTCCGTTTATTTTTACATATTCATAGGTAAGGTCGCAGCCCCAGGCAACGCTGTGTCCGTCACCGTCACCGAGCTTGATAATGATTCCTATTTCCTTTTCCAAAAGTATTTCCTTTGCTATCTCCTCGGAAAAATCCACGCCTGCTCCGTTTTTGCAAACCTCAATTTCTCCCTTTACGGACTTAAAGGAAACATCCACACGGTTAACATCAACCTCTGCTCCGCTGTAGCCAATGGCACAAAGGATTCTTCCCCAGTTGGCGTCGGAGCCGAACATAGCTGCCTTTACAAGAGATGAGCAAATTACACTCTTGGCAATTATTCTTGCATTCGCCTCATCCTTTGCTCCGCTTACCTCACATTCGAGAAGCTTGGTAGCTCCCTCTCCGTCACCTGCTATGCAACGGCAAAGGTAAACTGTTACGGAGTTAAGTGCCTTCATAAACTTATCAAAGCTCTCGCCCTCGCTGTCGATAAGAGTATTTCCTGCCTGTCCGTTGGCAAGCACGGTTACCATATCGTTAGTGGAGGTATCTCCGTCTACGCTGACCATATTAAAGGTGGATGCTATATCTGTGGAAAGTGCCCTCTTAAGCATTTTTGGGCTGATGGCACAGTCTGTTGTGATGAAAACAAGCATTGTCGCCATATTGGGATGAATCATACCGGAGCCCTTGGCAATACCACCAATTTTACACTCAACTCCGTCAATCTCAAAGCTTACGGCAATTTCCTTAAGCCTTGTGTCCGTGGTCATAATGCCCTCTGCGGCATCCTGACTGTTTTCTCTGCCGAGAGATGCAACAAGCTTATCCATTCCATCGGCGATAGGTGTTATGCTAAGGGGCTGACCGATAACTCCCGTGGAGGCTACCACCACATCTGTCTTATCAATCTTAAGAGCCTCAGCTGTAAGCTGACACATTTTTTCAGCTATTTCAATTCCGTTTGCATTACAGGTATTGGCATTGCCACTGTTACAGATAACAGCCTGTGCGTAGCCGTCTGCAATATTGGATTTGGTTACTGTAAGGGGGGCACCCTTTACTTTATTTGTAGTGTATACGGAGGCACAGGATGCTCTGTTCTCCGAATAGATAAGGGCAAGGTCCTTTTTTGTTTTATTTTTTCTGATTCCACAGTGGATACCACCTGCTAAAAAGCCCTTTGCGGCACATACGCCACCTTTAATAATCTCCATAATTGCTCCTTAAACCTCAAGCGTCTTGGTTCTTTCACAGCCAAGCTTAATATTAAGACATTCAACAGCAGCACCCGACGCACCCTTACCGAGATTGTCGTATCTTGCTACCAGAAGTATTCTGTCATCGTTTCCGTATACCTCTATGCTCATTGAGTCCTTACCACTCACAGCACAGGAGGATAGGAAGCCACCCTCATCATTACCGTCCTTAAAGGAGATAATCGGAGTGTTATATAAATTTCTGTATATTTCCTTGATTTCCTCTATTCCACCCTTAAGAAGCTGACTCTTAAAGAGAGGAACCGTAACCTCCATACCCGAGTAAAAATCTCCTACTATGGGGCAGAAGGCAGGGGCGTTTTTAAGTCCTGTTATCTTTACCATTTCGGGTAGGTGCTTATGCTTCTGTGCTATACCGTACTGTCTCGGTGCATCAAGAAGTGTGCATCTGTCCTCACCCTCATATTCGGCAATCATACCCTTACCTCCACCACTGTATCCCGTCAGGGAATGGGCAACCAAAAGGGTGTCCTCGGAGATAATGCCATTCTTAATAAGGGGGTATATAAGTGCGATAAATCCACTGGCGTGACAGCCGGGGACAGCTATTCTTCTGCTGTTTACTATTTTATTGTAGAACTCAGGGTCAAGCTCGGGAAAGCCGTATGCCCAGTCGGGATTGGTACGGTGAGCCGTGGAGGCATCAATTATAACCGTTCTGTCGTTCTCCACCATATCGGCAGCCTCAATTGCTGCGGCGTCCGGGAGGCAAAGAAATACAAAATCTGCCTCATTTATCATCTTTTTACGGGCAGAAGCATCCTTCCTTAAATCGTCGGAAAGCGAGATGATTTCTACATCATCCCGCTGTGATAGTCTTTCCGCAATTCTAAGACCTGTGGTGCCTGCCTTACCGTCTATAAATACCTTTTTCATTTCAACTGCTCCTCAACATAGGCAATCTGCTCCTCAACCGAGGCGTATCCCGTTGAGCCCTTGGATATTCTTTTACCCACACAGGACTCAAGAGAAATTTCATCATATAGGTCTGTATCGAAAATATCGGAATATTCCTTATATTCCTCTATTGTTAGCTCGTCAAGGGTCTTGTTCTCCTTAACACACTTACCGACTATGGTGCCCACTATCTTATACGCTGTTCTGAAGGGTAAGCCACGCTTTGTAAGATAGTCTGCCAGGTCGGTGGCGTTTATAAATCCACGCTTTGCAGCGTTGTACATATTCTCGGGGATGGGCTTCATAGTCGCTATCATAGGCACAAAAACCTCAAGGCATTTTTTAACCGTTTCCGTAGCGTCGAAGATAGCCTCCTTATCCTCCTGCATATCCTTGTTATACGCAAGGGGGATTCCCTTAAGCATTGTAAGAGTTGCCATAAGGTCGCCGTATACTCTGCCCGTCTTACCTCTTACAAGCTCTGCCATATCCGGATTCTTCTTCTGTGGCATTATGGATGAGCCCGTAGTATAGGAGTCATCAAGCTCCACGAACTTAAACTCCCAGCTCGACCAGAGGATAATCTCCTCGGAAAGACGGGAAAGATGCATCATCACCGTGGAAAATGCACTCTCAAGCTCAATACAGTAGTCCCTGTCGGAAACTCCGTCAATGGAGTTCATACATACTCCGTCAAAGCCAAGTGCCTCAGCCACCATATCTCTGTCTGTGGGATATGTTGTACCTGCCAATGCACAGGAGCCGAGTGGTGAGTAGTTCATACGCCTGATAGCGTCCTCTATTCTTGTAATATCACGGAGGAGCATCATACAGTATGCAAGAAGATGATGGGCGAAGGTAATGGGCTGTGCTCTCTGGAGGTGGGTGTATCCCGGCATTATGGTTTTCTTATTTTCCTTAGCCTGGTTAAGGAGTGAGGAAATAAGCTTTCTCAAAAGGGCAACTATATCCCTTGCCTCGTCACGCATATAAAGACGGAGGTCAAGAGCTACCTGGTCATTACGGCTTCTTGCAGTGTGGAGCTTTTTACCTGCATCGCCTATACGCTTTGTAAGCTCTGCCTCCACAAACATATGTATGTCCTCTGCATTATCGTCAAATGTGAGCACACCGTTATTAAGATCGTCAAGTATGGATGTAAGTCCCTCGGTAATCATGCCAAGCTCCTCTGCTGTAATAATACCCACAGCACAAAGCATGGATGCATGCTCCAAAGAGCCCTTTATATCCTGCTTATACATTTTTTTATCGAAATGAATGGAAGAATTAAAGTCATCTGCCATTTTGTCAAGTGCCTTTTCAAATCTTCCTGCCCACATTTTGTCCATAATTAAAATTCCTTTTCAAATGATTTGAAGCAAAGCTTCATGAATTGAATTGCCTCTTTATGCACCGCAGTGCAATTCATGCGACAGCAATTCATGGCTTAAGCCAACTCATGCCTATGGCAATTCATTGAATGCAAAATTATTTCAATTTTGCATTCTTCGCATTAACCTGTGCCTGAACCTTGATAGGAAGACCGAAGAGATTGATAAATCCGGCACTGTCTGCCTGGTTGTACACATTGTCCTCTCCGAAGGTTGCGATTTCCTCGGAGTAGAGGGAGTAATCACTCCATGCACCTGCTTTAATCATATTGCCCTTGTAGAGCTTAATCTTAACCTTACCTGTTACATTCTCCTGTGTCTTGTCAACAAAGGCTGAGAGAGCCTCACGAAGGGGTGTATACCACTGACCGTTGTATACAAGATCTGCAAATGTGATAGCAAGCTCCTGCTTCTTATGCATTGTCATCTTGTCAAGACAAAGTGTCTCAAGATAGTTGTGTGCAAAGTAAAGGATAGCTCCACCGGGAGTCTCATATACGCCACGGCATTTCATACCTACAAGACGGTTTTCCACAATGTCAAGAAGACCGATACCGTTCTCTCCGCCTACCTTGTTAAGAGCAAGGATAATCTCCTTTGCACTCATCTTCTCACCGTTAAGAGCAACGGGAACGCCCTTTTCAAAATCAAGGGTGATATATGTAGGTACATCGGGAGCCTGAAGGGGAGAAACGCCCATTTCAAGGAAGCCCTTCTTCTCATACTGAGGCTCATTTCCCGCATCCTCGAGGTCGAGACCCTCGTGGCTGAGGTGCCAGAGGTTCTTATCCTTAGAGTAGTTTGTCTCACGGTTTATCTTAAGGGGAACATTGTGTGCCTCCGCATACTCAATTTCCTCCTCACGGGACTTAATGCTCCACTCACGCCAGGGTGCGATAATTGCCATATCGGGTGCAAATGCCTTGATAGTAAGCTCAAAGCGAACCTGGTCATTACCCTTACCTGTACAGCCGTGACAGATTGCGTCTGCTCCCTCGGCAATAGCAATCTCGCAGATTCTCTTTGCGATGATGGGACGGGCAAAGGATGTGCCGAGCATATACTCCTCGTAGAGTGCACCTGCCTTAACAGTGGGAACGATAAAGTCATTTACAAATTCCTCGGTAAGGTCCTCAATGTAGAGCTTTGACGCACCTGTCTTAATAGCCTTCTCCTCAAGGCCCTCAAGCTCGTCTGCCTGACCTACATTACCGGAAACTGCAATAACCTCACAGTTGTTATAGTTCTCCTTAAGCCAAGGAATAATAATGGATGTATCAAGTCCTCCCGAATATGCAAGAACTACCTTTTTAATATCCTTTTTGTTCATTTTTATAATCTCCTCTTATCAAAAAATCAAAAATATGCTCCTATTATATTACTTTACATTACGCTTGTCAAGAGGTTTTTGAATATTTTTTCAATTTTTTACATTTTTCACATTCCTATATAATATAAAAGTTGAATAAATGCATATTTTATGAATAATCAATGCATATTTTCAAAAAATATTCATTTTGTGTTGTAAATATTCTCTTGTGGAGTATACCACTCCTTTTCCACAGTGCTTGAAAAATTCCGCATTTATGCCGATTCTGTTTTTTTACTGTTCTCCTCTCTCATTGCCTCAAACATTCTTTCGCTTCTTTCAAGAGCAGCCTCAAAAAATTCGGTTGCGTCATAGGTAGTCATAATCTCCTTATATTTATCCTTTTCGGGCTCTCCGTTAATGTCTATTTTCCTATCCTTATTTCTTTTATCCCAATGGACAATAACGGCATAATGGTTCTTGTATTCCTTGTCATTCATTTCTATGTACTCATCAAGGGCATCTATCCGGGCATCCAGGGAAGCTCCGTATTTCTCCTTAAGCCTTTCGTACTGCTTATCGGTGAGAAAAACCCTATTGTACTCTCCGTAGGATTTTTTATCCTCCTTTGGCTTTTCCTCCTTTGGCTTTTTCTCCCTTGTTACTTTCCTTCCATTCTTCTTATTTGCTTTTTTCTTTGCAAATTCCTCTCGCTTTTTCATTTCATATACTGTTCGTTCATGATAGAGCTTGCCCTCCTCATCGGATTTAAGGCTGTTAAAAATCCTTTCATCCACTCCACCGCAGATTGAAATTATTTCCTCCCTTGTAAGCTTGCCTCCGTTTATATACGCTATACAAAGCACCTTAAGATATTTTCCTATCTGTTCATTTGTAAAAAGGGCTGTTTCCCCCATAAAATCCGAGGGATAAAATGGCATAGATGGGTTTATCATTTTCTTTTTTCTCCTTTCCTTTTCGGTTTTTGCTTCCTTCTGACTTGATTATACAACAAACAAACCGTTAGTGACCGTTAGACTTTTCGCAAAATTCTAATTTTTTTTATTTGTGGAAGCAATCCTTATAAGACAGGGAGATTTCAAGCTGATTTTTACCTTTGTTTTTCTCTTTTATATATTTTCTCTTTTTCTTTCTCTGTCTCTTATTTCTATCCTTTAATTCTTATATCTACCTCTCCCTCTGTCTCACACATCCGAAAAAACAAGTTTTTTGATATTTTTCGCATTTGGCGATGTGTGTGTTGGGGGAGTTTTTTTGAAAAAGAAAAAACGGAGATTTTTTCTCCGTCTGATTTCATATTTGCAATTATTCTATTTCCTGTTCAAGGTCATTAAATACATTTGAGCTGAAAAAATCACGAATGGATATTTCAAGTCCGTCACAAAGCTTCTTCAAGGTAGATACCGTTACACTTTTATTCCTACCGCCAACTATATTGTTAAGAGTAGATTGCGTTACTCCCGACATAAAAGCAAGTCTATTTACTGTTATATTTCTTTCTCTGCATAGCTCGTTGATTCTTTTTACACAAGCCTCTCCTACTGTCATAAATAACACATCCCTTCAAATATATATTAACTCTTTTGAATTAAAAAGATTAACTCAAATGAGTTGGCTTTTAATTAAAAATGTGTTACCGTATAAAAAAAGGTAAAATTCGAGGTGAATAATGAACGGTATAGAAAAAGATATGGATAATCTCGGAAGGGTTGTAATACCTATAAAATTCAGAAAAAAATTTGGTATAGAAGGCAACTCAACGGTTTTAGTATCATTAGAGGATAACGCTATTCTTATTTCTCCTGCAAATAAATGTTGCATCCTTTGTGGCAAAAAAGTCGATGGTGAGCAAAAATTCCGTTTATGCCAAAGCTGTATTGCTGAAATAATATCCGATAATTAAACAAACATAAAGCCTCCCACAAAATAACCGTGAGAGGCTCTGTTTTTTTGATTTTTATCCCTGCTCTGACCCTATGCCGTCTTGCAATTATTTCAATTTTGCAAGAAGGTCAAGCATTTCAAGCTCGGACTGGAGCTTACCGAGGTCTGTGTGCTCATCAATTACAACTATTTCTGTATCTGTAAGCTTTGCAAAAAGACGAACATCCTCTACTGTAAGAGCTGTGGAAACTACTGTATGGTGTGCACCGCCTGCGTAAATCCAAGCTGCTGCACCTGTTGCATGGTCGGGCTTAAGCTTCCACATAATTCTTGCAACGGGGAGCTTAGGCATTTCCTTAGGCTGCTTTACAAGCTCAATCTTAGCACAGATAAGACGGAAGCGATTGCCCATATCTACCATACATACAGCAACGCCGTCACCGTCAACGCCGTCAAATACAAGGCGTGCGGGAGCCTCCTTACCACCGATACCGAGGGGGTGAACCTCTACCTTAGGCTGTGTGGATGCAAAATCGGGAGAAACCTCCAGCATATGAGCACCGAGTACTACCTCGTCACCCTTTGTAAAGTCGTAGGTGTAGTCCTCCATAAAGCCTGTGGAGCCGCATCTTCCCTTTGCCATTTCCCAGAAGATAGCACCGAGAGCAGATGTCTTGTAGTCGCCCTCAGCACCGAAGCCGTAGCCCTTACCCATCATTCTCTGAGTTGCAAGACCGGGGAGCTGACGAAGACCGTGGAGGTCCTGGAAGGTGTCTGTATAAGCACCGAAGCCACCAGCCTGCATAAATTTATCAAGGGCAATCTCGTACTTAGCCTGCTCCTTAACTGCGTCAATATTATCTGTATTCATTATGTAGAGAGAAGCATACTCTGCCATCTTGGCATCAAGCTCCTCCTCTGTAACTGCATTAACAAGGGCAACAAGGTCGCCAATGCCGTAATAGTTTACATTCCAGCCGTACTTAATCTGGCTCTCTACTCTGTCACCGTCTGTTACAGCAACCTCTCTCATATTGCTACCGAACATAGCAACCTTAAGATTCTTGGAAAAGTCTACTGCTCTTGCAACATCAATAAACTTCTTGATTTTTTCAATTACATCCTCGTGCTGATAGTAGCCAACGATAACCTCACGCTTAACACCGAGTCTTGATGCAATAAAGCCGTACTCTCTGCCACCGTGTGCAGTCTGGTTAAGGTTCATAAAGTCCATATCAATGGAATCATAGGGGAGCTTCTCGTTTGCCTGTGTATGGAAGTGAAGGAGGGGCTTCTTCAAGAATTGGAGACCCTTAATCCACATTTTAGCAGGGCTGAAGGTGTGCATCCATGTAATAACTGCAATACAGTCCTTATCGTTTGTAGCCCTTGCACATGCCTCAACACAGCTTGCCTCATCTCTTACTGTGGAGCAATACTCGATTTCAACACCGTCAATTCTGTCGTTTAAGTAGCTTGCTATTACCTTGCTGTCCTCTGCAACCTGTAAAAGCACCTCTTCACCGTAGAGGTCCTGGCTACCTGTGATAAAATAAACCTTCTTCATATTTATTCTCCTTAAAAATATTATTCGTTTTCAAAAGCCATAAACATATCAACTCTGGTCTTATGTCTGCCACCCTCAAATTCAGTAGTGAGGAATATGTCTGCAATATCGCAGGCAAGACCGGGGCCGATTGTTCTTTCTCCCATACAGAGCACATTGGCATCGTTATGAAGTCTTGTAAATCTTGCACTGAAGGTGTCGGAGCATACAGCAGCACGGATGCCCTTGCACTTATTTGCAGCCATGCTCATACCGATACCCGTACCGCAAACAAGAATACCAAGGTCATTCTTACCCTCATTAATAGCATCACAGAGCTTCTTTGCATATTCGGGATAGTGACAGCTCTTTTCATCGTAGGTGCCGTAGTCAATATACTCAACACCAACCTCGTCAAAATGCTTCATAAGCTCCTTTTTAAGCTTCAATGCAGCATGGTCGGAAGCAATTGCAATAGGTTTTTTCATATTTTACCCTCCATTTTGAGCCTTTCCTCTCTCTCCCTCTCTGCCTGTGGCTTACGAAGGTAATTGACACGGATGTCCGAGTCGGAAACACCCTCTCCGTTTTTAATTTTTCTGTACGCTATTTTACCCACCGAGTAGCCGTTTGCATATCTCAGCATCTCGGGAGCTTTACGCATATTTTTAATGTCTTTTTTTTCAGCAAGCTCATAGCCGTCGCCAACAAAATAAATATCGGTACCGTAACCCTCAAGCACCGGTATAAGGTCATCAAGCATCATACAGCAGTCATCCATAAGACGGACCCCGTCCTTGAATACTCCTGTATACACCTGCCCTCTCCGTGCGTTCATAACAGGACAAATAACCCCACTAAAGCCCTCTAAATTTTCGGCAAGGGCTTCAATAGTGCTAACCTCCACACAGGGCTTGCCCCTTCCAAATGCAAGTCCCTTTACCGTTGCCACACCGATACGAACCCCGGTAAAGAAGCCGGGACCGTAGGATACAGCATAGGCATCTATTTCCTCTGCCGTGATATCGGCAGACCTCATTGCGTCCCGTATCATGGGTAAAAGAGTCTCACTATGAGTATTATCCGTGTTGACGGTATAAAGTGCCACAAGGCCTTCATCCTCCAGTATTGCAACACTTGATGTGTTCATACAGGAGTCAATTGCAAGTATTTTCATATTATTGTAATCTTTCTTTTGTTTACATCATCGGGCATGCGTTCTATAATAACACGCCTTGCATTATCGGGTATTGCCCAGGGGATATTCTCACTCCATTCACAGACGGAGATACCCTTTTTTATATAATCGTAAAAGCCAATGGAATAAAGGTCGTCGTCATCCTCTATTCTGTACACATCAAAGTGGAAAAGCTTAATTCCCTCTCCCCTGTACTCGTTTACAACGGTGTATGTAGGGCTCTTCACCGACGCTGAGGGGGCAAGGACCCTTGCCATTCCTCGCACGAAGGCTGTTTTACCCACACCGAGGTCGCCGAACATAGCTACAAAATCGCCCTTCTTAAGCTCGGATGCGAGGAATGATGCTATCCCTTCTGTTTCCTCTGTTGAACAGGAGATATATTCTGCCATATTAAAACAGTCCTGTAATTCTTCCGTCCTCGTCAACATCTATCTTCATAGCTGCGGGGACCTTAGGAAGACCGGGCATAGTCATAATAGCTCCTGTAAGAGCTACTATAAAGCCTGCTCCTGCAGAGAGCTTAACCTCTCTTACAGTAAGAGTAAAGCCTGTAGGTCTGCCAAGCTTAGTCTGGTCATCTGAAAGTGAGTACTGTGTCTTTGCCATACATACGGGGAATTTGGAATACTCGGGAGAGAGTGCCTCAAATTCAGCAATAGCCTTTGATGCCTGTGCGTCAAACTGAACATCGGCAGCACCGTATATTTCCTTAGCAATAGTTCTTATCTTATCCTTGATAGAAAGCTCATCACCGTAAAGAACATGAAAACTGCTTTCCTTCTCGCATGCCTTAACTACCTTTTCTGCAAGGTCGATTCCACCCTCGCCACCCTTAGCGAATACCTCTGAGAGGGCAAACTCAGCACCCTTAGCGATACAGATATCCTCAACTGCCTTAAGCTCAGCATCTGTATCTGTGCCAAAGCGATTGATTGCAACAACTACGGGAACGCCGTACTTATGGAGGTTGTCAATATGAGCCTCAAGGTTTACAGCACCGGCACGGAGAGCCTCAAGGTTTTCGTGTACAAGGTCTGCCTTAGCAACGCCACCGTTGTACTTAAGGGCACGAACGGTTGCAACAAGAACTACTGCACTGGGCTTAAGTCCTGCAAAACGGCACTTGATATCAAAGAACTTCTCAGCACCCAGGTCAGCACCGAAGCCTGCCTCGGTAATAGCATAATCACCAAGCTTCATAGCAAGCTTAGTAGCCTTTACAGAGTTACAGCCGTGGGCAATATTGGCAAAGGGACCACCGTGGATAAGTGCAGGGGTATTTTCAAGAGTCTGTACAAGGTTGGGCTTAAGGGCATCCTTAAGAACTGCTGCCATAGCACCGTTTACACCGAGGTCACGGCAGTATACGGGGCTTCCGTCAAGCTTGTAGGCAACAAGTATATTACCAAGTCTTGTCTTAAGGTCGGAGATAGACTCGGAAAGACAGAGGATAGCCATAATTTCACTGGCAACAGTAATCATAAAGTGATCCTGACGGGGAATACCGTCTACCTTTGCACCGAGACCGATAACAATGTTACGGAGTGCTCTGTCGTTCATATCCATAACTCTGGGGAAAAGAATTCTTCTCTGGTCAATACCGAGAGCATTACCCTGGTGGATATGGTTATCAATAACTGCACTGAGAAGATTGTGTGCAATTGTGATAGCGTTAAAATCTCCTGTAAAGTGGAGGTTGATATCCTCCATGGGAAGAACCTGAGCATAGCCACCGCCTGCAGCTCCACCCTTCATACCGAATACGGGACCGAGAGAGGGCTCACGAAGGGCAATTACTGTGTTCTTACCGATTTTGTTCATTGCCATTGCAAGACCTACTGTGGTAGTAGTCTTACCCTCTCCTGCGGGAGTGGGGTTAATGGCTGTAACAAGGATAAGCTTACCCTCGGGCTTATTCTCCATTCTCTTAATAAAGTCGTCTGTGATTTTAGCCTTATATCTTCCGTAAGGCTCATACTCCTCCTCGAGGAGTCCGATTTTCTTTGCAATTTCGGAAATGGGTAAAAGCTTGGCACCCTGTGCAATTTCAATATCAGATAACATTTGTGTTCTCCTTTTTTGTCGAAAAATCATTACTAAAATCTATTGTAACACAATAGAAGCATAATTTCAAATATTTTTTATATAATTTATTTACAAACTGTAATTTTTGTGGTATAATTCAAATCAGCCAAATTTCAAGCAATGATTTTTGGGTAAAATAATGGTAAATTCAATGCATACACCAAATTCACATAAGTAAACATATTACATCGGCGTCAGCCGATATATCTCTGCCCGTGGCACAGCTGGATAGCGCGTCAGACTCCGACTCTGAAGGTCGAAGGTTCAAATCCTTTCGGGCAGGCCAAAAAGAAAAGTCGCACAAGCGGCTTTTTCTTTTTGTACTCTTCACTATTCTCTTTTCACTCTTCACTTTTCTCTAAATCCCTCGTGCGGCTTTTTGTACTCTTCACTATTCTCTTTTCACTCTTCACTTTTCTCTAATTCCCTCGTGCGGCTTTTTGTACTCTTCAC
>JAFTJE010000018.1 GCA_017456545.1 Clostridia bacterium | reverse complement strand
CTCTGTATTACCTTAATATTTTTAATTTTACTTTTCAAAAATAAATCAATTAATTCTGCATTCTGCACTCTGAATTCTGCATTCACATAGATTCTGCATTGATTAGTTGTCTGTTGTCGTTACCGATTCATCCTGCCCTCAGTCAGGTCTCGGTTGGATTCATCGACGACTGCCACACCTTACCTCTCCCTTATTCACCCACCGGGTGTGGTCGAGGACGGTTCATTCTGCACTCTGCATTACCTTCAACTCTGTATTACCTTAATATTTTTAATTTTACTTTTCAAAAATAAATCAATTAATTCTGCATTCTGCACTCTGCATTCTGCATTTAATAAATCCGGAGGTTTTATATACTTATGAAAGAACTTAACAAGACCTATGCACCAAGTGAGTTTGAGGAAAGAATCTACAAAAATTGGTGTGAGAAAAAGTATTTCACACCCGAAATAGACCATTCTAAGCCTCACTTCTCCATTGTTATCCCCCCACCGAATATTACAGGACAGCTCCATATGGGACATGCCCTTGACAACACTCTCCAGGATATTCTTATCCGTTATAAGAGGATGAACGGCTTTTGCACCCTTTGGCTCCCCGGTACCGACCATGCATCAATTGCTACCGAGGCAAAGATAGTTGAGGCTATGCGTAAGGAGGGCGTTACCAAGGAGGATATCGGCAGAGACGGATTCCTTGAAAGAGCCTGGGCATGGAAGGAGCAGTACGGTGGAAGAATTATATCCCAGCTTAAAAAGCTCGGCTCCTCCTGTGACTGGTCAAGAGAACGCTTTACCCTTGATGAGGGATGCTCTGAGGCTGTAAAGGAGGTATTTGTACGCCTTTACGAAAAGGGGCTTATCTACCGTGGAGAAAGAATTATCAACTGGTGTCCCCACTGCCTTACCTCTATTTCCGACGCTGAGGTTGAATATGAGGAGCAGGCAGGTCATTTCTGGCACATCAAATATCCCTTCAAGGACGGTAGTGGATATCTTGAATTTGCTACAACCCGTCCCGAAACAATGCTCGGTGATACTGCCGTTGCAGTAAACCCCAAGGATGAAAGATATAAGGACATAATCGGCAAAACACTTGTAATTCCCCTAATCGGCAGAGAAATTCCCGTTGTTGCTGACGAATATGTTGAAATGGACTTTGGTACAGGTGTAGTTAAGATTACTCCTGCCCACGACCCCAACGACTTTGAGGTTGGAAGGCGTCATAATCTCCCCATTATCAATGTAATGACACCCGATGCAAGGATTACAGAGGACTACCCTGCTTATGCCGGCATGGACCGTTTTGAGGCGAGAAAGGCTATCGTTGCCGATCTTGATGCTCAGGGCTACCTTATCAAGGTAGAGGATTACGCCCATAATGTAGGCACCTGCTACCGTTGTGGCACTACTGTTGAGCCCCGTGTATCTATGCAGTGGTTCGTTAAGATGGAGCCCCTTGCAAAGCCTGCTATTGAGGCTGTAAGAACAGGGGAAATCAAGTTTGTACCCGAAAGATTTGAGAAAAACTATTTCCACTGGATGGAAAACATCCGTGACTGGTGTATCTCCCGTCAGCTCTGGTGGGGACACAGGATTCCTGCATTCTACTGTGATGACTGTGATGAAATAGTGGTTACAAAGGATGGGGAGGCTGTATGTCCCAAATGCGGTAAGAAGATGCGTCAGGACCCCGACACCCTTGACACCTGGTTCTCCTCTGCCCTCTGGCCCTTCTCAACTCTTGGCTGGCCCGAAAATACCGAGGACCTCAAATACTTCTACCCCACAAATACTCTTGTTACAGGTTATGATATCATCACCTTCTGGGTATCGAGAATGATATTCTCCGGTCTTGAGTATATGGGAGAAAAGCCCTTTGATACAGTTCTTATCCACGGTCTTGTCCGTGATGCCCTGGGTAGAAAGATGTCTAAGTCCTTGGGTAACGGTATCGACCCCTTGCTCATTATCGAAAAGTACGGTGCTGATGCCCTTCGCTTTGCTCTTGCAACAGGTAACTCCCCCGGAAACGATATGCGTTTTTCCGATGAGAAGATAGAATCTGCCCGTAACTTTGCAAACAAGCTCTGGAATGCTGCACGCTTCGTTATGATGAACCTTGATATTGAAAAGGTTGAGATGCCCTCTCCCGACAGACTGGGTATTGCCGATAAATGGATACTTACAAAGCTCAATTCTCTTATCAAGAGTGTACGCACACAGTTTGACTCCTATGAGCTTGGCATAGCCCTCTCCGAAATTTACGATTTTGTATGGGATATCTTCTGTGACTGGTATATTGAGCTTTCAAAGCCTGCCCTTTCAGCTAAGGGAACTGAGGCTAATATCGTTACACAGAATGTAATTGTATATGTTCTGGAAAACATCCTTAAGCTTCTCCACCCCTTTATCCCCTTTATCACAGAGGAAATTTATTTGTCCCTCCCCCACTTTGACGATTGCGAGAGCATTATGATATCCTCCTATCCCAAGGTTAAGGACAGATTCAATTTTGCTGTTGATTTTGAAAATATGGAAAAGGTAATTGAGGTTATTAAGGCTATCCGTACAAGAAGAGCCGAAATGAATGTACCCCCCTCCAAGAAGGCAAAGATATTTATTACAACCCAGTATGAGGACGCCTTTAATGACTCCACAGCCGAATTCTTCAAGAAGCTTGCATCTGCCTCCGAGGTAGAGGTTGTTTCCGAGTACACAGGAGAAAATGCAGTACAGATAATCACCCACGCAGCAACAGCATATATTCCTATGGCTGAGATGGTTGACCTTGATAAGGAAAGAGCCCGTCTTAACGGTGAGCTCACTAAGGTACAGGGTGAAATTGACCGACTCTTAAAGAAGCTCGGCAACGCTGAATTTGTAGCTAAGGCACCCCAAAAGGTAGTCGATGGCGAAAAGGCAAAGCTTGAAAAATACGAAAGCACAAAGCAGGGTATTTTAGACGCTATAAAGGCGTTGTAATACTCATTGCAATGAATTGCAACATCCCTTGTGAACAAACAAGGCTTGTTATAGAATGAATTTGCATTAAACCATATTACACACAAAAAAGCGAGGAAATTCCTCGCTTTTTTGTTATCCTTATTCAGAGAGACTATCCCCTGCTTATTTAGGCTTTGCAGACATAGATCCGTCTCATGTCTGTGATAAATATTTATCTATTAAAGCAGTAAATTCTTCTTTGTCAAAATATAACCAAGAATTATAGCCTTCTATGCTTGAACCATTAAACATGAAATGTTTTGATTCTTTTTGAGAGATTATATCGTATTCACCGGTATTAAACACTATTAAAAAACATTTTCCTGATGGAGATGATAAATTTGTTCCATATCTCCTCATTTTTAATTTTGAAATGTCATCATAAATATCCTGTGCTAAATCAATATCAATATCTTTTACTACTTGATACTCAAATTCATCAACAATTTCTATGATTTTTATTTCTTTAATTTCGCTATGACTATAATTAAATTGCCAGTAATAAGCATCGTTATAACATCCGGTCAAACAAAGTACAAATATTAGTAATATACATATTTTTTTCATTAGTTTTACCTCAAAAACCAAACAACAAATAAAATGGAATGATTATTGGTCCTAATAAATTTTCTGCAATTCCCCATTCGTCATAGGTGTAGGACACAAAGGAGCCATTGCCGTAAGTAAATGTGGTAAGGCTTCCGTTATTTGCACCGTATGTATAGGTTGCTAAGGGTGTTCCTTTGTCTTATTCAGGCTTATGTTTTTACTTTGTATTCATCGGGTAAATAATCATTAATTAAATCGTTATATTGGTCTTTATCAAAATTGTAATATCCTACCCGAAGCTCACCTGAACGGAAAAACTCCTGTGCCTTGTGATGTATGTAATCAATTTTTCCGTTACTGTAATTAATTAATATAACCGTATCATTTATACTCAATTTTTTAGGTTTCCCACCGTATGCAACATTTTCTATGCTATTAAACCTTTCTACAAAGGCAGGACAATCCTCTATTTCGGTAAGAACAGTGTATTCATACCTACTTTCTTTCTCTACATACTCATCAAGCCTTACAATCCGTATTGACTCCACATTTTCGATATAACAATAATATTTATGGTCACTTAAATGAAAGTAATCGCAGGAGCATAATGAAAACGAAAGTATTATTGAAAGTATACATAAGGTAAATTTGACTTTTTTCATAATTTTGCCTCCTCTCAATACAATGTAGAGCTTGACAGGGGAATGAACCTTGGGGTGTTCCCCTGTCTATATGTGTGGCACTGTCTTCCCTATGTCTGAAGTTCCCTTTCAACTGATATATTCATTTTCGCAGTAGATGCTATTATTTTTATATAAATGTCATTTTCACCTATACAATCATACTCCCTTGATACAGTCTGATTTACATCAATGTATTCTATTATCTCTCCGTTTTTTATTACTACTATTTTCATGTACCCGGATTCAAGATTTGAAGTAATAGTAAATTTTACCTTTTGATTTATTGCTTTAGTTGATTGAACTGTCAATATTCCTGTTATCTTTTCTGATGAGTGATAGCAGTTGGCATAATCATAATATTTGTATTTATCGTCAATGCCACTTTGATCTCCATATTGCTTTTTTTCATTTCCAAAGCCCTCGTATTTTGCAACTGTCTCTATTATTTGCTCGTTAGATAAATTGTTATAATCAAAATCCTCGAGGCCTTGACCTTGTGAATTAATTTTGTTAACAATAAATGATCCTATAAAAATAATTGAAGCAATAATAATAAATAGTATGGAAATTGTATATACTATCCTTCTAACTTTCATATTACTCAACCTCTACTATTTTGTCTATTCTATCTCCGTCCTTTTATGGATTTTGTTGTTTGAACAACTACACACGATATAACTATTGCAGAAAATGCGAGTATAGACAGTAATATAATTATGTTCTTTGTAAGCTGTGAGGAATTAACATCATAAATAATATTTTGATTACCATTACCATCTTGAACTATCAGCTGAGAATATGAAGGGGAAAATAAATTAAATATGCCCATATCATTTTTCAAAATGTAAACTTTATCTCCCACTATTCTTTTATTTGAAGAAACATAATTGTTCCAATATGAGTTATTTTCCGAAGTGTTTTGAATTTTACTCATTTCTATTATTTCTCCACTTGGTGCAATTCCAATAGCAATATCGCTTCTAACAAGATATATATACAAATTACTTTCCTTTAATTCTACGCCAAAATTTCCGGAAGTATAGAATTTATATCCGTATTGAAATGTTCCATCATCGGAATAAATGCATATTATTTTTTCTTTGGTAGTGTAAATTCCTATAGCTATCTCTCCATTTTCGTTTACATCAAAGCATTCTATAGGTTGCCTTTCAGGCTCTTTTGTTATCTTACTAATGGAAATGTTTTTCAAAACCGTATTTTTTTCTTCCTCGGTAACGCTTTCTGTAACAAATCCTTCATTAGAATTGGATGTTTTTGCAGATGTGCCAAACGGAAAGAATGATGCAAAAAAAAGTAATAAAATTATTGATAGATACTTCATATTACCACTCCATTACTTTACTATATATTTTATCAAACACATCAAACACATTGAACTTAAACAATGTAACAGTTTCACCCCAAGTAATATGCACTTCTCCACCTGGTGTACCTAATCCCAAATTTGTAGCCAATCCATAGTATTCTTTTTTCAAATCCGAATCAGGAATAATAATAAAATCTCCTCCAATAAACGCAGGTATTCCGTAAATAGGTATTCCAGCAGATCCTCCTATTTCATATGCTGATCCTTCTAATTTATCCACACTTGGTGCATTTGTAGCCATATGGTATAATGAAATTGAAGCACCGGGAGTGCCACCTGTGAATCCACCAGAAAGGGTACATTGCAAAGCAACATTTCCATCAGTGTCAATCGAAACACATTCTTGAAGACTTAAAATAAACACGCTTGGAGTGGCACTTAAGCTTGTTCCAACAGAATAAGTGTTATCAAATTTTGATAATAAATTTTTTCCATAATCAACTAATGGTTTTATCCTATTATGCATTACTTCTTTTATGGCCTCTTTTATATAGCATCCATTTGAATCGTAAAACATCACGGGATTATTACTGCAATAAGCATAGAGATTAAAGCCTTGCAAATCACCGTTGGCACCTAAATACAATATATCATCCGCATTAATAAACCTACCGATATTGGGGTCATAGTATCTTGTATTAAGGTAATACATTCCCAATTCTGTATCGTAGTAGTAGCTTCTGTAACGGAATGGTAGGCTTGATGCTATGGCAGCCTCTGTTGTTGTTCCATACACGGATTCTGTAAAGGTACCCCATGCGTCATAGGTGTAGGAAACGAGAACGGTGCCGTATAGGAGACAGGAAGCCGACCCCTGTCTCCCCTATTTCATTTAGCGTAAATGCTTATCAAGTATAAATTATATTCTTTTGTCATTTCAAGGCTGGAATTTTGCGTTTTATTTTTTAACTCTCTTAAAATGTCTTTTTATGTAAAAATAATAATATTATTATTTCAAATCATTATCATCTAGAATTATTTTGTTCATTTTCTTTTGAATATTAGAAATACTTAATTGTTCATTATATTCAGTTATGATATTACAATTTGGGCAAAAATATACAACACTATCTATAATTTGTTGTTTATCTAGAATAACAGTGTGACCATATTTAATCCTTTTAAAATCAGTATCACCTTTAACATTCATTTTAGACAGCTTTTTCTTTTGCAGTTTTACACCACATTTGCAACAATACATTTTCTTAAATAACATTCCTACAGGAATTTTTATTTCATAACCCATATTTATCCTCCGAAAATAACTTTAAAATTTCATCAATATCGATTGTTACTGAATAACCAACCCAACCTGCTCCTATACCAAATTCAAAGATTCCATCTTTGTACATAAGTGTTAAACCAACAGTTAAGAATTCTACATTTGCATCAATGATCCTTCCATCATAACCAATCTCCAGGACATTTGCACCAACATCTAATCCAACACCATCTGAACCGATTCCTAAGTAAGTACTTATGTTACCACCGGCAATATATAAAGAATGATTTTCATTATGATCTAAATACAAACTACCTTTGTATAAAGAAAAATTCCAATTTACAAATTCAATTTTATCATGCGTGAAATTAAAGAATTCGGGCCAATCAGTATCAAACCATTTCCCTTTCGCATGTGGATCCCAATAATTTTTATTTTTTGCACTCCCATTAGGAATTTTAATATTATAATTCAGTACAAAATTTGTTATTTTAGATCCATTAGTCGATACAATGTGTAATCCACCTATAAATTTAGAGTCTAAAATTGGATTGTTGTTTGCATAACTATATAAGTTAAATCCATTAATTGAATGTGGATTTGAAGTTGATACATCCGCATTAATAAACCTACCGATATTGGGGTCATAGTATCCTGTATTAAGATAGTACATTCCCAATTCTGTATCGTAGTAGTAGCTTCTGTAACGGAATGGTAGGCTTGATGCTATGGTGACCTCTGTTGTTGTTCCATAAACGGATTCTGTAAAGGTACCCCATGCGTCATAGGTGTAGGAAATGAGAACGGTGCCGTATAGGAGACAGGAAGCCGACCCCTGTCTCCCCTATTTCATTTAGCGTAAATGCTTATCAAGTATAAATTATATTCTTTTGTCATTTCAAGGCTGGAATTTTGCGTTTTATTTTTTAACTCCCTTAAGATTTTTTTATCTATAACTTTTGTTCCGAATTTTTCTTCTTCCCAATCAAAAATCTCCATTTTATTTCCGGAAATAAAGATTATTTTCAAAAACAAAATATAACCAGCAGTCAGCATAAAAATTGTTCTCTTGACTATTAGTGAAAATTTTGGTATTTCCCAATTTTGGTCATAAATTTCTATTCCAAGTAGTTTTTTTCCTATACTTTTATTTCTAAAAGCAAAATCTTTCAAGAAGAATAAAACAAATATAAGAATGTACCAATAATTCAATCCTATTCCGCACAAAACTAAAGATTTTTGAATTAAAACATAAAGTATTCCCAGAATAAATGAATCCAACAATAATGCCATTATTCTCTTATTTAGTATCTTCATTAATCAAATAACCTTTCAATGAATTCAGAAACATTAAACCCGGCAGAAACATGTCCACCTAAACCAAGATGTGCACTTGCCGAAATAAGAATTAAAAAATCTCCAGAGCTATTAATTGCAAACGGACCGATAGCAAATTGATTACCATGCGTTACTTCCGGATAGTTTATCATATCAAAAGGTCCATCACAAACATAACCTGATGATGTAACCTTTTTCCATCTTTTTCTACAAGATGATTATATGTATCACCTATTGAGGGCATAGACAGAAGATTGTTCTCTGTCTGGTTATTCAGCTGATTCTATAAATATATTGCATTTATTGTCTGTAATTCTAATATTCAAAATCACATACTCAAACACATAATATTCTGAACTCATTTTACAATGAAACTCTAAATCATATCCTTTGTATTGCTTATATTTGAATAATCCAAAGAATTTATATTCTATAACTTTACCTATTTGTTTCAAATCATCCATTATAGATTCGGACAATTCAATTGCTTTTGAGTCACTGGAAACACTGTATGGCAAAACAACTGTTTTGTATAGCATTTTATTGCCTCTGATATCATTATTCGAACATATCCACAAAGGGTTACAAACAATATTCGAAACATTTTCCTCTCTCGGTCGTAAAGTGATTATACCATCGTGTATGCTTGAACTGAAAAATATTGTACCGTCTTCTCTGAAAAACATAGGATCCTCAGGATTTGAAAACCCTCGTCCAAGTATCCATTCAAATACGCTATCCACATTATTCATCAAAAAATTCTGCAATCCTTTACATATACTGCAATATAAAATTTCATACTTTCTTGAATACTTGTCCTCAGGAGTATATTCAATAGACTCTATCTTGTATTTACATAATTCATCATATCCCGAAACTCTTTTGTCGTATATAATGAATGACATATATTTCGAATGTTCACAGCAAACTCTTATTAATTCTCTATATTGTTCTCCTGCAATATCATATTCTTCATTCCCATATGGGTCTGTATCGTAAAATCTGTAATACCCCATACATATAGCCTCCTCATTTGATTATTTCGCCATACCAAACATGAAAATACTTGAACTTTTTTCTGTTATAGTAAATATGGCCCGACACATGATAATGTGGATATCTACCTTTTTTATTGTCCCTTATGGGAGGGGCACCATAGCCTAATACTGTAGCAATTATCATAGCATCTATCTCATTTTTGGTGTATAAACCCCATTTAGAATCTTTGCCAAATTGGTTTGCTATAGCAACAGCATCTACCCATGCTAATGCCTCTTCTCCTGTCATAGCTCCAGTACATACTATCCATTGATTAGAAACAATTTTTACACCGTAGAAAACAGGAGGGGCATATTCATCTATTACATCTGTAGAAAATTTAGATTTTTCCTTTTTTTCAATAGTTTTATTACTAAATGCAGAACTGGCTTTATCTATTATTATAACAGCTTCAACAAATAATATCATACCAGCAATCCAACCTACTGGATTCCAAAAATTAGTTGCAACCATTGTTGCTGTAGCAGCCATTTTACCAGTTGGATCCACATATTTTATTGGATTATTTTCACAATATCCAAATAAATTATATCCTAACAAATTAGGATTCAACTGCCCATCCGCATTAATAAACCTACCGATATTAGGGTCATAGTATCTTGTATTAAGATAATACATTCCCAATTCTATATCGTAGTAGTAGCTTCTGTAACGGAAGGGGAGGCTTGATGCTATGGCAGCCTCTGTTGTTGTTCCATACACGGATTCTGTAAAGGTACCCCATGCGTCATAGGTGTAGGAAACGAGAATAGTGCCGTCTGTATTGTAAACATCAAGTACATCGCCCTGTATATTAGTCCTGTAGATATAGTTGTATGTACCTGTAACCGTACCGTTTGATAATGTATAAACGGTAGCAGAGGAAATAACTCCGTTTGCGTCGTAGTAGTAGCGTATATCCTTTTCTATTCCCGTATTTGATGTGCTTCCCGTATATATAACCTCTCTTAATACTGTTGCTCCGTCAAGGATATATTCATGCAGCTTTCCGTCTACGGTTTTTTCTATCCTTATACCGTCGGAGTTGTACTTATAGGATATACTGCTGCTTCCTCTTGTTGCAGAAGCGAGTCTTCTGCCCTTTTGCCATGTAAACTGATAGCCGTTATAATAGCTTAAGGGATTACCTATTGCGTCATAGGTTATACTGTTGCCATTTACGGAAACAACCTTATCATCTGTACCGTAGGTATAAACAAGTGTATTTATGGGTGTGCCCAATATACTTGTTATAGTATAATTATACTCCTTCTTTGACAGAATGTTGCCCGAGCTATCGTACTCATAAACGAAGGTCTTACCGAGAAGCTGGTTATTTTCTCTTATGAGCTGACCTATGCTGTCATATACATAGAAAACACTCTTTGTTGTATTGGAGGTATAATCTATGTAAATTATTCTCGTTATATTTCCATTATCGTCATAGGTATATGACGCATTGTACAGCGTTACTTCTCCCATTCTTGTATTAACATCGGAGATTAAATATGATGTACCGTTTGACGATACTCCCTCATAATGCAATTCATCAAGAATATATGCATAGCCATAGGAGTCCGTATATTCCATGGCGTTATGTGTAACTCTTCCATAGGAGTCGTAGGAGTAAACCTCACTCGTATTATTAAACGCCATTATACTCGATATCCGATTGTCCGAGTTGTAGCTGTAATACGCGCCCTGATACGGAGCATATGAGGAGTCGGGATAATATAATTCCCTTTGGGCTACTCGGTCCTCAGCATCATAGCTTAAAATAATGGAATAGTATGTACTGTTATCCTTTTCCGCCTTTTCGCTAATCAGCTTGCCCTCTCCGTCATAGTAATATGTATATTCCAATCCATTGGAAATGTCGTTAATATATGATACGCTTCCATTAGAGGCATATACATATTCTACTCTTTCATCTGTATTTTCATTGTAGCATACACCTACTATCCTACCAAGCTCGTCATAGGTGTAGGACACAAAGGAGCCATTACCGTAGGTCAAGGTTGTCAGGCTTCCGTTATTTGCTCCGTATGTATAGGTCGCTAAGGGTGTTCCGTCAGCTTTAATACTTGTAACATTGCCGTATACATCGTACTCAAAGGTATAATCTACCGTGCTTGTAGATATTCTTTCAAGCTCTTGCTTCCCGTTATATGCATATTCAATATCAGACTGATTTGCTATACTCTGAACGGTTGAATTTACATACTGTACAGGCTCAGCACCAACGAGCTGTCCGTAAGCATTGTATACATATCTGATACCTTTATTGTCGGGACCTATTATACTGCTTAACAGTCCGTTATCCTGATAAAAATATTTTGTTTCCTTGCCTCTTTCGTCTGTAACGGTACTGATTTTGCTAAAATAGTTCAGATATGTATCGGTGTAATATGTGCTTTCAGTCAACATTGTTTTCTGTGACATAGTTCCATCTGTGTTGTACACATTTCCGGCTGTGGAGGCAGACACCGTCTGGCTGTAATTATTATATTCAAACGAATGAGAGATATCGTCATTTGTGGAGCTTGAAGACTCTCCTTTATCCACAATACCCGTTATGTTATGTTTGCTGTTATAGGTGATATCATACTGATTTCCGTTGCCGTCTTCTATGCTTATAGGATCTATAGCGTTACTCGAGTTATATGTATATGTTATAGAGGAGCCATCCGACGATACAATTGTCTCTGTATTACCGAGCCCGTTATACGAATACTCGGTACATATACCGGAATTATTTAAGCAAACGCTGTCAAAATATGCATATCCACAGTTATAGCTGTATCTCAAATATATATCAATTGTCGATACTGCACCCGAGGTAGTAAAATATCCACAGTTATATTGCCATCCGTCCACCTCGGTATTAAAGGGCACTGTCGCAACACTCTGACTTGTTCCGTCGGAGTAATTTATTACTACCTTTATATCAAATGCCGAGGGGGAATTGCTGTTATTTGAGCTTGCCACAGATGATGAGGCTTTTGCCCATGCAGATACTATCCAATCCTTTTGTATGCTTGAATTTACAGTATATGTATATTTAACATAGGATTCACCGGTATTCAAGCCCGATGTGCCTACCCTCATACTGTACTGTCCCGAAAAGGCGTCTGTTGTTACTTTTGTTGCATTGCTTAAGGACAAGTGGTTAATACCGTTTTCAAACTCACCGTCTGCATATACACTAAAGGTACCCATACCCTTGCTCTTTTCAAGCATTATATTGTCTATATAGATATATTCACTGCTGTTGGCAGGTGTATATTCTATTGACACGGTATAATTTCCGACAGTTGAAATATCAAATGTCAGAAATTCTCTTTCCCAATAATTTTCAAGGCTATCGCAATTCGAAGCCGACACACCTCTTATATTTGCCTTCTCTTCAATCAGATTCCCGTTTGCGTCATATACGGAAAGTCTTACTGTGGAGCTATGCGACATAAGCTCCTTAAAAACGGAAAGAGATAATGTGTAGGTGCCGTCA
This sequence comes from Clostridia bacterium, assembly GCA_017456545.1. Classification (GTDB taxonomy): domain Bacteria; phylum Bacillota; class Clostridia; order Oscillospirales; family CAG-272; genus RGIG2000. Next base: position 13,777 of record JAFTJE010000018.1, on the reverse strand, counting down.
GCTAATGTTAACACTTGTTTAACCGATGTAACAGATGACGGAGTGCCCTGAAGCTTTAATCCGTAGCCACCGGACATACCTTTCTTTATCTTAGCACCCAAGCTTATTCTTGTAGCTAATGAAGAGCTTGACAATATCCAATTATCAACACCTTGCTCAAAATGGGGATTCATGAGTAGATTCGGAGTGTTTGCTCCCGCACTTACAACACTTTTTATGCTGTTGTTTGTTTTCAAGGTGCTCTCTCCATCGGTGTACATATCGTTATACACATAATTTGAGCTTCCGTATACAACCTCACCTGTAACATCAGTGCTGTATGCAGTTATAACTCTGCCCTTATAGTCAAAGCGATATATTGTGAGTATATCATCACTTACGCTTGATTTGTCAGCTCCGGATGAACGGTATACAGTTTCGCCTGTGCTGTATGAAATTGTAGCTGAATCTCCATCCACCGAGGAGGTTGAGGAGCTGTACGCAAGCTCTTTAACGGAGGTTGCCTTTCCTGAGGTATAGCCGTATTCTATTCCCTTCATCGCCTTATTATCCTTGGCGATTATCAAATCAGTACCGTTATATGTAAAGGAAACACTGTACTTATCCGTCGAGGAATAACTATATTCTATACCGGAAATCAAGGAGCCGCTGTATGTTACCGTGGCATAAACTCCTGTCTGGCAGTTTACTATTTGGTACAAGGCTCCGTCAGGGGTATATTCAAGCATAATCTGTGTAATATTATTTCCACTTGAATATGGAGCTAATGTGATAGAAGAAAGCTGACCGTTACTATTGTAATTGAAATGACGGTTATTTCCGTTTCTATCCGTAATCTTTATAAGCTTGCCTGATGTATTAAATGTTTTTTTATTGCCGTTATGATCTGTCAGAATATAGCTTGAGCCACTTTGCTCAATGGTAAGTCCAAGACCCTCACTATCATAATATTTTCCCGTATTACTCGGAACCAATCTTCCTGACACGGAATAATCATAGAACTCATAGCCATTGCTAACATCAACAGCCTTAATCCTTGAAAACAGGTGGGAGGTTCCGTCTGAATCCGTCCAATTATATACTGTATTTCCATCGGGTAAGGTTATAGGCTGTATAGACTCAGAATAGCTTGTAATCCATCTGCCCTTTTGAGAATTGTATATGAATGACACCGTATACGGTAAAATTTCATCCACTGTGCTGACAATACTATGAACAAATGTCAAATTTCCTGTAAAGCTGTTTATGTATCCCTGACCGGCTCCACCGGCAGAGCTTGCATAATAGCTGAAATAATTTTCTAAGCCCACTGTATCAATATATGTTATTTCGATACGGGGTCCCTCGATATCCTGTCTGTTACCCGAGGTAAGAGACGCAAAATATCCATCGGTTCCTATGTTACTTAAAGCCTTTAGGCATATACCGTAATTGGAGGTTCCACTTAACCATTCCTTAGCAACATCCGTTATATTCCACTCTGCTACAGATTGAGTGCTTTCCAGTGTAATAATATCATAGGGATTTACACTTAATGAGCCAATGCTTGAATGAGACGCAACAAGTGTGGACGGGGTCCAATCGGATGTTACCTTGTATGCTCCTATATTTAACGGATTATCGACATCCAAATTAGCATATGTTACAGTAGCGTTGGTAAGCACTGCTCCGTTTGGTATGGAAGGCATATTTGCCTTATAATATAATCTTGAATCAACATAATTTAAGCCCAAATTTGCGTAATTTAACGATGTGCCTACAATATGAAATTCATTTGAAGAATAATTTACACCGTTTGAATCGACACATCCAACACTTGTCCCTGTAGTAAGCATTATGCTTGGGTCTATTACTACGGGGAAAGCTCGAGAGGATGAATTTATCCACTCTCTGTCAGCTTTAACGGTTAGAGTATATTTATTGTTGCTTGACTGCTCTACATTATATTCAACAGCCATACTGTATTCGCCATTTGCGTCGTACATATACGGCAACGGAATCCTATATTTTTCTTCAAGGGTTTCACTATCCGTAAATACAACGCACCCGTCCTGTACAGAAAGCTCTAATCCCTTTACTTTAATTTCAAACTCAAATATGTACTCGTCAAGCTTTTTATTAACGATAATGTTTTCTTTGATATTATTTCCCGTGAGTATATATTCAAGGTCAACACCCTCATATGCATTCCCATATGTTACTTTTGATTTAAGATGGGAAAGCGATGATACATCCTTGAACTTAAGGCTGTTTGGTTTTTCGGGATTATCTATTTCAGCATCGGACTTATTCGCATTTACAGGAGTAAAGGTTATCTTGTATTCTCCGTCCTTTATGCTTAATAAACCGGAGGAGCCCGACTTCTTTGCGAATTTAATTTCAAATTTGTTGTTTACAGAATACTCATTTGAAATTAAGGAGAGAGTATTATCAATATCTGTCCATTCGCCATTTTCATTCAGATAGTGTACGGGGACGGGATATACAACCGCTTTAGTTGTACCGTCGCTTAACAGATAGTGCTTAATATTTTCTTCACGCAGTTCTTCTTTTTCATCAAGCACCTCTGCTTCATAATCGATTTTGATTTCTTCCGCCAACTCCACAGCATCTTCTACACCGTTTGCAAAGGCGTAAATCGGTAATGACAGTATAAAAATAAGCACCATCATCACAAATGACAAAATTGCTCTTAATCTTTTCTTCATATCATTTCCTCCTGATTCCACAAATATTTTGCTAACCGGTTTATATTCCTTTTTTGCTTTACTGTTGCCTTGGTTGTTTATACTATTCCGAGTATTATATATTGCTCCTTTAGTATATTTTACCATATAACGGTCACTTTGTCAACAAGATATTTTCGACTGCTTACTTCTAATCAGAGCACCGAAAAATCGGGAAGCTTTTTTATTATAAAAAAGGGGGTATATTTTGAATTGCCTTGGGCTGTTAAATCCTTGTGTTGACTTTAACCGTGTTCTATGTTAAAATATACATAACGATTTACCTTAAGGAGATTTTATGGACAACAAGGAATTAAAGATAAACAAGGGTAACCCTTGGGCACTTTTGCCTATTGGTGTATTCTTAGTGCTTTATATCGGACTCGGAATCATATTCGGTGATTTCTATAAAATGAGTGTTGTAGTAGCCTTTCTTGTGGCTATCTTAGTGGCTTGTATTCAGCACAGGGGCGTTTCCTTTGATGAAAAGCTTGGTATTATGGCTAAGGGCCTTGCCGACAAGAATATTGCAACTATGATACTTATATTCTTAGCCTCGGGCATTTTTGCAGGTATACTCGGCAGAGACAGTGCGTCAAGCGTAGCAGATTTGTTTTTAAGCTTTATCCCTGCACAGTACTCAGCCTTAGTGCTGTTTATAGTATCCTGCTTTGTTTCCACGGCTATGGGTACATCCTGTGGTACAATTACTGTGCTTACTCCCATTGCCTGCTCACTTTCGGGCTCCACAGGTATCAGCCTTGCTCTCTGCGTAGGCTCCGTTATCGGTGGCTCTATGTTCGGTGATAATCTTTCCTTTATTTCCGACACCACAATTGCTGCAACAACTACACAGGGCTGTAAAATGAAGGATAAATTCAAGGAGAATTTTTTTATTGCTCTGCCTGCTGCACTTATTACTGTTGTTATTTTACTTATTTTTGCCCTCACCACATCTGAGGTAAATGCATATACTCCCGAGACACCCAATCTCTGGCTCCTTATTCCCTATGTGCTTGTGCTTATCGGTGGAATTGTGGGTATCAATGTATTTATCGTTCTTCTTGCAGGTATCGGCTCTGCCTTTATTATCAAGCTTTGTCTCGGTATTGAGTTTGTTGAGATTATAGGCTCCATGGGCTCGGGTGCAGGTGGAATGTTTGAGGTTATACTTGTCACCGTGCTTGTAACCATGCTCAGTGGCATTATGCGTCACTTCGGTGGCTTTGATGCTCTCCTATACTTAGTAAAGCGTACCTTTAAGGGTAAGGTCGGAGGTCAGCTTGGAATCGGTGCCCTGGTTTCTGCTATGGATATTGCAACAGCAAATAATACGGTTGCTATCGTTATGGCAGCCCCCATTGCAAAAAACATCAGCGAGGAATACGGCATCACAAACACAAAGACTGCATCTATCCTCGATATCTTCGGTAGTGTGGTACAGGGCATTCTCCCCTACGGTGCCCAGATGATAACGGCTATATCCTTAGTAACCATTGCATATAACAACGGTGACATACCGTCCGTTATTTCCTCTGTGGATGTTATCCCCTATCTGTTCTATCCCTTCCTATTGGCTGTCAGTGCAATAGTATTTGCATTTTTCCCAAGCTTTGGTTTTAAGACTAAAGGGAAGGAAATTTCCGAGTAATACACATAATTTTTGTATAGAAAAAGGACGAGAATTTGTTAAAAATCCTCGTCCTTTTCCTATCGGAAGATAATGTATTTTATTCAATCAATAAGGCTGTTCTTTTACTATATTAAGCACTATATCCTATATGCACATTGCATACTTGACTATAAGCTCACAGGCAAGGACTGTACCGCAGGCAGAGGCTGCCACCACGAGAAGGCTCCTCTCGAAATATGCAAGAATACAAGCCACCACAAAGCCTGCTACTGCCGAAACAAGATACGATGTGGAATAGAATATGGCAGGAACTGTCATAACTCCCAGAACTGCGTAAGGCACATAGTAGAGGAAGGAACGGATAAAGGTGTTTGTAATCTTCTTTTTAACAAGCACCATAGGGAGCATACGGACAAGATAGGTTACTCCAGCTATTACAAGAAGGTATATAAAGAAATTCTCAGTCATGGCTCTCTACCTCCTCTACGGAATTTTCCGGGGGGAGTGGCGATAAAATGGCAAAAAGCACGCTTGCCGCCACTGAGCAGATAATTATTACAAAGCCACTTGAGAGCTTGTTTATAACGGGAATATATGTAAATGCACAGCTGAGAGCAATTGCCAGAGCTACACAGAGAGCAACGGATTTTTCCCGTTTTGCCACGGGGATAATTATGGCTATGAACATACCGTAAATTGCAATTCCAAGGGCAGAAATTACAATAGCAGGCAAAATATTTCCTGCAACGGCACCGAGGACCGTACCTATGCTCCAGCCAAAATATGGGGTAAGGATAAGACCGTACATATACTTCTTACCAACTGTTCCCTCCTTGCCCGAGGATACGGCAAACACCTCATCGGTGTTGACAAAGGAGATTAAAAATCTATCAGCCATCTTGACGCTTTTACCAAGCTTCTGCGACATGGAAACGGACATAAGAGAGTATCTTAAATTTATAACAAGCTGTGTTACGGCAAGCTCAATAAAGCTGCCACCCGTACAGATAATAGGCACACCTGCCAGCTGTCCTGCAGAGGTAACACAGGTCATAGAAATAAGGAGTGCCTCCCAGATGGCAAGACCGTTTTCTACAGAAAATATACCAAAGGCAAAGGAAACGGATAAATAACCGAGACAGATGGGGATACCGTCCTTAATACCTTGCACAAAACTATTTTGTTCTTTCATAAATTCGCCACTTTTCTTAGAGTAAATTAAATACAGTATGTATATTAGCATAGTGAAAAGAAAAATTCAAGTAAAAATAAAAAATCCGTAAAAAACCTACGGATTTATTTCTCATATTTTATAAGCTCAAAAATCTCGCACTCAAGAGCATCACATATTTTATTTAACACATCGCTATCATAACGCACTACCTTGTTTTTATAGTAATTATCTATTATATGAAAACGAATGCCGGTTCTCTTCGCTAATTCGTAGCGTGTTATACCTCTGTTATCCAATAGCTTATCTAAAGTTAATCTTACCATATTATCACGCCCCTTTGATATATATTCTAATAAAGATATATCTTATTGACAATTCCCATAATTAGATGTATACTTATATAAGTATATTAAAAGGAGAGTGATATTATTAAATATTTAATTGTTGGGTCACGAAGTATAACAGAATTTGACCTATCACCATACATAAAGGATGACGCTGAGCTTATAATCAGTGGTGGAGCAAACGGTGTGGATAATATTGCAGAAGCCTATGCCGATAAGAATAAAATATCAAAGTTAATTTTATACCCGAAATACAGTAAGTACGGAAAATATGCTCCACTAAAGAGAAATGAAAAAATGGTGAAAATAGCCGATATTGTGATAATTATATGGGACGGTGTATCTAAAGGCACAAAATATACTATTGATTTTGCAAGAAAGCTAAACAAAAACATTATATTGCTAATGCCTACTAAATAAATCAGCATTTACAGTATAAAGGGTTGAAAAGCAAGGAGCTATTATTACACAAAATGCATATTGGAGCTATTTTTATAGATTTGATTGACTTTTATTGCTATACAATGGTATAATTAGCTATCAAATGATTTCAAAAGGAGATAAGAATGAAAAGATTTATACTTTTGTTATTGATAGCTCTTCTCTGCCTATGCTCGATAATATGTCTTACTTCCTGCGATGTAATGGACAGATTCGGTTATAACGATAACGAAGATAATGACGATGATAATAATGACGGTGACAATAACAAAGGCGGCTCCCTCTGTATACACAGATCAGTAATTATAGAGGGTAAGAAGGCAACCTGCACAGAGTCCGGTCTTACAAACGGTAAGGTATGCTCTAAATGTGGTACTGTTTTGGAGGAGCAAAGAGTAATTATGCCTCTCGGACACGATGAGTCAACCGTGTACGGCAAGCCTGCATCATGCAGTGAAACGGGACTTACGGACGGCAAAAAATGTTCAAGATGTGACCTTGTTTTTGTCACTCAGAAAACAATACCCTGCTTGCCCCATACAAAAAACGGTACTACCTGCTCTGTATGTGGCAGCTTATGTGACAGTGAGGGCTTGTCTTATACTCTTAGCTTTAACAGAAAGTATTATGCCGTTACCGGCATCGGCTCCTGTACCGATACACAAATTATTATACCGTCCACATATAACGGGCTCCCCGTTTCATCCATTGGAAAGGATGCATTTAAGGGATGTGTAAGCATTACATCCGTTTCCATTCCCGACAGCATTACATCTATAGGATACGGAGCCTTTTACGGTTGCTCGGGGCTTACAGCTATTGTAATTCCCGATAGCGTTACCTCCATAGGAGAATATATATTCTACGGCTGTTCGAGTCTTTCAAGCGTTACCCTCAGTAAAGAAATCACATATATTACCGACAGTGCATTTTACGGATGTACAAGGCTTGCTGCCGTTAATATCCCCGATAGCGTTAAAATTATAGGAAGCTGTGCCTTTGCCGATTGCTCCTCTCTTACAAGCATAGATATACCCGATTCATCATTTGTTTCTATCGGTAAGAATGCTTTTTCCGGCTGTACAGGAATATCAAAATCGGAAAACGGAATTACCTATGTGGATAAATGGGCAGTGGCATACTCCGGAAACAGCTCCTCTGTCACACTCCGTTCCGATACCCTTGGTATTGCTGATAATGTATTTGAAAATTGCACGGAAATATCAGAATTTGTTATTCCAAACGGCGTTGCATATATAGGCAATTATGCATTTTCAGGCTGTACCGAAATTACTGCTATTGCAATTCCGAACAGCGTGAAGGAAATAGGAATGTATGCATTTCAGGATTGCTCATACCTTACAAGTGTAAGCATTGGAAACGGTGTTACATATATAGGCACAAATGCATTTATTAACTGCGACTGTCTTAATCGAGTATCCATTAACTCGGTTGAAGCATGGTGTAATATTGATTTTAAGAATATCGGTGCAAATCCCTTAACCTATGCTAAAAATTTATACTTAGATAACTCTGTAATTGCTCATCTTTATATCCCAAATACCGTAACCACAATTAAAGATTACGCCTTCAACGGATGTGACAGTCTTCTTAGTGTGACCGTATCGGATAGCGTTACCTGCATCAGTGGCTCCTCGTTTGTAGACTGCGATAATCTCACCGACATCCACTTTACAGTCACCTCCGGCTGGTTTCACACCTCGGATGCAAGCGTTACAAGGGGACATACCGTTACAGTTACAGATTCAAAAACAAACGCTGTAAACCTGAGAGAAAATGCTATCCTCGAATATTGGATGCGAAATACATAATAGCATTATAAAAATTCTATCGCAACATAAAAAGTGAACCGATTTGTACAGTCTGCAAATCGGTTCACTTATTTTATCGGCTGTTTTTTATACCTTACAGTATAAATCCCTCTGTGGAAAGATATCTGTCTCCACCGTCGGGGAGGAGGACAACGATATTTTTGCCACGGCACTCGGGACGGGAGGCTATGCTTACTGCTGCAGCCAGGGCAGCACCCGATGATATACCCACAAATGCACCCTCAGTCCTTACAAGCTGTGATGCAAATTTATATGCATCCTCATTGGTAACAGTAATAATCTCATCATAAACATTACGGTCAAGAGTATCGGGAATGAAATTTGCTCCGATGCCCTGTATCTTGTGGGGTCCTGCCTCTCCCTTTGTAAGCAAAGGGGAGGAAAAGGGCTCAACACCCACTATTTTAATGTTGGGATTTTTTGCCTTTAAGTATCTGCCCGTACCTGAAAGAGTGCCACCTGTACCTATACAAGCTACGAAAATATCCACACTCCCTCGGGTATTTTCCCAAATTTCCACACCTGTGGTCTTTTCGTGTGCCATGGGATTTGCCATATTTGTAAACTGGGAGGCAAGGAATGCACCCTCTATTTCTTTTGTCAGCTCCTCTGCCCTTTCATTAGCTCCCTTCATACCGAGGGAGCCCTCTGTGAGCACAAGCTCGGCACCGTATGCCCTCATAAGAGCTCTGCGTTCCTGTGACATAGTATCGGGCATAACTATAATGCATTTATAGCCCTTAGCCGTAGCAATGGATGCAAGACCGATACCCGTATTGCCCGATGTGGACTCGATTATGGTGCCCCCGGGCTTAAGAGCTCCGTTTTTCTCTGCCTGCTCTATTATTTCCTTTGCCACTCTGTCCTTTACAGAGCCTGCAGGATTAAAATACTCCAGCTTGCAAAGTATATTTGCATCTATGTTATTTGCTTTGGCAAAACGGTCTGCCTTTAATAAAGGGGTATTACCGACCAGCTCTGCCATTGAGTTGTAAATCATAATTTTCAGTCCATCCTCTGAATTTAGTTTGTTTTAATCATCCTCTGCATACGAAGAAGAGTAAGTCTGCGTCGCATAAAGGGAGAGTATTCCACACAGGTGTCAAAGAGCTCACGGCTCTTTCCAATCTCCTCTATTGTGGTTTTACAGCCTGCCCTCTTCATAGCGTCATAGCACCTGTCATAATCGGGGAGCTTACCTATTATTTCCCTGATTTTCTGCCATTTATTCTCAAGGTCGGAAAGGTCAACATCATCGGTTATGGTGGAGGGAGTGTTTAATTTACGCACATCGGGAGCCATTTCCTCACCGTAAACCTCATATACCTTATCCCAATCAACAGCCTCTGAAACGGCAGTTATGCTCTCGTATTTCGCAAGGTCCTTATAGTATTTAAGCATGGCTAAGGTGCACACACCCACATCCTCACCGTGGAAGTTGGGAATTATACCGTGGGGCAGCTCCAGACACTCAATAAGGTGGGCTATAATATGCTCGCTTCCACTGGCAGGACGGGAGTTTTTTGTAAAGGACATAAAGATACCTGTCTTAAGCAGCTTATCAAATATCATACCTGCTGCTGTCTCGTCCTCTACGGTTACACGGTCAGCCATAGAAAGGAGCTCATCCACGGTCTTGCGTACATACTCGGAAATTTTCTCGCAGTAGTATTCCCCTGTGAGAATATGGGAGATTTCCCAGTCGCAGATGCCTATGTATTTTGCTATCATATCGCCAAAGCCAGCACTCTTAAGATGGGAGGGAGCCTTAGCCAATATCTTGGTGTCGGCAATAATTACCTCGGGGCTCTTTGCTTCGTAGCTTGCCTTAAAGCCGTTAGCAACTATGGGTGAGCTGTATGAGGCAAAGCCATCCATTGAGGGTGCTGTGCCAAAGATACAGAAGAGCTTGTTCTGACGGGCACAGGCAAGCCTGCAGGGGTCGTTTAACGAGCCTGTTCCAACGGAAAGAACGGATATCTCTCTGCCCGAAATAAGTGCCTCTATCTCCTCCACATGCTTCATCTCTGCAACACGAAGCTCATCGTAAATCTTGTACTCTATATCAAAATCGCAAAGGCTGTCTATAATACCCTCCGATGCCTTTAATGTGTTGTTATCAGCCACTAAAAGAAGCTTTTTTGTAAAGCCGTTTTCCTTAAGTATTCTGCCCACCTCGGTAACAATACCTGAGCCGATACGCACATCTCTGACTGTGGTTTCGTGCTCCTTACCACAGGGACATCCTGTTCTGAAATCCTTTATTATGTTCATTATGTCAGTCATAAAAGCCTCCAAATAAATGCAATATCAATTTATATTATCATACCATTTTTTGTGACGGTTGTAAAGTGATATTAAAAAATCTTCTGCTCATAAATTATTTTTCAAATAGCTAATATCCTCATTACACATGCTTTCGAGCTTACCGTAGCTTTTAGTCGGAGACGGGTGGTCCCTCTTGTACCATGTCAGAAGGGTGGCATAATGGCTCTTATAATTTTTATCCTGCGATAGCATATACAGGCTCAGCCGTTCTATCATCTCGTCAAGCTCATCTCCCATAACCTCTCCAAGCTTCCTGTATTCCTCCTCGGTAAGAAGCACATTCTCCTCTTTGGCATATGCCTTTTTTTCTTCCTGTGGCTCTTCCTGTTTTTTCCTATGTACTGCCGATGTCCTTTTGGGCTTAGCACCTCTTCCCTTACTGCTTGTGGGTTTTTTTGCCTTCAGCTGTTCTCTCTTCATTATTTCAAACTCCATTTTTTCATTGTAAAAGAGTCCGTTCTCATCCTCCGTAAACGCTGAAAAAACATCCTCGTCATATCCCCCACAGGCACTTATCATTTCCTCCCTTTTGAGCCTGCCGTTAAGATACATAAAGCAGAGGATTTTCATATATCCCTTTACCTGCTCCCCACTGAAAAAGGCTATCTGTGCCAAAAACTCCAAGGGGTAAAAGGGCATTGACGGATTTTTATATGCTTCTAATCTCATTTTTCTTTTGTCTTTTCCTTTCGCTTTGCTTTCTTCAACTTGATTATACAACAAACAAACCGTTAGTGACCGTTAGACTTTTTAGAAATTTTCAATTTTTTTCGCAGGATATTTCTCCGTTGGCTTTCGAGTCGGTAGACTTACTTTTTTCCATATCGGTCAGACACCCTTTGCCACCGTTGACAGCTTTAATATACCCCTTGGCGACAGCACTTTTTCTCTTTTATACATTTTCTCTTTTTACTTACATATTACACCCATATTACACCTTACTCCTTACTCCTTACTCCTTATTCCTTACATCTTACAGCTTACTCCTTACAGCTTACAAATTACTGATTGAAGTAGTAAAATCTCCCCTCCGTTATGCTTTTTTGAAGTAAAAATAAAATTCAAGGCAATAAAAAAAGGGAGCACCTGCTCCCCACAATACTAACTATTTACAGGCATACCTCGTCGTCCACATAGACAACAATGTCCTCTATCTTACAGGATAAAATTTTACACAATTCATTTAAGGTGGATGTACTGAGAGGTTTATTGTGCTTCAATCTGTCAAGCAAGCTTCTGCTAATACCGTATTGGTTGATTAATTTATAAGTGCTGATGCCCTTTTCCTTGATGGTTTTATAAAACGGTTCATATAAAATCATACATATTCCCTCCTCCAACTTTATTATAAATTGTGCTTCTCTTCTTGACAATTGTCTATAAATAGAATACAATATTATATATACTCAATAATTAGAGTATATTTACCCCAAAATATGGGGGCATTGTTGTTTTATATTCTTGCTTTAAGCACCAGAAATAAAAAGGAGAAAGAAATGAAAAAAATTTTACTTGCACTTTTGATAGCACTTCTCTGCTTGACGGCAGTAATGTGCTTTACAGCCTGTAAAAGCGATGATAATGACAAAGATGACTTAAAAGGAAGTGAAGGCTTAAGCTATCTATGTATTGATACATCATACATCGTAACGGGAATCGGAACCTGTACCGATACTGAAATTGTTATTCCTGCAAAGTATAATAACCTTCCTGTTACTTCTATTGGTAGTTCTGCATTCCGTGGTTGCACCGGGCTTACAAGCGTTACTATTCCAAATAGCATTACTTTAATTGGTAGAGAGGCATTCTTCGGTTGCTCAGGTCTTACAAGCATTACTATTCCCAATAGCGTTACTTCTATCGGTTATGAGGCATTCTACGGATGCACCGGGCTTACAAGCGTTACTATCCCAAATAGCGTTACTTCTATTGGTAATGGTGCATTCTACGGATGCACCGGGCTTACAAGTGTTACTATTGGCAATGGCGTTACTTATATTTATGATGGTGCTTTCTACGGTTGCACAGGTCTTACAAGTGTTACTATACCCAATAGCGTTACTTCTATTGGTGATGGTGCATTCTACGGATGCACCGGGCTTACAAGCATAACAATTCCAAATAATGTTACTTCTATTGGTAAGCATGCATTCGAAGATTGCGACCGTCTTACAAGCGTGACATTTGAAAACACCGACGGTTGGTATATAACTCATGATTTAATCGACACAGGTGAAACTGTAGATGTTACAAATCAAAGTACAAATGCGAGAAATTTGAAGAGAATATACCACTATTACTATTGGGAAAGAAACGGATAAAACTCTAATTGATTTTACATAAGATGTGTACAACACTGTAGATATTGTATGTTATAGGAGAAAGAAATGAAAAAATTTTTACTTGCACTTTTGATAGCACTTCTCTGCCTGACGGCAGTATTGTGCTTTACAGCCTGTGGTGGAGATAGCGACAACGGTGATGATAATACCACTACAACGGTTGAGCCGACCTGCTCGCATACGGAGGAGGTAATACCGGGTAGAGCTGCCACTTGTACGGAAAACGGCCTTACCGAGGGTAAAAAATGCTCAAAATGTGGTGATATCCTGATTGAGCAAGCTGTTATAAATGCTACGGGTCACACCGAGGTAAAGATAAACGGTAAGGAGGCTACCTGTACCGAGGAGGGTCTCACAGAGGGCAAAAAGTGCTCCGTTTGTCAGACAATTACCGTTCAGCAGACAAAAATAAATAAAAAGGAGCACACAGAGATCGATATCCCTGCTGTGGATGCTACCTGTACTGAAACAGGCTTAACAGCAGGTAAAAAGTGCTCCGTATGTGAGACTGTTACACTTGCACAGACAGAAGTGCCTGCAACAGGTCATACCGAGATTGACCTTGATGCAGTGGAGCCTACTTGTACCGAAACAGGTCTTACTGCAGGTAAGCAGTGCTCTATTTGTGAGACTATAACTGTTGCACAGACAACTGTCCCTGCCACGGGTCACACCGAGATTGACCTTGATGCAGTGGAGCCTACCTGTACCGAAACAGGTCTTACTGCAGGTAAAAAATGCTCCGTTTGTGAGACTGTAACTGTTGAACAGACAGAAGTGCCTGCAACAGGTCATACCGAGATTGACCTCGATGCAGTGGAGCCTACCTGTACCGAAACAGGTCTTACAGCAGGTAAGCAGTGCTCTATTTGTGAGACTGTTACCGTTGAACAAAATATTATTCCTGCAACAGGTCATACCGAGGTTGACCTTGAT
>JAFTJE010000029.1 GCA_017456545.1 Clostridia bacterium | reverse complement strand
TTGTAAACATATCAAGGCACAGCCTTGTATATCATCAATTTCATAGAAATTGCATATCACCAACACAAGGTGTTGTATATCATCATTGCGAAAGCCTATATACAACCTACTGTTGATGATATACACCTTCGGTGATGATATGCACGCTGATGCGTGATGATATACCATTGCTTTCGCAATGGATAAAAAAGAAAAGACCGGTCGGGACGACGAGTCTTTTCTTTTTGGGGTGGGTAATGAGATTCGAACCCACGGCCTTCAGAGCCACAATCTGACGCTCTAACCAGCTGAGCTATACCCACCATATATGGCGTACCTGGAGGGATTCGAACCCCCGACCTACTGCTTAGAAGGCAGTTGCTCTATCCGGCTGAGCTACAGGTACAAAAAAATGGAGCGAGTGATGGGAATCGAACCCACGCGACCAGCTTGGAAGGCTGGAATTCTACCATTGAACTACACTCGCAAATTACTATTTGTGTTTTTGCCTTAATATAATAGCATATGAAAAAACCTTTGTCAATAGGGTTTTTGAAAAAAGTTGAAATTTTCTTTTTTGGGTGATAGCCAAAGGGAGGCTATCACCCATAGGAGAGCATTATACAAGGCATTAAAGGCAGATAATGCAGGTTACTTTATCATTATAGCCTGTGAGCCCATCTGAGCATATCTTAATTCAAACAGCTCCATATCGATAGAGAACACTCCACCGGCAGGGTCGGATAAGGTAACTGTGTTTCTTGTATAATCGTAACCGATAAGAACCATACAAGCCATATTTGACTTAAGGTACAGTGTCTTGCCGTTTACCACCCAAATGCGGGATATTGACGGGGTAACTTCAAAATCCTCGCATACCCAAACTATTATAGGATTACCTTTTGATACCTGACGGTACAGCTCATCGGGATTATAGCCCGTCATATCGGTAACAACGGAATTACCTCCGTTTGCCTGTATAAACCTGTTTCCGGCATCTATTATAACGGGGGCATAGCATCCGTAGGAATTATATTGACTTCTCGGATTACCTACATTCGCTTCATAAAAGCTTGTAAATCCAACCGGACCCTTACTGAGATAAAGGTCACAAAGGTCATTTATATCCACCTGATAATTAAGATGCTTGAGAACAATACTGAGTGCAGTTATTTCATCTCCGCTGGGAAGGGAGGGATACTGCGAAATATGTGTAACGGATAGAAGCTTGGAGCTATCCATGCTCTTGTATTCCTCTGTGGCGTTTATAATACCCGATGCGTCAAGGGCCGAAAGAGTAACACCGTTACTGTCGCTTATGCTTGCATCAATATGGGCGTTAATATGGATAAGAGCTTCCTTTTCACACTTGATTGTTTTTGTGACGGTAGAAAGCAGCTTTGTACCTCCGGAGAAAAGCTCTGTCTTAAACTCTGTTTTTTCTCCGTTGATTTCAATATATCCGGGGTTTGCTGTTGACATACCTACGCCGGAATCCAGATATAGCTCGGCACTTAGGTAAAGCACATTTTCATTAAGATACTTATATACACTCCATTCCACACGGAGGTTTGTGTCCGTAAAATATTCACTGAGAATGGTTCCGTTTTTTTCAATTACAGGTATTCTTGTTGGTTTTACAGTAGTGGAGGTTCCTCCCGGATTGTCTGTATTTGTATTTCCGGGTGCTGTAGTTGTTCCACCGTTCTCCAAGGGCTTGATGGGTGAAGCGTTTGCATAAAACACCATAGCACAAATCAAGCATAAAAGAATTAAAATAACGCAGGATAAATATTTTTTCATTTTTTCTTCCTCTCTTTTTCTTGCCTTATGTACGATTTTATTATAACGGAAAAAAATACCATTTCAACACTAATCGTACGACCCGAAAACCCTTAAAGCGACAATACGACAAGGGTTGACAGGGAATAGTGTCAACATCAAAATAAAATTGTAAAATAGTGCGATTACTTGCTTTTTTCTTTATAATATGATATACTTTATTTATAGTGTTATTGCATATGAGGTAGATATGGAAGCTAAACAGAGGATAGATTATCTGAGGACGGTAATAAAATACCACTCAAAAAGATATTACGAGCACGACGCCCCCGAAATTTCGGATTTTGAATACGATAAGCTTTTTGAGGAGCTTAAATTATTGGAGGCAGAGCACCCCGAGTATTACGACCCCACCTCTCCCGTACACAGGGTAGGGGGAAGGGCCCTTGATAAATTTGAAAAGGTTAGACACGAGGTGAGGATGGGTAGCCTTACCGATGTTTTTGACCTTGATTCACTTCGTGAGTTTATAAGACAGGTAAAGGCAGAAGCAGGGGACTCTACCGAGTTTTCCGTGGAGCCGAAGATAGACGGTCTTAGCGTTTCCCTTAAATATGAAAAGGGAATTTTAACAGTCGGTGCCACCCGTGGAGACGGTAATGTGGGAGAGGATGTAACAGCTAATATAAAAACCATCCGTACCATCCCCCTTGAAATAACGGAGCCTCTTGATATCACCGTCCGTGGAGAGGTATTTATGCCTCACTCATCCTTTGAAAGACTTAATAAGCAAAAGGAGGAGGAGGGAGATACCCTTTGGGCAAATCCGAGAAATGCGGCAGCAGGCTCTCTCCGTTGCCTTGATTCTAAGGAAACAGCTAAGCGTGGACTTGATATTTTTGTATTCAATTTCCAAAGTGGAGAATTGAATGATAGCGAGATAACCACCCACAAGGGTACAATCGATAAGATAGCCTCCCTTGGCTTCAAGGCTATACCTATGCTTACGGTAAGCTCCGACGAGGATGAAATAGTAAATGCAGTAGTTAAGCTGGGTGAGGACAGACCGACACTCTCATTTGATATAGACGGTGCCGTAATCAAGGTAAATTCTCTTGAAAAGAGAAGAGAGCTTGGCGAGGGAACGAGCACACCTAAATGGGCAGTAGCCTATAAATATCCCCCCGAGCAGAAGAAAACAAGGCTGCTTGATATTGTGGTACAGGTAGGACGCACCGGTGTTCTCACACCTAATGCAGTATTAGAGCCCGTTAAGCTTGCAGGCACCACCGTTTCAAGAGCAACCCTTCATAATATCGACATTATAAGGGACAGAGATATAAGAATCGGAGACAATGTAATTGTTCAAAAGGCAGGGGATATAATTCCCGAGGTTGTTTCATCCGTTAAGGAGGACAGGAACGGAGGCGAGGAGCCCTACAAAATGCCGGATGCCTGTCCGTCCTGCGGAGAAGAGCTGACCTATGATGATGCAAAGGACTTTATAGACGACGGGGAGGACTTTACCTTAGGTGCCCTTCGCTGTACTAATCCTGCCTGTCCTGCACAGCTTGCAAGAAATATCGAGCATTTTGCTTCAAAAAAGGCAATGAATATTGAGGGTGTGGGAGGCAAGCTTATAAAGGCACTTCTTGACAATTCTCTTATTCACGATGCCTCCGACCTCTACTATCTTTCAAAGGAAGAGATCAGTGCCCTTGACAGGATGGGAGAAAAGAGTGCAGAGAACTTTATTGCTTCCGTTGAGGCATCAAAAAAATCAGGACTTGCAAGATTGCTCTTCGCCTTAGGAATCCGTCATATCGGTGAGGTTGCCTCGGCAGAGCTTGCCTCTAAGTTCGGTACAGTTGAGGCACTGTATGACGCTACCGTCGAGGAAATTACGGAAATAGAGGATTTCGGACTGATAATGGCAGAGAGTGTGGTTGATTTCTTTAAGAAGGATTCCACAAGATATATAATTTCAAAGCTTCAGTCAGCCGGTGTAATAACAGGTGAGGAGAAAAAGAAGGTTACCACAGAATTTGAGGGGCTTACCTTTGTTCTTACAGGCACTCTTGAAAATATGACAAGGGATGAGGCAGCCGATATGATTAAAGCAAGGGGAGGTAAGGTGTCCTCCTCCGTATCAAAAAAGACGGACTATGTTTTAGCAGGTGAGGCGGCAGGCTCCAAGCTTACAAAGGCACAGACCCTCGGAGTTAAGATAATAGATAAAGAACAATTTTTGGAAATGTGTAAATGAAATACAATTTTGATATAAGCTACGGTGCATCATATGTGCTGGATACCCTCCATAAGAAGGGGTATGAGGCGTATGTGGTGGGTGGCAGCGTCAGGGATATGTATCTTGGCAAAAGAGCCCATGACTATGATATAACCACAAGTGCCACACCTGAGGAAACAAGGTCGGTATTTTATGACCTTCCGGTTATAGAAACGGGAATTAAGCACGGAACGGTTACCGTTATTGTAAATAGTGAAAGCATTGAAATTACCACCTATCGGTGCGACGGTGAATATACGGACTCCAGACACCCCGACAGCGTGGAGTTTACAAGGAATCTCAGTGACGATTTGTGTCGCAGGGACTTTACAATAAATGCCCTTGCTTACGATGGAGAGGGAGAGATAATCGACCTCCACGGCGGCAGGGAGGACATTGAAAATAGGGTTGTCCGTGCAATAGGGAATCCGTACAAAAGATTTACCGAGGATGCCTTGCGTATTCTTCGTGGTATGAGATTTTCCTCTGTGCTCGGCTTTGAAATAGAGGAGAGAACCCGTCAGGCTATCCTTGACCTTCGTCATCTGCTTAAGAAAATTTCAAAGGAGAGAATAGCTGAGGAAATAAATAAGCTTCTGTGTGGGAAAAACGCAAGAGAGGTTATTCTGAGCTACTCGGAGGTCCTTGGCGAGATAATTCCCGAAATCAACATAATGCGTGGCTTTGACCAAAAAAACCGACACCATATATACGATATTCTGACACATACTGCCTATGTTGTGTCAAATACAGAGCCTGAAAAGCACCTTAGATTGGCAGCACTTTTACACGATTCCGGTAAGCCCGAGACCGTCAGCACGGATGAAAACGGAGAACAGCATTTTTACGGTCACCCCCATGCAAGCGAGGAGATTGCACGGAGATTCCTTAATGAATACAAGTACGATAATGCAACTAAGGATAGGGTGCTTTTGCTTGTCAGGGTGCACGACACTGTAATAGATGAGGATAAGGTCTATATTAAAAAACGCCTTAACAGAATGGGTAAGGATGCCTTCTTTGAGCTTGTACAGCTGCAAAGAGCAGACAACAAGGCACAAAATCCTATTTACGACAGGACAGAGCATTTTGATAGGGTTGAGGAAATAGCCCGACAGATAATTTCCGAGTCGGAATGCTTTTCCTTAAAGGACCTTTCGGTAAACGGCAGAGACCTTATGGAAAATGGCTTTTCAAGGGGTAAGCTTCTTGGGGAGATACTTGACTATCTGCTTAAATGCGTGATAGAGGAAAAAACAGAAAATAATAAAGAAGCCCTTTTGCGTTTGGCAAGGGAGCAGTTTGGAGGATAAAATGCAATACGAAATCAGCCATTACAAAAATTATGACCTGGGAAATCTTAAAAGAGAGCCTGTTGTGGAATTGGAAGAATATTCCTTGAAAGCGGCTAAGGAGGGAATTGTCCTTCTCGAAAACAAAAACAATATGCTCCCCCTCAAAAAAGGCGACAGAGTGTCTGTATTTGGCAGAATACAGAGGGAGTACTACAAGAGTGGAACAGGCTCGGGTGGACTTGTAAATGTAAAGTATGTAACAAACATTGCAGACGAGCTTAAGGCTATCGGTACAGTAGAGCTGAACAAGGAGCTCGAGTCCGTTTATGAGGAATGGATAAAGGATAACCCCTATGATACGGGTACGGGTGCATGGGCATCGGAGCCCTGGTGTCAGGAGGAAATGGAGCTTTCCTGTGAGGTAGTTGAAAACGCCCGTAGGTTCGGGGATAAGGCTATTATCGTTATAGGAAGAACTGCAGGAGAGGATAAGGACAATTCTGCCACAGAGGGTAGCTATCTTCTTTCTGCTAAGGAAGAGGATATGATAAAAAAGGTGGCAGGCGTGTTTGAAAATGTCTGCGTTATCCTCAATGTAGGCAGTGTAATTGATATGTCCTGGGTGGAAAAGTATTCCGTATCCTCTGTTATGTATGTATGGCAGGGTGGAATGTGTGGAGGTAAGGCGTGTGCAGAGGTCCTTTGCGGTCTTGAATCCCCATCGGGTAAGCTTGCCGATACAATTGCAAAAAGCATAGAGGACTATCCCTCAACAGCTAATTTCGGTGGACCTGTAACCAACCTTTACAAGGAAGATATTTATGTGGGCTACCGTTATTTTGAGACCTTTGCAAAGGACAAGGTTGCGTATCCCTTCGGCTACGGTCTCTCCTACACAAAATTTGAAATAAACGCCACAGGCTCCGTGAAAAACGACAAAATTATCCTTTCTGCCACAGTAAAAAATGTGGGAGAATATGAGGGTAAGGAGGTAGTACAGGTGTACTACGGTGCTCCACAGGGTAAGCTGGGAAAGAGCCTTCGTTCCCTCGGCGCTTACGCAAAGACTCCCTCTCTTAAGCCGGGAGAGGAATGTACCCTTACCTTAGAGCTTCCTATCTCACAGATGGCATCATATGATGACTCGGGAGCAACAGGATATAAGAGCTGTTATGTTCTTGAGGCAGGTGATTACCCCATTTATGTCGGAGCCGATGTAAGAAACGCAAGGGAATCCTTCGTGTACAATGTTAAGGATACCGCTGTTACAGAAAAATGCACCGAGGCATTGTCTCCCGTCATCCCCTTTGAAAGAATTAAGCCCGATGAAAATATGAACATCTCTTATGAGAGTGTACCCACCTGTACATATTCCTACAGGGAAAGAGTGGAGTCCTCCATACCCGAGGAGATTCCTTATACAGGGGACAAGGGTATTAAGCTTGAGGATGTAAGAAACGGTAAAAATACAATGGACGAGTTTGTTGCTCAGCTTTCCGACAGTGATCTTGCATCACTTGTTCTCGGTGAGGGCATGAACAGTCCTAAGGTTACTCCCGGTACAGGCAGCTGCTTCGGTGGTGTTACAGAGGAGCTTATCTCCTTCGGTATTCCTATCGTTTGCACAACAGACGGTCCCTCCGGTATCCGTATGGACAGCGGTCTTCTCGCCACAAGCATGCCTAACGGAACATGCCTTGCATGTACATTCAACAGGGAGCTTGTGTCCGAGCTTTATTCCCTTGAGGGTGTTGAAATGACAGCTTATGAAATAGATGTTATTCTCGGCCCCGGTATTAACATTCACAGAAATCCCTTGAACGGCAGAAACTTTGAATATTTCTCCGAGGACCCCTACCTTGCAGGCAGTATGGCTGCCTCCATTTCCGTAGGTCTTGGCAAGGTCGGAGTATACTGCACCGCAAAGCACTATATGGCAAACAGCCAGGAGTGGAAGCGTCATAGCAGTGACTCTGTAATGTCGGAAAGAGCAGCAAGAGAAATATATGCCCGTCCCTTTGAAATTGCAGTTAAGGACGGTGGATGTAAGTCTATCATGACAGCCTACAATATCGTAAACTCCCATCACGCCGCATCCAATTTTGATATGACAAAGACAATTCTCCGTGACGAGTGGAAATATGAGGGCTTTGTAATGACAGACTGGTGGGCATGGATAACAGATTATGAAGGCAACCGTAATATGAAGGATGTTGCAAGCATGGTAAAATCCGTTAACGATGTTTATATGGTTGTTCCCAATGCAAAGACCTATGACCACAATATAATGGAATCTCTTGAGAGTGGATACCTTAAGAGAGCAGAGCTCCAGAGATGTGCTAAAAACCTTTGCAATTTTGTAATGTATACTCACGCATATGAGAGATTCAGAGCAAACGGCTTCACATACGAGATAGTTAATATGGATACATCCGGTCTCACATCTGCCTACAGCATAGAAAATGTTGAGCTTGGAAAGGCATTTACCATTCCTGTGGAAAAATCGGGAAGATACATAATTGAGCTTGAGATTGTATCGGCTCTTTCTCCCCTTGCTCAGATAGCTATTATCGGAGAACTTAAGGGAACGGGTGACTGCACCTTCGTAACCCACGGCACAGACGGAGAGGTTGGCGTTACAAAGTCGGCAATTTCACTTATGAAGGGAAATGCCGAAATGACTCTTACCTCCAAGGATACAGGTCTTAAGATTAAAAAGGTGTCCTTCCTTATCTGAGCTTCAAAAAGTCATCTTGACCGTGAATAACACGGGCAATCAGAAAATTCAACAAGCAAAAATCCTCGGTTAAATTCTTAGCCGAGGATTTTATCCGATACATAATTTCACAAAACAGTAAAATTCTATTGACATTTTTACACACTGATGATAAAATATTAGCATTAATTAAATAATCCTCTAAAATTTGTAAAAAATACTTGAAAAAAATCGAAATTAATTGTATCATAATATAGAGGAGCATGTTGTAATACAAAATGACCGAATTTTGTAAGGAGGTAGAAAGATGCCATTTGAGCTTGACAATGATTTTGATTCCGGTGTTGATATAAGAGTTATCGGAGTAGGTGGCGGCGGTAACAACGCTGTGAACAGAATGATATCATCTAATATCAAGGGAGTTCAGTTTATCGCAATAAACACAGACCGTGCAGCACTTGATAAGACAAGTGCAGCCACAAAGATATGTATAGGAGAGAGCATTACAGGTGGTAAGGGTGCAGGTGCCAAGCCTGAAATCGGAGAGCTTTCCGCTGAGGAGAGTGTAGAGGAGATTACCAACGCCATCAAGGGTGCCGATATGATATTCATAACAGCAGGTATGGGCGGCGGAACCGGAACAGGTGCAGCTCCCGTAGTGGCTAAGATAGCTAAGGAGATGGGTGCTCTTACTGTCGGTATAGTTACCAAGCCCTTTAAGTTTGAGGGACCCCGCAGAATGATGCAGGCTGATGAGGGTATTTCCGAGCTTGCTAAGAATGTTGATGCCCTTGTGGTTATCCCCAACGAGAGGCTCAAGGAGGTATCCGGACAGAAGGTTACTCTTATGAATGCCTTTGCCATTGCCGACGATGTTTTAAGACACGGTGTAAGAAGCATATCCGACCTTATCAATGTTGTAGGCTTTGTAAACCTTGACTTTGCCGATGTTACCACAATTATGAAGGATGCAGGTCTTGCTCATATGGGCGTTGGTGAGGCAAGAGGCGAAAACAAGGCTGTTGACGCAGCTAAGGCAGCTATTTCCAGCCCATTGCTTGAAACATCCATTGACGGAGCAAACGGTATTCTTATCAATATCACGGTTTCTCCCGATGTTGAGCTTGATGAGGTAGACAGAGCCTCCTCTATGATTGCTGATGCAGCAGCGGCTAACGCTAACATCATCTGGGGTGCAACCTTTGACGAGACTCTTACAGATACTGTTAAGGTTACTATTATCGCAACAGGCTTTGACAGAGTTCCCTCCAAGCATGTTAAGACAATAGTTAAGGAAGAGGATGTTGATGAAACAGTGGTTAAGGTAGCTCCTAAGGTTGAGGAGAACGATTACGCTGATATTATCAATATCATCAATAAGAACAGAGAGAAGAGCAATTACGACGAATACGGTATGAAGTATTAATCCTCTCTGTACGGATAAAGCAAAATTAAAGGTAAAAGGTATCGCCATGGCGATACCTTTTGTGTTCTTAGATTAAAGTATAAGGCATATCAGAGGTACGGTGATTATGCTTGACATAGTACCGAGCAGAACCATATTGGCTGCCTTGTCGTTACCCTTACCCACAAGCTCTGCATAGTTTTGCACCATGCTTGCCACAGGACAGGCACAGAGGATAACAACGGATTGCTTTATGATTACGGAAATCGGCATAAGGTACATAATTCCGAATGCCAGAAGCGGAAAGAGAATCTGATTGAGTATAACAGCGAGATACTGTCTTGCATCGCAGAAAACATCCTTTATTCTAACAGTGGCAAGACGCATACCCATAATAATCATACATAAGGGAGTGGACATTCTGCCAAGGAGAGTCAGCATATCCTCCATACCCACAGGGAGACGGATGCTGAAGAAATACATAATAAGAGCAACTCCGAAGCCGATGGTACCGGGGTTTAAGAGTATCTTTTTAGGCTTTATATATTTTGTGTCAAGGGAGATTATGTACATACCCACACTCCAGCCTATAAGCGTCATAGCAACGCCGAATACACTGGAATAGGCAAGTGCCTCGGGGTGCTCGGGCAACAGAGCCTCCAGAATAGGTATTCCTAAAAATGCACAGTTTGACAGTACGGATGCAAGATTTACAATACGCCAGATAATATCCCTTCGTTTCCGTTTCAACAGTATAAAGTATAAAAGCACCATTCCAAGCTGCAAGCCCATTGCAAGAGCAAAGCAAATTCCTATATTCTTAAGGGATTCGGGGGAGAATGCCACCTGACGGAAGGAATATACAGTTATACAGGGCTGACAAACAAACATAAGAAGCTTGGAAAAGGAGGGGATATGCTCACCCTTTACAAGCTTGGTTTTTATAAGCAAAAATCCGGGTACGGCGTAAATAAGCATTATCGCCACAGCGGACAGAGTAACTAAAAAGCTCATAGAGAAATCCTTTCTTGATTATGACGGCATCTGCCGTCCTCACGGGATATTATACTACATTCTCTTTTCAAATTCAATTGCCTATAAAAAATTACGGTAATGAAATAATTTCCTGAAGGATTTTTGATATTTCCTTCATTAAATATATAAAACGCAAAATAAAAAATAGTGAAAAATCGTGAATATATACAAAAAAATAACCAAAAAAATTTACAAATATTTTTTTAATTTGTGCAAAAAGTAGAAAATTGGGTGCTTAAACTCTTTTTCTTGACTTTAAGAATATAAAATGATATAATACATTCTGCGTGAAGTCCTTAAAAAGGTATAGCTATGCCTATTTTCGGGAAAACGCATAAAAATGATACATCATGTCTTGCGACATTGAGGTATAAACATTTATTTTATGAAGAAGGAGGAAAAAAATGCCAACCTTTAACCAACTTGTTAAGCAGGGTAGAACAGACAAGACATATAAGTCCAAGACTCCTGTTCTCCAGACAGGCTTCAACACTTTGAAGAACAGAGCAGTTGAGCAGAGTGCACCTCAGAAGAGAGGCGTATGCACAAAGGTTACAACCACAACACCTAAAAAGCCTAACTCAGCTCTTCGTAAGATTGCAAGAGTAAAGCTTACAAACGGTATGGAAGTAACATCTTACATTCCCGGTATCGGACATAACCTTCAGGAACACTCCGTAGTGCTTATCCGTGGCGGTAGAGTAAGAGACTTGCCTGGTTGCCGTTACCACATTATCCGTGGTACACTTGACGCACAGGGCGTTGCAAACCGTAATCAGAGCCGTTCTAAGTACGGTGCTAAGCGTGCAAAGAAGAAATAATTGCACATAACAAGGTGAAAAAGTTAAATTTTCGTAATTCCGAAGCAGTTAACTGAATAAAATAAATGTTTATATCAGTGACACTTGTACGGACATGACGGGAGATTTTCTTTCGAGTACCAATGATATCATATTTTTAATGAAGGAGGGAAGTAAAGTGCCGAGAAGAGGTCAAATTTCCAAAAGAGATGTATTGCCGGATCCGCTTTACAATTCAAAGCTCGTAACAAAGCTCATCAACAACATCATGCTTGATGGTAAGAAGGGTGTAGCTCAGAAGATCGTTTACGATGCATTTAAGATAGTAGAAGAAAAGTCCGGACAGAACGGACTTGAGGCGTTCACACAGGCTCTTGAGAATGTAATGCCTGTATTGGAGGTTAAGGCTCGCCGTATTGGCGGTTCTAACTACCAGGTACCTATGGAAGTAAGAGCTGAAAGACGCCAGACACTTGGTCTTCGTTGGATAACAACATATTCAAGAAACCGTGGTGAAAAAACAATGGCTGAAAGACTTGCAAACGAGATCCTCGATGCAAAGAACAGCCTTGGTGGTGCCTTCAAGAAGAAGGAAGAAACACACAGAATGGCAGAAGCTAACAAAGCATTTGCACACTACAGATATTAATCGCTGTCCCATTAAAGGAAAGGAAACAAACAGATG
Source organism: Clostridia bacterium (assembly GCA_017456545.1). Taxonomy (GTDB): domain Bacteria; phylum Bacillota; class Clostridia; order Oscillospirales; family CAG-272; genus RGIG2000. The sequence goes on along the minus strand of JAFTJE010000029.1, from coordinate 6,290 downwards.
CCAAGAGAATATTCACTTGAAAATACCCGTAATATTGGTATTATGGCGCACATTGACGCAGGTAAAACCACTACTACAGAGCGTATCCTGTTCTACACAGGTAAAACACATAAGATAGGTGAAACTCACGAAGGTTCTGCAACAATGGACTGGATGGCACAGGAGCAGGAAAGAGGTATTACAATTACCTCTGCCGCAACAACATGCTTCTGGTCCGGTTCAGCAAATCAGTTCCAGCCTACCCGTATCAACATTATTGATACCCCCGGCCATGTTGACTTTACCGTTGAGGTGCAGCGTTCACTTAAGGTCCTTGACGGATCTGTTACCGTTTTCTGTGCGAAGGGTGGCGTAGAGCCTCAGTCTGAAACCGTATGGAGACAGGCTGACGAATACGGCGTTCCTCGTATGGCTTATGTTAACAAAATGGACATCATGGGCGCAGACTTTTACAGAGTTGTGGGCATGATGAAGGAAAGACTCCATGCTAACGCAGTACCGATTCAGTTGCCTATAGGCTCTGAAGACACATTCAAAGGTATCATCGACCTTTTTGAAATGAAGGCTGATGTATACTATGATGACCTTGGTAAGGATATGAGAATTGAGGAGATTCCCGCTGATATGCTTTCTAAGGCAGAGGAGTACAGGTCCAACCTCGTTGAGTCCATCTGTGAAACAGATGATGATCTTATGATGATGTACCTTGAGGGTGAAGAGCCTTCTACAGAGGAGCTCAAGGTTGCACTTCGTAAGGCAGTAATTGCAAACCAGATCGTTCCCGTATGCTGTGGAACATCTTATAAGAATAAGGGCGTACAGAAGCTTCTTGACGCTGTTGTCGAGTACATGCCCGCCCCCACAGATATTCCCGCTATTAAGGGTGTACACCCCGAAACAGGCGAGGAGGATGTTCGTCATTCCAGTGATGATGAGCCTTTCTCAGCTCTTGCGTTCAAGATTATGACAGACCCCTTCGTTGGTAAGCTTTGCTTCTTCAGAGTTTACTCCGGTGCTGTTCAGGCAGGAACATCTGTATACAACTCCTCTAAGGATAAAACAGAAAGATTCGGTCGTATTCTTCAGATGCACGCAAATGACAGAGCTGATATTGATGTATGCTATGCAGGTGATATCGCAGCTGTTATCGGTGTAAAGAATACAACAACCGGTGATACCTTCTGTGATGAAAAGAATCCTATCATCCTTGAGTCTATGGAATTCCCCGAGCCTGTTATCAGAGTTGCGGTTGAGCCTAAGACTAAGGCAGGTCAGGAAAAGATGGGTATCGCACTTTCCAAGCTTGCAGAAGAGGACCCCACATTCAAGACATACACTGATGAAGAAACAGGTCAGACAATTATCGCAGGTATGGGTGAGCTTCACCTTGAGATCATTGTTGACAGACTTCTTCGTGAGTTTAAGGTAGAGGCTAATGTTGGTAAGCCTCAGGTTGCTTACAAGGAAACCATCAGAAAGAGTGCTGATGTTGACCATAAATATGCTCGTCAGTCCGGTGGTAAGGGTCAGTACGGTCATGTTAAGATCATTATGGAGCCCAACGAGCCCGGTAAGGGATACGAGTTCATCAACAAGGTTGTTGGTGGTGCAATTCCCAAGGAGTATATTCCCTGCGTTGACGCAGGTATCCAGGCTGCATCCCAGACAGGTGTACTTGCAGGCTACAATGTAGTAGACTTCAAGATCACACTTTACGATGGATCCTACCACGAGGTTGACTCCTCTGAAATGGCGTTCAAGATCGCTGCATCTATGGCGTTCAAGGAAGCTATGAGAAAGGCAGACCCCGTTCTTACAGAGCCTATCATGAAGGTTGTAGTTGTAACTCCCGATGATTATCTCGGAGATGTAATCGGTGGTATCAACTCCCGCCGTGGTCAGATTGGCACAATGGAGCCTGTATCCGGTGCAACACAGATCACCGCTATGGTTCCCCTTGCTGAAATGTTCGGTTACGCAACAACATTGCGTTCCGCTACACAGGGTAGAGCAAACTACTCAATGGAACCCGACCACTTTGCTGAGGTTCCCAAGAGCGTTCAGGAGACAATTATTGCTGCTCGCGGACGCAACAACTAAAATTTATTAAATAAAAAATAAAAATTATACGGAGGATTACTCAAATGGCTAAACAGAAATTTGAAAGAACCAAACCCCACGTTAACATCGGTACTATCGGTCACGTTGACCACGGTAAGACCACATTGACAGCTGCTATCACAAAGACACTTGCACTCTCCAACTCCAACATCGAGTTCTTGGCTTATGACCAGATCGATAACTGCCCTGAAGAGAGACAGAGAGGTATCACAATCAACTCCCGTCATGTTGAGTACGAGACAGAGAACAGACACTACGCACATGTTGACTGCCCCGGTCACGCTGACTATGTAAAGAACATGATCACAGGTGCTGCTCAGATGGACGGTGCTATCCTCGTTGTTGCTGGTACAGACGGTCCTATGGCTCAGACTCGTGAGCACATCCTTCTTGCTCGTCAGGTAGGTGTTCCTGCTCTTTGCGTATTCATCAACAAGTGTGATGATGTTGACGACGAGGAGCTTCTCGACCTCGTTGAAATGGAAATCAGAGACCTTCTCTCTGAGTACGAGTTCCCCGGCGACGACATTCCCGTTATCCGTGGTTCCGCAAGAAATGCTCTTATCTCCGAGAACAAGGACGCTTCTGCTCCCGAGTATGCTTGCATTCTCGAGCTTATGGATGCTGTTGACTCCTACATTCCTACTCCTGACAGAAAGGCTGACATGCCCTTCCTTCTCCCTGTAGAGGATGTATTCTCCATCTCCGGTCGTGGTACAGTTGCTACAGGTAGAATCGAGAGAGGTACAGTTAAGATGGCTGATAGCGTTGAAATCGTTGGTCTCTCCACAGAGAACAAGACAACTGTTATTACAGGTATCGAAATGTTCCACAAGCTTATGGACAACGCTGAGGCTGGTGACAATGTAGGTCTCCTTCTCCGTGGTATTAACAAGAACGAGATCGAAAGAGGTCAGGTTCTTTGTAAGCCCGGCTCCATCAAGCCCCACACAAAGTTTATAGGTCAGGTTTATGTACTTACAGAAAAGGAAGGCGGCCGTTCTAAGCCCTTCTTCTCCAACTACAGACCTCAGTTCTATATCAGAACAACAGATGTTACAGGTATTATCAACCTTCCTGAAGATGTTGATATGGCTAAGCCCGGTGACAATGTTACTATGACTGTTGAGCTTATCACTCCTATCGCTATCGAAAAGGGTCTCCGTTTCGCTATTCGTGAGGGTGGCCGTACAGTAGGTTCCGGTACAGTTACTGAAATCCTTGCTTAATTGTAAGTAAAATTTCAAATATAAAAGACGCAGAGCAATCTGCGTCTTTTTAATTGACTTTATGGGAGCAGAGTAGTATAATATCTGTATGATTGCTAAGGAGTATTATATGAAAAAATTGATTTTTGATTTTGACGGGACCTTGGTTGATTCTATGCCTGTGTGGAGTAATTTTATCCTCGATTATCTCAACAGCATCGGCGTCAGCTATCCCGATGATATAATAAAAATTGTTTCTCCCCTCGGTACAAGGGGAGCTGCTGAATATCTCATTACTCTCGGGGTGGATGCAACAGTAGAGGAGCTGCTTCAGCTTATGGATTCCTTTGCTCTTAAGGAGTATACCTATAATATCCCGGCAAAGACGGGAGTTATAAATAAGCTTAAGGAGCTTAAGACAAAGGGCTATAACCTCAATATTTTAACAGCCTGTAATCATAATCTGTTGGACCCCTGCCTTAAAAGACTTGGCTTGTATGATATGTTTGAAAATATCTGGTCCTGTGAGGAGGATATGGGTATGAATAAGAAAAACGAGGACATATACCGTCTTGTGTCATCAAAACTTGATACCGTATGTGAAAATTGTGTATTTTTTGATGATAATATAGGTGCTTTAGCCACTGCACACAGTGCAGGAATGGAGACTGTTGGTGTTTATGATGCAACCTCGGAGGAGTACATTAAGGATATTTGTGCCATAACGGACAGGTATATTTACACCTTTGATGAAATATAAAAAGAGGGCAGTGCCCTCTTTTTTTACAGTATAATACATATAAGACCGTTAGAGCCCTCATTTATCACTCTTGTAAGTGTGTCGGAAAGCTTAGCCCTTGACTCCTCGGATATGTGCTCCAGCTTGGCGTGGAGTCCTTCATTTACAAGCTCATATAGGGATTTGCCAAACATATTGGAGTCCCATATCTTTTTAGGGTCATCCTCAAATTCATCTAACATATATTTTACAATTTCCCGTGATTGCTCGGCTGTACCGACAATGGGCTTTATTTCCGTTTCGATAGATGCTCTTATCATATGAATGGATGGAGCAGAGGCACGGAGCTTTACACCGTAGGCTCCTGCCTGCTTTACAATTTCAGGCTCCTCCAGGGTCATATCGTCAACATCGGGCAGTACAATACCGTATCCGGTGTCGTTTACCTGGTCGATGGCGTCGGCAAATTTGTCAAGCTCTCTTTTACATTCCGCAAGACGGCGAATGTTTATAAATAAATCCTCATCGTCAGCTATGGTAATACCGCATAGCTCACTCATTATTTTATAGTAAAGCTCGGGCAGAAGCTCTATATCCATTGATACAGTTCCGTTACCTAAATCATACACAGGGATGGGCTTTTTGGATATATATTCATTACCTTCAAGAAGAGATGCACATTTTTCTCCGTCATCTATTTTGGAAACTGAGGCTATGGAGGATTTTATACTGTCCGTAATACTTCTTTTAAGCCAGTGGCTCCTGTCAAGAGTGGATATATATTTAGGGAGAGAAAAGGTAATTTCATTTATTGAAAACTGACCCAAAAGAAGCTTTATAATTCCCTCAAAATCCTCATAGGTAAGGTCAAGAGCATTGATAAGAGCCACAGGGGCAGAGTATTTTTGCTCTATAGCCTCTGCAAGCTCTTGGGTCCGTTTGTCGTGGGGAGTGGCTGAATTTAATATAATTGTAAAGGGCTTTTTCAGTGCCTTGAGCTCAGAAATAACTCTTTCCTCACTATTTACATAGTCCTCCCGTGAGAAATCCCCTATTGTACCGTCCGTGGTTACAACAAGTCCAACAGTGGAATGGTCACATATTACCTTGTGGGTACCAAGCTCTGCAGCCTTGTTGAATTCCATAGGCTCCTTTTCCCAGGGTGTCTGTATCATACGGAGCTCACCGTTCTCCTCGGTTCCCATTGCACCGTTTATTAGATACCCTACACAGTCAATGAGCCTTATTTTCATATTTGTGTTACCGATATTTATGCTTACAGCCTCATCGGGGACAAATTTAGGCTCGGTTGTCATAACAGTCTTGCCCGATGCACTTTGGGGGATTTCGTCTGTTGCTCTTTTTTTGTCGTACTCCGATTCAATATTCGGCACAACAAACTCCTCCATAAATTTTTTGATAACTGTTGATTTTCCGGTGCGTACCGGCCCTACTACCCCTATGTAAATTTCTCCGTTGGTTCTTTTTCCTATGTCCTCGTATATATTCATATAATTTCCCCCGTTCAGGCTTAGATTTCATAATTATATATATTCAGCTTCGGGGACTTGTATTACAAATAAAAAAGCTTTTCCGAAGAAAAGCTTTTTAGGTGTAAAATTGATTAAAGCTCTAAGTATGAGGAGCCGAATGCATCTATTGCTCCAAATACGCCTACAAATGCCAACACTGCGTATATGAAATAAAGTATACCCAGGAGTAAGCCGAATATAGCACAAATCATACCGGCAACTGCCATACCGTTTGAGGTACCCTTTTTCTTGCTGATAGCGTAAAATACAATAGCAAGTATACCCATAATAATGGATACAAATCCGTATACACAACAGCAGAGTATACTGAGTATACCGAGAATCAAGGAGGCTACATTAAAGCCTGTTCCCTTGGGCTTTTCCTCCTGCTTGGGAGCCTCCCAAATAGGTCTCTGATATGGGTTCTGATTCTGATAAGGGTTATGACCTTGATATGGGTTGGGATTCTGATAAGGATTAGGTCTTTGATAAGGGTTAGGGTTCTGATAAGGATTAGCAGGTCTACAGTAAGGATTTACAGGGGGTTGCTGAGTGGGGGTCTGTCCCTGTGCCTGTTCACCTGTGGGAGCATCAGCCTGCTCATTTACCTGATTATTTGCAGGAGCATCAGCCTGCTCATTTACCTGATTATTTGCAGGAGCATCAGCCTGCTCATTTACCTGATTATCT
>JAFTJE010000028.1 GCA_017456545.1 Clostridia bacterium | reverse complement strand
CCTCAAGAAGATTGACCTTATAAGTGATTGGGAAATAACTGTTTGCACCCATTACGTGATTCATCATAGTAAGTGCCGAATCGTCGCCCATGTTAACGATAGTAACGGTTTTAGTAGTGAACTTGGATAGTAAAGCCATAATACCGTATTTGCTTGAAATTCCAACGGGAATACACATTCGAACAAATGGCACAAACCACAGCCAAATGAAAATTCGACGCGGGATTCTTTTGAACAAGCGAATAAGCAATACGGGTATCATACAAATCGTGGCGGCGATACTCATATTGAATATCCAATAAAAGATTTCTCCAAGCATTGTATCACCTCTTGTCGATCAACTTTCGGAGTTCTTCGATTTCATCCTTTGTTAGTTTTTCGTCTTCTATCAAAGCCGAAAAAAGTGCTTTTCTTGAACCGCCAAAGAGCTTGTCAATCAAGGTCTGTGTTTCACTTTCACAAACATCTTTTTTAGAGATAAGTGAAACACATATAAAACCGGGATCGGTACGCTTGATGTAACATTTTGCCTCGATTTTCTTAATAACGGTGTATGTGGTGTTCTTATTCCATCCAAATTCCTTATCTGCAAGGATACTTAATTCTTTAGCACTGATGGGTTCATTTGCCCAAATCAGCTCCATAACCTTTAATTCGCTGTCAAATAATTTTTGCATATTGGTAACCTCCAGACTATTACTATAGTATATACTATCACAATAGTCTGTGCTTGTCAATAGCTTTTTTAAAATTCGTGGGTTCGGATCCTCTCGAAGAAGGGGCGGATCCGTTTTAGAAGCAACTATTTGTAAACATTTCAAGCGTTTCGCGTCCAAATCACGCCAAGGCGTGAATATATCAATGAAATCGTGCTTTGCACGATAAAATCCTCACTTCATACAGATGAAATCTTCGGCGTACCGCCTCAGATGAAATTAAATCCGTCCTATCTCCCCCGCAAGTGGGATTTATCCCGTCCGCAAGGACGGATTTAGTTGAAAAAAGCCAAGTCGAATTTCGACTTGGCTTTTTTCTTGTGATACCACTACAAAATAGATCCATATAAGGCTATCGTACAAAAACAGTCCGTGATTTTTGCCGTGAAGGTATACTTACCCCTTGACGAAGATGGGCACAAAGAGTTATCCGAGGTCTGTCGGGCTTTCACGCCATGCTCGCAAACGAAGCTATGTAATAGGATTTAATAATCAGTCAATATAGCAATCCCATATTTATTATATTTGACACGGGAAACATTTGACTCATCAAAATCACAATATATCTTCTGAAATTTTTTGGTTGCTTTCTTTTTAGACCACGCTTTGCATAAAGCACAATCATCGGTTGCAGTGTGATTGCCATCATTTTCCATTGAATTCGGAATAAACAAACAATAAAGAAACATCATTTTTCTCCTTTCGCCGTGTTGATCGATGCAATCAACATTCTGCGGATTGTACCGCATTGATTATATAAATCTTTTGCAATCTTACGGTCAAGCAATTCGGATTTTACAAACAGTTCGAGCCAATATTCGGTTTCGTAACACTCCTTCAATGCAATTTGAAACTTGGCAACAAAGTCGGCTTTGCTATGAGCATAATTTGCTTCGTGAATGTTGGCACCAATAGAGGTTGATGAACGTTCCAACTGATTTACAAGGGAATAATGTCCTTTTATGCTGTCGCACATTTTGATGACTTTAACCGCAAAGTCTGTGGATAGGTCACGAAGTTTTGAATCTGCCATAATAACACCGCCTTTCTGTTGCTATTGTATCATAAAACTGTTTGCTTTTCAAGTGATATATTCGGCTTGTGCCGAATGTGAAATAGTATATTTTAGCTTTTGCATCAGTACTCTGAACTTTTATAACTTTTAGTGAAATATTTTGCCTTGCGGCAAAATGTGAAATAATTTCCTTAGCGGAAATTGTGAAATATTGCTCTTTCGTCGCAATGTGAAATGAAATAAATCCCCTCACGCGTCGCAGTGCATTTCACACGCGAAGCGTATTTCACGCATGAAGTGCATTTCACAAATCCCGTAAGGGATTTATTTCACTGAAAAAAGCCAAGTCGAAATTCGACTTGGCTTTTTTCTTGGCAGGGGCAGAAGGACTCGAACCCACGACACCCAGTTTTGGAGACTGGTGTTCTACCAACTGAACTATACCCCTATTTAAGTACTCGAATAGTATATCACACATTTTGGAAAAATGCAAGCCTTTTTTAATAAATATTTCAATAAAATTTTTCTTTACAACTGTTATTAGTTATGCTATAATAATATAAAGGAAGGATGTGATATTATGATTAAAAACAGAAGCATAAAATTTCTTGCAGCCATTATGGCACTTATATGCGTAATTGTCCCTTGCTTGACCTCCTGTTTACCAACTGATCTTGGAGAGGATATGGAAGAGGTTAAGGAGCATACATTGGATTTCCTTCGAGAAATTAAGAAGGGAGACTATGAGGAGGCTGCTAAATATCTTCATCCCGAACGCCCTGCCGATCTTCAACGCTATTTTGAAAATATAGAGGAGGATAGGGGCATCGATTTTCAGTCGGGTATTACGGTTAAGGGATACGGCTCTATGGGGTCTAATACCTATTTTGGTGAATCCGATGTTACTGAGAGCTATATAAATTTATATCTTGAGGTAAGTGGAAAGGAATTGCATGTATATGTAGTAGTAATGGATAATCCTCAGGGCTACGGCATATGCGAGTTTGAAATTTATTGATTTATAATAGCTCCTCTTTGTCATTTATAAAAGTGATGGGAGGAGCTTTATTTTTGCAACCTATAAGCTTGTAAATCCTTTATCTGATAACAAAAAGGGAGGGGGAGTGTGTGTGAAAGAGAAAATACTGTATATTTCCGACCTTGACGGCACCCTGCTTAAAAATGATGTGACACTGTCTGATTTTACAGTTGATGCAATAAATTCCTTGATAAAAAAGGGAATGCTGTTTTCCTTCGCTACTGCAAGATCACGGTATACATCATCCGAGCTGACAAGCAGGCTTGGCATAAATACACCGGTCATTATTTATAACGGCACATTTATCTGTGATATAAAAACGGGAAAACGACTGATTTCAAACAACTTTTCTAAAGAAGACGCACAAAAAATCCTTGACCGTCTGTTAAAAAACGGCGTACACCCTATGATACACGCATTTTTGGGAGATAAGGAAAAATATCTTTTCAATGAGAAAATGATGTCAGTAGCAATGGCAGATTTTCAGTCTAAAAGAAAAACCGATGAACGCAGAACCCCCATAGATGTGTATGATATTGAGCCATATGAAGTATTTTACTTTACCTGTATAGACGAGGAAGAGAAGCTCTATCCACTCTTTCTTGAATTCAAGGATGATTTTCAGTGTCTGTATACCAAGGATATATATTCTGGGGACTACTGGCTGGAGATTCTGCCTAACCGTGCAACTAAGGCGAGTGCTGTAAGGGAGCTTAAAGGACTTCTTGAATGTGACAAGGTAATTTGCTTTGGAGACGGGACTAACGATATTGCTATGTTCCACGAGGCAGATGAGGCATACGCTGTGTCAAATGCCCACTCTGAATTAAAAAAATATGCCACCTCGGTTATAGATAGCAACGAGAATGATGGCGTGGCAAATTGGCTTCTTAAAAATTATAAACCCACTGATTAAGGAGAAAATATGAAAAGACTGATCAAGGTGATTCTTATCCTCCTGCTGACTGCAACAGCCCTTTTGGGTATTTCTTGCAAAAGATTGCCAAAGGAGGTAACTCCCGTTAGCATCGGAATCCCTACGGAGGATGAACGCTTCGGCATAAACCGTTCCCCCTGGGATATGATGTTTTATAATGGCAAGCTCTATGTTGGTAACGGAGATTACGATGATAATGCAGGTCCTATAAATATCTGGTGCTTCAACCCTGCTACACAGGAGTGGAAAAACACAGGTACTGTGCTCGACGAGTGTGTAAGCAGGTTTATGGTAATAGACGGCAAGCTTACAACAGTAGGTACAGACCCCATGGAGGATTGGAGCATGGGGAATTATTATGTGCTTGACGGTGGAGAGTGGAAAACAGTACGCACAATCCCGGGTGCAGTCCATAACTTTGATATGGTAGAGTATAACGGCAAAATATTCTCTGCTATTGGTGTTGAGCCCGGTGGATATCCCGTAGCCATATCCGAGGATGGGGGAGCTACATTTACCCAGGTAACCTTTTATAAGGACGGAAGAGTACTTAATACCTCGGGCTATACAAGTATAAGAGTCTACAAAATATTTTTGTTTAAGGGACAGATATATGCTGCCCTCATAGGCAGAGATGCAAGCACCTCATATTATGACCTTTACAAATATGTAGACGGGGTATTTGATTATCAAAAGAGTCTTTATGACGAGATAGGACATATGACAGTAAATACCTCTGTATACAGCTCTGCGATAGAGTATAAGGATAAGTATTTTATAGCTACAGGATATATGTTTGTTACAGAGGATATGAAGGATTTTGAATATATTAAGTATCCTAACTCCGACATAATATACGATTTTATAGTTAAAAACAATAAGCTTTATTCCTTAACATGCTATAAGACCTCAGACGGCAGATATAAAATTTCAGTATGGGAAAATTCAAGTGGAGAGAGCAAGGATTTTGATATGCTTTTCTACTTTTATTACGATACACCCTGTGTCTCATTTGAGTACGATAGTGGAAGCTTTTATATAGGTATGGGCTCCATTCTTGCAGCATATGCAAGTAACGGAGAAATTTTGCGTGTCGAATATCAGTTGGATTAAATTATTAATAAAAAGTGATTTTTAGTAAAAAAACAGACACTCCACCCGATTTTTTCGGTGGAGTGTCTGTTTTTATTCAAATTAATTGAAATATTTTTTATCAAGGGAACGGAGCTGTATTGCCTCGGCTAAATGTACAACCTTAATATTTTCGCTTCCTTCAAGGTCGGCTATTGTTCTTGCCAGGCGTAAAATTCTGTCGTGACCTCTTGCAGAAAGACCGAGGTTAGTAAAGGCTCTTTCCATTATAGCCTTACACTGGTCATCAAGAATACAGTATTTACGAAGATGCTTTGCCTCCAGCTGGGCATTGCAGGTTATCCTTATACCGTTGTCGGTGGTTTCTCCCTCATATCTTTTCATAGCAATCTGACGGGCCTTATTTACCCTTTCCCGTATTGCAGAGGAGGGCTCAGCCTTTTCCTTTTGAGATAGCTCTCCGTAGGATAGGGAGGGCACCTCAATTTGTATATCAATTCTGTCAAGAAGAGGACCGCTTATCTTCTTAAGATATTTCTTTATATCGCTTTCCTTACATGTGCACTCCTTAGTCGGATGACCGTAGTACCCACAGCGACAAGGATTCATAGCACAGACAAGCATAAAGGAGCAGGGGTACTTCACCTTTCCTGCAGTTCTTGTGATTGTAATGCAGCCGTCCTCTAAGGGCTGACGAAGGGACTCCATTACCTGCTTATTAAATTCAGGAAGCTCGTCAAGAAATAAAACTCCGTTGTTGGCAAGGGAAATTTCGCCCGGAGTAGGGATTTTTCCTCCTCCCACCATACTTGCAGCCGACATTGTGTGATGAGGAGAACGGAAGGGTCTTGCTCTGATTAGCGACACTCCATCGGTTAAAAGTCCGGAAATCGAGTGTACCTTTGTGGTTTCAACAGACTCCTCAAAGCTCATTTCGGGAAGAATGGATGGCAATCTCTTTGCAAGCATTGATTTTCCTGTGCCGGGAGGACCGATAAGGACAATGTTGTGCCCACCGGATGCTGCAATTTCGAGGGCTCTTTTTGCCTTTGCCTGTCCCATTACATCTGCAAAATCGGGATACAGTAAATTGTATGGCTCGCCGTCATCCGAGTAGACATATTTATCAAGATTGACCTTGCCGTTTAGAAAATCGGCAATTTGTCGTAAATTTTTTATACCGTATACATCAATTCCTTGCACAACTGATGCTTCCTTTGCGTTATCTATGGGAACAAATATCTGCTTTTTGCCTGCGTTTTTCGCTGCAATCGCCATACATAGAGCACCACGGACGGGACGGATGGCACCTGATAGAGAAAGCTCCCCTATAAAGCACTTGTCCTCCAGCTCAGCCTCGTGCCCAATGCTTCCTGCACATTTCAGTATATTTAATGCAATGGCAAGGTCAAAGGCAGAGCCCTCCTTTTTGATATCAGCCGGAGCAAGATTTACAATAAGCTCACAGTCCGGAAACTGAAAACCGGAATTTATAGAGGCAGACCGTACCCTTTCCTTTGCTTCCTTTATCGCATTGTCGGGCAGACCGACTATTTCAAAGCAGGATAATCTTTTTGATGTATTGCATTCAACGGTTACAAGATATCCGTCTATACCAAAAATACCTGCACTGTATGTACAGCTTAGCATTGATAACCTCCTGTGATACAATTGCCAAAAGCCAATAGTGACAATTTTTATTTGCTAAATTAAATATTATCATAAAATGTAGAAAATAGCAAGACAAACAGAGAAAAATGTGTTATAATTAAAACAGATAAGCCAAACAAGGAGAATTAATATGAAGAAAAACAAATGTGCTAAAATCTATATGGCAGAGGATATGGCGAAAAAGCTGTCTGTTGTTGCAAAAGGGGAGGGTATGACTGTATCAAGCCTTTTAACATTCCTGGCAAGACAAAAGATTTCCTATTATGAGAGAGTAAAGGGAAATATAAAGCCTGCTGATATGGTAAATGCAGACTTATCAGAGTTTGAAACAGTAGAGTAATTAGTATAATATTCACAAAATTCATAAAAAAACAAGAAAAACAATAAAAAATACATTTTATCTATTGAAAAACAGAATAAAAAATGTTAAAATAAGTTGGTTGGATTTTTACAACCTCATTCACAGCTTATAAATTTTTTATCATAAATGGAGGTTTTTTGTTATGGTAACAAGAAAAAAATTATCAATGGACGGTAATACCGCTGCCGCACACGCTTCCTATGCGTTTACTGAAGTAGCAGCTATTTACCCCATCACCCCTTCTTCTGTTATGGCCGATGTTACAGACACATGGTCTGCTACAGGTCTTAAGAACATTATGGGTGATACCGTTAAGGTGGTTGAAATGCAGTCCGAGGCAGGTGCAGCCGGTGCAGTACACGGTTCTCTTGCTGCAGGTGCTCTCACAACAACCTACACAGCATCTCAGGGTCTTCTTTTGATGATCCCCAACATGTACAAGATCGCAGGTGAGCTTCTTCCTTGCGTAATTCATGTTTCTGCTCGTTGTGTAGCTTCACATGCTCTTAACATTTTTGGTGACCACTCCGATGTATATGCGTGCCGTCAGACAGGCTTTGCTATGATGGCTGAGTCCAACCCCCAGGAGGTTATGGACCTTGGAGCAGTTGCTCACCTTGCAACAATCAAGGGTAGAGTTCCTGTTCTTAACTTCTTCGACGGCTTCCGTACATCCCACGAGATTCAGAAGATTGAAACATGGGATTACGATGTTCTTGAGGAAATGGTTGACAAGGATGCAATCGCTGCATTCCGTGCTCGTTCCATCAATCCTGAGCATCCTGTACTCCGTGGCTCTGCTGAGAACGGTGATATCTTCTTCCAGCACAGAGAGGCATGTAACAAGTACTATGATGCATTCCCTGCAATCGTAGAGGAGTACATGGACAAGGTAAACGAAAAGATCGGTACAGATTATAAGCTCTTCAACTACTACGGTGCTCCCGATGCAGACAGAGTTATCGTTGCTATGGGTTCACTCTGTGATGTTGCAGAAGAGGTTATTGACTATATGCTCGCTGCAGGCGAAAAGGTAGGTCTTGTTAAGGTTAGACTTTACCGTCCCTTCGTAGCCTCCAAGCTTGCTGAGGCTATTCCCGCTACATGTAAGAAGCTTGCTGTTCTTGACAGAACAAAGGAGCCCGGCTCCCTTGGCGAACCTCTTTACATTGATGTTGTTACAGCACTTTCCATGACAGGCAGATCCGACATTAAGGTTGTTGGCGGCCGTTACGGTCTTGGCTCTAAGGATACACCTCCTCAGTCCATTTTCGCAGTATATGAGAACCTTGCTAAGGATGCTCCCAAGAACAACTTTACAATCGGTATCGTTGACGATGTAACAGGCCTTTCTCTTGAAGAAAAGCCCGCACCCGACACAGCAGCTGCAGGTACAATCGCTTGTAAGTTCTGGGGTCTCGGCGGAGACGGTACAGTTGGTGCTAACAAGAACTCCATCAAGATCATCGGTGACCACACCGACAAATACATTCAGGCATACTTCCAGTATGACTCCAAGAAGACATCCGGTATTACAATTTCTCACCTTCGTTTCGGTGATAAGCCTATCAAGAGCCCCTACTACATAAATAAGGCTAATTTCGTAGCTTGCCACAACTCCTCTTACCTCAAGAAGTACGATATGGTAAGCGACATTAAGCCCGGTGGTACATTCCTCCTTGACTGCTCATGGGATGCACAGGGTCTCGAAGAGAACCTTCCTGCAAATGTTAAGAAGTACATTGCTGAGAACAACATTAAGTTCTATACAATCGACGCTACAACAATCGCTACTAAGAAGATTGGTAACGCTAAGGTTAAGAACACAGTTCTTCAGTCTGCATTCTTCTCCCTTGCCAATATCCTTCCTAAGGATGAGGCTATCGAGTACATGAAGAAGGCAGCATACAAGTCCTACATCAAGAAGGGACAGGCTATTGTTGACCTTAACTATGCAGCTATCGACGCAGGCTCCGACGCTTTCGTTGAGGTAGCAGTTCCCGAAGCATGGAAGACAGTAGCTCCCGATGCTCCTAAGGCTGCTTACACATCCAAGAGAGCAGACCTTGAAAAGTTTGTTAATACTGTAGTTAACCCTGTAAATGCAATGGCAGGTGATAGCCTCCCCGTTTCCGCATTCACAGATTATGTTGACGGTACATTCCCCCAGGGCTCCACAGCTTCCGAGAAGAGAGGCGTTGCAGTTTATGTTCCTGAGTGGATTCCCGAAAACTGTATCCAGTGTAACAACTGTGCATTCGTATGTCCTCACGCAGCTATCCGTCCCTTCGCTATGACAGAGGCAGAGGCAGCAGCAGCTCCCGAGGCTACAAAGTTCACAGCTAAGCCCGTTATTAAGACAAATTATAAATTCTCAATGGCAATTTCTCCTGCAGACTGTATGGGTTGTACACTCTGCGTTAAGGCTTGTCCCGTAACAGCTAAAGCTGAAAAGGACGGCACAGACAAGAAGGCTATCAAGATGGTTCTCCGTGAGACACAGGTAGACCAGCAGGCTCCTTGGGATTACGCTGTTGAAAATGTTTCCGAGAAGGAAGAGCTCATCAACGCAACAGTTAAGGGCAGCCAGTTCAAGCAGCCCCTCCTTGAGTTCTCCGGCTCTTGTGCAGGCTGTGCAGAGACATCCTATGCTCGTCTTATCACACAGCTCTTCGGTGAGAGAATGTACATCTCCAATGCTACAGGTTGTTCCTCCATTTGGGGTGGTTCTGCTCCCGCAACACCTTACACAGTAAACAACAAGTCCGGTCGTGGTCCCGCATGGGCTAACTCCCTCTTCGAGGATAACGCAGAGCACGGTCTTGGTATGTACCTCGGTCAGAAGACAATCCGTAACCGTCTTATTGATAAGGTTGCTGAGATGGCAGAGAGTGACAAGGCTTCCGATGAGTTCAAGGCAGCAGCTAAGGCATACATCGACTCCAAGGACAACGGCAAGGTAAATGAAACAGCTACAAAGGCACTTATCGTAGAGCTTGAAAAGGCTGCTGAGGCTGGATGCCCCACAGCTAAGGAAGTTCTCTCCGAGAAGGATTACCTCTCCAAGAAGTCCGTATGGATCTTCGGTGGTGACGGCTGGGCTTACGATATCGGCTTCGGTGGTCTTGACCATGTTATCGCTTCCGGCGAGGATGTAAACATCATGGTATTTGATACTGAGGTTTACTCCAACACAGGTGGACAGGCTTCCAAGTCCTCCAACATCGGTCAGGTTGCTCAGTTCGCAGCAGCAGGTAAGGCAATCGGTAAGAAGAACCTTGCTGAAATCTCTAGGTCCTACGGCTATGTATATTTAGCACAGGTTTCTATGGGTGATGATATGAACCATCTCCTAAATGCTCTTACAGAGGATGAGGATTACAACGGTCCT
>JAFTJE010000027.1 GCA_017456545.1 Clostridia bacterium | reverse complement strand
TACAAAGGACAATGTGCTCGATATCCTTGATGACGCTATCGAAAAGCTCCAGGAGAACGATGTAAATATTGCATCAGGCGTGTCAATTACCATCTCTCCCAAGTTCTATAAGCTCTTTAAGAAGGCGTATATCGGTGCCGACACAGACAACAGCGAGTTCCTTAAGAACGGTATTGTGGCAAGATACGGCTCCGTGCTTATCCGTATGTCCAACAATGTGGCAAAAAGTGATGATGCAGAGCACATTATGATTAGAACAAAGCGTGCTATCGCCTTTGTAAATCCTCTCACACACACAGAGGCGTACCGTCCCGAGAACTCCTTTGCAGATGCAGTAAAGGGCTTTGTACTCTTTGACGGCAAGATTGTTCGTCCTAATGAGATTGTTAATATCAATGTTAAATACGCTTAAAAAGATAGAATAGTAAATAAGGTGCTTGACTTCAAGCACCTTATTTTGAAAGGAGAAACAAGAAATGAAGCTTGGAGAAATTAAGCTTGAGGCACTGATGCTATGCTTCGCCAATCCGGAGCTGGGGGTAGACATTGACAATGAGGAGGTATTTCTTGATACGCTAAATAACCTTAAATACGACGAGAATTATAAAAATTATATGAACGCTATGCCTGGGGCTATAAATAGGTGTTTCTCGTCGATAGAGCATAAGGGAATTTTGCCGACGAAGGCTGTAAATCTTACAGGCTCCTCTTTGCTTGTATACGAGGGCCTTGTAAGATTAGATCTCAACGAATTGGCAAAAGATTTTTGTCAACTTGAAAGTATAACTCTTATATCTAACGGAGTGGTCGTTCCACATATGCCTTTTACGAGACTTGGAGAAAACACTGTATTACTTCAGCCAATCGGTGCAAAAGACGAATATGTGATAATTTATGGCCCTAAGATTCCACGAATCAAAATATCGACGCCTGAAAGCTATGAGATAGATCTACCTGAAGATATTTTGGCTCTTGTCCCTTACTTTATAAAGGGCGACATAATGAGAATTGACGATGCAAACGAGGCAGCTGAGGCAAGGAATATATTTGAGGCTATGTGCCAGGAAATATATACCGGCGAAAAGAATTACCAAAGCGAGGTGAAAACAGTATATAAGCAGGAGTATTCAGCATGAGGGTCAACCGGATACACGAAAAAAACAAGAAGAGTTATGAAATAATCAAAATGATGGGAGTAGATCTTAGCTCCTCCCCTGTCAATGTATCAAAAAATCGTGCGTCATACATGAAAAATATGATTAGTGAAGGAGGAACGAATCATAAAAGACATGGGTTTACTGCCGTGGCACAATACCTTGATATAAATGATATGCCGTTGCGTATTAACGGCATGCATATATACGGAGACAAGCTTATAATTCACGCAGGAAATGCATTTTACATTGACGGAGAGAGGATACCAAGCGACAGAAATATAAGGGATAGCAAGTCGCAGTCATTCTATATAAACGGGAAGCTGTTTATAGTGGGATGTGGAGATATCCTTGTATATGACGGAGATAGAATAAAAGGTATTGAGCCTTATATTCCTCTTGTTATGACAAGTGCAGATTATCGTTTTAACAGTACTAAGACTATAGAAGCAGTCAATATGCTTACTCCTGAAAGAACAGCTAAATATGACGGGACAGTATATTCTGATGATGCTGTTGGAATTTTCAACTTCGACCCATCAACAGATTTCACCTCCGATGTTATTATAAATGTTAAAATATCTGCTTCGACAAATATCATACTGTTAAAGGAAGGGGGTATAGCAAATCCGGAGACCGACGGTAGATGGCTATCTGATATAGATGTATCGTTTAGAATTACTCCCGATATAGTGGAGGCGAACAGTGTAGACGGAGCTGTTAAGGCATTTTCTATCGAAGCCGATTTACTTGTAGATGGTAAGATTCCATATATATATGACGAAAAAGGAATGGATATAGATACTATGTGCAGAAGAATAGAGCTATCTGTGATATTTGACTGCAGTAAATTTCAGTTTTCGTTCAATCCGACACCGACAGAAGAAGGTTATTTGAATATAGAATTGCATTACAACGGTAAAACAAACAATGCACAAAAAATAGCAGGATGTACCTTTGGCACCTTAGTCGGCGATGATAACAACACCACACGACTAATCGTTTCGGGACATAAAGAATATCCAAATATGTGCTACATATCCGATTCCTTTCACATGGAGGGATGTGCATATTTCCCCGACATAAATTACATTGCGGTCGGAGATTCGAAGCCCGTAACGGCTTTTGCTCGTCTATCTGATTCCTCACTTGCTATCTTCAAGCAAAAAGAATTCTTCCGATATGAGCTCGCTTTTTTTGCAGATCCTGAAACATTTGTTACAAAATTGCAAACAACAGGATTTAAGGGGGCTGACACAGTAGGATGCATTAATCCTTATGTTGCTGTAAATGTAAATTCGGATTCGCTTGTTTTTACGGGAGAAAACATATGTGCTGTTGCT
This sequence comes from Clostridia bacterium, assembly GCA_017456545.1. Classification (GTDB taxonomy): domain Bacteria; phylum Bacillota; class Clostridia; order Oscillospirales; family CAG-272; genus RGIG2000. The sequence continues at coordinate 1,064 of JAFTJE010000027.1, read as the reverse complement.
GATTCTTCTACTAATTCAAGTATTGTTAAATATTTGAAGGTGCGAAGTTCAAGGGTGGAAAAATCATTTCGAAAATACACCAAAGATCAATTGAAAATCGCAAACGCTTGTGAATTTAATGGCAGATATTATTTGTTTATAGCCGGAGATGTGTACATTGGAGATACTCGATATAAATCCTATATTGATAATAAGCTTGATGGTAGCTTTGAATACGAATGGTGGGTATGGGACCGTGTTAATGCACGCTGTGCCATCAATTATGAAAATAGGCTTTATATAGGAACCGAGACAGGTCAGATTCTTCACGAAAATGATGAATACCGTGATATTGATATAGTAAAGATAACAAGGCAAGGAGATGTGCTTTATGAGCCTGACAACGGAAGCTTTACTATAAACGGTGAAATAAGCATCGGAGAAAATACAAGAGTTCGCATAAATGATGAAGAAACGGAATACTATCTTGATTTTGAAAAAGGAAAATACTTTATAAAAGACGCTGAAGGGAATATTATCAAACCAGATATTCCCGACGGTACCGAGCCCACTCTTGCCATATTTAATACCAATAATGTCTGTGCTGTATATCATACTCCTATGCTGAATATGGGTACAACTGTACAGACTAAAACACTCTATAAAATAGCAATAACAGCAGGTATAAGCGATTTGGGTCATATAAAAGTAGGATACGAAACGAATAAGAGTGATATGCTTACTATGCATGGTGAAAGTGGATTCGACTTTAATAAGTTGAATTTCAATTTATTCACGCTGGATATGAATTTTGCAAAGACATATGCTATAAGAGTTTACGAAAGGAATTTCAATTACATTATGATACGGCTTGAATCTGATGAAAACAAAGATATGTCTGTTGAAGGAATATCACTTATTTATGTCATAAATAATTTAATAACAGGAGTGAGATAATGGATGAAAGAAAGCTTATAACAGATGGGGAGCTTGAGAGGATAATGCTATCCTCGGCAAGGAGCCTGCCGGACTCACCGAGTGAAAGGGGAATACGCCCTGCCCAGATTAAAAGGGCACTTTCCGAG
>JAFTJE010000026.1 GCA_017456545.1 Clostridia bacterium | reverse complement strand
TGAGTCCCTTATAAAATTACACTACTCTCAAACACGGTTATAATAGCCTTCGCTTTAATACTTGTTTGAGTCCCTTATAAAATCACACTACTCTCAAACATATATTGAGTGAATAGGGTTAGTGAATTAAGTTTGAGTCCCTTATAAAATTACACTACTCTCAAACAACGATAAACCCGTAACAGAATTAAAACAAGTTTGAGTCCCTTATAAAATTACACTACTCTCAAACGAATGAACACGCCGAGCCGTGGGGGCTTTGGTTTGAGTCCCTTATAAAATTACACTACTCTCAAACTCAAATCAATATTTGAGAAACAATACTACGAATTGCTGAAAATAGTGTACTGGGATTCTATTTATATTTTATAATAAAAATATATCAAAATCAAGTTAAAATTCACATAAATCTTCATCAATTATATATCTTTTTACATTATTAAGTTTTGTATAAGATGCACTTTCTAACAAAAGGACTTTGAAATCATGAAGTGTTGCACTTTGAATAAAACAATTCATATCAGAATCTGAAAAATATGAACGCATATTAATCATTATAAAAAGTCTTTCTTTATCAAGCTCTCTTACTAATTCCATATATGAAAATATCTTTTCTATACCAGTTTTATCATCTTCTGAAATTTGTGGAGAAAGTGCTTTAATTATTGGACCAATGGCAATCTTTCCACAATCTATTTCAAACGGTAAGTCCTCAGCAACCCCATGAAAATACGATTCTATTGTTCCAAGTAATTTTGCTGTTTCAATATAAAAATCCGGATTTGCTGCCCTTTGCTCCAACAAACTACATAACTTGTTTAATAAACTTTTTCTATTTAGCAAAAATGGTGCAAATTGTAATGTCACATCGGCATACTTACTAAACTCAACAGGACGATTATTTATAGATAATGTAAAATCACCATGTAATCCTTCTATCTGAGTTATTATGTTATTAACCATATCATAAAACATTTTTCGATTTTCAACTGCAAGTTCACTTACATATCCACCTTCAAATGTAATAATATGTGACATACGCTTATGAATTAATTTCATAATATGATTAACCTTTCATCGTTATCTATAACCTCACTATGATTTTCTCCTGTAATAAATTCCATAGAGGCAAATTGTTTTTCTGTAATGGACATTACCTGAACAATACCATGTTTAGGACGGTTTTTCCGTATTATATCTAAAACTGTCTTACCTGCAGTTGGTGTTAATAACATTCTGCAATATACGGATTCTTGCATCATTAAAAAACCGTTTTTAATAAGTAATTTTCTAAATTTTCTATACCCCCGTTTATCTTCAAGTGTTTCAGTCGGAAGGTCGAAAAAAACCAATACTCTCATAAATCTATAGCTCATATGTAATAAAATTGTATTAGTGAAAGATCGTTATCATTTAATGCATCAAATATACTTCTACAATAAATTTTAATAGCATTTATGACGGTTTGTTTAGTTTGATTAATATATACCGTATCATTCAATGTATTGACCAATTGATGTTTTTCCTCAACTGAAAATTCAGTAAGTTTCATAGATACAATTTTACGGTCAATTAATATACGAAACGGTTCCATCAAGTCACAACTTAAATTAAAATGATTAAACATATTATCATGAAAAATACCAAGTTGAGTCAAATAACCATTCGACACTATTTCTCTATTGAAAACAGATAGAATTATACTATATCCGTAATTTAATGCTGAATTAATAATGTTTTCCTCACTTCTTGTAAAACCCATACCAAACAATGCGTTAAAATAAACCTTTGCAGCATGCCCTTCACGATTACTTTTATCATATGGCTCTATCTGATAAAGATATGACCTTAATAAATCCGTTTCTTTTGTTTTACCTAAATCATTCAAATGGTCAGCTTGTTTTCTAATTTTTTCAGCTACTATATTAGCCCATACTTCTCCTTTTAGATCATCTATCCATGACATTTGTGCCTTGATTTTACGAGAACAGTCGTACGAGTTATAATATGGAACAAACTCTGCACTCGGATTACGCTTTGCATCACAAAATATGATACGCACCTTCTTCTCAATAAGAGTTTCAAGTAAACAGCCTGTAAATGAAACAGCCGGATTTTCAATGAGCAATATGGCAATTTCGTCGAGAAATATTTTTTTAGTTTCTTCGGCACGAACTACCATAAATCCCATTTTATAATCCAATTTACAACGAGAAGTAATTATAACCGTTCTCCAACTCATAATAGATTAATTATATTTTCAGAAACTGTTTCATAAAGCCCGGAAGAGGATTTATCAATAATACGAACATCTGTATAATTTTTCTTCCAATTTGAAACATTGGACGATAATTTAGCAGCTCCGGCTTTTGCTACACCTCCAATATCAGTTAGATCAGCACTCGGTGCTCTTCCAAACAATCCTAAAATTTGAAGTAAAACAGATACCTGTCTATCAGGAGAAAGCCTCTTAAACTCTTCTTTTTTATTCATTAGTGTATCAATTGGATTTGCAGGTCGATACATAAATGGTGGTTTGTTGAATTTGGATATAAAATTATCGTATAATTCGTTATTTTTATCCTTTGAAATTCCGTCATATGCTTCACTCAAAATAATATTAGAATTTCTCCTTCTTTTGTTTTCAAATGATTCAAGTTTTTTGATATAACACTCATTTTCAAAAGATGTTTTATATGATTCCAACAAAGATACTCCCAACTGGCGACCTCCACCTGATTTTCCTGTTATACAAACATTCAACCCATTCAAAGATAAAATCGTATTAATCTTAATAAACCGTTTGTTTAATAAAAAGTCAATCTCATCAACAGGTTTACCCAAGACTCCACCTATAGTTTTCCTTGCGTACTCTAACGCAAAAGTATTATCGTTGACAAATTTATCTGCATATAACAACTCAATTGGCATAACAAAAATATCTTGTTTTTTTCCAACCTTGTATTTTACCAAAACGAAAAATGATGCTGTAGTTTTATTATATCCACCATAAATTTCTGATGGCAAAGTTTTTTTCCTCGACACAAGTCCTTCTGCAGAGGAAACCGGGTTTTGATCAAAGAATCCTCCTTTTCTGCAAAATGCATACTTTGTTAAGCGAGGAGTATTCTTCTTAACTGTATTAACAATTCTGTTTTTATCTTCTACTCCTCTCCAAATTGTTTTATCTCCACATTTTATAGTTCTCGAAAATACCACTTCATGTTTTGCATTATTATTACTGTCTGCTTTCCAAAATTGTTTACTGAATTTATGATGCCATACATTACCTACAACAATATTAAGATAAGCGTCCTTAGCATGATGAAGGTCATTTACTGTTCTTGATTTTAATATATTAAACTCATCTCTGAAGTCAGATATAAGTCCTGCTTTTACATATACTATCTCACTATTTGGATACATCTCTTTTAACAAGGCACCTATGGCCTTAGTTGACTGACGAGTTTCAACAAGTTGACGATTTGTAAACTCAAATTTCTCATCATCTGTAAAAGGAGTCTTACGAGATAACCTTTTTAATTTTTCGTCACTCAATAGCCCAATTTTATTGAGATACGCCCAATACATACTCATATTATTCAGTATTTGAGATGATATAGGAAATGTATCGCTTTTATCACCGTTTGCTTTTGAATCAACAAGTATAAGATTATTAATTATACTGTCATCTTTAACAAAACTGCGAGGGTATATATGCTCAATATTAAATTTACCATCCCCTTTTATAATTGATTCAATATCAATCGGCTTTCCGGTATATAGGCACTTGCCAAGTTGAATAAAATACAAAAATAATTTATCACTTTGAAGTTTGTTATGAACAGTTTCGCCAAGTTCATCAAGTTGTGTCTGCAATTCTCTAACTTCTTCTGTATCAATTTTACTGTATAAATCGCAAATTTGCTTCAGTCGAGAATCGGTTCTTTTACCTTTTTGATTATCAATAGTTCCCCTTGCCATCTCAATGAATATCATTTCCGGTGCATTACCTTTCACCTTAACCACATCTTTTATAATATCAAGAGTACGAATAATTGGACGCTTCACAGCATTTGACACTCCCATATCGTCCATAATATCAGTTATTTTTTTAGGATTAATGTCATAATATACTTTAACGAAATTATCAATTTCCTCTGCGAAAGTAAATTTATTTGAGCACAACTCCATAAAATTATAATTTGTTTCCCACATTGCCCTTAAAATTGTAAATCTTTCTCCGGTTTGTTTGTTTGTGCCCTCAACAGAACATAAAAGTTTTCTGGATAATCTTCCAAAATCCTTAAATTTCATACTTAAAATATATTTAATTTCATTATCAGGAAGTTTTGGATATTCCTTATGCAACCATTCGCAAAGTCTTACTTTATCTTCTGAATATGTAGCCCGTTTTATTATAGCTTCAACATCCGAATATGATAATAATTCTTTTTCTACAAGGTTTCTGAACAGCCTAAATGGTATTAAAGAGGATTTTATTGTAATATCCAACCCGGATATTATATCTTCTTCGCAAGCATATCCGTTAGCTACAAGAAAATGTTTTATTTTTTTGGGTGTAACCTTATTGAATTGCATAAACACATTTTCATATATACCCTGCTTTGCCTCAACAGATATATCAACACCGTTAATCTTAATTTTATTTATTTCGTTTAACACTTCAAAAGCACAATATATAAGAGAATTTTTTGGTAAAACATCTTCTCCAGGTAAATATGTACAAGAATTTGTCATTCTTTTTATAAACAATTCTTCACTTGCGTCAAGATCAACCATATCCTTAAAATTCCATGGATATATCTTACCTTCAGCCTTTCGCTTCATCCAACAATTTATTTTTTTATTATTTTCAAGATTTTCCTTCAATGGTCCTACATAATACGGTACTCTAAATTCAAATACTGAAATAATTTTTTGTACACCTGTTAGACCATTCTCATCCACTTTACTTAAAATGGGTAAATAAGATTGTGCATTATCAAGGATTTTATTTAACTCATACAAATAAAGTTGAAAAGGTATTACACGGTTATCTCCATCTACCTGTTTGGGAAGAAAATCATTTATTTCCAACCTATTGGTAATTTTTTGATATTCTTCAAAATCATTTGTTTCAGGAGATATATTCTTAAATATTGAAAGAAGGTATTTACAAAGGTCTTCTTGGCTATTTGATTTTTTTACCTTTATATCTTCACTTTTTGTTTTATTTTTTCCTACATATGCAACATAATTGTTATTTTGTGTTTTAGAACGAAAGATTTCATCATATTTCTCGTGTAAATATTTCTTTATAAAGTATTTCAAAGATTTCAAATCCCGTTTATGTTGTTCATACACTTCTACTTTTGCTTCGGATATTGAAGTTTTTCCTTTAAGGACATCTATTAATATTGCCCAATCGTATATTGATTTTAATATACTGATAATATCTGCGTCTTCGCCAATATTTTGCATAATTGCAGAAAGCTTATCATCATCCATACCAAGCATAATTGATTTTTCATCAAGATCTTCATACTCTTCCCTGCCAAAAAGTTCTTTTAACCCAACTTTAGCTCCACATAAAAGTTTAATTAATAATTCATAGTTAAATTCATATTCATCATTAATTACTTTAGGGGCCTTTTCTCCATTAAATAAAACCTCTGTAAGTGCTTTTGCTTTTTTTGTGATTCCTGTCTTTTTATTTAATGTAGAAGAGATTAAATTTATATCGATATTATCGTTCCATGGCAATATGCGTCCGTCTCGCTTGATATAATTTATAAGTTTTTTATATAATACACCGAAGTCTGTAACTTCTTCAATGTTATTTTTGCTGACATCACTAAGGAAATGTCCTCTATGTGCCACAAGCCAAGCACAAGCAATGTATATATGTCTAACATCATGAATATCCTTAGACTGCATTAATTCAAAAATCAAATGATGAATAGTCGGATACTTTATGTCATATGATCTTTGCTCTCCGTAAGAATCGAATAATCTGACTTTTTCGTCTGCTGTATTAGGATATAAATAACTTTCTTTTAAGCGTTTATAAAAGTTTTTATCAACCTTATAAATTTCCTCAGCAAATATATCTCTTATCATATCAATTCGTTGTTGCCTACGATCAAGTCGTCTACGAGCTACACGAAAATTTCTACGGTCAACAGCGAGCTGAGCCTCTTCAAAAATATTTACTCCCCACATTGGCTCTCCTCTAAACTTGCAAAGATTATATTGCTCGTCCGTTACTGCATAACCAACAGAATCGGTACCTATATCAAATCCCACATAATATTTTTCATTTTTCATATTGACAACATCTCCTTTTTGGATTATAATGTTAGTGTAGTTTATTCCCTTATAAATTACACTACGAGTTCAAATAAAAGATTTTCTCAAATCGTCGGCTATGCCGATTACACAGCGTGTGTAAAAAAGCTTTCTTCGGAAGGCTTTTTTTTAAGACTATATCATTATTTACATTATAGTCTTTAATGTTTTATAAAGTCAATATATATTTGTTATTTTTTTCAGTAATACTATTAATGTACCAAATTCAAGACACAATTAGTGAAATTTGATTATTATACTTACGCAAATTATTTGCTAACCTATAATTTTTACAAGCAAAATTTATTTGGAGGCAAATTATGATATAAAAATCGGTTCAAGTATTTACCTTGAACCGATTTTTTTATATTTCTTCAAAGAAATCCTCTATATTACAGGAAAGAATTTTAGATAAGCTTAGCCATAGCATTATATCGGGATAAGATAATTGCCTTTCCCATTTTGAAACAGCCTGTGCCGATACCCCAACCATATCCCCAAATCGTTCTTGCGAGATTTTATGCTCCCGTCTGTATTGCTTTATCCTATATGAAATAGTTATACACAGCATTCAATCGGGATTACAAAGATATTCACTAACTGTATACTGTTTTTTATCAAGTATATAAAGGGTAGCAGCCATCATATATGCTGCTATACCACAACATCCGTTAAGCTTATATCCCGACTCGGAAAAATGAACTCTGTTATCGCAAATATATTCAATAATATTTCCCTCTGTAAATTTAAGAAGTAATTCATTTAGTCTATGAATTTCAATTCCCGTTTCTTCAATAATTTTGTCCTTTGAGATAGGCTTGTGAGGATAAAGCACCCTTATAATTTGCTGTCCTTCCCTTGTACATAGCTCACTTAATATATCATAGCTTCTGTCAGATGAAGGAGCTATATTTCTTATAAATTCGGACTTAATAACACAGATAATTCCCTCATCATCCCATATCTTTGTACCAAATGGGCCACAAATTCTGAGATTTCCTTGTTCTTTACTTTCCTTACTTTTTTCCTTATCGCCACACTCTGCAAAATACAAGCCCTTCCACATGCTTAATAGGTCATTTCCCAATTCCAAATGTATATTTTCATATTTAGACACATTAGCCCAGATAAATTCTGTACCTATCTGCTCTATTTTATCCGAAACCGCCTTCACATCTCCGTTGCTTTCTGTTTCGAGAAGCACATCAGCAGATATCTTATACAAATCACTTATTGCCTTCAAATTTATACAATCAGGTAAGCAATCTCCGGACTCCCATTTTGAAACTGCTTGAGCAGATACTTCAAGCTTATCGGCAACTGCCTCCTGAGTATACCCCAGCATCTTTCTATGATTTTTCAACTTTTCTCCAAAAATTTTTTGATCCAACATATTTTTCCTCCTTGAGTATAATAGGCGGCCACCTTATGATATAATTATAGCATCCAAAAATTCAACTTTCAATAGTATTTTTGTTGAGTTTTTATCGTTATTTTCAACCTGAGGTTGAAATTATATTATCTAACTCTTTTAATATACTCCAAAGGGGAAACACCCATATACTCCTTAAACTGTCTGCTGAAATAGTATACATCTCCAAAATTACACATTTCCGCAATTTCGGTAACGGTATAGCGTCTAAGTAATAACAGCTCGCATGCGTAATCTATCTTCTTTTGTATTATGTATTTTTTAGGAGGAATCCCAAACTTCTTGTTAAATAGCTTCTTTAGATATGTTTCACTGATGCCGCATATTTCTGCAAGATAAGAGCTTGATAAGCTTTTATTAAGGAACTCTCTGTTTATTTCATCTATCGCAGGTGTGATCTTATTATACTGTTCTATAGACACATATTCTATTGACTGTATTTCTGCTATTATTCTATATAGGTATGACATACATTTCATATAATATCCGTCAGACTTGGATGTCCAACATATAAACAGCTTTCGAAATAATGCTCCGATTTGCTCCTTTTTATCTGATTCCCAAACAAAAGCATTTTCAGATACTGGTTTATCCGTTGAGAAAAAGACATCTATACATTCTCCGGGTATCTCTCTATGTACATCATATCGAGATACCTTTCCTTTGGGAAGAAAACGAACTGTATTTTCCTTAACTTTTAAGCTCTGTTCTCCAAAATATACAATGGACGAGCCTGAAAAATGAAATATTATTTCATTAAACGGTATGCTATTTGAAAAGTGAAGATTTTTCTCCTTATATTTTTCCTTCCCAACGAGTATAACCTGCTCAATAGATGTTATTATAAAATTCTTATTCATATTATCACCCTTTTTAATTATACGACAAGCTTGTTATAAAATCAATATTTAGTGTCGAAAAATGCAAAAATATTATTTATCCCATTTACAAGATAATCTTCGGTATGTAAAATATAACTATATTACATATTGTGCGGAGAATTATATGAACGAAAGAATCAGTAAATTATGTGCTCTTACCCTTAGCGGTAAAATGTATGTTGAAACAGTAAAACCTAATTTTGACAGATACGACTATTTTCTCCCTACGGAACAAATGAATGTAAAAAGATTATGTGAATATATCCTTTGCCAAAATCCTGTTATTACCGAGAATTCTCTGTTCACAGGTATTTTTCGCTTTGACGGGAGTGTGGTAGGCGATGCCTTTAATCGTAGTGGGCATAAAAATACTGCTATTGCCCTTGAAAATTTCTATCTGAAGAAAATTGAAAATCTATCCACTATGGAATGGCAGCATGCTACGGGAGATTACAGCCGAGTGCTGAAAAAGGGCATAAAAGGAATTATAGAGGATATTGACGCCTCTCTTCTCATACATAATAAGCCCGAGGAATCAGAGTTTCTTAACGGCCTTATAGATGTCGCAAAAGCTATTATAAAATGGGCAGATAAATGCTCTTGTAAAGTACTTGAATTTTCCAAATCCATCAGCGATCCTACTAAGAAAAATAATCTTGAAAAGCTTGCTAACACTCTGCTACGGGTTCCAAGAAATGCTCCGTCAAATCTATATGAAGCGATACTTACAATGTATATCTGCTTTAGTGCCAACCCGGACAGTGTGGGAACTCTTGACAGATACTTATCGCCCTTTTATTTCAATGATATTAAAAATGATACACTAACACGGGATGAAGCCAAGCAATATTTACAGGAGTTTTTTCTTATGCTTCAATCCTACACACATATCAACTCTCCTCACTTCACAAGAGGAGGACAGTCTCACTTCTGCATAGGAGGATATTTGGAGGACGGTACCGACGGATTTAATGAATTTTCGGTGCTTATAGTTGAATCCCTTATGGAGCTTCCAACTTATATACCACAGCTTACCTTTCGTTGGACGAGTAAAACACCCAAGGATGTCTTGTGGTTTATAATGAACTGTGAAAGGAAGGACCCCAACAAACGAATTGCATTTACCAATGACGATATGCGAATTGCCTGCTATACCAAAATCTGTGGTATCCCCTTCGAAAAGGCTGTCTCCTACACCACGGTTGGATGCAATGAACCTGCATTTTTGGGCTCTATGGCAGGAAGTAATTCTAAAGGTAATTTGCTACATTCCATAGAAACACTTTTCCATAAAAATCATGAAAAAATAATAAATTGCAAATCCTTTGATGAATTCTATGGAATTTATGAAAGTATACTGTTTGATGATTTAGAAAAAATATTCGAGTATGACAATAAATACAATGAAATAAGAGCAAAGGACATAAACTATATATCCAGCTTATTTGCCTGTGATTGTATCGAAAATGCCAAAAGTATTACACAGGGTGGATGTAATACTGCTATTGCTTCTCCAACGCTTATGGGTATAATCAATGTTATAGATAGCTTAATAGTTGTAAAAAAATATATATTTGATGAAAAGCTGATGTCTATGAAAACACTAATAGATGCATTACACTCCAATTGGCAAGGCTTCGATATGTATCGGACAATAATACTTAACACTACTGACTTTTTCGGTAATGATGACAGTATGTCAAACTATATTACCTCTCTTTTTTATGATAGCCTATACAGATTTATAAACGGCAAGAAGAATATTTTTGGCTATCAATGGCTTGTAGGTGACCTTGCCGGATATAATGAGCATTATAAATGGTACGGAGAGGATACCCTTGCGACCCCCGACGGTAGATATATGGGTGAAATGATGAAATTCGGCGTTGGACAAAATGAGGGACGGGATCGAAACGGACTTACTGCCCTACTTAATTCTGTTATTGTAGCTCATAAAAATCTTATTGCCTGTGGCTCCACTGTTACGAATATTTCTCTTGATAGAAAGCTTGTAGAGGATGATGAGCAATTCGGTAAATTGGTTAACACCTTCGAGACCTACTTTAGAAACGGAGGCGTTCATTTTCAGCTTACCTATATTTCTAAGGAGGAGCTTATTGCCGCAAAGGAAAATCCCGAAAAATATAAGCATATTAGAGTAAGAGTAAGTGGCTTTTCCGACTATTTTGTTAATTTGAATGAAAGCATACAAAACGATATTATTATGAGGACAGATAAATGACGGGAATTATTTTTGATATACAAAGAGGCTCCTATGTCAATGGTCCCGGAATAAGGACAACCGTATTTTTCAAAGGTTGCAACCTAAAATGCTCTTGGTGTCACAATCCGGAAAGTCGGGATTTCAACCCTCAAATAATGTTTTATAAAAGTAAATGCACATCTTGTGGAATTTGTAAGCAATTCTGTGAAAGCAAAGAATCCTGTATTCTCTGCGGTAGGTGCACAAGGGTGTGTCCAAACGGTGCAAAAGCCATGTGTGGTAAGGAATACACATCAGATGAAATAATGGAAATTATAAAAAAGGATATTCCTTATTATGAAAATTCAAATGGCGGCGTAACATTTTCCGGTGGAGAATGTATGCTTCAAGTTGATTTTCTCACCGAGCTTTTACAAAAATGTAAGGAGCACAATATACATACTGCTGTTGATACTGCAGGATATATACCATACTCACACTTTGAACAAATACTTCCCTATACCGATTTGTTTATCTATGATGTAAAAAGTATGAATAACACAGTGCATAAAAAATATACAGGTGTGTCTAATTCTTTAATACTTGATAACTTAAAATCACTTCTCGCAACGGATAAAGATATTTGGGTAAGAGTTCCCATAATATCCGGTATAAATGATTCAGAAGAGGAAATTAACGAGCTAAAAGGCTTCTACGAAATGTACGGATATCCTAAAAAAACAGAGCTTTTGCCATATCATTCCCTTGGTGAGCACAAATATGAAGCGATAAACCTGGAGCTGATAAGGTTCAGAACTCCTACAAATGACAAAATGCAAAAGCTTAATTATTTAATAAAGTAAAAATCGGGTTCAAATTCGAACCCGATTTTTTATGTATTTATGCCAATTTAGCTTCAAGTCTTTCACGAATTGCCTTAATAAAGCCAATTGTGTTTACGGCTGTTGCCTTTGTTCCCTTTTCAACAAGTCCAACAAGGTCCTTAGTCATAATACCGTCATTAAGTGTGTCGATACATGCCTCCTCAAGCTTATCTGCAAAGGATACAAGGTCGGAAAGTCCGTCAAACTCTCCTCTCTTGCGAAGAGCACCGGACCATGCAAAAATCGTAGCCATAGGGTTAGTAGATGTTTCCTCTCCCTTAAGGTAACGATAATAATGTCTTGTTACTGTACCGTGAGCAGCCTCATACTCATACTGACCGTTAGGAGACACAAGAACTGATGTCATCATAGCAAGAGAGCCAAATGCTGTAGATACCATATCCGACATAACATCACCGTCATAATTCTTACATGCCCAGATATATCCACCCTCAGAACGGATTACACGGGCTACAGCATCGTCAATAAGTGTATAGAAATATTCAATTCCAAGCTCTTCAAACTTTTCCCTATAATCTGCATCATAGATTTCCTTAAAAATAAGCTTGAAGGTCTGGTCATACTGCTTTGAGATAGTATCCTTTGTAGCAAACCAAAGGTCCTGCTTTGTATTTATAGCATAATTAAAACAAGAGTCAGCAAAGGAACGGATAGAATCATCCTTGTTATACTGTCCCTGAAGAACTCCGGGGCACTCAAAATCATAAATAGTCTTACGGAAGCTCTCCTTACCGTTTTTATCGGTAAATACAAGCTCAGCCTTACCCTCCTCGGGCACTCTGTACTCTGTTGCCTTGTATACATCACCATATGCATGACGGGCAATTGTAATAGGCTTTTTCCAGTTGCGTACAGCAGGCTTGATTGAGTCAATAAGAATAGGAGCACGGAATACTGTACCGTCAAGAATAGCACGGATAGTACCGTTGGGGCTCTTCCACATTTCTGTAAGATTATACTCTTCAACTCTCTGCTTGTTAGGTGTAATTGTTGCACACTTTACGCTTACTCCGTACTTCTGGTTAGCGTATGCAGCATCAAAAGTAACCTGGTCCTTTGTCTTTTCTCTTTCGGGAAGACCCAGGTCATAATATTCTGTCTTGAGATCAACGAAGGGATAAAGAAGCTCGTCCTTAATCATCTGCCAGATAATTCTGGTCATTTCGTCTCCGTCCATTTCAACAAGAGGAGTGGTCATTTTTATTTTTTCCATGTTCAATACCTCCGAACTATAAATTTTTGTAAAAACAACACGCCTTTTTATGACGGGTATATTTTACCATATATAAAAGATAATTTCAATAGTTTTATAAAAATAATTCTATTTAACAAAAGTCCCCTTAAAAGTCTTATAAAAATCAAAAAAAGTGCCTACAAGTGTCGATTATTTTATAGTTTTTACACTAAAATGAATAAATTGGAAAAGTTAAATTTGTATAATAAAAATCCCCCTTGTCAATAATTGATACAAAAATCGGGGGGATAAAAATGTACTATAACAAGGTTGAAATAACTGGTGTGAATACATCCGAGCTAAAAACAATTTCCGATAAAGAAAAAAAAGAACTTCTCATAAAAAGCAAAAACGGAGATATAAAAGCGAGGAAGGAATTGATAGAAGGCAATCTAAGATTAGTCCTCTCTATTGTACAAAGATTTTCAAGCAGAAACGAGAATATGGATGACCTTTTTCAAATCGGTTGTATCGGATTAGTCAAAGCTATAGACAATTTTAACATCCTTTTAGATGTAAAATTTTCCACATATGCTGTACCAATGATAATAGGAGAAATTAAACGGTTTTTGCGTGATTACAATATGATTCGAGTAAGCAGATCAGTCCGAGATTTGGCATATAAGGCATTACAGGTAAAGGAAAATTTAACCTCTGAATGGGACAGAGAGCCTACTGTTGAGGAAATAGCAAATGAGTTGAAGGAAAAAAAGGAAGATGTAGTATGTGCATTAGAGGCTATTACAGAGCCCGTTTCCCTGTATGATCCTGTATATAGCGATTCTGAGGATTCTATTTATGTAATAGATCAATTAAGGGATTCCTCGGCAGATGAAGAAGCCTGGATAGAGGATATAGCCATAAAGGAAGCAATAAAAAAGCTTAATGAAAGAGAGAAAAAAATTATCAATATGCGTTTCTATGCCGGTAAAACCCAAAGTGAAATAGCCAATGAAATAGGTATTTCACAAGCTCAGGTATCTCGTCTGGAAAAAACAGCATTACAAAGCATAAAAAAACAAATATAATTGAAGGGAAACACATTATCCACACAAGAAAACCGAACAGAGTCTATTCTCTGTTCGGCTTTTACTATGCCATTTTTTCAGAAAGCTTTTCGCCTCCGATTATATGAAAATGAAGATGCTTAACACTCTGACATCCGTCATCTCCGCAATTTGAGATTATTCTGTAACCGTTGGTAATTCCTGCTTTTCTTGCGATTTGAGGGATTTTCTCAAAGATATAAGCAATTTCTCCACTGTTATCAGCATTTATTTCATCCGCACATGCTATATGGAGCTTCGGTATTACAAGCACATGAACCTTTGCCTGTGGATTCAGGTCATAAAAGGCAATTATTCTCTCGTCCTCATATACCTTATTCGAAGGAATTGTTCCCTCTGCTATTTTACAAAAAATACAATCCATAGTTTTACCTTGACCTTTCGTTATTTATATTGTATAATTATTTACAGTGTTATTATATCAAAATCTAAATGTAAAATCAAGGAAACTATATGATAAATTATAAAAATCACATATTTGACGAATTAAAATGCGATTTATGGACCCACTTAAAAAGTACAAGCAAACCCATTCTTATATATGGAATGGGTAACGGTGCCGATAAAATAATCGGATATTTTGAAAAATTCGGAATTGAATACAAGGATGTATTTGCGAGTGACGGCTTTGTCCGTGGTCATTTATATCGTGGAAAAAGAGTTATTTCCTACTCCGAGGCTTGCGAAAAATACGGAAAAGATATAATTATCATACTTTCCTTTGGCTCACGCCTTCCCGATGTTATGAATATAATGTATGAGCTTGATGAACAGCACGAATTTTATGCTCCCGATGTTCCGGTATGCAATGGAGAGCTATTTACTGAGGAATTTTTTGACCTTCATTTATCTGACCTGTACTATGCCAGAGAAATGATGGCTGATGAAAAATCCAAGCTTATTTTCGATAATATAATAAGATATAAGCTCACAGGTAAGCTAAAGTATCTTAAAGCAACCGAGGATATAGAGGAAAATGTAAATAAAGAGCTATTAAAATGCGATATTTATAAAATATACGCCGATTTAGGAGCATATAACGGCGATACAGTCCGTTCGTACCTTAATTACTGCCCTAATTTAGAAAAAATATATGCTTTTGAGCCGGATATCCGTAATTTCAAGAAGCTCTCAGCCTATGCAGAATCAGAATCAAGAGCAACCGTGCTTCCCTTCAACTACGCTTCCTTTGATAAAAATGAAACAGTTGAATTTATTTCCTCAGGAAACAGAAATTCCTCCAAGAACGGTACAAACTCCCATAAATCAAAGGTAATTCCCATCGAGGCAAGAAGACTCGACAGCATAGTGGAAGCTGTTGATTTTATAAAATACGATGTAGAGGGTTCAGAATATGAGGCAATAATGGGAAGTGAAAAAATAATAAAAGCATCCCAGCCGGATCTGCTTGTATCTCTGTATCACAGAAATGAAGATATGTATCTCCTCCCTTCCCTTGTAAAGAGTATTCATCCCGAATATAAGCTTTATTTACGCAGATTCCCCTATATTCCCGCCTGGGACTTAAATTTATATGCAATAAAATAAAACCGCTTTTCAGCGGTTTTTTATTTTATAAATAATCGGACCTCCGATAAATGCTAAAATCACTATACAGACTGTAATTATTATTTTAACATATATGTTAAAGAAAAATATCAACGGAAAATTAAAGGGTGTAAAAATAATAAAGGACCGTGATATATAAACCGACACATTTTCCCATTCCTTTTCGGATAAATCGGAAAAATTGTTAATATTAAAATCTCCTTTATGCCTATTATGTTGCTGATATATACTTATAAAAATCATAAATACAGCAAATAACACAGGAATAAATGATATGTTTAAGCTTGAGTTAAAAGCTACTGCCAAAATAATGTTTACAGCTAATGTAATCATAATATAAATGGCATAAATCATTTTTTATTCTCCTGATTATTAGAAGGATAGCACATGCTTATTTTTTTACAGTGAGGACATTTCAAGGCTCTCTCATTATTTATGTGCACTGAGAATACGCACTTAATCCAGCTTGTGTAAAATGTTTTCTTACAGTTTGGGCAATAATACTTTATTCTTCCAAGGGGAAGTCCCACTAATAAGAGTAAAATAAATACAGGAATTGCAATTACAAGCCAGTGTACATAAAATGTACTCTCACCAATGTTTACCTGACACGAGGTCAGCATTACAGATGACATAATTATAAACAATACTATATATTTTTTCATTTTTTCATTTTCCTTTACAAAAAACCGATATATTATCTATTATTTCTTCCGGGAATTCTGATTTATTATATAAGGAGATTATATTACTTGTATCGATTTTGTATCCATAATGACTAATATCATTATAGATCTGAATAATTACATTATCCTGCTCTATCAAACTATTTTCCCACAATTCAATATCCGAAGAAAAGCTTTGTTTATCGAATGTACTGTTGATAATCAATATACTCCCATCAAATTCTCTAATACCATCAAGTGTATTTAGTGTATTATACGACGCCCAATAATAATCGGTAGCACCATAATAATAATATCCCTTTGCAGTCGAAGTGTTCATTTCCTTTATTATGTTAGAATATTGAATGTAAATATCGCTGTTTCTGGGATCGGCACAAATATATTGATCCATCATTATATCTGCTAAATGTCTTGCTGAGCTATTTAGTAATACTATACCCTGTATATCACTGTTTATAGTAGCAAGCTCAACTGCTATCTGTCCACCGAGAGAATGCCCCAACAAATAAATATCGCCATCATTATTATCTCTTAAATAATCTATAGCCTTATTGAAATCTCCTATGTACTCTTCATCCAAGCCGTCTGTTAGCTTAAAAGATGAAGCATAATTTAGGGTTCTTTTATCTATTCTTAACGAGCATACTCCTTCTTTTGCAAGTCCCAATGCAATATCCTCAAACGGCTTATGCACACCTATAGTTTCATTATAATTACACTGGCCCGAGCCGGGTATAAGTAATACAGCAGGATGCTCATTCCCATCATTAATATATGTGTAAACTGCGTTTAAGTTATATCCGTCATTTTCCAAAATGAAATATCTTTCTATGATATTATCTGTATATTCAATTTCAAAGGTACGGTTAAACATTATGTTATAGTTAATTGCGTAGATTTTTATATCCTTTATCTTAACATACAATTCCAAATCTATATTTTTGAAATGTAATTTAGCAAAAAAGCTTTCTACACCCTCATCTGTTGTACTGCTTTCATCAGATATACTTTTTAGATCTCCCGATATTCTTAAAATATCTTCAAAAATTTCTATAAATGCTTCTTTATGCATTATACTACATATTTCCTTAGATGCATAGCCGTAAAGATTATCAAATGATTTGTTTTCTATACTATTCAAAATTAAGTCAAAAAGCTCATTATTTGTCTCGGGTACAACCATTTCCATATTGGATTCGACTGTGGTTTCAGTAGTATCGGAACCACAAGAAATAAGCGAAAAAGAAAGAATAAAAATCAGAATATGTACAATAATAACATTAAATTTCATTTCCTTACCTCAATTCAAAATAATTAAGCCAAAATCCACCTATTTTATCATTTATGAATATATATTTAACCTCTAATCCCATTTTTTCATAATACAATTTTTGATAATATATATTATCACATACTTTGTCAATCTCTATTTTACCGTATGATACAAAGCTACCAATTGGCTTTAAGACATCATCTCTAATAATTTCAAAAGACGAAATAGGACGGTACGCTTCCATTTTTTTACTAAAAAACTTATATAGTTCTTTTATTTTACCTTCTACAAATAGCTTAGTGCAGCTTTCAACTAATTCACTGTAGTGTGCACTCATATTTTGCATAGTTTTATCAATGTTGAAGATATCTCCACCCGACTCTATCTTTTCTAATGCCTCAACAAGCATAATAAGCTCTTTGTTTTTCTTTTCTAATAATGCATATATTTCAGCTTTTCTTTCCAATATAATGTCTTTAACATCTCTGTTTTCTGTCCGATATTCTAATAAAAATTTAATCGGCAAACCTAAAGCTCGCAAAACCATTATATTTCGAATATGGTCAACCTGCTCCTCTGAATAATGTCTACGAGAATTAAAAGGAACCTTTGTACTGCTTATAATTCCTTTTTCTTCATAGAATCTTAATGTTCTCGATGTTGTATCTAATAGCCTGCAAACCTCATTTATATCATAAAGTTTATTATCCATTACATCACCTCTCTTTTATTATATCACTTGACGCTGCGTCAATGTCAATAGAAAAAAACAAAAGTCTGTATATAACCAAAGCAATTTTGGTAAATACAGACTTAATTATTATTTTATTTCACAGGTAATATTCCCAAATATATATGGCATTACCTCGTCAAGCTCGATTTTTAACACTAACGAAAATTCCTCATGCAGTAATTTAATTGCTTTTTTCAGTATTTCCTCATCGGATACATAAAGGCGTCTTTTATCCGTTGTATTACATTTAATTCGGTATAACAGCTTGGCTAATGCAAGTATTTTTAATCTGTCGTAGGACCGGAGCATCTCCTTGTATGCCCTGTTACGCTGCCTATTATCTGCAATCCATTCTATTTCGGGTATATCAATACTTATAAGCTCCCTAATTTCCTGTGGAGACAACACCTTTTTCATTCTCGCAACAAGTATTTCATTATCACATGGAACAAAAATTCTTCCATCACCTTTAACAGGAATTAAGACATAATATAAACGCTTATTATCGGAATTTTCAAAGAAATTATCCGTAATTTCAGAAATTTTGCAAGCACCCTCAGAGCCATATATTACTGTTGTACCTACTTTATACATTTCTCTCACCTCATAAAAAAGTAGTCTACAACAGTATGTCTATACGCTGTAAACTACTTATTGTACCTATATTTTAACATAAATTTTTGAGAAAATGTAATAGGTAATTTTGAAAAAAATCAAAAATTATTTAATGATTTGTATATTATTTGACTCAATTTTTTCAATTTTAACGGAGTTATCCAGGGAAGAAATATAATTCTCAAGTGCTATGCAAACAGGATTTTCCGTATAATAATGTCCCGCCTCAATAATATTAAGACCCATATCCTTAGCGTCAATCATAGTATTATAGCTCGCCCTTCCTGTAAGTAAGGTATCGGCTCCGTTAGCTATAGCAGCAGGTATCATATCCTTACCGTCTCCACCACATATGTACACCTTTTTAACCACTCTGTTACCACTATAAAATACACATGGAGAATTAAGGCAGAGCTTTACCCATTTGGCAAATTCAGGTAATGTAACATCATTTTCCGACTCCCGGATAGAAGCTACTCTACCAATGGGGTCAATGCTATCAACCTCTGCATTATATAAGTGCACTAAATTGCTTAGAACATCGTTTACACCGTCCGTTGCAGCATCAAGACGAGTGTGGAAGGACATTGCATTTATATTTGCCTTTACAAGTTTGATAAGCTTTCTCTGTGTATAATTCTCTACACTTAAGGATTTTTGAGAATGAAATACAAGAGGATGGTGAGAAACAATGGTATCAAATCTGTTTTCAATAGCAAAATCAACCACATCCTCGGTGATATCTAAGGAAATCAGCACCTTTTTAACCTGTCTGTCGGGAGCAGGCATACACATAATTCCATCATTATCCCACTCACAGCTCAGGCTCTTAGGAAATCTCTCGTCCAATTTACTATAAAGCTCAAGGAAGGTCATATAATACTCTCCAATTCTTTTATTTCCGTTTCAACGCACTCAGTGGGATATCCTCCCTCCATAAGTCCGTTTAATCTTTTCTTTCTTTTTTCTACAAGCCTTTTGTGCAGTTCATAAAATAATGGCTCTTTTTTTGCTATATTTATTTTACCCAGCTCAAGCTCTGCATCAGTATATTCTCTTTTATTTCCGTCATACTCTGCACAGATAATCTGGTATAGCTTGTTTGAATCAAGAACAATAATTTCTTCTATAATATTAAATCCGTTTTTAAGATATTCTCTTAACTCCTTGACAGATGTCATCGGCTGTAAAATTAATCTGACACCCTGTTTTTTTATGTACTCAGATGCATTTAGAATCTTAACTATCAGCTCTCCACCCATTCCACAAATTAAAATATCGGTGGGAGAATACTTTTCAATTCCATCAAGTCCGTTTGCAACGGTCACAGTAATTTTATCCTCTAACCCACAGCTTTTGATATTTTCCTTAGCTATCCGTATAGGACCTTCATTAACATCCGATGCAATAGCGTGAGTTACTCTGTTTTCTGAAACAAGGCTGATAGGAATATATGCATGGTCAGTTCCTATATCTGCACAAATGGCGCCGCTACGCACAAGTGACGCTGCGGCGCTGAGTCTCTTACTTAAAGTAATTTCTCTCATTTTGCGTTTGACAAAAAGTCATTAAGCTTCTTTACAAGAGCATCTGCATCAGTACCGTGAACTGCACAAGCATCCTCTATTGCCTCACCTCTGGAGTGTGGGCAACCAAGACAATGCATTCCAATTTCAAAAAAGAACTGTGCTGTTTCGGGATTAAAGTCAAGAACATCTCCGATTACTGTCTTTTTAGTTACTGTCATTTTTATATCTCCTTTTCTTATATTACTTTTATTATCGCACCAAGCGATGAAAGCTTGCCAACGATATCCTCATATCCGCGAAGAATAAATCCTACATTGTTTACCGTGCTTACTCCCTTTGCTCCAAGAGAAGCAACAATAAGTGCAGCTCCTGCTCTTAAATCAGTAGCACAAGTCTCTGTGCCTATAAGCTCAGATGGCATAATAAATACCTGACTATTGGTTTTATCGACACGCCCTCCCATTTTTTTGAGTTCATTAACATAAGCAAATCTTCCGGGAAAGATAGTTTCATCAACGCTACCACCACCGTTTGTGTAGCACAGCAATGATGAAAACTGTGGATGAAAATCCGTTGGGAAGCCGGGATATGGTGCTGTTCTTACATGTGCTCCGCAGAGCTGTATTGAGGACCTGATATTTAAGGTATCATTGCCAAAGTCGGTAATATCCATACCCATATATTCAAAGAGTGGTAGTATACTTGACAGATGCTCTGTCCGTATATTTTTTAACTCTATCACGCCTTTGGTAGCTCCTACACACGATATATATGTAAGTGCCTCAATTGTGTCGGGAAATATACTGTATCTGACACCCTTTAATCGGTCTACTCCTCGAATATGAATAGTATTTCCTACCCGTTTGATATTAGCACCGCATTTATTGAGAAAGCATATAGTATCATCTATATGAGGCTCCATCGCTGTATTACATATGATTGTTTTCCCTTCGGTGAGAACGGATGCCAGTATCATATTTATTGTAGCACCTACAGAAATTTTGTCAAGAGTTATTTTACCGTTTTTTAATTTTTTATCTGTGGTAATTTCTACATATCCGTCAGATTCTTTACATTTTGCACCCATTTTAGTAAATCCCTTAAGATGCTCATCAATAGGTCTCTGTCCAAAATTACATCCCCCCGGATATGCCATCATTACCTTTCCAAAAACTGCAAGAAGTGTACCCATCAGATAGCTTGATGCCCGCATTTTTGATATAAGCTCCATATTCAGGCTGTTCGGATCAATATTTTCCGTTTTTATTCTTACTGTATGAAGGTCCTCATACTTTACAGTAGCTCCCATCTGAGATAATATACTTAAAGCATTATGAACATCGCTTACAATAGGTATATTTTCGAGTACACTCTCCCCTTTTACCAAAATTGTCGAAAAAATTATGGGTAATGCGGAATTTTTCATTCCACTTATTTTTACTGTTCCGTACAGCTTTTCTCCACCTTGAACAAATATTTTTTCCATCTGTCCCTCGAATATAATTTTTTAGTTTATTATATTCGCAGGGAATGTAAAAGTTTCTCACTCCTTAATCAAATCATAATAATACGCAACACATAAGTCGGTTACCATTCCGTAGCTTTTTGTACCGTTTTCCTGTCCGTTTGCCTGTAAAAATTTGTCATTTACAGAGCCTGCCACATCGGATGCCTTAGAATCCCTGTACTTATCGAAAAACTCGCTGTAGCTTTTCATATCCTTTCTTATCCTGATGTCAAGACTGTTAATTACTTGGAAGTACAAATCAGGGTCAGCGTCAAACAAATGATCGGAAACTGTTAAAAACACATCAAGATATCCACTGTATTGAATAAAAGGATCATCCGAAGATGTACATACAAGAAATGAAACAAAATTTGCCTCCTCTTCTCTGGCTATACCCCTTTGATGAGCAAATTCATGTGCCAAAGAGGATACAACTATGAAGTCCGGATAGTTGACATTAAGATTTGACTCTCCTGTCATAAATGTATACACGCCTGAAATATGTGTATATGTCATAGGTTCGCTTAACATAATAGGCTTTATTCTCGATGGAAAATTATGAATAATTCCATATTGCGACGATACCTTAGAATAGGCATGATATATATCCTTGCTAAGTTCGTCATATGACATATCGGTGTAGGACGCATTATTTTCTCCGTAGCTTACATCATCTGCCAAGCTATTCAATTTTTCGGAAAGCCATACAGAGGTTTCATATAATTCTGTCTTACCTATATTTACCTTATTAAATCCAAGCTTTGTATCTAATTTTGTATTATAGTAACCACTTGAATAGGTCCATACAAAGCTGATAAATATGAAGCAAATTATACACAAAAGAAATGATATATATCTGACAGTCTGCTTTATTCCTTGCTTTGCTTTTTTATAAGCCAGATAAATCAAAAATCCTATCCAGAATGGGGATATAATTATTAAAATTTCTGCCAGTGATATAGGAAGCCACGCAGTAAGCCACGCCATTATAGGTCTTACCGGTCTGCTCAATACATCATTTACAAAATCGGCAAATCCAACAGAATACTTCTCTATTACGAGCATAATTCCACTTATAAATGTTAAAGCAAATATTATCAGTGCCCACCTGGGGACATATTCTTTTACCTTATTAAAAAATTTCATAGCCTTCAAAATATCTCCGAATTAATTTATCCATATCATTAGGAATTGGAGCAACATATTCTCCAACTCCATTTATACTTAATTTATACGCATGTAGGGCTTGTCTACTGATAAAAGGACTTTCTGTATTGTATAAATCATCTCCGACAATAGGATGTCCAATATACTTCATATGTACTCTTATTTGATGTGTTCTCCCTGTTATCGGACGGACCTTTAGCACAGTGATTTCATCACAGTACATAATAGGAGTATACTCGGTCAATGCATATTCTCCGTTTTCACATACCTCACGCAGCATAATAGTATTCTCGCATCTTTTGATAGGAGCACATACCTGTCCCGGACATTCAATCTTTCCTTCAACAATAGCTATATACTCTTTAATAAAATCACCGTTTTTCAGCTTTGCACATAAAAAATCCGCAAAAAATCTATTATTTGCAGTAACTACGATACCACTTGTATTTTTATCAAGTCGATTTATAGCCCTAAACACATAAGGTCTGTTCCTATATCTGTATGCCAAAGCATTGGCAAGAGTATCAGTGTGATGATTTATCGATTGATGGGTAGGCATATTTGCACTTTTATTTACTATGGTAATATTTTCATCCTCGTAGACTATATTTATGGGAATATCTGTTTTTATAAGATATTCATTAACATCATCTTCGTGGTCTGTATAATCAAGCTCAAGAATATCACCTTTTTTCAAGCGTATATTAACAAATACTCTCCTTCCGTTAATAAGTATTCCCGTATCAAGCTTTTTAAGTGATTTTATCATTCTTGAAGACAGCGACAGCTCCTTTGTCATATAATCCTTAAGGATTTTTCCGTTCCACTTTTCATCTATTATGATCTTCATATTTTATATTTTATCATAACATAAGCTTTATTTCAATGTAATACATAAACACTTTTCTTTCAAATATAAAAATTTTTTGTTAATTTTTGTGTAAAGTATTGCCAAAACTATTTTAATAGGTTATAATGTTTTAGAAAATTATTTTATGGAGGTATATTTACAGTGTTTAATAATGTTTTAGCACTTTTTGCCGCAGCTGAAGGTGGCAGTGGATGGGTTACCATCATTATGATAGCTCTTATAGTTGTTGTATTCTATTTTATGTACAGATCCAATAAGAAGCAGGAGCGTGAGGCTACAAAGATGCGTGACGGTCTCGAGGTAGGCGATGAAATAACAACAATTGGCGGTATCGTTGGTGAAATTGTAAGCATCAAGGAGGATACTATTGTTATCGAGACAAGTAAGGCAGGTACAAAAATCAGATTTCTTAAGACTGCCGTTCGTTCTGTTGATGTAAGTGCTGCTATGAAGAGAGGCGAGGTTACTCCCGCTACCTCTAACGAGAAGAGCTCCGGCAAAATCGAGCAGGCTGAAATCGTTGAGGATAAAAAGTCTGAAAATAAGAAGGTTGAAGACAAGAAGGCTGAAGATAAGAAGGCTGAGGATAAGAAGGCTGAGGATAAGAAGGCTGAGGATAACAAGCCTGAGGAAATCACCGATAAGGAAGAAAAATAATCTTCATAATTATCAAACCTCGCAAATATACTTTACTAAAAAGTATTTTGCGAGGTTTTTATATGCACACTAAACACAAAAAACGAGTCAGTGAACAAAATGACATATCCTTCCTTTACATACTTAAAAAATGTCTTTTATTTATCCCCGTGTTCTGTATTATATCCTTATTTATGATTTTTCTTTTAAGCTTTATTTTCTATAGGACAGAAGACTCAAAATCAAAGATAGACCTTTGCGGTATTCTCTCTCTTTATCTTTCCACAGCAATAACAACATTTATATTAACAAAGAGTTCCCCTACAATGGGTCTCTTAGGTGGCTCTGTTTTTGGAGCATTTATTTTTATTTTTACATATTTAATCTCGTTATTTTTTGAAAAATCAGATACAGGAGTTCAAAATATACTTTTAAGACTCGGTGTTATTTTGATAAGCTTTATTATTTCACTGATGATGCAAAGAATAAAATGTAAAAATAAAAAAAGAAGAAGGCACGGATAAAAAAAGAAAATCTCCGCCTATAATCAGCGGAGATATTTTCTTTAATTTGTGAATTAGATAAGTTCCTTAACCTTGGAAGCCTTACCAACTCTGTCGCGAAGGTAATAAAGCTTTGCTCTTCTAACCTTACCAACTCTTACTACCTCAACCTTTGCAACATTGGGGGAGTGAAGAGGGAAAGTCTTTTCAACACCACAACCGTAAGCAACGCGTCTTACAGTAAATGTAGCAGAAATGCCACCACCGTGTCTTGCAATAACTGTTCCTTCAAAAATCTGAATTCTCTCTCTTGTACCTTCCTTAATCAAATTGTGAACCTTTATAGTGTCACCGATTGAAAACTGGGGTACTTCTGTCTTAAGCTGCTCGTTTACAAATGATCCGATCTTATCCATTTTTCGGTCCTCCATTTAATCATAGGATGTTCATACAGAGCATGTAGCGGACCATCCCGTTGGTGTAAAATTACACACTTGCGAAGATTATATCACAAGGCAAATCAAATTGCAATAGTTTTTTCAATATTTTTTATAATTATTTTTTAGGTACAAATTATACTTCTGAACACTTCCTCTTTTATGCAAAATCACTATTATTTTATATCATAGCACTTTTTTATATCAAAAGGTATTGTTAAAATATTTTTTTTGTGGTAAAATAATCTGTAACACTTAATTTATGAGGTGATAGAATTGGAAAATAAAGCAAATGAAGAAAAGAAATATAAGGGGTTATATGCCAATTTTCTTGAGGTGGCAGAATCCTTTGTAATTGCCCTTGCGTGTGTAGTGTTTATTTTTTTGTTTGTAGCAAGATTAAGCATCGTATCCGGTAACTCTATGAACAATACTCTGCAGGACGGAGATTATGTTATAGTAGTAAACCCATTTTTTACCTATGAGCCGGAAAACGGTGACATTGTGGTTATCCACGGAAATTATGAAAATTACAATATTCCTCTTGTAAAGCGTGTAATTGCAACCGAGGGTCAGACAATTCAAATTAATATGCTTACAAGAAGTGTATATGTAGACGGCGTTCTTCTTGACGAGGATTACGCATATTATCAATTTGGTATTGCCTCCCGTATTCCCCAGACCGAGGGTGGAAGCTATGATCCGATAACAGGAATTTTTACAGCTACTGTTCCAGAGGGGCATGTATTTGTAATGGGCGATAACAGACTTAACTCTGCAGACAGCCGTATTGCTGAAATAGGGTTTATAAACGAAAATAATATCGTAGGCAAGGCAGTATACAGAATATCTCCATTCTCCCGTAGAGGAGCTCTATAATTAAGAAAAGGACAATATATATGCAATCAGATATAATTCAATGGTTTCCGGGGCATATGGCAAAAACCCGCAGATTAATTGCGGAAAACCTTAAAGAGGTTGATATAATCGTTGAGATACTCGACGCCCGTATTCCCTATAGCTCCAAAAACCCGGAAATTGCAAAAATAATAGGCGATAAGCCCTGCTTGACTGTGTTGAATAAAGCATCAATTGCCGATAAATCAACTACCAAAAAATGGATAGAATTTTATAAATCCCACAATAAATATGCCATTAGTGTGGACTGTATCAGTGGTGAAGGCTTTTCTCAGCTTGCTCAGGCTGTAAGAGATATTATGTCAGATAAGCTCAAACGCTATGAAGAAAAGGGTATGGGTGGTAGGAAAATCAAGGCAATGTTTGTCGGCATACCCAATGTCGGTAAATCCTCGCTCATAAATAAGCTCTGCGGTGCTAAAAAAGCTAAAGTGGAAAATCGCCCGGGTGTTACATTAAACAAGCAATGGATACCCACTACCGTAGGACTTGACCTTATGGATATGCCGGGTGTTCTCTGGCCTAAGTTTGAGGAAAAAAGGGTTGGTGAAAACTTAGCCATTACAGGAGCAATTAAAGACGCCATCCTTGATGTGGAGTATATTGCAGTTCTCTTGTGTGAAAGGCTTAAAAAAATAGCTCCGGAGCAGCTTATGACAAGATATAAGATTAAAAAAGAGGAGCTTGATGCCTGTGAAATGAATCACGAGATTTTTGAACTAATAGGCAGAAAGCGAGGCTTTCTTATTTCCGGTGGCGAGGTTAACTACGAACGCACTGCAAATACTTTACTTGAAGAGTACAGAAATGCAAAAATAGGTAATATATCATTGGAAAGTCCGGAGGATATAAATGCTTAATTACGATTATGAAAAAGACTTTTTAACCGATGAGATAAAAATAATATGCGGTGTTGACGAAGCAGGCAGAGGTCCTCTTATGGGTCCTGTAGTCGCTGCTGCATGTATTCTCCCCCCAGACACGGTTATTGACGGACTTGATGACTCTAAAAAGCTATCAGAAAAAAAGCGAGAAAAATTATATGATGTTATCACGGAAAAAGCACTTGCCTACTGTGTTGCATCAGCATCGGTTGAAGAAATTGAAGAGGTCAATATACTTAATGCGGCAATGCTCGCAATGAAGAGAGCCATTGAAGGATTAAGTATAAAGGCTGATTTTGCACTCATAGACGGAAATTGCTCTCGAGGATTTTGCATTCCCACAAAAACCGTAGTAGGTGGAGATGCCAAGGTTCCTTCTATCGCTGCAGCATCTATACTTGCAAAGGTCACAAGAGACCGTCTATGCTATGATTATGATAAGGAATATCCCGAATACGGCTTCGGAAAGCACAAGGGATATGGCACAAAGGTACATATGGAGGCACTGAGAAAGTACGGTCCCTCCCCTGTTCACCGTCCCAGCTTCTTAAAATTCTTAAACAATGACTAAAATGATTACATCAAGTACGGTTGGCAAATTCGGAGAATCCAAATGTACGAGATTACTTAAAAGAAACGGGTACAAAATATTAGAAAGAAACTCTAAAATCGGACATTTGGAAGCAGATGTTATCGCTATTAATAAAACCCATATTCTCTTTGTTGAAGTAAAAACAAGGCGATCGGACTTAAAAAATCCTGTAAGGCCGGGGTCAGCAGTGAACAGGGACAAGAAAAGCAATCTGATTCACTTTGCCAATTCCTATACAAGATCCTTGCCCGAAAAATATAAAAACAGACAAATTCGCATAGATGTATGCGAAATACTTGTATTTCAAAAGGGAAACCGATTAAAAACAGACCAAATTAATTACATTGAAAATGCAATAACGAGGTAATATGATTCCTTTATTCGATTTACATTGCGATACCTTAAGTGAATTGTATCTCGGTAATTTTTCGTTTTCCTCTGCTCCTCTCCATATATCACTTGACAAATGCACGGGTATTTCACCCTATAGACAGGTGTTGGCAATATGGAGTGACAACAGTCTTTCTTCAGAGGAGGCATACGAGAGATACAAAAGCACTGTAAGCTACGCCAAAAAGCAAGGAATTGATTTTGTAAAGGATTTCAAAAATATTTACAAGGAAAAATTTATCCTGGCAGTCGAGGATGCAAGGCTATTAAACAACGATATTTCAAGGCTTGATACACTATACAGTGACGGAGTTAAAATACTTACCCTGTGTTGGCGTGATACAAGCTGTATTGGTGGTGGATGGAATACCGATAATGCTCTGACTCCTTTTGGAATTGATGTTGTAAAAAGGTGCTTTGAACTCGGTATCATACCCGATATATCTCATGCATCTCTGTCTGTTATGCATCAGGTCACACAGCTTGCAAGGAAATATAGCAAGACAATTATTGCTTCACACTCAAATTCATATACTGTTTGTAAGCACGATAGAAATTTAAGGGATGAAAACTTTTTGCAAATTATGAGCCTTGGTGGACTTGTTGGCATAAGCCTGTGCCCACAGCATCTTACCGAGGACGGCAATGCAGATATTCATCATATACTCAACCACATAGAGCATTACCTGTCACTAAACGGCGAGGATTCTATTTGCTTAGGATGTGATTTTGACGGTGTATCTACGCTTCCAAACGGGATAAAAAATATATCTGATATCCCGTTACTCTTTAACGAATCTGTAAAAAAATTCGGATACAGAGTATCCGAAAAAATATTCTATGAAAATGCTTATAGCTTTTTCAAAGGAATAAGTTGAAAGGAGGTCATATGTCTGTATTCACAATGGCAGATCTGCACCTGCCTATATCTGTAAATAAGCCTATGGATATATTCGGTGCAAGATGGCAGAATTATGTAAGTAAAATAGAAAAATATTGGCGTGCCATTGTTAGTGACGATGACACCGTAATAATACCGGGAGATATCTCTTGGGCTATTGATCTTAATGAAGCTAAGGCAGATTTTGAATTTATCAATTCCCTGCCCGGAAAAAAGCTTATTGGAAAAGGAAACCACGATTATTGGTGGGGAACAATGTCAAAAAACCGTAAATTCATACTTGAAAACGGATTTAACAATATAGATTTTCTATTTAACAATGCGTATGAAGTGGAAAATTTTATCATTTGCGGAACAAGGGGCTGGTACATAGACGAAAAGATGCAGAATGCCAACAACAAGGATGCAGAATATCAGAAAATTGTCCTTCGTGAATCTTCACGACTTAAAATGAGCATTGAAGAGGCGATTAAATTATGTCCCGACAGAAGTAAGGAAATTCTTGTATTTCTTCACTTTCCTCCTGTATTTGGTTCATTCATTTGTGAAGAAATGGTAGAAATATTGACTGCATATGATATTAAGCGTTGTTTCTTCGGTCATATTCATGGAATATACGCAATTCCGCAGACAACCGAATACAAGGGAGTACGATTTACCCTGATTTCGGGAGATTATCTCAATTTCATTCCTCAACTCATTGCCGAATGAAAATTTGTTTCTAAGGAATTTCGAAAATAATATTGACATTTCAAGTTTGTTTATATATAATATGTTAGAATAAAAAATAACGAATATACTTTTCGGAGGAAATTAAAAATGTCTTTGAAGAACACTACAAAGGTTGAAACAAATCTTTATGAAATCGAATTTGATGTAGACAAGGCTACCTTTGAAGCAGCAATTGAAAAGGTATACCGCAAGGAAGTTAAAAACATCAATATCCCCGGCTTCAGAAAGGGTAAGGCTCCCAGATCAATTATCGAAAGCAGATACGGTAAGGGCGTATTCTATGAAGATGCTGTAAACGAGATTATTCCTGATGCTTATGAGGCAGCAATTAAGGAAGCAGGTCTTACAGTAGTTAGCCGTCCTGAGTTCGATATCGTTACTATTGACGATAACGGTGTTGTACTTAAGGCTAAGTTCTATGTAAAGCCTGAGGTTTCTGTTAAGGATTATAAGGGTATAAAGGTTGAAAAGGAAGTTAAGGCTGTTACAGACGAGGATGTAAATGCCGATATTGAACAGGCTCGTGCTCGCAACTCCCGTGTTGTTGATGTTGAAGGCCGTGCAGTTGAAAACGGTGATATTACTGTTATTGACTTTGACGGTTATGTAGACGGCGTAGCATTTGAGGGTGGTAAAAGTGAAAACTACAACCTTACAATCGGCTCCGGTTCTTTTATCCCCGGCTTTGAGGAGCAGATTATCGGTCACAATGTTGGAGACCACTTCGATGTAAATGTTACATTCCCTGCCGAGTACCATGCAGCTGAGCTTGCAGGTAAGGAGGCAGTATTCAAAATCGTTCTCCACGCTATCAAGTTCAATGAGCTCCCTGCTCTTGACGACGAATTTGCAAAGGATGTAAGCGAATTTGATACACTTGATGAATACAAGGCTGATGTTAAGGCTAAAATTGAAAAGAGATATGAAAAGGAAGCTGAGAACGCAGTAGAGGGTCAGATTATTGACGCATTGATTGCTAACCTTGAGGCAGAAATTCCCGCAGCTATGTTTGAAAGCGAAACAGAAAACTTCGTTCGTGATTATGATTCCAGACTCAGAATGCAGGGTCTCGATCTTAACACATACTTTAAGTACACAGGTCTTACACTTGAATCCCTCCGTGAGCAGTTCAAGCCCATGGCAGAAAGACAGGTTAAGACTCGACTTGCACTCGAAAAGATTGTTGAGCTTGAGGGTATCACAGCATCCGACGACGAAATCAGTGCTGAATATGAAAATATGGCTAAGGCATATAATATGTCTGCTGATGAAATCAAGAAGTTTGTTGAGGCTGATGCAGTTAAGGCTGACATCTGCGTCAAGAAGGCTGTTGACTTCGTTAAGGAAAACGCCGATATCACAACCAAATAATTATAATATCATTTGATTTTACCGCTGCCTATTCTGATATGCAGCGGTAATTTCGAATAAAAAGGAGGATTTATATATGGCATATGTTCCTATGGTCGTAGAGCAAACCAACAGAGGTGAAAGGTCCTACGATATTTATTCAAGACTTTTAGAGGACAGAATAGTTTTCCTTGTGATGAGGTAAACGATACAACAGCATCACTGGTTGTAGCACAGCTTCTCTTCCTTGAGGCTCAGGACCCCGATAAGGATATTAATTTATATATTAACAGCCCCGGAGGAAGTGTTAGTGCCGGAATGGCTATTTACGACACCATGAATTATATCAAGTGCGATGTTTCCACTATTTGTATCGGTATGGCGGCAAGCATGGGTGCCTTCTTACTCTCCAGTGGTGCAAAGGGTAAGCGTTTTGCTCTTCCCAACAGCGAAATTATGATTCATCAGCCTCTTGGAGGTGCTAAGGGCCAGGCTACCGATATTAAGATTCACGCTGATCACATCTTAAAAACAAGAGAAACACTTAATAAGATATTGGCAAGCAATACAAATCAGCCCCTTGATGTTATTGAAAGAGATACAGAAAGAGATAACTTTATGAGTGCACAGTCTGCTATGGAATACGGACTTGTAGATAAGGTAATTAGCAAGAGAGACTGATATGAATGATAAAAGAAAATGCTCCTTTTGCGGAAGGAATGAGGACCAGGTAGAAATACTTATTCCTGCCCCCGACGGAAAGGCTTATATTTGTGACGAATGTGCCACTACCTGCTCTATGATAATAGATGAATATAATTCCGTAGAGCAGGAGAAAAATTTGGAAAACGAGGATAAAATTACTCTTTCAACTCTTCCTACCCCCATAGAAATCAAGGAAATGCTTGACGAATATGTAATCGGTCAGGATAAGGCAAAAAAGACCTTAAGCGTTGCAATATATAATCATTATAAGAGGATTCTCTATAACGAGGAAAAGGCTAAGGGAGAAGGAAATCACGATGTAGATATCCAGAAAAGTAATGTTCTCCTTCTTGGGCCTACAGGCGTCGGCAAGACATATCTTGCTCAAACTCTTGCAAAAGCATTAAAGGTTCCATTTGCTATCGCCGATGCTACAACTCTTACCGAGGCCGGTTATGTAGGTGAGGATGTCGAGAATATTCTCCTCCGTCTTATACAGGCTGCAGACTTTGATGTCAACAAGGCGGAAAAAGGTATTATATATATAGACGAAATTGATAAGATTTCAAGAAAAAGTGAAAACCGTTCCATTACCCGTGATGTTTCCGGTGAGGGTGTACAGCAGGCTCTCCTTAAAATTCTTGAGGGCACTGTCTCGAATGTTCCTCCCCAAGGTGGAAGAAAGCATCCAAACCAGGAATTTATAAAAATCAACACAGAAAATATACTCTTTATATGTGGTGGTGCCTTTGACGGTCTCAAGGATATTGTTAAGGCTCGTAAGGGTAAGCAGTTAATGGGCTTTGGTGGTGATGTCAAGAGCAAGAAGGACGAAGACGACACCAAAATATATGAGGATGTTACAGCCCATGATATAGTTAAATACGGTCTTATCCCCGAGCTTGTAGGCAGACTTCCCGTTATATGCGGTCTTGAAAATCTTGATAAGGATGCTCTCGTAAAAATACTCAAAGAGCCTAAAAACTCTATTATTAAGCAGTATAAGAAGCTTTTTGAGATGGATAATGTGGAAATAGATTTTGATGAATCCGCACTTAAGGCAGTAGCCGAAAAATCTATTGACCGTAAAACCGGTGCAAGAGGTCTTCGTTCCATTATGGAGGAAATTATGAACGACATTATGTATGAAATTCCCTCCCGTAAGGATATTAAAAAGGTTATTATTACAGAAAAATGTATAACCGAAAGGGCCGAGCCGGAATATATTATTTAACATAAAAATCCGATGCGAAACGCATCGGATTTTATATTTTATATATTGTAGCCTTTTGATTTTAAGTAATCGTAGCTCTTCTTAAGACAGTCAAAGGGATCTGCCCCGTAGCAGTCATCCTGCTCTACAAAGGCGTATTCTGTTCCTACCGATTCGAGAGCCTCAATAATCTTATCAAAGTCAAGAACGCCCTCGCCGATATAACCGAACCTCTTTGTTCCATCCTCACATTCTACAAGGTCCTTCAAGTGAGCACAGGAAATTCTCTTGCCTATTTTCAAGATTTCCTCTACGGGATCTCTACCGGCAAATTTAGCCCAATATACATCGAGAGTAACTCCAAGCTCCTCGGGAGCAAATTCACGGCATAATACATCCATTATGTACTCGTCACCAATCTTGTTTTCAAACTCAAAATTATGGTTATGGTACATAAGCTGCATACCGTTATCTCTTATCTTCATAGCTGCAGGATAAGCAGACTCATAAAACTCGTCAAAATGCTCTCTGCTGTCAAGAGGTGCGTAGCCTATACCGATATGATCACAACCGAATCTCTTATGCTTCTTAATAGTCTGCTCTGTCTTCTTATATATTTTATTACGGTCATAATGTGTCAAGGGACAGATAAGACCGTTTTTCTTAAGCTGCTTGTCCATCCATCTTGCACTGAATTTACATGTTCCGGATACCTGAACATACTTATAGCCCATATCAGCAATTTTCTTAAGGGTAGCTGCCAGATTCTTCTTAGTCTGCATATACTCCCTTACAGTATATAACTGTGCTCCGATTTTCACTTTTGTATTCTCCTTTACACCGTAGGTGTCCAAAATTTTTCTTACCGCTGTTACATCGGTATCAAATGCCTCTCTGTCATTAGCGAAGGATATTCCACCAACATTTTTATCAGTCTTACCGTCCTTTTCAAGAGCATTAAGACCAACAAAGCTTACAAGATGGGGTTCAAGGGTAATTACTCCACCCCCCTGCTTGGAAAAAGCTTTTATAATTTCTCCAAGCTTTCCTATGCCGTCACCGGCAACAACATTTTTGCCTTCTGAATCAGCATCCTTTATATGTAAGTATTTTACATAAGGCTTAAGCTCTTCCCATGCCTCTATTGGGTCTACATTTGCCTGTACAAAATTAGCAGGGTCAAACACAGCCTTGATTTCCGGAATAGCTCTATGTATTCTTACACAATTTTCTGTCTGTTCGCCAAAAATATCCTTTTCGTTTTCGTGGCAGAGGGTTACATTCTTTTCCTTCGCCAAGGAAGCAAATTCCTTAAGACGGGATATAACCTCATTTTCATACTGCTCCTCACCGTTTGTTCCGTAGAAGCTGAAAATTCTTATATTTTCTGCACCGAGGACAACGGCTATTTCAAGCACATGCTCGAATCTTTTAAGCTCTACGGCAAAATCGTCATTAATATTACATTTTCCAATAGGTGAGCCAATTGACCATACCTTAATACTGTTTTTGTCAAAAAGCTCTTTAAGCTCCTTTGCCTTTTCCACAGTAATATCTGCTATATTGGTACCGTCAACTCCACGGATTTCAAGAAAATCTATTTTATTGCCTTTAAGTGCATCTATCTGATTTACTATAAGCTTATCTGCCTCGTCTGCGAAGGCACAAAGCATAACACAATTATTCATAATATCACCTATAATTCAATGGTTTTTCCCTTTGATTCATAAATTCCGAGAGTAAGCTTAATAACCTTTGAGCCCTCGAAAGCATCAATTTCAAAATGCCTGTTATTTTTTACACAGTCATAAAAATCTGCAATAAGATTCATATGACCGTTGCCGTAGCATTCCTTGACATTCTGCGTTTTAATGGTTTCAAATGCCATAGACTGTCCGTTTACTATCAGATTTTTATCGGTTATTACAATCCTTTTATCCTCTGTAATAAGCATTATCTGTATTGCAAAATCTTGATTATGAGATACAGATGCGTAAAATTCAAACACGCCTTTATCATAAACAAATCTTGCTCTTGCACTATCCTCAACCTCTATATAATCGTGGTTAACATTAAAAATGCTGCCGTTTACTGATTGAGGCATACCACAGAACCACTGGAGCAAATCTAAGGTGTGGAGTGCCTGATTTATTACTGCACCACCACCCTCGGTAGCCCATTTGCCTCTCCAATCTGCACTTTCGTAGTAATTCTTATCTCTGCACCAAAGCACTGCTCCAAAGCCGTCTATAACCTTTTCCTTAGAAACAAGCTCCTTAACATACATATTGATGTTAGTATAACGGTTCTGCAAGCATACGCCAAGCTGAGCCTTTGAATTTATCACAGCATTGCAGATTTCTTCTATTTCTTCTTTTTTAATGCAGAGTGGCTTTTCACAAAGAACATTTATATCCCTGTTAAGAGCAAAGACACACATTTCTGCGTGCAGATAATGAGGCGTGCAAATATGTACAATATCTATTCTCTCATTATCAAGCATTTCCTTGTAATCGGTATAGATTTTACATTTTATGTTATGAGCAGAAACAAATTCTTCTGCTTTATCCATATCTATATCGCATACACAGGTAATATCTGCACCTATATTTTTAAGTACCTCTATGTGGACCTCGGCTATAACGCCAAGTCCAATAATCGCACTTTTCATTTTACGCCTCTTTTCTTGCCTCTTCTATTTTTTTATTAAGCTCGGAAAGGAATAAATCATCATCAATAGGGAGAGATACCTCCTTACCACCTAAAAAGCCGGAAAGAAGCATAGCGTCCATAATCTGTACTCCGTTAATACCCTCTTTACCGTCTACAAAAAGCTTTTCCTTACCAAGGATAGCGTTTGTAAAGTTATTGATAATACCAATATGCTGAAGGTTGGAGCCATCTGTTTCCACCTCGGAGATTGTCTTTTCAGGCTCTGCAAACATAACATCATTGGTAGCACTGAATTCGCCTTCACTCATAGCAAGCTTAGTAAGAGTCAGCTTGTCGTTCTCACAAACCAACTTACCCTTATCACCTACAACCTCAAAACGGTTAGTTCCTCCACACTCAGCAGTTGTGGTTATAAATACGCCTGTTGCACCGTTTTCATATTCGAGGTAGGATGTAACCTCATCCTCAACCTCAATCTTATGATACTTACCAAAGCTCATAAAGGAACGAATCCTTGATGGCATCATACCGATAACCCACTGAATAAGGTCGAGCTGATGGGGACACTGATTCATAAGAACGCCTCCACCCTCACCCTCCCAGGTTGCTCTCCAGGAGGAGCTGTTATAGTATGCCTGGGGTCTGTACCAGTTGGTAATAATCCAGTTTACACGGCGTACATTACCGATTTCTCCACCTGTTACGATTTCACGCATTTTTCTGTATACACAGTTAGTTCTCTGGTTGAACATAATTGTAAAAATTTTATCCGATTTTTCAGCAGCAGCATTCATTTCCTTAACCTGCTTTGTATAAACTCCTGCAGGCTTCTCGCAAAGAACATTCACACCGTGCTCAAGGGCAAAAATGCTGATTTCCGGATGAAGATAGTGAGGAACCTCTATCATAACGGCGTCAACATCACCGCTTAAAATCATTTCTTTGTAGTCTTTGTAGAAATGGATATCCTTGCCTGCAAAATCCTTTTTTAATGCCTCAAGCTTATTATCATCAATATCGCAAAGGGCTGTAATTTCACAGTTTTCCGCCTTACCGGACATAAAGAGTCCGTTAAGATAATAGCCACCCTGTGTGCCCACGCCTATAATACCGTATCTTACCTTTTCCATAATTACCTCCATGTAATTAAAATTCAAGTACATTCTACCATATAAATGCAATAAATTGAATACTTTTTAAGAAAATTATTAAATAAATTTAATAAATAAAAAAGAACGATTATGAAGTAAACACAAAAGTCAGACACTTTTGGAGGTGCATATCATTAATTCGTTCTTTTTAAAGTTTATTTGTTTAATTCATTTCTTAAAGAATTGTAATGGTTGTTAGTTGTGTCTGTTTGAATCATTTTAGATTTTTCGGCAGTTGCTGTGTTAAGTTCTTCTTTCAACCATATGGAATTTGTTGGTTTGTATAAAACTCCATTGTTATCTATTCTAATAAATTCACTTCCTTCAGAAACTGTTGCTTCTGCTATGTAAGAAGAATTTGTCATGTAGTTGCCAATTCTAAATTCTCCTAATAATAAAACATTAAAAGTCCAATCTGTTTTATTGATATCTAACAAAATAAATTCACTAACATTATCACCATTAAGGAGATTTGAAACGAACTCATCTTTTTTAAATGCTTTAAGGAGGCCATCATAAGCTTCAACAGTTATTCTGCTTTCATTAACAACTTCAGGATTTTTAAGCATATCAATTGCTTGGTTTGCAAGCAAGGCTTCAACATAAAAACCATTGTGTAACTTTAAATAATCTTTCATTTCTTTGTCTGTTAAAGTGTATTTTAAAAGATAGTTTGTGTAATATGGAGCATCTGCTTTAGTTTCAACTCTAACTGTTAAGTAAAGATTGTTTGGCTCAGTGTCTTTTACAAAACTACTGGTAAAACATTTCAAGTTTCCATTTTTAATTTGAGAGATGTCGTAACCTTCTTCTTCAAGGAATTGATAAGGGTGAGGTTTAGTTTTGCTGGGATCCTCGTTTTTGAAAGATTCGTTATTCCATATATAATTAATAAATTCAGAATATTGGTTTTGATTTTGATTGTTGTTATTTGGGTCTTGCATTGTTGTGGTTGTTGTGTCCGATGTATTTCCACATGCTATTCCACCAATAACAACTACAAAAATCAATAGCATAGCTGTTACTCTTTTAATTATTTTTCGCTTATTCATATTGTCCTCCAAATTTTCTCACATATATACTCTAATTATACTCAATCTTTGAGTATTTGTCAACACTCATTTTATGAGTAATGTAATATTTTAATAATAATATTTGCAAATGGAGACTAATATGAATTACAGAACAAGAATGAGGAATTTAAGAGAGGATAACGACCTTACTCAAAAGCAGGTTGGTACTATCATAAATAAATCACAGCAAGGATATAGTCATATAGAGGACGGAAGAGCCGAATTAAAAATTGATGATTTAATAAAATTATGCGACTTTTATAAGGTTACAGCAGATTATTTTATTGGAAGAAGCGATAAAAAATAATACACCCCAAAAGATTCCCTTTTGAGGTGTATTTTCATTATATTTTATATTTTGGAAATTAGCAAACGCCCTGAGCCTTCATAGCCTCTGCAACCTTGATAAAGCCTGCGATATTAGCACCTGCAACAAGGTCATCGCCAAGGTTATAGTCGTGAGCTGCCTTGATGGAGTTAGCGAAGATGTTAGCCATAATCATCTTAAGCTTAGCATCAACCTCTTCTGCTGTCCAGCTGTATCTCATAGAGTTCTGGGACATTTCAAGACCGGAAACTGCAACACCACCTGCGTTAACTGCCTTAGAGGGAGCTACGATAACGCCGTTAGCTTTAAGGTATGCAATAGCCTCATTTGTTGTAGGCATATTGGAAACCTCAACATAATACTTGATTCCGTTAGCAACAATCTTTTCAGCCTCAGCCATACCAACCTCATTCTGTGTAGCACAAGGCATAATAATGTCTGCCTTTACGCCCCAAGGCTTCTGACCGGGGAAGAACTCAACGCCGAACTTATCTGCGTAGTCCTGAACTCTGTTACGGCAGGAAGCACGCATCTCAAGCATATAGTTAACCTTTTCCTCTGTGCTGATTCCATCGGGATCGTAGATGTAGCCGTCGGGACCGGAGATTGTAATTACCTTACCACCAAGCTCATTTACCTTCTTTACAGTACCCCAAGCAACATTACCGAAGCCGGAGATTGCAAAGGTCTTACCCTTGATATCATCCTTAAAATACTTAAGCATTTCTACTGTATAGTATACAGCACCGAAGCCTGTTGCCTCGGGACGGATAAGTGAACCGCCGTAAGGAATACCCTTACCTGTCAAAACGCCTGTAAACTCGTTACGGAGTCTCTTATACTGACCGAAGAGATAACCAACCTCTCTTGCACCAACACCGATATCACCGGCAGGTACATCACAGTCTGCACCTATGTACTTAGCAAGCTCTGTCATAAAGCTCTGGCAGAAACGCATAACCTCTCCGTCACTCTTACCCTGGGGGTCAAAGTCGGAGCCACCCTTACCGCCACCCATGGGGAGGGATGTAAGAGAGTTCTTAAATGTCTGCTCAAAGCCAAGGAACTTAATAATTCCTTCATATACGGAGGGATGGAAACGGAGACCGCCCTTGTAAGGACCGATAGCACTGTTAAACTGGATTCTGAAGCCACGGTTAACCTGTACATTACCGTTGTCGTCAACCCACGGAACTCTGAACTTAATAATTCTTTCAGGCTCTACCATTCTCTCAAGAACACCACTTGTGATATAGTCGGGACGCTTTTCAATTACGGGCTCGATGGACTCGAGAACCTCCCTTACTGTCTGGTGAAATTCGGGCTCATTAGCGTTTCTCCTGATAACGCGTTCCATAAGCTCATTAAGATACTGATTCTTAAAACTCATTTTTAATACCTTCCTTAAAAAGATTGAAAGTTAATTTTGCTTTCTAAATTTATAAAATGTAATGAGTGTAATTTTGCTACTTGCATTTTATTTTCATATTTTATCACAATGCATTTTTCTTGTCAATAAATTTTCCATAAAAAATACATATATATTGCCTATTTTTTTATATTAAATCTTAACTATTGAAAAAATGCTGCCTATATGATAAAATATAAAAAAATCACAGGAGAAAATTTATGTTTGGACCTATAGATTACATAGTTAAAAAAATTGAAGGAGATTATGCCACTCTTGAAAATACAGCAGACGGTGAAGAGCTTTTTATAGCCATGGCTCTCTTGCCCGAAGGCATAGATATCGGTACTAAGCTTCACTACGAAATGCTCGAATACACTGTAATTGAATAAATAAAAAGGTTGTCGTAGGGACAACCTTTTTATTTTGTTAACTTAAATTCAAGCTTTCCACCTGCCGTTATTTCGCTATATCTCAGATAATATCTGTCGAGCCTTATACCGTTATGGTACATTTCAGCAATATATGGATAATCCAAGGGATCCTTGTCGCACTCTATTTCAAGTGTATCAGCTACCTTGCAGCTATGATACTCTGGGTCAAGGGTAATTTTAGCTTTTTTGAATAAGGGCGTATTAATATAGTATTCCTCATTTGCAGGGCAAACCTGAGCAAAGCCAAGAGCAGATAATACATACCAGGCAGAAAGCTGACCCACATCCTCGTTACCGCAAAATCCAAAAGCACCGAGTCTATATGCCTCCTTTTGAACTCTCCTTGTCCAATACTGAGTACGCCTCGGCAAGCCGAGTATATTGAAATAATGAGTAATATTATGACAGGGCTCATTTGAGTGATTATAATTTTCGTTCCACAGAGCACCAAAATCAGCCTGACTGAACAGCTTTTCGAGTAAGGATATTGCTCTTTCCTTACCCATCATATCGCAAAGTCCTATAAC
Source organism: Clostridia bacterium (assembly GCA_017456545.1). Lineage (GTDB taxonomy): Bacteria > Bacillota > Clostridia > Oscillospirales > CAG-272 > RGIG2000. Next base: position 52,927 of record JAFTJE010000026.1, on the reverse strand, counting down.
ATCATAAGGAACAAACCAGGATTGCTGGAATATATTACTCTCAACACATCCGTAGGTATCGTACTCATCCTTTACAGGAGCAAAATCGCCATTTTCGTTTCTTGCACCCATAAATCCGGTAATGGGATTAAAATTATTTTTGTAAGAGCTTACTCTTTCAAGGAAATAATCTGCATCCTCTTTTCTTCCAAGCTTCGCAGCAAGCCTGTACATACAATAATCGGCAAGGAGAAATTCAAGGGTTTCGCTTATGCATCCGGGTACATATGCATCACTACGGTATTTTTCACTGTATGGACGCTTTAATACGAAGGGCTTACCGTAAAGCTCATTGGCACATTTTGATGAAGCCAAACAAATCTCATATGCTTTATCCACATCGTAGCTTTTAATTCCCTTCAGGAATGAATCAGCAAAAACAATAAGTCCGGGGTCTCCCACCATACATCCCGAATCAATGCCCATAAGCTCCCATCTCGGAAACGATGAATTATTTGACAGGGCTATATTCAAAAGTGAATTTATTTCGTCGTTTACCATATCGGGGCGTATAATTGTCAGTAATGGAAATTCACTTCTGTATACATCCCACCCACTGAACATTGTTCTGTGGGTGTAATCTGCACTTTTGATTTTTCCATCAGCTGTTCTGTATCTACCGTCTGCATCCATAGATGTTCTCGGGTCAAGCAAGGAACGATATAGACAAGTGTAAAAAATGGTTTTGTCAGTTTCGTTGTTTCCCTCTACATCCACACATTCCAATGCTTTATTCCATTTTTCAGCTGTCTCCATATGGGCACTGTCAAAATCAATATTTTCGCATTCCTTATGGAAATTAAGCCTTGCTCCCTCTAAATCTACATAAGAAACGGCACATTTTACAGTAATTTGGTCGTTTTTATCTTTATCAAAGTAAGCAAGTAAACCTACATCTTCCCCTTCAAATTCATTTAGGCGTTTGTCTAAATGTTCTTCATTCGAGAAAAATACGGTCTCTGCCATAGGTGTTGAAAGCTCCATATAGAAATAAAGCTCATAGCCTATTCCTCCTGCTCCTCTACCGAATCCCCCACCATTTGGAGTGCAATGGATATGACCTTCTATATGCTTATTGTCTATAATTTTTATGCTTTCAAAATCTGCGTGTCCTGCTATTCGTCTGGAAAAATTAAATATTATTCCTGCCTTATTATTCTCTGGATATGTAAGTCTTAAAATACCCGTTCTCTCCGTTGCAGTTGCCTCTGCTGTGATTCCGTATCTGTCAAGAAAAACAGAATAATATCCTGCACTTGCCTGCTCTCTTTCGTGAGAAAATTCCGACCTCCAACCTTTTTTCCCTTTAACAAAAGGCACCTCTTCATTAGAGCCACTTCTCAAATCTGTTTGTCCGACGATTGGCATTATCTGTATATTTCCAAGGTCACCGTACCAGCCGATACCACTCATATGGTTAAAACTGAAGCCCTCTATTGTATTCTGACAGTAGTTATATCCCGTACCGTTATCTCCACCTGTTACAGTGTCGGGGGAAAGCTGTACCATTCCACCTGGTGTACAAGCTCCCGGATGGGTTTTTCCACCACCGTGCATACTTGTATCCTGCTCGTCTCCCACCGTTCCTATCATCGGATCTATATATCTTGCTCTATCCATAATAAGCTCCTTATAAGGTTTATATGGTTATTTTATCACAAATATTTTCTTGTGTCAATTTATACAAGTGGTAAAGTACTATTTAATTTTTCAACACACTTATCAAAAATGTAAAAACCGTATTGATTTTTCAATCATTACGGTTTTTGTGTTTTGCTTTTATATCATTCATTATACCCATCCACTTTATTAAATTAAACTTATGCCATGAATAGGAGTATAAGCCTTTTGCATCTGTTAAACAGTATTTTTCTGTCGTTTTTCCCATGCTTTAATTATTCCGTTTCTCATAAGGTCAAGGGCATCCCAGGGTAAAACGCCTTCTACTACTGCAGCCTCAACCTGACTTGTAAAGTAGTCTGCATATTCTATAAGAATGCTCAAAAATCTATAATCCATTTCTCCATCGAGAATTTTTTGAAATATCTTAGTTTTGGATTTGCTGTCAAGTATTGGCATAAGCTTTTCCAAAAGCATATCATCAACCTTATCAAGACTTACATTCTCAAGCATTTTAATTACATTTTCATCATTAAGATATTCGGCAAGCTCTACAACACCCGATATGTCTATTCCTTGCTTTATAAGACTATCCGATAATTTACCGAGAACACTGGGCTTTAACAATGGAGCTATACCGATTATATCCCTTATATCATTAGCGATAGGCTCTGTTTTTCCGTCAGCAATACTTTCCAGTATTTTCGACTCAGCGTGTGTAGGCTCACCCGAATTTATAAGTTCATCGAGGGTTACACCGAATATATCGGCAATATTTACTAAAATACTTATATCGGGAAAGCTATCACCAAGCTCATATCTTGAAATAGCCTGTCTTGTAAGATATAGCTTGTCTGCAAGCTCTGACTGGGTCATATCGGCTTTTTTGCGAAGCCTTGACAGATACCCTCCGAATTTTTTTGTATCAAACATATTATCACCACCCAAATACAGTATAGCATCTTTTACTTATTTTGTCGAGCAATGATTGGTTGCTAATAAAATAAATACCGAGAAAGCACACGCTTTCTCGGTGTTTATTTATCGAATCACGCCATCGGGCTCCTCAACCACTAATACCATAGGGATAGATTTATACCCACAGTCAACAAGGAAATCTCCGTTTTCTATTGCCTTTTTTATAATTGCCATAGGAAAAGCAAATAAAACATATTTTCTAAATTCTGCTACTCTTTCCTCAAGGTGAGAAGGAATACCCAATTTAAGGCTTGGCAAAATACTTCTCAAGGGATTTTCAATTAAATTCGCAAGCTTTATCATATATGACATACTTAAATTACGCAGCTCAGAAAACTGAGCCTTGCTTATTACGGGAATTGCTACTCTTGCCTTTTCATTTTCATAGTTGATAATACCACAGGATTCAAGATGAGGAATATCCTCCAAATATCTCAAATTAAAGCCCGTATTTTCAAAGGGAATTTCCTTGTGTATTATGTAAAGCATTTTACACAAATCATTATCGTGAATTTCAACAGGCCCGTGCTCATACTTATTCAAATCAGGCTGAGTATCATATACATGAAGCTCCACTGATTTACTTCCTAAGAAATTATCCCATATTACGCGTCTTTCCCCACCAAAATGATACTTAGAGGCGGGATGACCTTCCCAACTGAAATCATTTTCATAGCGTGTTCCCTGTGCTACCCATTTTCCACCATCGGGCCTGTCCGGATAAATTTCCTTAGTATCTACAAATCGACTTAAGGAAATGCTCTATCCTCTTACGAGAACATTGATTAAAGCATAATATTTAATATCCGTTTTCTGTTTTTCCGACAAATTTTCATACCATCCGAATCCTTCTATTTCGCAAAAAAGCTCTTTTATCAGCTTCCACACGGAATTATACTGCTCATTTGCAAATTCAAGCTGTTTATCCAGCTTTCCGGCCCTTTCGGCAGGAGTAGATATCATAAAATCTGTAAAAAACTTATTACCCTGCTTTACCATAAGCTGACATCGCACCAAATCCTCAACAGCGTTTTCGATATATGGGGTAGGTATTCCCAACGCCTTTGCTATTTCAACCACAGTTAAGGGCTTGTTATAAGCAATAATCAAAATATTTTGCTTTACCAAATCACCTTCAACAAGTGACCAAGGCTCCTCATTAAATCCGGGCCTTCCCGCACAGCCCACCTCCAGGCGTTCGGGAATATAGCTCTGCTTTTCATACTGTTCCATAGAATCTAATCCTTTCTTCATCTGTTCTCTGCCCGAGGAAAGACGGGACAACACCGTTCCTTTCGGTACACCTAATTCATCGGCAATATCCTGTACCTTCATTCCTTCAAGATAGTGCTTGACTATAACCTCCCTTTGCAGCCTTGCCAAATATGCCACCTCACGCCTTATTTGCTCTGCCGTCGGTCTATCTACTGATTCTTCCTCATAGTAATCATCATTATCCGATATAACATCCACGCTAACAATCGGTAGCTTATATCTTTTACGCAAAGTCTCGTTCCATTTATTTGACAGAACCGTGGTAAGCCAATACTTCACATTTGTAATATTTCCACCCCTGTTAATAAATTGAAAAGCTGCAAGAAGCGTTTCCTGTGTTATATCCTCCGCATCATTTACATCGCCACATTTCTTCAAGGCAAGATTAAACAGATATTCTACATATTTTGTAATTTCGTTTTTCATTTTTGAGACCTCTTTTTGAAAGCTTTCAACCAATAAGTCGTAAAATTCGTATTTGATTCACATAAAATCCAACATTTTTTTAATTCTATCATATTTTTACTGTTTATTCTACTACAACATAAAAAGAACGCCATTTACTTGGCGTTCTTTTTTATATTATTTGGATTTAACAACACACATAGCAGGCTTAAAATCACCTTCTAAGGGCTTTAAGTATTTCTGCTCATAAAGCTCAGTTACTACATCCTGTGCGATATCAAGACTATGTATAAATGCACCCACATATTCTGCATATTCCTTAATGTGTGCAGGTGCAAAATCCGCTGTTATATCTGACGATATCTTTATGACCTTTTCACTCAAGCTATCAAGAATGGCTATGCTCTTTTCAAGAACCGTTTTCAATTCCTTATACTCTTCATAGGTATATACGGGAAAATTTGCTTTACCGTTCTTTTCATAGCCATAATTATCAAGAAGCTTTTTCCACTCTTCAGGCAAGTATTCAAAGCAATCAAGTGCAGTTGCAACTATTGGATCTACAAAATTCCACGAGAATTGTTGAATGTTAAGATTCTGGCAAAAATTCATTGCAATAACCGAGCCTCTTTTATCATTTGAGGGACAACCGTTATATATTCCCTGAATACGGTCTGAATCTTGCTTAGGAGAGTTATCTATACATCTACCCCATACTATTCCCTTTCCTCCTCCTCCGTTTACTAAGGAGTAGGGTCCCTTTTCGGGCAGCTTACCGGTTTTATTTTCATTATTTGCAAGTGTATAATGCAACGCTAAAAATATTTTATTCCATTTAATCTGATTTTCATTTTCAAATTTATTTCCGTGCTTGTCCATAAATTCATCCTCAACATTTATAAGCTCGCATACAGCTTCCTTTGTGAGCTTTTTTACCTTCTGACGGATGCTCTCCTCACATTCACAGGTAAAAATCGGAATATTAGTTATATACTTGTCATTATTACATACAAGATACTGTCTTTCTATAAGGAGCTTTATCTCATCCTCAAGGTATGTTACTGCTACTCCAAGCTCGACGCTAAGCTGCTGTATTGTAACCGGTGTATAATAAGCTGCAAGAAGTATATTTCCTTTAATTTTTCTATTTTGAAAATCCATATACTCCTTATCATCACCTGCTTTATTTCCCCAAAAGTCTATTTCAAATGTTACGGGGTTATAGCTTTTTTCTCCGAATAATCTATCCATTTTCATTCCCTCTCTTATAATTTTTCTTGCACGGAACAGATAATATTTTACCATTTCCGTACTGATGTCAAGAATTTTTGCAATTTCAGAACAGGAATATTCTTCTATATAGAATAAAACCGTGGCTTTTCTGTAATTACTCGAAAGTAAGGAAAGCTCTCTTCTTAAAAGGTTGATTTCTTCCTTATTTATCATATCATCTATGATAGACTCAGACTCACCAAGAGTATTTTCATCAAGCTCTACAGCATTATTAGTAGGCTTAGTGCACTTTCTAAGATATGTTTTATATGTATTCTCTGCTATTTTCCACATAAATGCGTAAAAGCTTTCTTCATTTTTAAGATTAGAAGAAGATCTTATTATCTGATATATTATATCACTGGATAATTCCTCTGCCTTCTGTACATTAGCAAGTCTTGTTAAAGCAAATCCAAAAATAGACTTCATATTTTCGGTAATGAGCATATCAAGCTTTATTCTATCCATACCGTCCATTCCTTTCTGTGATTTTTCAAGGGCCCTTTGATTATATAGTCGCTAATACTAAAAAACGGTTAAGCAGATTTTGTATTTTATAAAAAAATCTATAAAATCTTCTTTTATGACTTTATTATAACATAGATTTTACAAGTCGTTCAGATGTTTAATAAATAATGTATAAAAATCTTTTTTGGGGGTAAAAATATATATGAAATCATATGATTTCAATACACTTTCATGGAGAGTTTTATGGAAAAGAAACCTAACCACAGCATCCACTGCACTGTAAAATCCTGTGCCAACCACAACAAAACTTCTGACTATTGTGTTCTTGATAAAATTAATGTCGGCACACATGAATGTAACCCTACAGTTTGCCAATGTGTAGACTGCGAATCCTTCGTTCTCGACAATTGCTCCAAGGGTAATTGTGAGAGATAAATTTTCTTTTTCTCCTTTTCATAATTCATTATGAGCAAGAAGGCGCTGATTATTCAGACGCCTTTTTGTTGTTAGCTTTTAATAAAACCTTCAATAACAAATAACAGGCTAAGAATAAAAAATACTTAGTTTGAATAAACTTTAATATATATTAACGAGGTGAAATTATGAAAAGATCCGTTGATTTATGGCAATTAGTTGGCTTTGCAGTTACTTCTCTTGTTGGAACAATATTACATTTTTTATATGATTGGACTCAATCAATTTGGGTTGCTCCATTCTCCGGAGTTAATGAATCCACATGGGAGCATATGAAGCTTCTATTCTGGCCTATGTTTATCTTTGCTGTCATACAAAGCCTTTTCTTCCGTGACAGAAAAGAATTCTGGTGCGTAAAGCTAAAAGGAATTCTGTTGGGTCTTATACTGATTCCGGTTATTTTTTACACATACAACGGTGTAATCGGACCTTCTCCCGATTGGTTTAATATTGCAATATTCTTTATTTCATCGGCGATTGTATATATTTATGAGACGCTGCAATTTCATAATGAGACAACAGCCTGTAATGATCCAAGGCTTCCGATATGTTTACTCTGCGTTATAGCTGTTTTATTCATTGTTTTTACCTTTGCCACACCGGAAATAGGAATTTTTAAGGACCCGTTAACAGGCACATACGGTATATAAAAAACAATACAAATGAAGTGAACCATTCAAAAAACCTCCTATGGTTTTATTACACCATAGGAGGTTTTTAATTATGCTAAAAAGAAAAGGTAAATATCGCAAAATAATTACTCATTTCTTGCAATCAATATAAATCTAATAAAATTATTTCATTACTTTAACAAGCTTATCTATACTTTTCCGTTTCTTTTCCCGAAGCTTATCATCATCCTTTGGATAGCCCATAGAAATAACCAAACGAACAGTGCCGTCCAAATCACAAATCTTGCGTATTTCCTCATCGTCCAACCATCCGAGAATACAGGTGCCAAGCCCTTGAGCAGTAGCCTCAGCCGTGATATATGCAGATAGAATACCGATATCAATCGAACGGTAATCGTTTTTCTTAACCTTTGCACCAAGTGCTGCCGATGGAACATAGGGCTTTTCCGATATTACAAGCATTACAGGGGCATCATTTGTAAATTTGTTCATTCCCATACCCTGCACTGCCTTAGCAACACTTTTCGCTGTTTCCTCTGTACAAAGGGTTATATGATATGGCTGACCGTTACACGCAGAGGGGGCAAGGCGTGCAGAGGCCAATATTTTCTCAAGCTTTTCCGTCTCCACGATACGGTCTGAATTATAATTACGGCAGGATTGCCGTGCTTCTGCTATTTCGGTAAAATTCATATTTATCTCCTATCTATGTACACATAATTAAGTACAATTTGTCGTTTTTATAAATCCTGTTCCATATCTATAAGTATTGCACGACAGGGAGAGCCGTCACAGCCTGCGAGATTAAGCGGTGCCGAGGAAAGAATATATACCCCTTCTTTTACTTTTTCTAAGCATATGCCCTCAAGAAGTACAATATCCTTACTCAAAAGAATGTTGTGTATCATAGCAGGAGCATCCTCCGGTCCGATGGATTGGGACTCGCTGCCTATCAGATATATGCCCTGCTCTGCAAATATAGTTGCAGCCTCCTCTGTAACTATGCCTTTCCCCTTTATTAATATCCTATGCCACGCATCTTTATAGACACATCTTGCTTTACTTATAATATATTCAGCATCACATCCGGTAATTTCACCGTCAAAAGCCACAACATACGCATAGCCTACTGTCCTGTTAAGTTCAAGCTTATCAACAGTTTTTCCTTTATTTATAAAATGGTACGGTGCGTCAATGTGAGTACCGTTATGAGCACACATAGAAAATTCGGTAAGGTTGCATACATCTCCCTTTTCTATAGATAAAACCTTATTTTCGGTAGGCTTGGGATCACCCGGATATATCCTGCAGGAGAATACCTCTTGCGAAATATCGTATATTTTCATTTCTCCTCCATATGACTTTTTTATTATTCTACCATATTTTTCTTTTCAAATCAATTAAAAGTTGCTTTAATGCCTCATAAACATAATAATTGTCTGTCAAGTATTGACGAAAAAAGAATATTTTGTTATAATTATTATATAAATTTTTTTGGAGGAATGCTTTATGGCAAAAAATGTTGAGGAAATCCTGGCACTTATTAAAGAAAACGGAATCAAAATGGTTGACTTCAAAATGGTTGACATCAACGGTCAGTTCAGACATGTTACCATACCTGCTGAAAACTTTTCTGAGGACACTGTTAAAAGTGGAATCGGATTTGATGCCTCGAACTACGGCTATGCAGTAGTTGAAAAGAGTGATATGGTGTTTATACCCGACCTCGATACAGCGGTTATTGACCCCTTCTGTGATATTCCTACTCTTTCTATGACAGGTAATGCTATGGTTATAGCAAGTCCTGAAAACAAGCCTCTTGCACAGTACCCCCGTAATATTGTTCTTGCAGCTGAAAAATATATGCAGGACTGTGGTGTGGCTGATACAATGCTTATTCTCCCCGAGTTTGAATTTTATCTCTTCGACAATGTTGGCTGGGAGGTTCAGCCCAACAGCATCGGAGTTTCCCTTGATACACAGCAATCCTATTGGAACAGTGCTTCAGAAGGATTTGGTTGTGTTGTACCTAAGCAGAAGGCTTACCATATTGCAAAGCCCTTTGACAAGGCATATGAGGCAAGAAGCGAAATGTGTCTGCTTATGAAGGATATGGGTATTGAAATAAATTACCACCACCCTGAGGTTGCGGCATCCGGTCAGTTTGAAATTGAACCTCAGCTCGGTAAAATGTCCACTATGGCAGACGCAACTATGATGATTAAATATATCATCCACAACACAGCACTTAAATATGGCAAGACCGCTACATTTATGCCTAAGCCTATTTACGGTGAGGCAGGAAGTGGAATGCATGTCCATATGCTTCTTCTCAAGGATGGGGAGCCCGTATTCTCCGACGACAACGGATATGCACATTTAAGTGAAACAGCACACTACTTTATGGGTGGTCTTCTTAAGCACATTGCTTCTCTTTGTGCTATTACCAACCCAAGCACCAACTCCTTTAAGCGTCTTGTTCCCGGCTTTGAGGCCCCTGTTACCGTTGGTTATGCAACATCCAACCGTAGTGCGGTTATCCGTATCCCTGCATACGCAAAGAGTCCTGAAAAGCGTCGCTTCGAGCTTCGCAACCCTGATGCTACATGTAACCCTTATTTCTGCTATGCGGCAATTCTTATGGCAGGTCTTGACGGTGTTAAGAATAAAATAGATCCTCATGCTAACGGTTGGGGACCCTATGATATGAATCTCTTTCATTTGAGTGATGAGGAGAAGGCAAAGCTCACACAGCTTCCCACCTCTCTTCCCGAGGCTCTTGATGCTCTCGAGGCTGACCACGATTACCTCACAGCCGGTGGAGTATTCCCCGAGGAGCTGCTCAAGAACTTTATCAAATCCAAGCGTGCTGAATGCAGTGAGCTTTCCAAGATTCCACACCCTGCTGAATTCGACAGATACTATAATCTTTAATTTTGCAATAAATTATCCACATTAATTACGGAAGCACCAATCATACCTCTGATTGGTGCTTTCATTATTTATAGCTTACTTGAAAATTCAACATCGCTATGATATAATTCATATAGTAACTTTTAGGAGGCCTCTTATGATAGAATTAAAAAAATGCTGTAAGGTTCCCTTTCCTGAAAAGCTTTTTGAGGAATACGAGGAAAAGGAAAATGCAATATACGCAAATGTAAATGCATCTAAGGTACCCGATATGATGAAGAACTTTATAAAATCACACAACGAGCCTTTATTTTTCATTTTGGAGCTACCGTGTAAGATGGAGGACAGCCTTACAGAATCAAAGCTTCTCTACAACATTAACGATAACGACATATACTACATAGACGGACTGAATGATGATGAGGCATGCCAATGTATTGATGCACTGAGCGGTTTTCTTATCAAGGACGGTCTTAACACCTTTGGAATAGGTGGGCATACATCACACGAGGAAATTCTGTTTGGAAAATACAATGTGATGACGATATATACACAGCATACTGAAAAATATCATAATTTCTTAAATAGCTTTAATATCAAAAAAACCGATTCGCTTCTAACAGCCTGGGACACCTTTGACAAAGAGCATCCCGGTGAGTGTTGGAAACATATTTCCGAGCAAACCGGTAAAACTGTATACGATATTCCTGATATGTATGAGGATTTCGGAATGTATTTGTACGAGGCACGAAAAGAATATAACGAAGCCTACGAAAAACAGATCACCTACGAAGAGCTATTGGGAAAGCTTCTTTTGGTTGGCATTACATACTTCACAAAAGATAATGAGTTAATTGAGCAAAAACAATTTTACGGAGTAGTTACTGAAGCAAATGACAGTTTTATCCGTATTAAACAGCCAAACGGTACGGAATTAACCCTTCCACCGGATTTAAGCTCTACAAAGAGAGCCCGGCCGGGAGAATATAAGCTTTGTTCAACCGGTGAGGCTGTGGTTAATCCTGATTTTCACGCTACTTGGAATTTGATAAAGGGTGATTAACGGCTTAGCCGAATCTTAATATAAAGTAAAAGAACCGTCTTATCAAGACGGTTCTTGCTTTTATAAGGTTATTGTGTTAAGAGATCTTGGAGGTAATATGTAGGATTTATCATCGACTGTTACAATCTTCTCAGTTTCATAGGGATTAGCAACAAACAATACTCTGCCTCCGTTGGGATTAACAAATGCTAAGGTATTTGAAGAAAATTCTCCCTTGGATTCAACAAATCTTGCTCCTCTTTTTACAAAATGAGAAACATGCTTCATAAGATAAAATTCAGGTGTCAAAGTTGCTTTATTACCCTGTACATGAATAAGGGAGTTCTGTTTCCAGCCCCAAGTGCTTGAGCTGTCTCCCTCAAGGGCAATATTCCAATATACATAAGCAGAGGCACCTTCTCTTATATACATACGCATCATCTCAAAAATATACATCATCTGTGCCCAGGAGTTATCTCCTATTCCACACTCAGACTCTGTCTGTATAAGCTCAAGCTCAGGATAATCATCATGTGTTGCCCCGAGAGCCATTTTACCTGCCCACTGGTATCCTACACCCTTTATATACTTTCTTGCCTTTTCATCCTGCATTGCATATCCGAGATACTGATGATATCTCGTTTTAGTCCATCTTTGGTCTCCCTCAGGACCGTTTACGGTTCCGTAGAATATATCTACTCCGGTACCCTCCAAAGCCTCTCCAAGATAGTCTCCGATAAAGCGTGTGAGCATTTCTCCACTCCATACACAGGATGGAAATACCTGATTACTGCAGGGCTCATTCTGAGGATGAATATGTATAATCGGAATGCCCTTGCTGTGATATGCCTCCACATATTTTTTGAAATACAACGCATACGCCTTAAAATTCTCAGGGGTAGCATTGAATATACCATTGCTGTAGACCTTAATGGTTTTAAGCCAAAGAGGTGGACACCAAGGAGATGCAAACATCTGCATATCCTTCTGACGGTACAGAGCCTCCCTAATCAAAGGAAGAAGATATTTTTCATCTCTTTCAACTGAAAAATTTTTCATCTCATAGTCGCCGTCTGCTTCATTATATGAATAGAAATCAGTTGCAAAATCACTTGCTCCTATTGGTGTTCTGCAATAGTTAAAGTTTGCACCTTCTTCTGTAAAAAGCTCATCAAGGAGCTCTTTTTTGTCTTTGGAAGAAAGCTTATTTAATGCAATAGCACCAAGCTCACTAAAGCATGTACCGAAGCCACGGATATTCTGCTTTTCATCTCCAAAGGATATTTTAATACCGTCCCTTGAGGTTGTTTTACCCTTTTGCCATTTATTTTTTTCGGTTGTTGAAATTATCATATATAGCTCCTTTGCCATCCTTTTTAATAATCTATGATAATTATAACATACTTACTTTTTATTTGCAATTATATTTTATTTTTCTATTTTGAAATAATATTTTTTAATTCATATCAAAATTTTGGCTTTTGAAGTCGATATTCCTTTATTTTCAAGGGCTTACGCAAATTTCACAGCAATTATAAAGCAAAATAATGTATAAATGATTTATGACATATTTACAAAATCAAGCGGGAGTCAACTATGGAAGCTTTTGAATATACAGTGAATGAGGAAATTATCACTATCGAGGGGAAAATAATAACTGTATACGGAATATCCGTTTTATCGCAATGTGATGCTGCTGCAGCAAAGGAAATAATCAGAATCCCAAATATATCGACAGATAAATCGAGTCTTGTGGATTTTGCCACACTTTGCAATAGTATGAATTTGTCTCCAATACATATAGAAGAGGCAATATCGGATTTTTTAATATATCATAATTAAAAAAACGGGAGAATGCTCCCGTTTGACTATTTAATATTTTTCCCATATTGTAAAAGCACTGTTCTCTTTTTAATCTCTTCTGCATCCGGGAGCTTAACTCTTCTTCTTGCACGGATTTGATTGTGCATAGCTTTTATAGCTTTACCATACAGTATTTTGAAGGGCAAAAACGGAGACAGCATACACATAATAAATATCCTAAATACTTTTTTTACTGTTCTTACTATCAGTGAAGATAAGGAAATTATGATTTTACCAAGCGTAAGGTAATATATAAGAAACCCGGCAAAGGCAAATAAATATATATACCACCTGACATTTCCACTGTTCACGCTATAAATAAATGATGCCATAATACATGCAATAATTATAAAAAACAGTATATCAGTAATCCCCATCAAAAGAGATTCATATACCCTGTTAAGCTTTTTTTCCTCGCTTTTGAGCCATAGCTTATCAAACCTTTTTATTACGCACCTATATCTGACACCGAAAAAGCATCTGATAATCCTTACTATATCATATATTATTCCAAGATAAAATCCCAGTATCACAGAATGGTAGCTGACAGACAGCTGATGCAAAAAGGATACTCCCATTTTCACCTCATTTGAAAAGACCTGTAATAGATTTTTTCTTTTTCTGTGGGACAGACCCATAATAGTATAATCCGTTGATTTTTCCGTTTACGGTAAGCATACCACTTGACGAGTCAAATTTTTCAATCTTTAGCCCTTCCCCTTCTATGGATACATCTGAATCTGAGTTTTGTGCCATTATTTGTCCGTCATCAAAGCTTAAAACATCACTGATTCCCGTCATTTGTATTTTCTTTCTTGATGTTATTGTCACATCGTGATTAAGGACCTCTCTGATTTCTTCCATAAAAACCTCCATATGCAAAGAATCCTGCCATGTAAATATATGAAAAAGTGTCCGAGATTATTACTCGGACACTACCTCATACAATTCTTGTGCATCATTTTTTCTGACAACATCACGAACATCAAGAACTCTTATTTTAAGCTTTTTTGAGCCAAAGGTTATTTCAACAATATCCCCTTCCTTAACATCGTAGGAAGCCTTAACGGTTTTACCGTTAACGGAAACATGGGCAGCATCGCAGGCGTCATTTGCCACAGTGCGTCTTTTTATAATTCTTGAAACCTTCAAAAATTTATCTATTCTCATAATATCACCACATCAAAACAGGCTGCGTAAACCAACACAGCCTGATTTTATATTCAATTTTAATTAAGCGTTAACCTTATCCTTAAGTGCCTTACCAGCAGAAAACTTAACTGTTTTAGATTCAGGAATCTGAATAGACTCTCCTGTTGCAGGATTACGACCCTCTCTTGCTGCCTGTACCTTTGTCTCAAATGTACCAAAACCAATAATCTGAACCTTGTCGCCCTCAACAAGTGCCTTTTCCATGCCTGCAATAACTGCTTCTACAGCTGATGTGGCATCCTTTCTCTTAAGCTCGGTTTCTTTTATAACAAATTCGATAAGATCTGTTTTGTTCATTGGAGTATTCCTCATTTCTTTTATATTCTTATTTTCATTTATATTATATCACTCGGCAAAATAAAATGCAAGTATTTTGTGTAATTTTTTCAATTTTTTTCATTTTTTGTAATATTTTTTGGACATATTGCCTATTTTTTTCTTAAAATATAAAATTTTTCAAGCAATCGAATTATTTTTTTACCTGATGGTAAAAAATGTATTTCTTCCCTTGCTACTGTACCCGATTTTATAACTGTTATAAAATATACCAGTGATGCGACAAGTATTGCTATAAGTGTTACAAGAGATGATGGTAAATAATTTTCGGTAACGGTATACACAGCAACAGCAGCTCCTATACATATTGCTGCACAGGAAAAGGGCATTACCAATGCATCCATAGGACTTGGAAGCTTCCCAATATGACGCAGTACAAAATATAAATTAATAAATGAGGCTGTTGCATAGCATAAAAGCGTACCTATCGGAGCACCTATAATTCCTATTTTCCCGATGAGAAAATAGCTTACCAATAGCTTCACTGAAGAACCACATAACATAGATATTATCGGTAATCCTTGTTTTCCTTCCGAATTGAGATAGGCATTGGTTATGGCAATTATACCAAGAAAAAACACAGAAATAGCCGATATTGACAACCACGGTGATGCCCTATAAACCGAGTCCTGCTTAAACATTAAAAGCCTGAGTATCGGGAATGAAAAAACCGACATACCCATTGCACAAGGAATGGAAATAATACTTACAAGCCTGATTCCAAGCTCCCGCATTCTCTCTGCTCCGGTTGAATCCCCTGATTCTGTCGATGCAGATATCATAGGAACAAGAGCATTGGCAATTGGATATATAAGAATTGTTGGTAAATTAAACATAGATATTACAAGGGATGTATAATCTCCGTAGTATACTCGTATTGTTGTTATATCCATGCCGAAATCCAAAAGCCTGTTTTGTATCATAAATGTATCAAGAATTGTAGTAAGAGATAAAACAGACGAGCTGATGGTTATAGGTATTGCAATACGCATCAGATTCCTAATCAAAAATCGTGAGCTGCTGTTACTCGTATCATCAACGGTATCAAAATACTCATGTTCCTTAAATCTGTGTTTTTTTACATAGAGGTAAACCATACCCAAAAACACTCCGACAGTTACACCAAATACTGTATATGATGCAACTATATGGTCACTGTATCCTCTGCTTTTTGCAAAAAAAGCAAGGGAAATACCTATCGCCACCTTACACACTGCTTCTATAAGCTGTGATACGGCAGTCGGACCCATTAGCTGATATCCCTGAAAATACCCCCTTATACAGCTACTTATACAAATAAAAAGTAATGTTGGTGCAATCGTCCTAATACATACAGATGTTTCCGGAGCACCCATAAGCTGGGCTATTGCATCTGAAAAAATAACCATGAGGCCTGTTAATGCAAGCCCCACGGTCGAAAATACTTTGAATGATATATTAAATATTTTGTTTACTTCCTCTAAGCTACCTCTCGCCCTTGCCTTTGATACCATTATAGAGATGGCGACCGGCAAGCCTGCTGTTGAAATAACATATAAAAAGGCGTATATTTCATAGGCTGAGCTATAATAACCTGCACCTATGCTGCCAACTACTCTGTTTAATGCGATTTTGGATATAAGACCAACACTTTTAACAAGAATATTGGCTATTGTTAGAATCAATACACCTGAAAAAAACAGATTTTTTGAACTTCTTTTTTGGGTATTGACTGTATTGTTCAAAATCTTTCCTCTTATTTTTTACCAAGAAATTCTGTGTAGAGAGAGTTGCCCGGCACATAGTCAAAGCTTATTTCATCAAGTGACTTATACTTTTCACACATTTCAAAAGCCTTAGGATAAAATCTACTGCTTGGCTCCACATCACTCAGTACTTCTATTATATATTTTTTGATTACGAATAATTCGTAATCGAGAAAAGAATTCATCTGTATCTTACAAATATTTTTATTGGGGTAAATATTTTTGTCCTCGTTTTCTCTTACCGTTTCCCACAGGTAAAGAGAAAAATCAGCACTCGCCCCTCTGAACTTTCTATCTCGTACTATTCTACGGGAAAGTCGTATATCATCTCTTGAAAAATGCACCCCGTTTACACATACATCCTCTTCAACATTAGTGAAGATTCCTATATAATCATATCCTTCAAAAAGGGCTGTAATTTCGGGATATACAGCCTGTATGCCCTCAAAAAGGACTACTGTATCCTTCTCAATTTTATAGTGGTTAAAGCCCACTCTCTTCTGAGATACAAAATCATAAATAGGTACATCTATCTCACCGTTTTTATAAAGGTCACCGATACAGCATTTCAATAATTGGAAATCAAGAGCCTCAATAGAATCATAATCTATTTTTTTACCCTCCTCTACAGTACGGGAATCGTTCCTTTCCATAAAAAAATCATCTATGGATATGACCTTAACATCCTTACCCTTTTTTGTAAAGTCATGTATAATTTTGTTTGCAAGAGTTGTTTTACCCGAGCAGGTGGGTCCGGATAAAAGTACTATATCTGTATTTTTTCCCACTACGGTATCGGAAATTTCTTTAAGATAATTATGAAAATTTTTCTCGCATTCCTGAACAAAGCTTTTTTTATCTTCCTCGTTCTTAAATGAAATATTTATATGTTTCATTTTTATCTCCTTTCAAAAAACTCCCTTACAGTCTTATCTGCACTTCTCTTTTCTTTGAGATATTCATATGGATATTTGTAGGAAAATATGCGTTTAATTTCTGCTTTACCGTTTATATGCTTAACCAGCTTTGTGGTTGCACCTGCCCCAATGCCGAACACTGTATGGGCATCTGACATCATATATACATTATAAAGTCCAAAGGAGCCTTTTTTGGCATAACCGACATTTTCAAGATTGTCAACAGTATTTTTCTGCCTGTACATATAGTACGGTATGTAACCGTTTTTGCAAAGCCTGTCTATAGAGTATTCTACACTGTCTCTTGCCTCACTGAAGCCCTTTATATATATATCCTTATCATCGACTCTTATCTGTGACGCATTCTTTACGGAAAAGCTATGCACGGTTATATTATCCGGATCAAGAGCAATAATACTGTCAATAGTTTTTTTGAAGCTGTCAACAGTGTCTCCGTCAAGACCGGCAATAAGATCGGTATTCACATTCTTGATTCCACATGCCTTGACTTTTTCGTAAGCCTTCAAAAACTCCTCTACCGTATGCCTTCTTCCTATTTTTTCAAGAACAAAGTCATTTAGGGTCTGTGGATTTACGCTTATCCTGGTAATTCCCAGTTCCTTTGCTATCCTGAGCTTTTCCTCGGTAATAGTGTCGGGTCTTCCGCCCTCTAAGGTATACTCCTCAAGCTTAGTTACATCAACGCACTGTGCCACTGTTGAAAGCATATATTCAAGCTGATTAGGCTCAAGAACAGTAGGTGTTCCACCACCTATATAAATACAGGATACTGAAAGACCGCATTCCTCTATCAGTGAGAATGTTTCCCTGATGTCCTCGCAGAGCCGTTTGACATAATCCGGTATCAGTGAAAAAAGCTTTTTTCCCGCAAAAGATATAAATGAGCAATAATTACATCTTGAGGGGCAGAACGGAATAGAAATGTATACGCTGCATCGGGAGTCGTCAGTTTCTCTTAATATTTCTGTTTCGTTCTTGGCTACCGTAATACAAAGCTCTGCCTTTTCCTTTGAAACAAGATATCTGTCCGTAAGTATACTTAAGGTCTCTTCTTCACTGTGGAAGGATAGGAGCTCTGCTGTAACCTTGGATGGACGGATACCGGTTAATATTCCATAGCCCGATGTACGCCCCGTCATTTCCGAGCATACATTATATACAGCCTGTCCCACAACAATTTTATTTGTCCTGTCCTCACTTTCTTTATCAGAAAAGCTATCTGTGGATACGGTATCTGCCATATTATTATCAGCCGTTAACAAGGCTGTACAGTGTACTGTATTTTCATTTTGTGTGAGTGTAACAGTCAATTCAAGTCCGTCTGTATTTTCATCACCCTCCGGAAATTTTACTCCGTGATAAAAAATCATGCAAAGGGACTGAACATAGATTCTGTTTATGTTACCGTTCAAATTAAGCTTCATTTCAACACTTCACTATCCATTACAATTGTAACAGGACCGTCGTTCAAAAGCTCTACCTTCATATCTGCACCGAATATTCCCTTCTGTGTAGGTACAAGAGTGGATATATAGTCGCAAAAATACTCATACAGGCGATTAGCCTCGTCGGGCTTTGCTCCATTCATATAATCAGGTCTGTTACCTTTTTTATAATTTGCAAGAAGGGTGAAATTGGATATAACAAGCACCCCTCCGTTAACATCCATGACGCTGAGATTCATCTTTCCGTTATCATCGGAAAAAATCCTGAGCTTACTGATTTTATCAGCTAAAAGCATAGCGTCCCTCTCGGCGTCTCCGTTTTTTACTCCGAGCAATATAAGAAGCCCGTTATCTATTTTACCACATACCTCACTGTCTACAGTGACAGAAGCGTGGCTGACTCTCTGAAGTACAGCTATCATACCGATGCACCTACCACTCTCGACACTCTGATAACATCCTTGATGTTTCTTACTCTTGAAATAATTGAGTTAAAATGCTCTATATTCTTGCAGGAGATAACCATATTGATTATTGAGGCACCCTCAACATTCTTTGTATTAATGGATACTATATCTACCTTCATTTCGGCAAGAGCCACGGAAATATCAGCAAGAATAGATATACGGTTTGTAACAAAAATCTGTATTGCAGACTCAAAGGTTGAGCTTGAATGTCCGCTTACGGGTACATCCCATTCTGCCTTAACAAATCTATCAACATTTTCCTCATTTGCATATGCAGAGCTTATATTGGGACAATCAGCCTTATGGATAGATATACCGTATCCCTTAGTAATGAATCCGATTATTTCCTCTCCGGGCAATGGATTGCAGCACTTAGCAAACTTAACAGCACAGCCCTCCTCACCGTCAACAATAACTCCACCGTTGGACTTGCGTCTCTTAACAGCAGCATTAGTAGTAGGCTCTATAACTGACTCCTTTACAGGCTCTTTCTTATAGTTTCTGTCATATTCATCAGTAAGCTTAGCCTCTATTTTTGTATAAGAAAGTCCTCCATAGCCAAGACCGTTATATAAGTCATTGGCATCTGCCATTCCCAATTTTTTGGCAACGGCTGTAACTATCTCTTCTCTTTCTGTATCAGAGCAGTTCATCCTCTTTCGGTTGAACATTTTTTCAATTTCGTTCCTACCAACCTGGATATTCTCCTGTCTCTTTTCCTTTTTGAACCACTGCTTGATCTTGTTCCTTGCTTCACTTGTCTTAACAATGTTAAGCCAGTCACGGCTGGGTCCTTTTGCAGAATTAGAGGTAATTACCTCAACTATATCTCCGTTCTTAGGCTCGGAATCAATGGGTGCTATTCTTCCGTTTATCTTTGCACCTATCATTTTATTACCTACACCTGTATGAATTGAATATGCAAAGTCAATAAGTGTAGAACCGAGAGGAAGAGCTATAACATCTCCCTTAGGAGTAAACACAAAGGTTTCATCATGGAAGATATCTATCTTAAAGGCATGCAAAAACTCATCCGGATCACTTGCCTCATTTTCCGTATCTATAAGCTTGGATATCCAGTCGAGCTTTCTGTCTATATCTACGGATGCTTTTTCTCCACTCTTATATTTCCAGTGTGCGGCAATACCGTACTCAGCTATATGGTGCATCTCACTTGTTCTTATCTGTACCTCAAAGGGAATACCGTCCTTACCGATTACAGTTGTATGGAGTGACTGGTACATATTCGGCTTAGGTGTGGAAATATAGTCCTTGAATCTGCCGGGAACGGATTTATACATTTCATGTATAAGTCCGAGGACCGTATAGCATTCCAGCTCTGTATCTACAATTATACGGAGGGCATAAAAGTCATATATTTCATCAAAGCTCTTGTTCTGGTTATACATTTTACGGTATACACTGTATACTGTTTTAACACGACCCTTGAGCTTATAATTTATATTGGCTGCCTCCAGCTTTGCAGACACATGATTCTTAATATTCTCAATAAAGTTTGCATTTTTTCCGTACTTATCATCTATATTTCCCTTGACCTCATCGTATCCTATAGGGTCAAGATATTTAAGTGCGGTATTTTCAAGCTCCTGCTTAATTCTCTGCATACCCAAGCGATGAGCAAGGGGGGCGTAAACATGCATAGTCTCAAGGGCAGTCACTCTTCTTTTTGCGTCCTTTTTAACATACAGCGTACGCATATTATGCATTCTGTCACAAAGCTTGATAAATATTACTCTGATATCCTTGGACATAGCAAGAAGCATTTTACGGATATTCTCAATGTGAGTCTCTTCCTTGTCCTCGACATTAATTGATTTAATCTTTGTAACGCCATCAACAAACAAAGCAACATCGTTGCCGAAAAGCTGTCTTATAGCATCAAGATTAGTTTTTTCAGGACAGTCCTCCACCGTATCATGCAAGAGTGCGGCACATACCGAATCCGTGTCAAGTCCCAGAGATACAACACTCTCTGCGACAGCAATGGGATGAGAAATATATGGCTCTCCACTCTGACGCATTTGTCCCTTATGCATTTCATCAGCGTAAAGAAAGGCCTTTTTAATTTTTTCAAGGTCATACTTTTTATTACTGCTTTCAATAGCAGACAGCAGCTGCTCTATAGGTCTCAATTCCTCCGCTAACATAGTTACTCCTTTATTTCGCTGTATAAATTGACTTAAGCCTCTTCAGTATATTTGATTTATCAAGGCTCGTTTTCGTTTTTGTATAGGTTATGCGATATTGGAAGCTGTATTCATCTGTTTCCTCAATATTTGCAATATTGAGTTCCCTGAACACCTTAATAATTATTTTTATCTTGGCATAGGTTATATGGATACCTTGCTTTTTACCATTTATCAGCTTATGTAATCTAAGATATGAAAAGCCTGATATTCCGTCCCTTGCCGACTTCAAAAGGGTATTGTAAACACAGGCGAATTCCTCCCTTGAAGGAACAGCTATATCTACATCTCCAATATATTCTCCGTTCCAGATTTTGCTATATTCAAGCTCTCCTGCTCTTTGATTTTTTGCAGGTCCATCAGCATTCTTAATGTCCTTTACATTAAGCTGAACGGTACGCATATTCATAAATTCATTTATTTCAAGGTTAAAGGCTATATCAACCTCATCACCTATTTCATACCCAAACTCGTCGGAAGAAACACAGAACTGCATAGCAGTAAATCTTACACCGTTTTTGGAAACTGTAAGCTTAAGATGTCTGTTCATTCCAACGGGAATAATATCCTCTATAATTGCATCCTTCATTGCAAATACGGGGACAAGATTTGATACTCCGTACGGCTCCAGCAAGGTTATCTCCGTAGCCAGGTCACGGTTTATATCCTTTTCGCCGAGAATACAGTCTATATCAAGAGTACTGATTGGCTCCTCACCCTTAAAGCAGGCTCTTGCATATTCTGTCATTCTACGCTGAAACTCATCAAGATTTTTTCTCTTGATGCTAAGCCCTGCAGCAAGCTCATGACCACCGAATTTTTCCAAAAGATCCTTACATGACAAAAGTGCATTTACAAGGTTCATTCCTCTTATACTTCTTCCCGAGCCCTTTCCTATGGCTTCTCCATCAAGTGGATTATCATTTCCCTCAAAGGAAACAAGGATAGAAGGTAAGGAATATTTTTCCGTTACCCTCGACGAAACGATACCGATAACTCCGTGGTTCCAATCCACATTGTCAAGTATTATAACCCCACCGTGGTCATAACCGTTTTTCTCTATCTTCGCAAAGGCTTCGTCAGCTATTCTGTTTTCCTCCAGCTGTCTGTCCTTGTTAATATCGTATAGCTGAAGTGCATATTTTTCGGCATCCGTTCTGTTTTTGGAAAGGAATAGCTCCACAGCAATAGATGCGTCGCATATTCTGCCTGCAGCATTAATTCTCGGTGCAATAGTAAAGCCAACAAAGCCTGATGAGATCTTTCTTTTAACCCTTGACTTTGACTTTGTATCATTACTTCTGCAAAGGTCTATAAGTGTTGAAAGACCGATTTTGTCTGTATTCTCAGCTCTTAACAATCCATAGGATATAATAAGTCTGTTTTCATCGGTAACAGGCATTACATCGGCAATAGTACCGATAGCAGTCAGATCTGCATACCTATCGGCAATCCGTCTTGTACAATCAACAAGAGAGTCCCCTGTAAATAAATATTCCAATGCACAAAGTAGTTTGAAAACAACACCTACACCGGCAAGGCTTTGGAACGGATATTCCGAATCTCTCCTCTTGGGATTTATAACCGCTATCGCATCCGGTAGGGTTGCAGGGCATTCATGATGGTCGGTAATTACAGTATCTATACCAAAGCCCTTAGCAATTTCTACCTCTTTATGAGCAGTAACTCCCGTATCAACTGTTATTATAAGCTTTGTTCCCTTTTCTGCAAGCTTATTTACTGCCTGCTCGGAAACTCCGTAGCCCTCTCCCTTTCTGTTGGGGATATAGTAATTTACATCTGCCCCCATACCCTCAAGATAAAGATACAGTATGCTTACAGATGTTACTCCGTCTACATCATAATCTCCGTAGACATAAATTTTTTCATTATTTCTGACAGCCTCAAGGATTCTCATAGCACCCTTTTCCATATCGTTTATCAAAAAGGGATCGTGTAGAATCTCCGTGCTCTTACCTAAAAATGTCCTTACGCCCTCTACTGTGCTATATCCTCTGTTCAAAAGAAGAGTTGCAAGTATCGGGCTGATCCCAAGGCCTTCAGATATATCTAAAGCTTCGGGGAGCAATGAGCTGTCAGCTCTTATATTCCAAATCTTATTACTTTCCATAACCTCATTTATTCAAAATTGCCAAAGCAACATTAATTCCGTCTACTGATGCACTCATAATTCCTCCGGCATAGCCTGCTCCCTCTCCACAGGGGTATGCATTTGCATGCATAAACGCATTATAGTGCAATTCATCTCTTAATATTCTGAGTGGTGCCGAGGTCCTTGTTTCCACTCCTGTAATCGGCACATCACTTGAATCAAAGCCTTTAATTTTCTTACCGAATTCTCTGAATCCAAGCTTAAGATAATCGCATACGAACTTCGGTAAAATACCGTTCATATCGCATACCTTTACCTTACCGTCCATATACGACGGCATAATTCTGTCCGGCTCTCTATGTGCTACTCCTTCATAAAAATCTCCAAGAGTCTGCACAGGAGCTGTATAATCGGAGCCTCCGGCTGCAAAAGCCTTTCTCTCCAAGCCTCTTTGAAATTCAATTGCTAAGCGAGGATCGTTTCCGTAATCTGTCTTATCAACCTGCACGCAGATAGCGGAATTTGCATTTTTTCCGTCTCTTGCATATACACTCATACCGTTCACGACTACTCCACCCTCTTCGCTAGTGGCAGCAACAACCTCTCCACCGGGACACATGCAGAAGGAGTATACTCCCTTTCCATCCTTTCTGTGAGAAATGTTATAATCAGCAGATCCGAGACGGGGATCGGACGCAAATTTACCGTACATAGCCTCGTTAATTTCCGTCTGCAAATGCTCAACTCTGACACCGACGGAAAACGCCTTAGGCTCTATTGCAAAGCCCCTTTCCATAAGATATTTATAAGTATCTCTTGCACTGTGACCGATAGCAAGAACAATATCCGTATAAGGAATATCGCCTATGGTGGTATGTGCTATTCCATTATCAAAGGAATCAAGCCTTGCCCTGTATATAACTCTACCGCCAAGGGATATAATTTCCTCTTCTATACTCTTTACAACATCTCTCAGTCGGTCAGTGCCGATATGTGGCTTTGCCTTGTACATTATATCATCCGGTGCACCGTGCTGACATAAGGTTTTAAGTACAAAGGCACACTTGGGGTCATTTATTCTTGTGGTAAGCTTACCGTCAGAAAATGTACCTGCACCACCTGCACCGAACTGAATATTAGACTCAGTATTAAGAATCCCCGTAGCATAAAAGCGTTTCACATCCGAAACACGGGTATCCATATCGGAGCCACGGTCAATTACGGTAGGCTTGTACCCTGCTCTTGCAAGGATAAGAGCACAAAACATTCCTGCCGGACCAAAGCCGACAACCAACGGTGGAACCGTCGGTGCAGCTTTCTCTTTTATACTCAATTCATCTGAGGATAAAATCTTAATTCCCTTTTTCGCCAGATAATCAATGTCTAAATTACTTTTTTTGGAGGATGCCTCAGCACAGACAGTACATACAAGCTTAATATCATCCTTATGTCGGGCGTCAACAGACCTCTTGTAAATATACATTTTTTCCGGAAGTGAAAAGGTGCGTGTATTACTGATACGCACCTTTGCTATATCGAAAATATCATTATCGGTAGCATCAAGATTTACCTTGATTTGTTCAATAAGTAATCTCATTTCTTCTTTACCGATACCGTTACATATCCCGTCGACGGTATTATTTCAACATCTGCATTTACAGCATCATCAAGATAACATGTAATGGGCACCTTGTATTCGCCCTCCTTGTGTATCTGATCTGCACTTACAACAATTTTAATCTCTGATCTTTTTACATCAACAAGATCACTCTTTGTACCCTTCAGGGTAACATTTACAACCGTCTTTACCTCTACATTGTACTGGGAGCTTTCCACACTGACATTAATATCTCTGTATTCCTTTTCATCAATGGTAGCATCGGTATCTGTAACATACGCCCAGATAAATATAGCGGCAAGAATGCATATTATAAGAGCTATGATATTACCCCTTCTGCTTTTCTTAGGAGTATCCTGCTCTATAGCATTGAGAACACCGGCTGTATCTATTTCAGTAGTTCTTGAAAACTTATCCATGGTATCTCCTTATTTATGTCTCATCCTGATTCTTGCACCGTTCTTGTTCTTCACCTGGGAAGAAGTGTGTACAAGATATTCCTCGAGCTTTTTCTTCATGGTAGCTCTTGTAAAGTTTCTGTAAATATGACCCTCATGAGCTATGGAAACTATGCCTGTCTCCTCAGAAACAACAACTGCTATACAGTCACTGTTTTCACTTGCTCCGATTGCGGCTCTGTGTCTTGTACCCAAATCCTTAATAATATCAGAGTTGATGGAAAGAGGAAGCAGACAGCCCGCTGAGTATATTCTGTTATCACGGATAATAACTGCTCCGTCATGCAAGGGAGCCTTATCGAAGAATATATTTCTCAAAAGATATGAGCTTACCTGTGCATTAATAACTGTACCGGTAAGGATAAGATCACCAAGCTTCGTATTTCTCTCAAACACTATAAGTGCACCTGTCTTAGATCTTGCAAGCTCAAAGGTAGCGTTGGAAATCTCATCAATCATGGCAATGGTCTGAGTAGATGTTTTCTGCTCTCCGATAACCTTAATACCCTTAAGAGAGTTATCGCCGAGCTTTTCAAGACCGGATCTTATTTCCGGCTGGAAAATTACAACAAGAAGAACAAGACCAACATCTATTGCATGAGAAAGAATATACTGCATTGCCCTCAGTGACAGAATCTCACACAAAATTAGTAAAGCAAAAATAAAACCGACACCTATTGCAAGCTTTCCTGCTCTACGCTCCTTCATAAAGAGGTAAATAACAAACAAAACTCCCGAGAGGCAAATAATATCTATAATGTCGAAAATAGTTATAAGCTTAAATAGTGAAAAGAAATGGACTATGTAATCCCAAAACATAATATACTCGTACTCCTTTTCTTAAAATAGAAATATAACAACGCATTAAAATACGCGGACGCATGCTAAAATATATAAAAATTATAACATAGCTTTTCGGCTTTGGCAATAGATTTGACCAACTTTTTTTCATGTATACCCCGTTTTTTTGAAGAAAAATAAAAAAATCGCTGTTTTTAAGCGATTTTTCATCATTTTAAGAGTCTGATTCCTCCAAAATCAACCACTTCCCCCGACAAAATGGAAATAATCTCCATATCATTGGCATCGGCAGTCTGCTTGATTTTACTATACGATGACAGCTTTAATGCATCTCCAAAAAAGTAAATTTTATTTTCATATACAAGGGTTGCACCACCTATAAATCCATAGCTGTAGCCATCTAATCTAATGTTCTTTTCTTCAATAAGGGTAACATTAATACCGTATTTTTCTGCTGCCTTTTTTATTGAAATATCAGCAGTTATAATATTTCTCTCGTTCAATACAAGGGTGGAGCACGATGTATATCCCTGATTTACATTTATTATATCATATCCCCTTTCACGGGCTACTCTTTTAACCTCCGGTGCTATACTATCCTCTTTACCAAATATCCTCTTACCTATTGCAAGAGCATTAAGCCCAATATCGTCAGGATACCTTGATGAAACGGGAGGAGAGCATTTTACTATACTGTATCCAATTTTCTCTGCTAAGGAAAAAATCTTTCTGTTTTCTTCATAATAATCACTATAGCAGAAAATATTTTCTTCTATTATATTGATTAGCATATCTGCGTGAGATGCTACAGGATAATCTATTTTTTTATATGGAGCAAGCGGTAACGCTTCAATACCGACTTCTTCATAAAGCTTAGCTGATATATCCCGACTCACAAACCCTGTCATAATCCCTCTCCTTCGCTTTTTTGTAAATAAGCTGAAAAAAAGACCGTGAACACGGTCTTTTGATTTCATTAATCAGTTAGGCACGAGTTACCTTGCCGGAACGAAGGCAACGGGAGCAAACATAAACTGTCTTATTTGTACCGTCAACAACAGCTTTTACTCTTCTGATGTTAGGTTTCCAAACTCTGTTTGTTTTACGGTTAGAGTGAGACACATTGTGTCCGAATACTACGCCCTTTCCGCATACATCACATTTAGCCATTTTTACACCTCCATTAAAGTAGAAATGGGTCTACTAAAAATTCACGCTTAGTATTATAGCACAGTATTTTTTTAATTGCAATAGTAATTTGAAATTTTTTCAACTATTTTTTTGAATTTTTTTCAAAATATGCTCAAGCGAAATACCGTACTTGTTTGCTATATCTCTTGCATAGCTCTTTCCGTCCGGTTTTGCACGCATAATTTTGAAGCTTCTCTGTCCGTTATTCATACCTGCGACAAGTGTATCAATCCTTGAACCACCGTCTGCCGCACACTTTTCGTTGATTTCATCTATCATTGCAGAAAGCTCGTGAAGATGTGTACAGAAAATGCCACGACAGCCTACCATTGAAAAGCCGCAAAGAACCTCAGAAGCAATATATGAGCCCTCAAACGAGCCTGTGGACGAAAGGGATTCATCAAGGAGAACAAGGCTATTCTCTGTTACCTTATCGAAGATGTCGTCAAGACGGGCACATTCCTCGCCAAGTCGTCCCTTATCAATAGTATCCTCAGAGCCTGTTGGAAAATGAGTAAATATAGCATCAACGGGGCTTATCTCTGCCTCCTCGGCACTTACTGCAAGTCCGAGCTGAGCAAGAGCAAACACATGTCCTACCGAGCATGTGATTACAGATTTACCACCACGGTTAGGTCCGGAAAGAACATAAAATCTTCCGTTATCGTCAAAATCAAAATCATTTGTTACCATTTTAGCATCGATTTTTGATGCAACAACAGGATTATATATACCCTTGGTTGTAAATACCTTCTCCTCCATTGGACGCATCTTGGGGAAGCAGTACGGATTTTCGGAATTTTTGAATTTGTTTATAAGCTCGGTTCCCTTAACAATAAATTCCATTTCGGGCATAAGCCTGATAAGAAAATCCGCATTTTCAAGAACATAGGTCTGTATTACTTTTCTCCATGAACGCATTGATGTCTTAAAAACATTTATAAGTGCATTATTAAATGCATTTGAAAGAGCTGTCTGCTGATTGTCTGACTGTCCCTTCTTAAAAGGAATAAGGGATGCTATACAGGTATATTCATTGGTTTTGAAATCAAGACGAAGGATTTTCTCAAGCAAATCGCCTGATTTGAACTTATCATTGTTTACACTAAGGACGCCTGCATATTCGGGGCGAAGCTGAGAATTGAGGTTGACACCGATTGTAACACTCTTTACCTCGCTTATCCTTGTAGTAAGCTCCTTAAGCTTAACATTAAGGTCCTTGTAATAGTCACTTTCCGTAAGCTCCTTGATTCTTTCGGTTAAAGCTATAAGTGCCGAGCTCTTAAACCTGCCCATCATAGGATAAAGCCCTTCGGAAAGAAGCTCCATAGCGGAAATATAAAGCTCAATTTCTGTGATACTGTACAAATATCCCTCAGATGCCTCGGTATCCTGTGAAATACGGCGAATCTCCGATATATCCATAAGAATAGGGCTCACCTTGTCAAAAAGTTCGCAAAGCTCGGGGTTTTCTATCATATCTGCGAACACCTGCTGACGGTATTCTATAACCTTAATATCCTTTGTAAAAAAATCGCACAATCTACCGGACTTAAGGTCGATTATTGAAGTAAGCTGAAGCTCATCCAACACCTCTGTTGAGATATTGGCTCTATCCTCACCGTCAATTCCCTTAGTAAGGGAATCCATATCGGGGTACAAAAGACTAATTTCTAAATTCTGCATTTTATTCCTCTATTCCACCCTAAAAATAGGATTATTTATTCTTTTTGTTTCCTGGAGAAAAATATACCGACTCTATGGGGGTATCGTCTTCCTCTACCTTTTTAAGATAAAGCTTACTCTTTGCAGAGCCCTTTATCTCGTTTTTCTCCTTCAAAAGACGCTTGATTCCATCTATTACTATCTTCTTATCCTCTCCCTTTGAGGAGATTACACCCATAACAAACTTCATCTTAGCTATCATTATATCGGAAAGCGTGGAGGCATTTGTGGATGTAGCGATTCTGTAGAAGGAATCTACAAATTTATGCCTGTCCTCCTCAGTCATTTTGCTAACCCAGGATTTAAGAAGCACATGGAAATCATCACTTCCGGATTCAAATTTATTTGCTCTTATAAACTCAGCACCCATTACATCCCAGGAGAAAGCATCATGCTGTTGAACACCCTTTACAAAGCTTTTAACAATTACATGCTCTCCAACGCTGTCAAAAATACGACCTATAAGGGAGCCCTCGGGCAGATAATTCCATATTTTAGATATTGTATCAAGGTCATTTACCAAATCAAGATACCGACTTGTAAAGCCGGGACCGTCAAAGTTATATACCCTGCATATTCTCTTCTTTACCTTTGGTGATACATTAAGTGCAGAATATACAGATATATTTCCACCCTTTGAGTGTCCACCAATATATAGCTTATCCTTTTTTACAAGTGTGGCGATTTTCTCCACATAGTCAACTCCGTCCTGCTGGGCAGGAATTGGAGTATACAGTGCCATATTCAAATTTTCCTTCCATCCGATAAGCGTATCATCAGTACCTCGGAAGGCGATATAGGTATTATCCTTATCCCAGGAAAAGCAAATTGCTGAAAACTGCTTCTCTTTATCCTTACTTATATCATTAACATATGCCCACATTTTAACCTCAGCATATCTTGTGGACTTACTGAGAAGTCTGAAGAGCTTAATGATATAAGGTCCGGGAATGATTGCTCCTATTGACCTATCCTCATCGTATACATCAAAAAATCTATCGGCAACCTCAGACAGAAGTAATTTTTTATTACTGTCTACCGAAGGTACAAAATGCTCAAAGGGAAGGTATGACAGCTCGGTAAAAATAAGGCTGTCCACCTCATTAAGCGGTGAATTGCTGAAGGAAATATCGCAACGCCATTTAACATAATCAATCATATTAGACATAATATTCACCTCTTCATATTATTCTAACACAATTGTTTTTCATTTTCAATATAAAAAACGCACTTTTACGCGCGTTTTTTATACTCCATCTTAACTTTTTAAGTTGTATGTAATTAAAATCAATATTCAATGACAATAAGCTGATGAAGCTCCATTTTATCAACAGTGAATATTACCTTACCGTCAACCTGACTGAAGGCAATCTCCTTGTCCTGAGGAACAAGAGTAACCCTTTTAACAGTTTCTGGTACGGAAAGCTTGATTTCAGTGTTGTAAAGAGGTGGAAAGTCCTCAAGGAGACATACATTTCCCCTGTTTATAGGAGGTGCATAAAGCATATGTACAGCGTAGAAGCTGTCCTTTTTACTCCTTCTTACTCTTACCCTTGCACAGGATGGATAATAGCTGAATTCAATGTTCTTTTTGTATACCAATTCAAAGGCTTTTTTAATGTATCTTTCCAACACATAGTTTCCTGAGCTGTTGTATGCAGTAAATACAGGATGAGCAATGTAAACAACATTCCCGTTTTTAACAAGTGCAGGATAGCTTGCAGGCTCTGTTTTGAAGGGTGTATTCTTATGTCCGCAGAAATGACGGAAGGTACGGTTGAAATATGGCTCATAAACTCTTGCAAGGACCTCTCCCTCGCATTCTGCAATATATGCCTTAGTATATGATAGAAAGGGTGTGGTAATTTCATCTATATCACAAGAAATGTAATCAAGGTCATATTCGGACCTACCCTTGATATTGATACCTATTTCTTCAAAGCCACCGGCTCCGCTTACTATAAGTGCACCACCGTTTGAAACATAGTCAGATATTGCTTTTTTGTCTTTTTTCGACAGCTTTACCGTATCGGGCAGAACAATACATTTATACCCGGAAATATCATCGCCGCTTTCAACAAGGTCAAATTCAAGATGCATAAGCTGTATCATCTTTGAGCAGCCCATATCAGCGTCATAATTATGGCTCATCCAGATTGCAAGATCTGTATATGCCTTGGTATTCTCAGAATACTTTTCTATTTTGGATGTATAATCAAAGGCATATCCGACAACAGCATATGTACTGTCATCCAGCTTGCCGAGTGGATGTAAATGGTCACCGACAGATATGGATGCACCAATGCTTACCATATCGGCACATTCATATTTGAGTGCGTCCTTATTTTTGAATCCGCCGAACTCGCCCCATGCATGATGGAATTTACCTGTCATGCCCCAGAATTTTTTACCGTACTTTTCAAAGAATTTAGCACGGAGAGGCATAAGGTCATATCCTCCCCATGCAGTAGGAAGGTCCTCCAGTTCATAATGTGTCTGGTAGGGATGGTATTCAGGTCTGTTCTGGTCTGCTCCTCCGTTATAGAACACCGGAGCACCCGGTGTGTATTGATGTACAAGACCTGTAAGCTCCTTCATAAGCTCAATACGCTTTATTTTATAGTATTTTTTTGCATCCTCATAATTATCGGGGTCCAGTCCCATTTCTTTCATTCCCGCCTTACAGCTCTCACAGACGCACGCATCCTTCATAAAGCATATATCATAGAAAACGCCGTCCCTTGTATCAAACTGCTCGCATACCTCTTTAGTAATATCTATAAGATGCTGCTTATAGGGTCCTACGGGACAAAGGGTAGTCCATGAGCAATCGCTGATGGGAGTATCTATATTGTCGCTTGGCGGTGTACCAAAATGAATCGGAGCCTTTTTCCAGAAATCAATATGATGCCATTCGGGATGCTCATCTGCATCAAGCTTGCTCCAACCCATAGTTATATAGATAGGTGCCTCGGCTCCTGCATCATGTATAGCCTCTATCTGTTCTTTAAGAAGATTGAACTTAAGTCCCGGATGTACCTTACCGACCTTGGTAGGATAATAGCAATAACCGTGATGACATTTTGCAAATACGGTCATCAGGTCAATTTTTGCTTCTTTTACTGTTTTTGTAAACTCCGCTTTATTAAATTGTGTTCCAATTCCGTCTATTGCCGGACTTGTATGAAAATCAAGATGAATGCACTTCATAATGCTTATCCTCTCTTATAAAACTTATTTATTATATTTTAGCATACTATTCATACAAATACAATAAAAATCAGAAAAGAATTGACTGCAAAATACAAATATGGTATAATTTAATCACCGAGCTACGGAGGTGATTTATATCAATATTGCAATAATCAGCGGTGCATCCAAGGGTATTGGCAAGGCTATGGCAAAGGAGCTTGATAAGGAAGGGCTTGACCAACTGTGGTTTATTTGCCGAAGCTATAAGGATAATGATGAATTCTCAACTCCCATAAGACATTTTTCTCTTGATTTATCTTCATCGGACTTTACAGAAGAAATTAAATCAGCACTTTCAAACGGAGAATACAATATAAAATATCTTGTCTGCTCTGCAGGCATTGGATACATGGGCAATTTAGAGGAGCTTTCCGAGGGTGACATAGAAAAGATAATAGACATAAATTGCTCTGCACTTACTTTACTTACCAAAATTTGTTTACCATATATGGGAACAGGCTCTAAAATTATAGAAATAGCCTCCGGTGCCGGATTTTTACCTCAGCCGCATTTTTCCGTATATGCTTCATCAAAATCATATGTTATCAGTCTTTCAAGGGCATTACGCCAAGAGCTTAAGCCGAGAAAAATTAATGTAACGGCAGTATGTCCCGGTCCTGTTGATACCCGGTTTTTCTCAGCCTTAAATCCCCCCGAATACAAGAAAAAATATTTGATCTCCCCCGAAATGGTAGCAAAAAAAGCTCTTAAATCGGCAAAAAGAGGTAAGGCAATATGCTCCCCCACATTTTCAATAAAGATGGTACACCTCGCCTCTAAGCTTCTTCCCACATCTCTTATAATGAAATTCTACAAATAAAACAACGGTGCTCCATGACGGAAGCACCGTTATTTTTTATAAATGACTTCTTAAAACATCGTTCAGGCATTGCTCGGACGCTATAATGTTCTTAGCGATGTTTTTACTCTCTTCCGAAGCATTTTTGTATTGATTCAGATATCGGGAAAGAGATTTTACACCCATATTACATCCGTCTGTCATAAGGTCGGCAACTGTTTTTTCACTGTTATTCATCATAAGGCGTCCCCTGATTTTCATATCACTCATCATTCTTGCCACGGGATGGGGCTCCTTCGTCTCAGCTTTATATGCAAGTAGCATTTTATGTGTTTTGTCTCCCAACTCAGCGTGCTCATCCTTACACTTGTTCAGGCTGGTTTTCAGCTCACTGTTTCTTACATGGGGCATCACTCTGGAAATAGATGTTACACCCATTTTAACTCCTGCATTACATTCCTTAAGCAGCTTTACTGTATCGTTCATAATAAACCTCCTATTGTTTATTTGCATTTATTATAGCCAAAATAAAAAAATACCAACCGATTTGGCTGGTATTTTTTATATTTTATGTAATTAATACAAGGTTTTGGGGTATGTGCCGTTAGCCTGGAGCTTCAAGAACTCTTCCTTAACAGCATATTTATCCTCTCCGTAGGTTACGCCGAACCACTTATCATTAGTGGGGAGAACCTTAACAGATGCCTTGCCGTCTTCAACAAGTCCACCGATAACGGAGGGGAGGAGATATTCTCCCTTGAGTTGATTAAGGTCGGGATTAGAAAGAAATTCTACAAAGCCACCCTCAAGTACATCAATAAAGTCAGGTGTAAGACCCCACATATTCATAGATACATATGCCTCGGGATCAAGGGGAGATACTTCTCCATCCTTTGCTACACCTGCACCTGTAGCTGTCTTTACAATATCGGAGGTCTCCACTACCTTTGTAAGATAGTTATCTGCATTTACCTCACATACACCACGGGTAACGCCACCGTTATCACTGAGAGTATTCTTAAGGATGAAGCCTGCCATACAGAAATTGTACTGTGCAATTTCAGCCTGGTCATTTACAAGGAAATCGTGAACTGTCTTAAATGCTTCCTTACCGTAGTAATCGTCTGCATTAATAACCATAAAGGGCTCTGTTACAATACCCTTTGTAGCTAAAACTGCCTGACCTGTTCCCCAGGGCTTCTTTCTTTCGGGAGGATTTGTAAAGCCTGCAGGAAGATCGTCAATATTCTGGTATGCATATGCAACCTCACAAATACCGGAAATCTTATCGCCAACAACCTCCTTAAAATAGTCCTCCATTTCTTTTCTGATAATGAATACTACCTTATTGAAGCCTGCCTCCAATGCATCGTGAATGGAATATTCCATTATAACCTCGCCGTTAGGACCAAGGGGCTCGAGCTGCTTGATACCGCCACCAAAGCGTGAGCCGATACCGGCTGCCATAATTACAAGTGATGTCTTTTTCATTATATATATCTCCTATAAATTATTTGTACATAGGACCGTAAGCTGCACAAGCTCTGTAATCCTGACCCTCTTTGTCCATACCAAACGCATTCCAAGCTGCAGGACGGAAAATCTTATCCTCAGGAACATTGTGCATACATACGGGAATTCTGAGCATTGAGCAAAGTGTAATAAGATCTGCACCGATATGACCGTAGCTGATTGCACCGTGGTTAGCACCCCAGTTATTCATTACATCATATGCTGTCTTGAATGCACCCTCACCTGTTGTTCTGGGAGCAAACCATGTGCAAGGCCATGTATAGTCTGTTCTCTTCCAGAGCTTATCGGAAACATCGGAAGGAAGACCAACTGTCCAACCCTCTGCAATCTGGAGAACGGGACCAAGACCCTTAACAAGGTTAAGTCTTATCATTGTAGCAGGCATTGTAGCCTTAGTTTCAAATCTGGAAGAATATCCTCCACCACGGAAGTATCCGATATCAGCATAATTCCATGTTGTATCTGCCATTACAGCGTCACAGTCTGCCTCTGTCATTTCATACCAGGGCTTCATAACTGCTTCACCGTTTGCATCCTTAACTGCTCCGTTAGCATCGAGACAGCATGCACCGGAGTTGATAAGATGGATAAATCCACCTGCATCCTTAGCAACACCCTCAATATCGTAGCCTGTAGCCTTCTTTACAGCCTCGGGGCTCCAGTATGTTCTGACATCTGCGAACATCTGTGCACGGTTGGTAAGAAGCTTCATAAAGAGCATACCAAGACCGTTCAAAACATCGTTTTCTGTTGCGAGAATATAGGGCTCTCTTGCACCGTTCCAGTCGAAGGATGTATTAAGCATAGCCTCGGGGAAGTCACAGTTAGGATAGAAGTCTGTCCACTGTCTCTGTCCCTGGAAGCCGGCTGCAATAGCATTATGACCTACCATTTCCTCTTCACAGCCCTTGGGAAGCTTATCATTACCGTTCATAAGGTCCTTGATAATGCACATCATCTTAACAACGAATTCCCAGTCTGCATCCTTTGCTTCTCTGGACTTTTGAAGCTCCTCGGGGTTCTTATCAAAGCCCTCGATACACTTGGCCTTAGTCCATGCAAGAGCCTTCTCATACTCTTCCTTGTCATAGATGCCCTCTGTCATTCGTCTGATGATTTCAACCTCATCAACAGACTCAACTCTCATACCGAGATATTCCTCAATAAATGCAGGGTCGATAATAGAGCCTCCGATACCCATACAGATAGAGCCAATCTGAAGATATGATTTTCCTCTCATTGTAGCTGCTGCAACTGCTGCACGACCGAAGCGAAGGAGCTTTTCCTTAACATCATCGGGAATGGATGTATCGGTTGCATCCTGTACATCGTGACCGTAGATACCAAATGCGGGAAGTCCCTTCTGTGCATGTGTAGCGAGAACGGATGCAAGGTATACGGCTCCGGGGCGTTCTGTTCCGTTAAAGCCCCATACTCCCTTAATTGTCATAGGATCCATATCCATTGTTTCTGCACCGTAGCACCAGCAGGGAGTAACTGTAAGGGTGATATCAACACCCTCCTTCTTAAATTTAGAAGCACAAGCGGCAGCCTCTGCTACTCTACCGATTGTAGTGTCAGCAATAACTACCTTTACAGGCTCACCGTTGGAATATCTGAGATTTTCCTCAAAGAGCTTAGCAGCTGCCTTAGCCATATTCATTGTCTGGTCCTCAAGAGACTCTCTTACGCCGAGAACTCCACGACGGCCGTCAATAGTAGGACGGATACCAATTACAGGATAATCGCCAATAATTCTTTTTTCTGCCATTTTTGTTTCTCCTTTTCGAGTTGTATTTTTATATCACAAGTTTATTATACTATTTTATTGCCTTAAAATCAAGATTATTTTGGAACAAGAAATAAAATTTTACCTGTTTTTCCTTATTCAAAGTATTTTATTGCAAAATCTATGTCGGAGGGTCCGTGTGGATGGTGATCAACACCTATCTTTTTGTCAATATACAGAAGCTCCGAAAGACCTGCATCACGGTATGCTCTTTCAAGAGCTATTCCGTTTTCCTCATAGGGAACAGTCTTATCACTATCGCCATAAGCCATATATATTTTAACCTTGTTCTCAACGAGAACGGGAATCATATCAACAGGATGGCCCCTGAACAGTAGAAGCTCTCTTTTAGTCATTCCCCATGCATCCTCAAATTCTGTCCACATGCTGTCAAGGACATCGGGAGCATTGCCGAGATTGGCAGGACAGCTAAGAAAATTCATAACCGGGGCATCAATGTAAAGAGCCTCAATGCAATCAGGATACTTTGCTGCCAAAAGAACGGACATCATTCCTCCACAGCTCATACCGATGGTGATTACCTTGCTTGAAATATCAAGCTCTTTTGCACAATAGTTTATAAATTCATACTGGTCTGCAAGCTCTCTTTCCGTGCCCCAACGGTTACGGTTTGATACAAATATCATAGTATAGCCTCTTCTCACAAATTCGAGCTGTAGGGCGGGAAAGGCACCGAAATATTCGGGCTTAAAAATTGTTTTTCCGTTTTTCTTCTTTGGCTCGGGAAGAAGTGCTATCGCTTTTTTACCCTTGAATTCAAATTCTATCTGGGTATATCCGTCACAGTTATATTTAGCAGTAATATCCATAACTTTCTCCTTTACTTCTTGTTAACTTCATTATATATACAACCTGCGTTAAAGTCAAGAAAAAAAGCGTGGAAAACCACGCTTTTTATCTATTATTTCGCCAACGATAATCAATTCTCAGACTCAAGCAGTCTTTCTATTTGCTTTGACGAAAGCAAAAATGCTGTCAGCACAAGAGTAAGCACCAGCTCCGGGAGCATATAAGAGCCATTATAAAGAAGTGAATAGGTAAATGCTCCCCAAAAGCCGTCATCCCACTGCCCCCAAATAGTCATGCCTGTAATAAAATGGCACAAAAATCTCACAAAAATCAGGGCTCCGAAGATTATAAGAGTTTTTACTAAGCTAAGCTTCTCTCCTTTTTTGGGTGATGCAAAAAAGGACAAGCCCATAACAGTAAACGGAACTAAGTAATCAAACAGCACGCAGATAATAACTGCTCCTGCAGTTACAGTGTAGACGAAAACATTACCCTTAATAAGAGCCTGTACTAACTGAATCAGTGCATAAACGATTGAGGATCCCATACCCCACTTAGGTCCAAACTTTACACCTATAAATAGAATCGGCAGCATGCTTGCAAGTGTTACCGAGCCACCCATAGGCATTTCGTAAACCGGGAGAAAGCTTAAAATTGTGGCAAGAGCTATAAAGATAGCACTTTGACAAAGGGCATATATACTCTTTTGTCTGTTCTTCTGTTTTGTTTCCATAAGAAACCTCCGTAGTAAAAAATATTACCGCACAGAAAATATCCGTGCGGTAAACAATATTACTATGGTTCAAAATATTATCTCCCTCCGACGGCATTATCCGTATCAGGTTAAAGGGTTTGGATTACTCCATCTCAGCAAAAAGCACCCCTGAATATTTAATTGTGCGATGGTTAAATTGTAGCACTGTATCAACGCTTTGTCAAGTGGTTTTCAAAATTTTCTTTTGAGGTGTAGATTAGTAAAGCTCCGTTTTTCACGGATATTTCGCTATCCTTACCTATAAATTCATTGCTCACTCCAAGGGGGATAAACGGGTCAAGGGTTGCGTTGTCAAGAGTGTAAAAAAGTCCTTTTTCATACACTCCCTCGGCTTTTTCTCCGTATGCAAAAACAGAAATACGCCCTTTTGCTTTACTAGAAAAGCATACCCTTGAGTTTGAAATGCAAAATAAAGCATTCTCTCCATCAACAAAGGAAATATTGATTCCATCCTTGGTGTATTTTGCACAGTGAGCTATATTTGCTATGGTATGGTCAAGTGCTCCACCGATGGCACCGTATACCACTATCTTTTTATAGCCCTTCTCTATTCCGTGCAGTATTGCTACCTCTCCGTCCGTAAAATCCTTTATTCTCGGCAGGCGTTTTACATTATTACAATCTATATCTCCGTTGTAGGAGTCAAAATCGCCTATTACAATATCGGTAGTAATACCATGCTTTTTCAGATTAAGATATCCTCTGTCAGCACCTATAACAAGATCACCCTGATTTTTAATAAAGTCAAGCTGACAATCAAGTGCACAAGCTATGTAGCATATGTTCATAAATATCCTATCTCCTTAAATTTTTATTTTTTGTATGCCGTCTTTTTCGATTATATGCTCCTTAACACCTAAGGCTTCAACCCATTCCCTTGTCCTTACAGTGTACCAGGGTCCCGTATCATACCCACCACCCTTATCGTTATTCCAAAGCCATTCGGGTGATGCCCAGATACATTTTTTAGGCATTATGTATTCATAAAATTCTTTTTTTACTCCCCTTTGCCCGTGATGAGCCATCTGAGTGTAGTCAGCGAATAAAAGCTCTCTTTTACAGCTTGCCATTACCTCATCTCCACCCTCCTCACCGAGGTCACCGAGGATAAGAATACTGCTCTTTTTTCCGTCTATTCTATAAACAACAGAGCTATTATTTACAAAATTCCGGGTAATATCCTTATTAAAAGCTCTGAGTACTGTTATTTCCACATCATCAAATACAAATTTATCATCTTTTTTTACTCTGAAGAGGCTTTTATCAAATCGGTTACTAAAGAGCTCCTCTGTTCTGTTCCACAGGCTAATCTCCCAATCTCCACGGCTGCCAAGCTCCTTTAACTTATCAAATGTTGGAAAATCATAATATATTTTATCTACTTCCACCTGTGGATATTTATAGCAAAGCTCACAAAAGGCACCGATATGGTCGTGATGGGCGTGAGTAAAAAACCAGGCATCCACATGACCCTGTGATTTTTCTGTCAAGAAGCTATAGAGCTGATCTCTATCGCCCTGACTTCCTCCATCTATAACAATTGTTTTACTTTCGGTTATAATAACACAACCGAACATTTGTGAATAGGTTGAATTACCGAGCAAATAAAATTCTGCCATATCACACCTCCGATATTGAATCTTATTATAACATTTTTTGTCGGATTATTCAACAGTTTACCCTCGTTTTCAGTAATATAATTAAATCCGGGGTCATATAATTAATATGTGATAAAATATTTTTATAATTTTGAAAAAAAGTATTGACAAACGGATAATAAATGTGTAAAATATAATGCAGTCACATATGGACCATTAGCTCAGTTGGTTAGAGCTACCGGCTCATAACCGGTCGGTCTGGGGTTCGAGTCCCTAATGGTCCACCAACAAAAAGGGCACCCGGATGGGTGCCCTTTTTGTTGGTGGTTCATTTTGTTTCACTCAACCCCACTTTATGCTTTGCATAAATGGGGTTCGCATTTTTGACGAAAGTCGTTGTCAGCGTCGGGGTTCCCCGAAACTATCAATGGTAGTTTTTTGGGGTCAAAGGATTGCTAGCATAAGACTCGGCAAAAATAGCTCGCTTGCGAGCCGACACTAATGGGCTACTCTATTAAAAATCGGGGCATCCATCTCTGCTCTATTTATTTCCATAGCAAGTCATCTCATTGACATTACGCATTTTTTATGGTATACTCTAATATAATATGAAGTAATAAATTCAAGGAAAATATATGATTGTAACAAAATCAAAAGCCATAAAATTAATTACTATTATTTTTCTCCTTATTATCTTATCAGCATGGATAATATGGGCAAACAAGGCATTAATGATTACGGAGTACATAGTGACAAGTGATAGATTGCCGAATGAATTTGACGGATTCCGTATAGCTCAGGTATCGGATCTGCA
This sequence comes from Clostridia bacterium, assembly GCA_017456545.1. Lineage (GTDB taxonomy): Bacteria > Bacillota > Clostridia > Oscillospirales > CAG-272 > RGIG2000. The sequence goes on along the minus strand of JAFTJE010000026.1, from coordinate 12,320 downwards.
TAACAGTGAATTCGGTAAAGGCAATTCTGAGCTTTTAGATATGTTAAAGGAAGCTGAGCCTGATATTATTGTTATCACGGGAGATTTGATCGATTCTCGAAATCCCGATATTGATATTGCCATTAATTTCATAAAGAAGGCATTGAAAATTGCCCCGTGCTACTATGTGTCCGGAAATCATGAGGCTAATGTTCCCGAATATCAGAAATTCAAGAACGAAATGATAGCTTGTGGCGTACATGTGCTCGAAAACAAATGCGTATATATTACTGCTTCAAAAGAAAAAATACAGCTTATTGGGGTTGACGATCCCTTACTCCAAGTAAACAGCAGCTCCGACGACTCCGAGGAAACTATGAAAAATGTACTTGATGGTTTAACGAGCCAAGGTGAGTATTATACCGTTCTTTTATCACACAGGCCGGAGCTTTTTGAACTATATTCGAAATATAATATAGATCTTATTCTAAGCGGTCACGCACACGGTGGACAGTTCCGTATACCTTTTGTAGGCGGTGTATTTGCTCCCTCTCAAGGACTATTTCCCAAATATGATGCCGGACTATTTTATGAAAACGGCACAAATATGATAATCAGCAGGGGTATAGGTAACAGTTCCTTTCCCCTCAGGATAAATAACAGACCCGAAATAGTGATTGTAGAATTACATATAAAATAAAAGGAATATAAAAGGAGACCTTATGAATTATTACGATGACCCATTTATTTCAAAGCTTCAAAGCTCTGCTCCATTCCCTATTGACTATGAAATAGATGATGGATATCCCGATGTGATTTTTGATATTATATTTGAAAATCCTCCCGATGAAGAGGCAAAGGCACGCTGTGTCAGAGCACTTGCAGAGTATATGTATAAATACAACAGAATACATTTTATAAGACCTATCCACTATGTTTCGGGAATTGAAGACCTGCCCTCTCCCTCCTCCGTATATTCCTTATGTATACATATGGACTTTGGCGGTGCGAGTCCAAGAGCACTTATAGGAGCCGTAAAAGCAATTGCTGATACAGGACTCAAAATTTACCGACTTGTATTAGAATGATAAAAGCAGACTGCCAAATGGCAGTCTGCTTTTTTATACTGTTATATTACTTCTGTTTTGATTATCATTTTGTGATACTTCTTCCTTATGCTCACTCCTATAATCCTCCCAGATTCCAAGAATACGGGTTTGAGCTATACCTACATTTATAAGAATTATAAGTGTTCCTACACTGCATACACAGGCAATTGCCTTCATAACAAACGGAACAATCGGTATATCCAGACATTCTGCACCGTTCCACATAGAATGTAGAGCTATTTGGAACAGTAATGCGAGCATTACTCTCCACTGGAAAAGCTCCTTAAAGCTAAATTTCGCTTTTTTCTTAAATAGAACATAAATTCCACCGAAAATGGCTGTCCAATAATGATGTCCCATTACAAATTCATAAAAGGTTCGGATTATAATGGTGAAAATCGAACCAATAAGAGCAATAATCTCATCACCTGCGTATATTGCACATTCTATAGCTATATTATATTGGATTTATATGTCTTCCCCTTTTATAATTGTCAATTCAATTGTAGCAAATATAAAAATGAAAGTCAACAACCTCCAAGTTTAGTTGATAAATTTTTCTTAATAAATTATATAAACTTTTCGTTTAGTTAGAAAAAAAGGCCGAGTCTGTATTTGAATTTTCTTCAAAACAGAGCTCAGCCATATAAATTTTAAGTTGATAACAGTACTCTGCGTCCCTTCTCTTTCTTATAAAAGATAGCAAAGCAAATTATTAATGATGTGGTGGTTACTATCCATGTAATCGGATGTATAAGATACAACACTGTCATAGACGGATATGCGGCAAAAACAGTATAAATCCACAAAATACGAAGACCGCAAGCTCCTATAAGAGATATTATTGTGGGAGGAATACTATGCCCCATTCCTCTTATACATCCCGGTAAGGTGCCCATAAGACCTGCAAGGAAATACACAGGGAATGTAATAACAAGGCGTTGATAACCGTACATAATAGCCTCCTCGCCTGTTACATAAATGGAAATCAGCTGGCGTCCGAAAGCAAATGCCGTAAGACCAAGAACTATGCCTGTTACTGCAGAAAGTCCTATAACCGTAAAGAATACATGCTTTATTCTCTTTACATTTCCCTCACCCATAAATCGGCCCGTAAAGGTCGTAGCTGCATTCTGGAAGGAGGACACTGTAACATAAAGAAGTCCCTCTATATTGGCAGTAGCAGCACTTCCTGCCATGGCAATCTCTCCGAAGGAGTTTACACCGGACTGTAAGAATGCATTGGAAATACTGAAAACCGAGCCCTGTACTCCCGCAGGAATTCCAATAAGCAGTATTCTCTTAAGCTTCTGCCACGAAAAGCTGAGCCTCTTAAAGGAAAATGAAAACAAACCCTTGTTTCTCAAAAGCTTTATCATGATAAGCACAGCCGAGAGCACCTGTGACACTACTGTTCCGACAGCTACGCCTATTACTCCAAGATGGAAAATTATAACAAGGATAAGATTAAGGGCGACATTGGCAATACCGGAGATAGCAAGATAAATAAACTGGGACTTTGTCTCTCCCGATGTCCTCAGCACTGCCGAGCAGAAGTTGAAGAGCATTGAAAACGGGACGCCTATCATAAGAATACACATATAGGTTACAGCACCCTCAAGGACGGGACCCTCGGGAGTATTCATAAGCACAAGCACAGGACGGGTAATCAATATGCCTACAACCATTACAGCTATACCTATAATTGGAGAAGCCAAAATTGCAGTGTCAATAGTCTGCTTTACTCCTCTGCTGTCTCTCATTCCGTAATGAAGGGATGCAACAACATCAACACCTGCTGCCACGCATATAAAAAGGTTTACAAGCACAGAATAGGCAGATGATGTAGCACTTACAGAAGCAAGTGCGGTGTTTCCGGCAAATTTACCTACCACTATAAGGTCTGCCGAATTATAAAGGCTTTGTAACAGTCCCTGCAGCATAATAGGAACTGTAAAAAGTATAATCTTTTTTATAAGACTCTTTTTATCAAGGTCCAGAGCCTTTGTCATACACTCTTCCCCCTTTTTTAACGGTTTTTCTAAAAAACATTATATATTTTTTAATTTGAATAGTCAATACCTTTGGAAATAAAAAAGACAGAGAAAATAAATTCTCTGTCTTTATCATATCAAAGGTGAAGTACTCTTTCCTTGATTTCCTGTGTTCTACCCTGATTCCAGTACTGTGTACCTATATAACCACAGGTTCTTCTTGCAACATTCATCTTGGACTGATCACGGTTATGACAGTTGGGGCACTCCCAAAGAAGCTTGCCGTTCTCATCTGTTACGATACCAATCTCTCCGTCAAAGCCACATACCTGACAGTAGTCACTCTTGGTATTAAGCTCAGCGTACATAATGTTATCATAGATAAACTTCATAACCTCTGTAACAGCCTCTATGTTGTTCTGCATATTGGGAACCTCAATGTAGCTGATAGCTCCACCGGGAGAAAGAAGCTGGAATTTAGACTCTATCTCAAGCTTCTTAAACGCATCGATAGGCTCAGTTACATGAATATGATAGCTGTTTGTAATATAGTTTCTGTCTGTTACGCCCTTGATAATGCCGAAGCGAGCCTGGAGACACTTTGCAAACTTATATGTTGTGCTCTCAAGAGGTGTGCCATAGAGTGAATAGTCTATATTCTCAGCTGCCTTCCACTTTGCTGTGTACTCATTAAGCTTCTTCATAATCTGAAGACCGAGCTCTTCTCCCTCGGGCTCGGTAAGCTTTTTACCGATAAGTGCATATACACACTCCCAAAGACCTGCAAAGCCAAGAGAGATTGTGGAATATCCACCGTGAAGGAGCTTATCAATCTTCTGACCCTTCTTAAGTCTTGCAAGGGCTCCATGCTGCCAAAGAATAGGAGCAGCATCGGAAAGTGTGCCTGTAAGTCTCTCGTGTCTTGCCTGGAGTGCTCTGTGACAGAGCTCCATTCTTTCATCAAATATTTTCCAGAAGAGCTCAAGATCCTCATTTGCACTAAGACCGATATCAACAAGGTTTACTGTAACGACACCCTGGTTAAATCTACCGTAATACTGGGGCTCTCCTGCCTCGTTTACATAAGGTGTGAGGAATGAACGGCATCCCATACATGTGTAGCAGTGACCGTTACCGTTCTTGTCAATTTTAGCCTTAAGCATAACCTTTTCGGAAATGTAGTCGGGAACCATTCTCTTTGCTGTGCACTTAGCAGCAAGCTCTGTAAGATACCAGTAGGGAGAATCCTCCTTTATATTATCCTCCTCAAGAACATAAATGAGCTTGGGGAATGCAGGTGTGATATATACGCCTGCCTCGTTCTTAACGCCGATAATACGCTGCTCAAGCATCTCCTCAATGATAAGAGCAAGGTCATTCTTTGTCTGTGCGTCCTTAGCCTCATTAAGGTACATAAATACTGTAATAAAGGGAGCCTGTCCGTTAGTTGTCATAAGTGTAACAACCTGGTACTGGATAGTCTGTACGCCCTTCTTGATTTCGTCCTTAACTCTCTTTTCTGTTATTTTGGAAACTATATCGTCCTTAACCTCTGCCCCGGCAGCTGTAAGCTCCTCGATAACCTCTTTTCTGATTTTCTCACGGCTGATATTTACAAAGGGAGCCAAATGAGTAAGGCTTATACTCTGACCTCCGTACTGAGAGCTTGCTACTTGAGCTATAATCTGTGTAGCTATGTTACAAGCTGTTGAAAAGCTATGGGGCTTTTCTATCATTGTACCGCTGATAACAGTACCGTTCTGGAGCATATCCTCAAGGTTTACAAGGTCGCAGTTGTGCATATGCTGTGCAAAGTAGTCAGCATCATGGAAATGGATAAGACCCTGGTCGTGAGCCTCTACGATTTCGGGAGATAAAAGAATTCTCTTTGTAATATCCTTACTTACCTCACCTGCCATATAGTCACGCTGAACGCTGTTTACTGTAGGGTTCTTATTGGAGTTTTCCTGCTTTACCTCCTCATTATTACATTCAATGAGGGAAAGAATCTGCTCGTCGGTGGTATTGGACTTTCTGATAAGAGCTCTGTTATATCTGTATGTGATATATTTTCTCGCTACTGCAAAGGCTCTCTGACCCATTATCTGGTCCTCAACAATATCCTGTATCTCTTCAACGCTTAGGGAACGGGTAACCTTAGCACATTTTTTCTCAACATTCTCTGCAATAAGCTTTATCTGGAGCTCACTCATCTGCTCGGCAAGAGCAACGCTGTTATTAGCCTTACGGATAGCTACAACTATCTTGCTTATGTCAAAAATTACTTCTTCGCCACTTCTTTTAATAATCTTCATAGCTTTATTCCTTTCTGTATAGGTATTTTTTCGATAACAAAAGCGCCACAGCATAAAATATTGAGGCGCATTCTTTCGAGTATCGAAACGAATATTTTTATTTGAATATACAAATTTTTAAGCAGTATTCAAAAATTGAAAATTTCGCTTCTCTACAAGGTATCTTGAATTTTTGTCATAGGTATTCTACCATATCTTGTGTTTTTAGTCAAGTCAAAAAACAATATATTGTAGTCAAAAACTCAATTTCGTCATTTTCACCAAAGTCGGGAATAATCGGTATTTGCCTAAAATAACAGAGTTTTTTTCAAGAAGCCAATTAAATCAAGGGTTTGTCCGTATTTTGTAAAAAAATGGAATTTTCTGTCTTTTTGTGCAAAATTATTAATAGCATACTTTGGAGTAAAAATTGTTGATTTGGAAACTTTCCAAAAAACGAATAATCATCAAAAAACAAAGAACGGCAACCTAAATATAGGATTGCCGTTATCTTTTCAAAATGATGAATTTTTATTAGCTGTATGCACTACATCAGGAATACTTATATATCGTAAGATACACTGTATCCGATGCAAAACCGATGGCTTTATTAAAATAAATGATGAAAATTACCGATGTAATATAATTACCTATGGAAATGTACTCGTTGAAGGGTCGCATAAAGGTGTAAAATACAAAATATATCAAAACAATTGCAAGCCATATACGGGTGCTCTTGCATATCTGCTCATTTCTTTCCTTATATTCATCTATAAACCCGTCAATGCTTCTCTCGGCAAAATATTTTTGATATACTGAAATATTGGGAACGGTATATGAGGATATAAGCTTAAAAATAAGCATAATCTCCACAAACAGTAAAACCGATTCTGCTATTGTCAGCACCTGGATAGGTAAATATCTTACAAGCTCCTCTGCTTCTCTGTACACAAAATACAGGTCTCCGTGCTTGAAATACACTATGGAGCTTATAAAATTAGCAAGATTTACAAAAATATGCACCGACGCTACGGTAAACAAGCGTTTTTCATCCCTGCCAGCGGAAATATGTCCGTTCTTAATAAGAAATCTGAATGCCAAAATACATAACAGGGAGAAAATTCCGTCAAGGAAATAATTTATGGAATCAAAGCTCATATCAAAGGTGAAAATTACACCTATGCACAGAAGCTTCATAGCGAACATAAAATCCTTTGCCATAAAAAGTCCGGGGCGTGCTGTTTTCTGCTCACTGTATTCACGGTCTACTCTTTCAACAAGCTGTGAAGAAAACGCCTTTTTGAAAAAGCCCGTAAACTTTACAAGCCAGATAATACCAATTACAAGCCCGATTACAGCAGTTGCCAAAAACAGTATCGGTCTGAACCTGGTAAGGTCGGTTTTAAGCTCCGAGTTACCTGTTGTAAGGGCTGTCAAATCAGGGAGAGAGGCAAGAACCGACTTTGCTACAAGAAAGAACACAGAAAAGCTCTTCATACTCTCTGCCTCAGCAGTTTTGGCGTTATCGTCATACCTGAGTCTTATGTATGATGTCACATCAAAAAGCTTAACAAACATTCCCATTCCGTACATAATTTCAAGTATGGCAAAGGTAAATGACAAAACAAGAGCCATTGTAGTATCTGTTACGAAAAGCAAAAATACACTGAAAAACTTAACAATGCCTATAAGCATCATCCTTCTTGCCGAATCGTAAAGGTCGGAGGCATTATCAAAAATGTAGGATGTGGGCGTAAAGGCACGCATAAGGAAGTAATATCCTATAAAATCGGGTAGGATATCGAACACGCTTATTAGAGGGTTAAACAAAAATATTGCCGAAAGAATAAAATATTTAGTCTTCATTTTTTATTTTTCCTGTTATTTATTCTCTTTTCCTTGGGAGTCATAGCCCTATTGAGCTTATCGTTCAAAAAGTCCATGGGTGCTACACCCGTTTTCTTTGTCATATCCTTATCATCTGCATAGCATATTCTCATATATGAGTTAAACACAGTAATAAGTCCGATAACACAGGCAATAAACTGACATATAACCGTCACAGGGTATAATCTGCTCCATACCATCTCGTTCCCCTTAAAGACAGTGGAGCAAAGAACTGCACCTATTACCTGAAGGGTAATAAAGCCGAGTGTTACCACTGCCTTAGCCTGTATTTTAGGAAGCTTAACGCCTTTGGAAATAACGAATATTGCTACCATTAACATAGTGTTAAGAGCTATGGCAAGTATATTTTTAGCATAGGACAGTATGTCCAGAAGAGCCTTCATATCGGGGAAAAGAAGGTCAACAAATACAACTCCGATGGAATCAAGCACCAATAAAATCGAAATTACGGCACTTGCCACAAAGCATTTATTCTGGTATATAAGCTCCTTTAAGGAAAAAAGGATTATTGCCGAGCCCACAATAGCTGTATATGTGCTGAGTGTGGTGAAGCTACCCACGAACATAAAGAAGTAGCCTAAAAACATAATTCCAAAGCCCATATCAGTTCCCCCTATTGACTACGGAGCCACAGCATTTTTTATACTTTTTACCGCTACCGCAGGGACAGGGCTCATTAGCACCGATTTTAGGAGGATTTTTCTTAGGTGCTGCTGTACGCACTACCCTCTTCTGTCCGGAGGCAGTGTTCAAAAATCCTTCGTCACTGGGTCTTGCAACCTGTACCCTCTGGATTTTCTCCCTTGGAACAGCCGAAAGGATACCACGGACTGTATCGTCACGGATGGAAAGTATCATTTCGTCAAAGAGGTCTGCTCCCGCTATCTTGTACTCGGTCAAGGGATTTCTCTGTGCGTATGACTGAAGCCTAATAAAATCACGGAGGTCATCCATTACCTCTAAGTGATCCATCCACTTCTCATCAACATTACGGAGCAAGATAACTCTTTCAATCTCCCTTGCATTCTCCTTACCGAACAGCTCCTCCTTGCTTCTCCAAAGCTTGATAGCTCTTTCCGTAAGGATTTCTTCCACCTCGTCCTTGTCTATATTCTCATCAAGGAAGTCCTCCCTTGTGCAAAGAAGACTCATATACCTTGTCTTAAGTCCCTCAATATCATTCTCTCTGCCCATAAATTCATCCACAGAGTCGGAGATATTTGCTTTTATCATATCCTCTATCTTCGCTTCAAGATCGTCTCCGTTCAGCACAGATGCACGCTGAGAATAGATAACATTTCTCATCTGATTCATTACATCGTCATATGCAAGGACTGTTTTTCTTCTTTCAAAGTTTCTTTCCTCTATTTTCTTCTGTGCACCCTCGATGCTGCCGGAAAGCAAGCGTGCCTCAATGGGAGTATCCTCATCAAGACCGAGAGCATTAACGATTTTATACATTCTGTCTCCACCGAAAAGACGCATAAGGTCATCCTCTAAGGAAAGATAGAATTTCGACTCACCTGGGTCACCCTGTCTACCGGAACGGCCCCTCAGCTGATTGTCGATGCGTCGGCTCTCATGGCGTTCTGTACCGATTATGAACAAGCCTCCTGCCTCTCTTACCTTCTCTGCCTCGGGCTCAATTTCAATTTTATACTGCTGATAAAGGTCATTAAATACCTTTCTTGCATCAAATATTTCCTGGGAAACAGACTGGGAGCTTCCTGTTGCCAATGCAATGGTTTCCTCACTGTAGCCCTGCTTTCTCATTTCACTCTTGGCAAGAAATTCTGCATTTCCTCCAAGAAGTATGTCTGTACCACGGCCTGCCATATTGGTGGAAATGGTAACTGCTCCGTATTTTCCTGCCTGTGCTACTATCTCTGCTTCTCTTTCGTGGTATTTTGCATTAAGAACCGTATGAGGGATTCTTGCTCCCTTAAGCTTCTGAGATAGCTTTTCGGACTTTTCGATGGAAACAGTACCTACAAGCACTGGCTGTCCCTTAGCGTGACATTCCTTTATTTTTTCAATAATGGCTCTGTCCTTACCTGCTACGGTCTTATAAATGGCATCGGGATAGTCCTTTCTTATCATAGGCTTGTTAGTAGGAACAACAACTACATCAAGATCGTATATTTCCCTGAACTCAGAATCCTCGGAAAGTGCTGTACCGGTCATACCAGAGAGCTTTTTATACATTCTAAAATAGTTCTGGAATGTAATTGTAGCGATAGTTCTGTTCTCCTGCTGAATCTTTACTCCTTCCTTTGCCTCGATTGCCTGGTGCAATCCGTCAGAGTATCTTCTACCCGGCATAAGTCGTCCTGTAAAGGTATCAACAATAACTACCTGTCCGTCCTTAATTACATAGTCTGTATCTCTTGACATATTACCGTGAGCCTTCATAGCCTGCTGGATATGATGGTAAATCTCGGAGTTTTCCGGAGCTGAGAGATTTTCTATATTGAAAAATGCCTCAGCCTTTGAAATACCGTTTTTTGTAATTACGGCAGACTTTGCCTTCTCGTCAACTATATAATCCTGAGTAACATCGTCATAAGGATTTTTAGGGTCTATCTCCTTTACAACAAGCTTTTTGAAGGTGAGCAAAAGAGTGTTTGCCCTCTCATAAAGGTCATTTGACTTAGCTCCTGCACCGGAAATTATAAGAGGAGTTCTTGCCTCGTCTATAAGAATGGAGTCAACCTCGTCAACTATAGCGAAATTATGTCCCCTCTGGCTCATCTGCTCCTTGTAGATAACCATATTGTCACGAAGATAGTCAAAGCCAAACTCATTGTTTGTACCGTAGGTAATATCGCAACGGTATGCCTTCTGCTTTTCTTCCCTTGTCTGACCGTGTACTACAAGACCTGTGGTAAGTCCGAGAAACTCGTGTACTCTTCCCATTTCCTCGCAGCCGAGTCTTGCAAGATAGTCGTTTACTGTAACGATGTGTACTCCCTCACCCTTAAGGGCGTTAAGATATGAGGGCATAACGGCAACGAGGGTTTTACCTTCACCTGTTTTCATTTCCGCAACTCTGCCCTGGTGGAGCAAAATACCGCACATAAGCTGTACTCGGAAGGGTCGCTTACCGAGGACTCTGTCCGAAGCCTCTCTTACAAGAGCAAATGCCTCGGGTAAAATATCGTCAAGAAGCTCTCCTGTGCTGATTCTGTCCTTGAATTTATCTGTCATAGCACGCATCTCAGCGTCAGACATAGAAGCATATATGGGAGCTAACTCCTCAATCTTATCTACTATAGGTATAATCTTTTTTATCTGCTTATCGCTGTAGGTGCCGAAAATTTTGTTAATAAGTCCCATTTTTATGTCGCCATAAGGCGTCCTTTCGATTGCTTGATATAAATATACTATTATATTCTACAATAAAAAAAATAATATTTCTACACCTTAGCGAAAATTTTTTGCTTTTTTTCACCTAAAAATCATTGTTTTTTGACTTATTCCATACTATAATGAGATAAAATAACAATTTTGAACGGAAAATACTATGAATAAGCTTAATTTAGTTCTTTTAGAGCCGGAAATTCCACAGAATACAGGTAATATAGCCAGGACCTGTGCCGCAACAGGTGCATCACTGCATATGATAAAGCCCTTCGGCTTCAAAATAGATGACTCAAAGCTAAAACGGGCAGGAATGGATTATTGGTATCACCTTGATATCCACTACTACGAGTGCTTAGATGAATTCTTTGAAAAAAACGAAAATTGCGAATTTTACCTGTTTACAAAGAAAGCAAGTAAGAGGCATACCGATATAGCATACGGAGAAAAAGTATTTTTCTTCTTTGGACGGGAAAGCGTTGGACTGCCGGAAGAATTACTCCTTACCCATCCGGACAGGTGTGTCAGGATTCCTATGAAAGCAGGTCTTCGTTCCTTAAATCAGTCAAATTCAGCTGCTATCGCTGCCTATGAATATTTAAGACAGAAGGACTTCGATGGGCTTTCCGACGACGGTGGATTGGTGTAGCTAAGTATCTGATTATTAAAATCAAAAAACAGACAAATCTTGCTTTGTCTGTTTTTTATTTTACAAAAAAATAAATTTTAACGGTACTAAAAATCAGTGCTACAGTATTCTCTTTACTCTGTAATATTGACAGTATATAAAAAAAGTGTTAAAATATTCATATAAAATTTTAATTTTATTATGTAAAATATATTTTTCGAAAAGGATAAAGGGAATGAAAAAATTTTTACTAACAGTTTTGATAGCACTTCTCTGCCTGACGGCAATACTGTGCTTTACAGCCTGTAGTGGAGGAAGCGACAACGGTGATGATAATACCACTACAACGGTTGAGCCGACCTGCTCGCATACGGAGGAGGTAATACCGGGTAGAGCTGCCACTTGTACTGAAAACGGCCTTACCGAGGGTAAAAAATGCTCAAAATGTGGTGATATCCTGATTGAGCAAGCTGTTATAAATGCTACGGGTCACACCGAGGTAAAGGTAAACGGTAAGGAGGCTACCTGTACCGAGGAGGGTCTCACAGAGGGCAAAAAGTGCTCTGTTTGTCAGACAATTACCGTTCAGCAGACAAAAATAAATAAAAAGGAGCACACAGAGATTGATATCCCTGCTGTGGATGCTACCTGTACCGAAACAGGTCTTACTGCAGGTAAGAAATGCTCTGTTTGTGAGACTGTTACACTTGCACAGACAGAAGTGCCTGTAATTCCACACTCTGAGATTGATATCCCCGCCGTGGATGCTACATGTACCGAAACAGGTCTTACTGCAGGTAAGAAATGCTCTATTTGTGAGACTGTTACTGTTGAACAGACAGAAGTGCCTGCAACAGGTCATACCGAGATTGACCTCGATGCAGTGGAGCCTACCTGTACAGAAACAGGTCTTACTGCAGGTAAAAAATGCTCCGTATGTGAGACTGTAACCCTCGAACAGACAGTTGTTCCTGCAAACGGTCACACCGAATTTACACTTGATGCAGTAGAGCCTACTTGTACTGAAACAGGTCTTACTGCAGGTAAG
>JAFTJE010000017.1 GCA_017456545.1 Clostridia bacterium | reverse complement strand
TCGCATAGTCATAAATTATCACCTCGGTGCACTCGGTTCAATTTATTCCTTGCTTTATGGAGAAAACTTCGTCAAAAACAATACTCAATTGTTTTATCCACGTGTCCCAGTTCGGGGAGCCAAAAAGAAAAGACCATCCACGATGGTCTTTTTCTTTTTGACTTTCCCTGCTATGGTGAAAATCAGTTTGGCTTTGCCGTTTACTGCGACGGACAAAGTCCTAGTCCCTTTAGGGAGCGACCCGAGTGAAGCGAGGTAGTACCCGAAGGGGATTCGAGCCTCTAAATTCACCATAGCAACTGGGCATCTTACCAGTGAAGCTTTCATTGAAAGCTCTGGTTCGCGACACAAGGTCGCCCACTTCAGTCGCATAGTCATAAATTATCACCTCGGTGCACTCGGTTCAATTTATTCCTTGCTTTATGGAGAAAACTTCGTCAAAAACAATACTCAATTGTTTTATCCTCGTTTCCCAGTTCGGGGAGCACAAAAAGCCTAAATTTATCATATTGACAAAATGTTAGAAATATATTACAATATATTTAATAAACAAACGCACAAATTATTAAAAATCAAATCTTTTTAGATTGATTATATATTTTATTTTGAAAGGACAAAAAGAAGATGAAGCAGTACAAGGTATTAAGTCAGAAGGACAAATGGTTTAGTGGAAAGTTTGACCCTGAGAAGCTTGAGGCAGCGATGAATGCATATGCTCAGCAGGGATGGAGAGTAGTTTCTGCGTTTTCAGCAGATGTTCCCGGCGTTTTTGGAAACAGAGAAGAAGCAATAGTTATTCTTGAAAGGGATATTTAATATGGGATATTGTTCCATATTCGAAGGGATAATATTTGTTGAGGGTCAATGCGAGTATCTTCAATTCAGAGCTAATCTTGAATATACGAAGGATTCCTTTTACAATCAGCAAATGAAGAGCCTCGACACTGTAAAGCATCAGCTTGCGGAAAAGGCAAAGGCTGTAGGTGCGAATGCAGTAATTAATTTTCAATACGGTCAAAAGAATACATCCTTTTTCAGGTCATTACTTTTAATGCTTGACGATAATATTAAATGGTATGGCACAGGACAAGCTGTTATTCTTTCTGATGAGAAGGTAATGGAAATTGTCGAAAAAATTAAGAATAGATAAAAAATAAGGGCTTACTTGATAATCAAGTAAGCCCTTTTTAATGTTATTTTTTATTAAGCAAAAGCTTTATAATAGCACACTGCAGCCTTTTCGGTAATAAATTAAGCATAACGAGTCCGAAATTTCTGTGCCTTTTGTATATCAGCCTCGGATTCCTTTTTACAGCTACTTTATAAATGAGGCGTGCAAGCTTTATTGGTTCTATAGGCTTGCCCATAAATTTTTTTGTGAGGCCGAGAAACCGTCCTGCCTGATTTTTGTAAAGCTCGGTATTGGAGGCAAGGAGCTCCGTATCCGTAAGGGATCCTGTACACAAGGGAGTTTTAATTGCCCCCGGGCGAATGGTAATTACTTTTTTATTAAGCAAATTCAATTCCTGGCGTAATGCCTGAGCATAGCAGTCAAGAGCTGTTTTGGATACGCTGTATAACCCGTTAAAGGGCATAGGATCGAGATAGGCAACCTCACTTGTGACAATAATTATCCGCCCCTTTTCCGAAAGCAGGGAGTGAAATGTATTGCATATAAGCATAGTACCACACAGATTTATATCAATCAGCCTTTTAAGCTGTGGATAATCCGTCTCTACCAAGGAGGCCATTTTGTGTATTCCCGCTATATTGATTATTGCGTCAAGGCACACACCGTCGTCTGACAGCCTTTCCTTTATGCTGCAAACCTGTTCTGAATTTGTAATATCTGCACAAAGGGGTATTAGCCCATCTTTTACATCGGTGTATTTTATATCTATACCGTAAACCCTATGACCGAGAGACAGGAAATAATCGGCAGTTGCCTTACCTATACCCGAGCCTGCACCTGTTATAAGTATATTCATACTCTATCACCTTACAATTGCCGGGTGAGATATTCTACCCTTACCTGTAAAGGCAGCAAGAAGGAAATAATAGTTGTCGGCTAAATAATTATAGCCACAGGGTACGCCGTTTTTAGTACGCCAATCAACACTGCTTACATAACCGGGCATAAGACCGGAGTGGGTAAAGTCGTTGTCATATGTTTTCAGTATAGCCTTGAATATTTCATCAGCCTCGGCATCAAGCCCTACCTTGTACATAGAGGAAAGGAAGTGAAAGCCGTTCATACCGCAAAGTCCACCGTTTTCATACTGCCCCCAATCACTCATACAGGGCCAATCAATAGTATCGGCAGGGTCCACAGGCTTAACATTTCCGGGTATACCGAAGCGTAGGTCTCCGTATCCCTCCTTCTTCATCTCCTCAAGGAGTAAAAGAAGCATACGCCTACCCTCATCCTCGGGTATGAGCCCCTCGTCAATAGCCATAGACACAGCGAAGGTGAACATATAATCGTGGTGCTTACCGTTTCGGCTTATCCAACCCGACAAAAGTGTGCTTTCGGGATTATAAAAGGTGTCAAAAAAAGCATTGTCAAATTTCTTTAGCTGTGCCTTATATTTTTCAGCCTCTTTTTCTCTGTGGAGAGAGTATAGGAGCTCGGATAGCTCCCTTAGGGCACGGTGGCACAGACAGTTGAAGTATATATCCTTATGTCCAAAGGCAAAATTATCCCACCAGTTTCTCTGACGGTAGCCGACCTCTTCTTCCTGTGCTATGTAATCTCCGGGGAAGGGAACCTCAAATATACCGTCTTTGTCAGTATCAAGGGTCATAATAAAATCTGCCGCCTTTATTGCATAGGGTAAAAGCCTTTTGGCAAATTCCATATTCCATTTTGATATACCGACAGTTGCTATAACCGAGCCCGGTGTGGAATCGATAAAGTCACACATTGGATTGGTTTTCTTTCTTCCTACATAGTCAAAATTGACCTCTCCATCCTCCACCTGACCGTACAGAAAACCGTTCATAATCTGATTTTCAAACACTCTACGCACCATATCGAAAACCGGCTTATCCTCTCCCATCACCTGCAGAAGGTCGGATTTCATATGTAC
Source organism: Clostridia bacterium (assembly GCA_017456545.1). Classification (GTDB taxonomy): domain Bacteria; phylum Bacillota; class Clostridia; order Oscillospirales; family CAG-272; genus RGIG2000. The sequence continues at coordinate 76,998 of JAFTJE010000017.1, read as the reverse complement.
ACTCAGATGTGCTATACCGGTTAAGCATATATTGTCACCCATATCAAAATGCTTTCGGTTAAGTGTAAAGGAATTCATCCAACAACGCTTGAGTCCGTTCCAGCTGTCATCGTTATCAAAGGGCAGGGTTGGATATATTTCATCAAGCACGGTTAGCCTGAGTGTTACCCGATTTGACGGTGCATCGGACCTGAAGGTAATAGCACAGGAGCCGTAGTGCAGGGCATTCATATGGGTGTGGTACTCATAATTGCCATATCCGAGACCAAGACCGTTTCGTTCTGCACTTTTGAGCATTTCCTCTACGCAATATACTCCGTCATTATCAGACTCAATTTTCAAAAAGCCAAAATCGGGGAAGTGAATATAAATCGGCAAGGAATATTTTGTCTTATGGGCACAAAGAGGATTTCTTGATTTTAATGTTTTTTTCTTTTTCTTGCATACCGACTCCGACCAGACAGTAGGGGGAGCTGTTTTTATAGCAAGGTCCATCCTGAGTATATCCTTATCGGTAATACCGTCAATACTCCATAAAATATTTTTATCATTTGTAAATTCAACAGTGGAGGATTTTCCGTTTTCTCCCTTGAATATAAATGAATTATCGGTAACCTCGCATACAGATGGCTTGTATTTCTTAAAAATAGAGGAGGTTGCACCGCAAGACGGGAGCAAAAGATTAAAGGTGGCATGTCTGTCACGGTTACGACCACCGGACTCAATGCCCAAAAATGCCATTTTACCGGTGTCTTTTTCAAAGGTTGCAGACAAAAAGCTACTGTTAAATGCAACATATTTTTTGTGTCTGTTTTCTATCATAATTATACTCCCTTGCATTTCTTTATTTTATTATACCTAAACATACTTAGTGTGTCAAGGCGTTTTATTTACTCTTGGTACAATACATTACAATTTCGGTATTGATAAAATAAGTAACTTATGATAAAATGTAATAAAAAACATTATGGAGATGCTTTATGAAATTTGAAATTCAAGGTAAGGATTTTTTGGTTGACGGAAGGAAAACCAAAATAATATCGGGAGCTGTCCACTATTTCAGAAATATGCCGGACACTTGGTCGGACATTTTCAAAAAAATGAAGGCGATGGGACTTAACTGTGTAGAGACCTATTGTGCCTGGAATATGCATGAGAAGCATATGGGTGAGTTCGACTTTACGGGTAATTTGAACATAAAGGAATTTATCCGAATTGCTGAGTCGGAGGGACTTATGGTTATTGTACGCCCGGGACCCTATATCTGTGCCGAGTGGGAGTTCGGTGGCTTGCCGTGGTGGATACAGACTAATGAGGATATGGAAATTCGATGCTCAAACCCCATATATATGAAGCATTTTGAAAACTATCTTTCCCATCTGTTTGATGAAATACGCCCACTTTTGTTTACTAGCGGTGGACCGATTATAATGATGCAGTGCGAAAATGAGTACGGCTATTACGGTGATGATAAGGAATACCTTAAGCACCTTTATGAGTGCTATCGCCGTCTTGGAATAGATGTACCTCTGTTCACCTCCGACGGAACATCAAAAACAGATATTCTCGACGGATGTATTGAGGGATGCTTATCTACTCTTAACTTTGGTAGCAGAGTGGAGGATAACTTCCGTGCTCATGATGAGCTCTATCCCGAAAGCCCGAAGATGTGTATGGAAATGTGGGACGGATGGTTTGATGCATGGGGAGACAGTAAGCATCATACCACATCAGCAGAGGCGTATGCCTCAGTTGTGGATGATATGCTTAAGCGAGGAAGCCTCAATATGTATATGTTTATAGGTGGTACAAACTTCGGCTTTACCAGTGGAGCAAATCATTATGAAAAATTTGCCCCCGATGTTACAAGCTACGATTACGATGCTGTTCTTTCCGAGTGCGGAGATATAACTCCCAAATACCATGCTCTTCGCAATGTAATATCCAAGTATATCGACAGAGAGCTGCCCGAAATTCCGGAAAACAGGGAAAAGTGTTCTTACGGAAAAGTGGAGCTTACTCAGGTCGGCGGCATATTCGACAACCTTGATAAGCTGTCGGCACCGATTTTCTCCAATGTTCCCGGATGTATGGAAAAGTACGGACACGGGTACGGATATATAGCCTACAGAACTGTATTGAACAGAGATTACGATAACTCAAATATAACCTTTGAGAGTCTCGGAGACAGAGCACAGGTATATATTAACAAAAGCCTTGTCGGTATTACCTACATAAATGATGAAGAGCTTAGGGTACAGTTTTCTGCCAAGGCAGGAGATATCCTTACAGTCCTTTGCGAGAATATGGGTAGAGCAAATTTCGGACCTAAGATGATGCGTAAGAAGGGTATAGCCGGCAGATGTCTGATAAACGGTAAAATACATTTCAACTGGGATGTATATCCTCTTCCCATGGATAATCTTGATAAGGTAGTATATGCAGATAAAGCACCGATGGAGCAATCCTGCTTCTATAAGGGAAGCTTCAATGCTGACAAGACGAAAGACACATTTTTATACCTAAATAATTTTACTAAGGGATTTGTTACAATTAATGGCTTTAATATAGGAAGATACTGGGAGATAGGCCCCCAGAGGAGTCTGTATGTACCTGCGTCTATACTCAAGGAGGGAGAAAACGAAATTATAGTTTTCGAATCCGATGGTAAAAAGGGCGACTCCGTGGTGGAATTTCTCGATTATCCAACATTACAGTAAGCAATAATACTGTACCGTAAGATATTGACCCGTCAACAAATTTGTCAAAAACCGTTGCAAAACCGTGAAATACATGGTAAAATATATGTAAGAAATGATTACAAACGGCACGGGGTGATTTTTATGAAGAATAAAAAAATCAGTATGTTTTGGTACAGAATAACCAAATTGGCTGCCGGCTTTGTTTCTAAATTCATTTTCGGAAGAAAATTTATAAGGAATGAGATAAAGGGAGTAAAGGGACCCTATGTTATTATAGGTAACCATCAGGCGTCACTGGACTTTGTTAATGTTATGGGTGCGACACGCCGTCCCATAACCTTCGTAACAAGTAATGCGTTTTATAATACTCTTCCCGTAAAGGGGATAATGACAAAAATAGGAGTTATTCCCAAGCAACAGTTCCAGACAGGTCTTACCGAGCTTAAAAGGATGAGGGGCGTTATTGATGACGGTGGGATACTCTGCCTTTATCCCTCCGGTCTTATGAGTGAGGACGGACTTTCAACTCCCATCCCCACAGGAACATATAAGTTCTTGAAATGGATTAAGGCTGATATATATGTTGCAAGAACCTATGGTATGTATTTTGCTATGCCTAAATGGTCCAAGGGGATGCGTAAGGGCAGGACATACCTTGATATTTATAAGCTCTTTTCAAAGGAAGAGATTGCACAAATGGATTTGTCCGATATAAAGAAAAAGGTGGATGAGGCAATTTTATTTGACGCATACAGAGAGCAGGAAAAATATCTTGTAAGGTTTAAGCATAACAATAACATCGAGGGGCTGCAAAATGTTCTTTATATGTGCCCTCACTGTAAAAGTGAGTATTCCGTAAATGTAAGGGACAAGAGCATTCTGTACTGTGATAAATGCGGCTTTGAGCAGGAATGTGACAAATACGGATATATGCATAACACCAAGGGCATAGGAGAGGAAATTCGCTATGTGTCCGATTGGAGCAAGCTCATCTATGATGAATTGAGAGAAAAAATAGCCAACGGTGGCGAAATTTCTATGACATCCGGCACAAAAATTCATATGATAAACTATGATGAGAAGAAATTTGTCGAGGTTGGAAACGGTCAGATCAGCCTTGACAGAAACGGGTTTAAGCTCGACTGTGTGATAAATGGAGAGGCTACAAGCCTTGATATCCCTATTTTAACCTTTGCGTCCTTACCCTTTAAGCCGGGTAAGTGTATTGATCTCCAAAAGGGTGAGGACATATACCGACTTGTTCTTGATGACGGAAGACAGGCTATGAAATATGTAAATACAGTAGAAATTCTATATGAGATTAACTCCGGGTCACAGTTAGTTAGATAACATTAAAAAAGCAAAAATTGCCGTTTTTGGGGATTTTTGCTTTTTTGAATTTTAGAAATGCTAAATCTTTTCTAAGTTGTAAGCATTTTTATTTGGAAATTTATTGAAAAGAGAGCTCAAATGTAGTATCATAAAAGCAGAACTAAGCTTATTTGTGGAGGATAATATGAAAAAAATAGCTGTTTTTATGCTGTTCGGTCAGTCAAATGCCGTAGGTCACGCCATGCCAATGGATGAGAAGGATTATATTATTGAGCCGATGAAAAATGTTTTCGGCCTTGACAGAAAGTATAATCAGTCCTATGATATTACCGACCTTAAATTTACAGGCTATACCAGCCATAGTATGAATCTTGCGGAGACACAGGATAATACATATTCCGTTGCCAACTGCCTTGCAAAAAGATGGCAGGATGAGATAGACAACGGTAACCCCAATAATTTACCCGACCTTTATATTATCCATATTGCCATAGGCTCCCAGGGGCTCCTTGATATGTGGCACCCCGACAGAGAAAAGGTAATGGAGCCCGGCATACTGGGTAAGGTAAATATTTCAATGTATCCTTTAGCTACACTTGTGCTTGGATTGTTTAATAAATTCTGCAAGGAAAATGGTTATCAGCCCGACTTTGTCGGTATGCATTGGCGTGGAGGAGAGCAGGAGGTACGCAGGGGGGTAAGCTATCTTGAGGAAATAAAGCTTAAGGATATGTATATAAGCTTTTTTGAAAGCCTGCGTTCTGCATTGGGCTATAAGACACCGATAGTATTACACAAAATGCCCTTTACAGCAGTATTTACCAAGGAAGACCCTACAGGTGGCTGTGTTGAAACAATGAACTACATAAACGGAGTGTTTGAAGCTCTTTCAAGGGAGATGGACGGCGTATCCGTTTTTGACCCCACAAGAGCTCCCTTCTATGATGATAAGCAATGGGATTTCGGTATTTTCCGTTGGGACCTTATTCACTACCTCGGAAAAACCAATGACTGGGTAGCGGGCGAAATACTTGAAGGATATAAGAGAGGTTAAAATTATGTACGAAATAGGATTATCCACTCCGGGCTTTGTAAATGAACAGCTTTTTGCAGATATGAAGGAAGCGGGAATAAAGCACATAGAGATTTCCGTAGACAAGTGGAAAAGCGAACAGCTTAACTACGATGATCTCAAAAAATGGTCGGACAAATACGGAATCAATCTCTGGTCCTTTCATTTACCCTTCTGGCCCTTTAATGAAATAGATATTTCAAGTCCCGATATGGCAGAAGAAAGCATCATGTACCTTTCCGGATATATAAGAGAGGGAGCAAGAATCGGAATAGACAAGTTTATTATCCATGCAAGCGGAGAGCCGATTTGTGAGCAGGACAGAGAGACTCGTATGGAATGTGCAAAAAGGAGTCTGTACATCCTTGCAGAAACAGCTAAGGAATACGGAGCAGTTATTTGTGTTGAGGATCTGCCTCGTACCTGTCTTGGAAGAAGCTCTCTGGATATGAAGGAACTGTTATCTGCACATCCCGACCTTGTGGCTTGCTTTGATACAAATCATCTGTTAGATGAAAAAATAGAGGATTTTATAAACGCCATAGGGGATAAAATAGTCACAACTCATATTTCAGACTATGATTTTAATAATGAAAGACATTGGCTCCCGGGAGAGGGCGATATAGATTGGCACAGCCTCATTTCGTCACTCCATAAGGTTGGCTACAGCGGAGTGTGGCTCTATGAAATAGATTTCAATTGTCCATGGACGCTAAAGAGGGACAGAGATCTTGTATGCCGGGACTTTGCAGACAATGCAAGGGAGCTTTTTGAAGGGAAAATCCCGACACCTCTCGGAGTGCGTATAGATGGACTTAAGCACTGGACAAAGGACTGATTTTCAAATATAAAATACCCTGTAAAGAATTAGACACAGTAAAGCATATGGCTTTTGAACCTGCTTCTGATTCATTACGGGGTATTTTTTTAGATAAAAAACGCCGTGGGGGTTTAATAAAAGTCTCTGATATGGTAAAATACATAATATATTAAACATTTTTGTAAAATCGTGTGAGAAAAGCTGGTTTTTTGCGACTTATATATTTGAGAAAATAACAAATATTGTGAGGACAAAATGAATAACAAAGAAAAACAGACTAATATAACAGCCTTGACCGATGAGCAGATTATAGATATGTATTGGAAAAGAGATGAAAACGCTATACTGGAGACTGACAAAAAGTATGGCAATTATCTTTTCAAAATTGCTAACAATATTGTTAATAACAGGCTTGATTGCGAAGAGTGTGTTAATGATACATACCTTGGCACATGGAACAGGATACCACCCGAGAGGCCCAATATCTTTCGTGTATTCTTGGCTAAGATAGTCAGAAACATTGCTGTAAGCCGTTTTAGAAAAAATTCGGCACAAAAAAGGATACCCTCTGAATTTCAGGTATCTCTTGATGAGCTGGGTGAATGCATAAGTACGAATTCCTCTGCTGAGGATGAGTATTTAACAGCCAGAGTGGTTGAAATACTCAATACATATCTTAAATCTTTGCCAAGACGCAAGGAATTGATTTTTATATGCCGTTACTACTATGCGGATAAAATATCGAATATTGCAAGGATGCTGGGAGTCAGTGAAAATACTGTTTACCGTGATCTCGGAGAAATTCGCATGGGGCTGAAGGAGCAACTCAGAAGGGAGGGGTACGGCTTTGAAGAATAACGACAGCTTTAAGATTAATGTCGTTTCAAGCATAGATGATGAAATAATAGATAGAGCATCAAAGGAGAGAGACAGGCTTTTAAGAAGGCCTAAGGTATCCTTTCGGAAAAAGCTTATTGCAATAGGCTCCTTGGCTGCAATGGTAATAATGGTATTTAGTGGCATACTGTTCTTCAACTCGGATACACCAAAGCAGATACCGATTTATACGGGTATGAGTATTTCCGACACTAATCCAATGCTTGGAAACGGAACTAATACAGTAGAAGGCACAGCATCCTCAACATTACTGTCAACAGGTAACAGTGGTGGAGGCTTCTGCAACGGAGACCTTGTGCCAAACGGAGAAATAAATAAGGACTCACCCTTTGGAGACGGCAGGAAGCCTATAGATGAGGTGGTTTCCTCAACAGTTACACAATCCGGTAAAAATGAAATGTATTACGCTAAGCCGGGGGACGATATATACATTACCGTGCACATTGACAACCCCGACGGCTTTGAGATACTGTCCTTTACGCTTAACGGCAAAAAATATACCTCTTACATGTTTGAATATGGCTCCGACCTCGAAAACCTTATTTTGAAGGTTAATGTAGGGGAAGCCAGCGGTGTTATTGATTATACCGTGGATCAGATAAAGTATATTGACGGCACCGAAATCAAGGATGTTAAGATGGAGGGTGACAAGACTGTATCCGTAGGTATCTATTCGGATAATCAGCCCGGTGCAATATTATCAAATCGAAATATAGCTATTAATTCTGTTTCATTCAAGGCAAGCATAACAGATGAGTTAGGTCTTATCGGATTGAGCAACGGTAAAGTACAGGCAATATTGTACGACGGAGAATCTATAGTAAGCACAGTTGATATCACCGTGCCCAATCAGGAAATTACATTTACGGGATTAAAGTCAAACACTCTTTACCAGTATGCTATAGTATTTATTTATGATAAGCTTGACGGAGAGGGTGTATGTGCATATACCTATCTGACGGATGCGTTTTATACAAAGGCCCCCTTGCTTTTTGATAATGTAGAGGTCACATCAGGTGGAGCATCATTTGAGTATGTATGGTACAACGGTATTACCGAAAGGGTAATTAAATCCGCAAGCCTTTACAGTGGTGATGATAAAGTAAAGGATATCCCGACAAATGCACTTAGTATAGACGGACTTTTATCCGACACAAGATATACATTGGTTGTAATGTATGAAAACGGTGGTGTCGGTGAGACAATAAAGCTCGAGTTCGAAACAAAGACTAAAGCCGTACCTGACATTCAGGTTACATCACCCTCAAAATCAAAGAACAGTATAAGCTTCTCGGTCAGTGAATCCGATACAGACGGAGTAGGAAGCATAGTAAGAGTGGAATTACTTCGTGGCAATAATACTGTGGCAGCTTTGGAGGGTGAAGTATCCGGTGAGTTTATAAATCTTCTCTCGGGAACCGTATAGACTATCAGGGTAACATATGTATATGATTTGAACAACGGTGATGGAGAAAAAACTGTTATAAGGACACTGGATGTAACAACAGATGCTAAAGCCGTACCTGACATTCAGGTTACATCACCCTCAAAATCAAAGAACAGTATAAGCTTCTCGGTCAGTGAATCCGATACAGACGGAGTAGGAAGCATAGTAAGAGTGGAATTACTTCGTGACAATAATACTGTGGCAGCTTTGGAGGGTGAAGTATCCGGTGAGTTTATAAATCTTCTCTCTGGAACCGCATATACTGTCAGGGCAACATATGTATATGATTTGAACAACGGCGAAGGGGAAAAGACTGTTGTAAGGATATTGGATGTAACAACAGATGCTGAGCCTGTACCAACAATTAATTTTACGGATTATAAAAATAACGGAACAAGCTTTTCCTTTGTACTATCCATCGCAGACAACCCGGATATATGTGAAATCCTATCCATCAAGATGTTTGACGGTGATAATGAAATAGCCACAGGCGAGATGGGAGATAGAGTAGAGATTCCTATTCCTACATCCAGAAAAGAATACACTGTCAAGGTTACATACAGATATGATCTGAATGACGGAGCCGGCCCTCATACAGAGGTAGCTACAATCAGCACATGGGCTCCTACTCTTGGCCTGGAGGTCGATAATGGATATATAACCGGTATAGGAAGCTGTGCGGATAAAATTATATTTATTGACAAGCCTATTGCCAGCGATGCGTTTAACGGAAATATAAATATTGAGGAGGTATATATTCTCGGAGAGTCAATTGGCAATAATGCCTTTTATGGATGCATAAGATTAAAATATGTGCATTTGGCTGACGGCGTAGAGATATTATCGAGAGAAGCATTCCATGATTGCGTTTCACTCGAAAGAATAAATTTCCCCTCCGGTCTTGAAGAATTGGGTGAATACGCTTTTGAAAATTGTATCGGACTTAAGGATATTATAATTGACCCGAATACAAAAATTAACGGTATAGGAGACAGAACCTTTATAGGCTGTACATCTCTGGAAAGCATATTCATTCCTGACAGTGTAACATTTATAGATTATATGGCATTTAGAGACTGCTACAATTTGAAAACAGTTATCTTTGGAGAAAACAGCAGAGTGTCGAGAATAGGAGAGGGAGCCTTTATAGACTGTAAATCTCTTGAGTCATTCCGATTCCCCTCTAATGTTATTGTTATAGAAAAGGATGTGTTTTCAGGATGTACATCAATGCAAGAGGTGATTATCTCTGATGAAATTCTTACAATCAAAACAAATGCATTCAGAGAATGTAATGCACTGAAGGAAATACTGATACCTTCATCTGTATTGTTGGTTGAAAGTGAAGCATTCATTGGATGTGATAGCTTGATTATACTTGTTGAGAACAGCGAAATCCCGGAAGGCTGGCATCCGGAATGGAATCCGGACGGGTGCACTGTGGCTATCGGAGCAAGAATAAATGAATATGAATTTGAGACAAACGGTGGTAGCAGTGTAGACAGCATAAGTGATTATGCGATATTGTTTTCTCCCGTGTCAAGAAAGGATGGCTTCATCCTTGAGGGCTGGTATGACAACCCGGAGCTTAGTGGAAGTACTGTGGAATTCCCATATTACAGTACAGAAGGTACTAAGCTTTATGCAAAATGGATTGAATTGGATATTCCAAATGAAAGCACAGGGCTGATTATTGAAAATGGAGTTGTAGTAGGTCTTGGCTCATGTACAGATACAGTTCTCTATATTAACAAGCCTATAGGAGAGCTTGCGTTTTATGATTGTAATGATATTGAGACAATATATCTGGGAGAGGGAGTAACCTCTATAGGAGACAGTGCCTTTAACACCTGTGACAATCTTACCACGGTAATTTTTATTTCAGATATTAAGCCTGCGTTGGGCAGTGATGTCTTTGGAGGAAGCTGGGATAACAGGTATTTCGGAGCATATGCTCCTTATGAATCATACGATTATTTTTATAATTGCTCCTGTGAGTATTGGCAGGAATATTTAGTCGGGGCAGGAAAGCTGAAGGCTTATTAAAAAGGTAGGATACAAAAATCAGCAGTAAGCTGATACTACTTTAGCATGGTATTTGGCATAATAAAATTTTCCATCAACAAAAAAGAGGACAGAGAATCTTCAAAGATTCTCTGTCCTCTTTTTATTTCAAAAATAATCTAAGACTATGTTTCGGGCGACCCTGTGTCGATTTTTTAGTTCAGTATGGCAATTGCCAGATTAAGATATCCTGCAAAGGCGACCCATACAGCATAGGGGATTTGCAAATATGCTGCAGGAGCATACAGCTTTTTGAAGGATAGAATCATTTGTATAATAATAAACAAGAGAAACAATAACCAGATGAAGGAAAAAATATATTTGTTAAATCCAAAAAATATTATGCTCCATGTAAAATTTACAATAAGATTTGCACCGTAAAGAGACAGGGCGTTTTGAGATTCTGTGATACGGTTGCTTCTTCTTTCGTAAATCATAGCCGAGCTAATACCCATAAGCACATACAAAATTGTCCATACAATAGGGAAGAGAATTGACGGAGGGGAAAGGGGAGGCCTATTTATTTTTCCGTATATATCTATACTGTCCTTGACTAAGGAGGCAGACAGTGCCCCTGTGCCCAAGGCTATCAATATTGATACTATATATATTTTTACTCTTTTACACATAATTTTCCTCCTGTTTTTATTTTTTATTTTATGATATAAAAACAAAAAGTATTCCACAAAAGCACCTGTGAGTATAAAAATAAATAAAAATGTAAACATTATAAAAAATTATTTAAGGAGTATTAAATATGTGTACCACAGTAGCTAAGAACGGGGATGGATTGATTTTTGGCAGGAATATGGATATAGAGGAGGGATTTGGAGAAAGGCTGATTCTTGTCCCGAGGGCATATCCTGTTTCATATAAAATGTGTAAGGGCAGTAATCATCATTTCGCCTTTATGGGTATAGGCACGGTAATAGACGGATATCCTCTTTTTGCCGAGGCGGTAAATGAATTCGGACTTTGCGTAGCAGGTCTTAACTTTGTTGGTAATGCCTGTTATTGGAGGGAGAACGGAAATAAGGATAATATTGCTCCGTATGAGCTTATTCCTTGGCTTCTTTCCACCTGTAAAACCATATCGGATGTCATATCAAAGCTAAAGAGGGTAAATCTTATTTCAACTCCGTTTAATAAGGATGTACCCCTTCCACAGTTACATTTTCATATAGCTGATAAAAGGGGCTCTATAGTATATGAAAGCGTAAGAGAAGGGAGCAGAATATACAAAAACCCCACAGGAGTGGTTACAAACAATCCGGGATTTGATACACAGCTCACCCTCATATCCAATTACGGAGCATTAATCAACCGTATAAGGTCGGATGGGCTCTCCATCGTAAAGCCATATAGTCTGGGGCTCGGTGCCTACGGTCTGCCGGGAGATTATTCCTCGATTTCCAGATTTAATAGGGCAGCGTTTATAAAGAGATTTTCCAAATGGGAGAAGGGGGAGGAGCTATTCCAAATGATGCGTATTTTGGATTCTGTAGCTGTTCCCAAGGGCTGCGTGCTGACAGATGAGGGAAGGGAGCATTATACCCTTTATCAGTCTGTAATAGATGCAAGAGAATGTATATATTATTTTCGCACCTACGGAAGCATGGATACATCACGCATAGATATGTTCAGTATGGATACGGATGGAGATACTCTTACAGAAATAGACATACATTAGTAAGCTTTGTGCCACAACAGTCTTGACACCGTTGTGGCACAGAGTATTGAAAAAGCTTATTTTCTATGCTATAATACATTAAAAGGAGTGATAATAAATGAAACGCTTTAGAGAACCGATTATTAAATTCTATACCGAGGAGCTGAATGATATAAATCCGTGCTTCCTTTCTCAAAATGAGCTTGAGGAGACTGGATACAGTAAGGAAGCCGAAATAATAGTTGATAAATTTTTGGAAACGGAAAAGAAGGACAAGTATACAGCGGCAGATGTTATTCAGCCCGTATTCAAGGAGCACAGGGGAAGGGCACTTAGTGTGGAAATGTGTATGGATGCCGTATCCGAGCTTCTCTCTACCTTTGATTGTGTCAAGGATGCTATTCCGTTTTGCGACGACCCCGAGCTTAAGGATAAGATGGATTATGAGAGTATAACTGCGGTGATGAGAGTGGCTGACCATTTTGTGGTGGATAGCTTTTGTGTGAGAAAAAAATGCTTTGTCTACATAAACGAGCTTTTCTTCGATGTTATAAGCAAGAAAAAAGCAGTTGATTTTTACAAAAAGCTTTTGAATAACAATAATACAGTTTATATACAGTACCGTCATATAAGAAAAAACGGAATCGAAACATATAGTACAAGAACCGTAAGCAAGGATAAGTACAGCTATGAGGCTCTTAAGCATAAGGAAGAAATAGTAAGCATATTTGACACAAGTACAATATACCCGATAAAATAAAAAATGCGACCCTGTGTCGCATTTTTTTATTTATAAATCTTCGTCAAAAAACAATTGCTGCCTTTTTTTCATCCTTTGCCAATTGATAAATCCGTACATATCGTTTATAAGAAACATAGTAAAGCATATTACCATAGGAATACCCGATATATCCTTTACCGAGGCAATTATCCAAAGAACAATGAGCACTATATCGTTAGATGCGTACGCCAGGGCGTAGAATGGGCTGCGTAAAAAGGTCAGACTTGCTGCCAAAAAGCTGGTAAAGACTGAAACGGTGCTTGTAATAAGGCTGGCATTGCCGAGAGCTTCAAGAATAAAATAAAAGCCTACGGATACTAAAAAGGACAGTAAAAATACTACCGTTATATGCTTTTTTGTCAATTTATTAACCTTAACCTCTTGGCTGTCGCCAACTGTGTTCCTTAACCACGATACAAGTGCCATTACAGCCATTGGGGTGCTCATTCCAAGATATGTAATCATTTCTCCGTAATATCTCTGACCAAAGGATACTATGCCGTAGAATACAGAAAATGCAATAATCAGCACCTGCCCTACAGGATGACCCTTTGCACAAAAGACCAGGGCGGTAAGACCTATTACAGATGCAATCAAGGTGAAAGCATTATCAGAGCCGAAAGCGAAAAATGATATAATTACGCTTGAAACCGATATGGACCATAGCAGCCTTTCGAACAGAGTAAGGGACAGAAAAAGCTTTTTTATTTTGTTCATTTGACCTCCAAAAAAATAAGCATCCGATGTGCTTCTTCAATGACCTAACGAAGCACAACGAATGCATCAATACATTCCTACCCGGTGGCAGTTTATAATATTATACCATTTGTACCCATATGTGTCAACGATTTTTGAATATTGTTTATTTGCAGTTTATATTACAATATTATAATATTCATGAACAAATGAAATTTGGTTGGGATATTATTCCTGGCGGTCATAAGCCGTATCAATGCAATATGCAACAGTGAGCTTTTATGACCGCTTTGTCGGAATGACAGTAAATTTTTATTCCCAAATTCAATACATATACGAGAAGGGGCTTGATATGGCAAAAAAAACAGAAGCAGGAAAAAGAAAATGGTACTTTAAGGCTCTTAAGAAGGTAATGAAAATAAGGTATAAGAAGCCTGAGTTTATATATCTTGACGGTGAGAATATAAAAGAGGGGAGCATTATCCTCAGTAACCATGAGGGAACAGATGCACCTATGGCATTTGAAATATACCATAACAGCAAGTTCAGAATGTGGGGAGCCCACGAAATGAATTCCGGACTTATTGAGCTGTACAAATATCAGACTAAGGTATACTACCACGAGAAAAAGCATTGGAATATCCATTTAGCAAGGGTGTTTTGTCTTGTTGCCAGCCCGTTGACCAATCTCTTTTACAGTGGACTTAATCTAATATCCACATATAAGGACAACAGATTTGTTAAGACTGTTAAGGAGAGCTATAATACTCTTAAGAACGGAGAAAACATAATAATATATCCGGAGGACTCTACTAACGGTTATCTTGCAGAGCTGGAGGGCTTTCATGCAGGATTTGCCCTGCTTTGCGAATACTGTAGCAGAAAAGGACTGGATGTGCCTATTTATGTTACATATTTTAAGAAAAAAGAAAATATTTACATAATAGATAAGCCTGTTATGTATTCCGAGCTCAGTGCAAGGGAAAACAGCAAGGAAAAAATAGCAAAGGCACTTTGTGATAGATGTAACGAGCTTGGAAAAATGAGCTTTGACAGCTTAAGCAAGGATACAGAATGCGAAAACGAGCCTGTGGATGCAGAGGAGCAGGTCTCTGTAGAAGGATGAATACAGTCTGTTAAAAGTATAAAGGATGTCTTTTGTAGACATCCTTTTTGCTTTTTGCAAGGGCGTTAAACAGTCGGCCGAGCCCTTAATTAATAATTTCTATTTACTTTTTCGTACTTTTGTGGTAAAATTAAAAAAAGAAGGCTTGAAAGGAGAAAAAATGTTAAGGGATAAAATTTTCAAAAACCCGGGATTTAAGCTATTCCCGGAGTCAGTGATCCGTGCCGGTTTATGCTCTTGGTTTTTTGTAGCAGTATTCAATATGCTGATCCATAAGGAAAATGTCACATCCCTCGCATTCGTTCAGGGTAAGACCTGGAGTCTTATAGTGACAGCTGTGCTTTTTATTTTGTTCGCTGTCTTTGTTATTGCTACTGAATACTATTTTCCAAGCAAAAAATATCCGGAATATCTTTTAATAGGCTCGTATTCACTCTTTGCTGTTCTGACACTGTCGGAGGCAGGTGGAGTAATGACCTCTATCTCTCTTGCCGGAATAGGAGCAATTATTGTGGTATATGTTATCAGGAGAGGCTGCTTTAATCTGGGTGTAATGGATATATCCGGAAGAGCAAAAATAATTATAACTGCCTCTGTTGCAGTAATGTTTGCTTTTCTGATAGCCTTTTACGGACTTACAAAGCATTGGGTATACGGCACACCGAATTTTGACTTTGGTATATTTTGCCATATGTTTCATAATATGAGTGAAAGCTTTATACCGTATACCACTTGTGAAAGAGATGGGCTTCTTTCCCATTTTGCAGTACATCTGTCACCTATATGCTATTTGCTTTTGCCCATATATTGGCTGTTCCCCTATGCGGAGACACTGCAGATATCACAGGCACTTATTCTTATGAGTGGAGTAATTCCGTTGCTTCTTATAGCCAAGGCAAGGGGGATGAGCCATAAGGCGTCCGGCATTATAGCCGTTTTATACTGTGCTTATCCTGCTATAACTGTTGGCTGTGTATATGACTTCCACGAAAATTGCTTTTTACTTCCCTTACTCCTGTGGATATTTTACTTCGGGGAGAGGGAAAAGTACATTCCTTTAGTTGTTTTTACGGCTCTTGCCTTGCTTGTAAAGGAGGATGCATTTATTTACATTATCATTTACGGAGTGTATCTTTTGGTAGCTCGTAAAAGGCCCAGGGCAGGAGTGCTGATGTGCTCGGGAGCTCTTGCGTATTTCGTTATAGCCTATGCAATTCTTTCAAAATTCGGTCTTGGTATTATGGACAATGCCAGATTCGGTAATCTTATATACGGAGACGGTGGATTGGTCGGAGCTATAAAGACTCTGATAGTAAATCCATCCTATGCCTTTTCTCAGCTGATGACATCCAAAAATGCTTATGAAAAGCTGATATATATTCTTGAGCTCTTCGGACCCTTGGCGTTTATTCCATTTGTTACAAAAAAAATGTCAAGATATATTCTTCTTACACCGATTCTTATAAATCTTTTGTCTACTTATGTATATCAGTGCGACCTGAGGTTTCAATATCATTTCGGTATAACAGCATTTATTTTCTATATAACTATATTGAATGTAGGAGATATGAGCTCGGATATCAAGAAATATTTTGGTGCTATAGCATGCCTTTCTACCGTGCTTTTGTTTATGGGTCTGGCATCCACCAATATGGCACCGTATGTTAATGAATGGCGTATAAACGGTGAAGTCTATGACAAGATGGACGATATTCTTGAGGAGCATATACCCGACGATGCATCTGTTGCCTGTACAACATATATTGTTCCTCATCTCTATAAAAGGGCAGAGATATATGAGGTATTCTATCACAAGGAAAACGGTGTGTATAAGACAGATGTAGACTATGTTGTATTCCTTATGAGAGGTAATTATGCAGAGCAGAGTATGAGAGAATCGGCAGCTTACTTAAGTGCAGGATATACTGAGGTATATAATGACAATATGCTTTGGATACTCAAGGCACCAAGCTGATAGCTACAGTTAAAAAGACAGAGAAATTTACATTCTCTGTCTTTTCTTTATGAATACCGAGTAGATTAAATAAATATATTAACTATTCCTATAACAAATCCGATAAGTGCTCCGAGGTTAATAACAGCACCAAGCTCACGCTTCATCACGGACAGGCAAAGAGCCTCCAGCTCCTTTACGGACATAGCATTTACCTTTTTTTCAACAACATCGGATATACTGATTTTACCTTTTATAGAGTCGAGGGCCCTTGATATGAGCTGCTCGTAAGCTGTACTGAGCTTTTTTTGAACGATAGATCTGTCAATCTTGCCGAAATCTATACTGTCGGCAAGGGGAGAATCAAATATTGAGTCAATCTTTCCCTTTGCCTTTTCGCTTATAACATCTATACCTTCGGTCTCAATAAATTCGTTTACCTTTTCCTTAAGCTGTTCAAGAACAGATGATATAAGATCATCGGTTATAAAGAGACCAATCATACCCATTGAGGACTTTTTTTCCTTAATCACATCAAAGCCCTTTTCGGCAATCAATGCACCTACATCCATTTCCTTAGCACCTTCAACCACCTTCTCGGCAACAAGGTTACATACCTTATCCTTGAATTTGCAGGCTCCCTCCTCATTTGTAAGGCTGAGTGATATTTCCTTCGGACTTTTTATAATAAGAGAGTCAACCTTGTCACAGACCGCATTTGTTACGGTTGCTTTTATATCATCCGAGCATAGCACGGCTTTTAAGTCCTCCTCGGTAAAAAGCTTCTCGCCTACTGCTCTTGCAATAGCTTTTGCAAGGTGTCCCTTCCTTTTTGGAATTATTCCCGGAGTAAAGGGTAGAGTAAAGCCAAAAATTTTTATGGGGTAATATGGATGAAACAGCATTTTAACTGCTATATAGTTTGTAATATATCCTATTAATGCACCGATTATCGGTCCGGATATATAATGCAGAATCGTTTGTACGGTTTCCCAGTTCATAAAAACACCTCCTCGGTCTTGATACTATTTTATCATATAACGCCAATAAAATCAATCTACATTGAAATTTTGTCATTAATGTGCTACAATTAATATAACTAAAATAATACGAGGTGTAATTTATGGTAAAGCATATGATAGTCTGGAAGCTTGACGACCGGATAGAAAACAAAAATGAAAAGGCACTTGAAATCAAGACGGCTCTTGAGGGCCTTACAGGCAAGATAGACGGTCTTCTCAAAATGGAAATAATCATAGATAAGCTTCCCTCGTCCTCGGGAGATATTATGATGGACTCGGAATTTGAAAGCAATGAGGCATTAATGGCGTATCAGAAGCATCCTCTGCATGTGGAAATAGCAAACGGTATAGTTCGTCCCTCCGTCAGCCAGAGGCTCTCCCTTGACTATGAGGTGTAAATATGGAAAAAAGATTTTCTAAATCCAAATGGGGAGCACTTTTGCTGTTTGGACTTGTAGGGCAGATAGCCTGGAGTGTTGAAAATATGTATTTCAACCTCTTCGTGTTTGAAACGGTAGCCCCATCCCTCGATACAGTAACTCTTATGGTTCAGCTCAGTGGTATTGTAGCCACAGCGGCAACCCTTATTATCGGCACAGTGTCTGATAAAATCGGAAACAGGCGTTCCTTTATATCCATAGGTTATATAATATGGGGCGTCAGCGTTGCTCTCTTCGGATATATGTCCCCGGAGCTTACCTCATCGATTTTTAATATGGATATGGCAAAAGCTGTGTCCTTTACTCTCGGTGCTGTGGTTGTGGGAGACTGTATTATGACACTTTTCGGCTCCGGAGCCAATGACGCCTGCTTTAATGCCTGGGTAACGGATAACACGGAAAAGGAATACAGAGGAACTGTAGAGGGCGTTTTATCCATACTACCCTTAGCTGCTATGCTTATTGTTGCAGGTGGCTTCGGTATTCTTGTACAGGCTATGGGATATTCAACGCTGTTTTTGGTTCTGGGCATTGTTATTTCCTTGTGTGGTGTCGGTGGTATATTCCTGGTAAAGGACAGCAACAGCCTTGAGAAGAACGGAAGCCTAAAGGACATTTTCTACGGCTTTAAGCCATCTTCAATAAAAAATAATATGCCCTTATACCTGACCCTGTGTCTTGTTATGGTATATGGCATAGCCTGTCAGACCTTTATGCCCTATCTTATAATTTATATGAAGACCTATCTTGGGTTTTCGGTAATAGAGTACAGTATAGTATTCGGTGCATGTATTATTCTCGGTGCTGTAATTAATCTGTATCTTACCCGCTTGTCGGACAAAAGAGATAAGACACTTATGCTTTACATAGCAGGCGGGATTTTCACCGTAGGACTTTTCGGTATGTATATATTCAACTCGGGAAGCAAGACAGCCTTGCTTATTACCTTCGGCATTGCAGGCTTTGTTATGATAACAGGATATATCCTTATATCAGCACTCTGTGGCTCTGTAACGAGGGATTACACCCCATCGGATGCAGTAGGAAAGCTCCAGGGAGTCAGAATGGTATTCAGTGTTCTTATTCCCATGGTAGTAGGACCTATGATTGGAAATGCTATAAATAAGGCAAGAAATATTCCGTTACCCGATCTTGACTCTGCCGATACAATGACTACTCAGTTTATTCCTGCCCCTGAGATATTTTTGGCATCGGCGATTATATCTCTTTTAATGCTTGGAATAATTCCTTTTCTCAGAAAAGCAATCCGTAGTAAATAAGGAGAAATACAGTGAGATTGAAAACAGATTATAATGTAGACACAATACCCCATCCGGAATATCCGAGACCTCAGCTCAAAAGAGAAGACTATACTGTTCTGAATGGTTATTGGAGCTTCGCAAAAGCGAAAATAGGGGAGGAAGTGTCTGATTTTACAGATAAAATACTTGTTCCGTTTTCTCCCGAGGCGTTAAACAGCGGTATTCCCGAGGGCTTTACTCTGAGCAGGGATGAAAAGCTTGTATATCAGCGTAGCGTGGAATTGGATGGCTCCTATGCACAGGGCGTTGCCTATCTTCATTTCGGAGCCGTTGACCAGGAATGTAATGTGTTTGTAAACGGTAACAAGGTTGGATACCATAAGGGTGGATATACCCCATTTTGTATGGAAATACAGGACTATCTTAAAAACGGAGAAAATATAATCAGGGTGGAGGTCACCGATTTTACCGAGGGCTCCCACGGAGCAAGAGGAAAGCAGAGCTCTAATCCCGGAAAAATATGGTATACTCCCCAAAGTGGAATATGGCAGACCGTATGGATGGAAAATGTGCCCAAAATACACATAAAAGACCTGACGGTATGGACTTTTTATGACAAAAGCTGTGTGGAAATATCTGTTGACTGTGCCGGAATCAATAAAATCTTCGTTTATGACGGAGACAGAGAAATTATAAAAGATACCTTTACAGGCACTATTAATCTTGAATACCCCTTTGTGCCATGGTCACCGGAAAATCCAAAGCTATATACATTTACCTTGAAAAATGAGCACGGAGACAGGGTAGAATCCTATTTCGGTATGCGTTCCTTTGGCATAGGGGAGGACAAATACGGGAAGAAGCGTCTGATGCTTAACGGTAAGCCGTATTTTATGAGTGGAGTTCTTGACCAGGGCTATTACAGTGACGGGCTTTTGACTCCTCCATCGGATATTGCTATGCTTGATGATATAAGGCTCCTTAAGAATATGGGCTTTAACATGGTGAGAAAGCATATAAAGATAGAGCCCATGCGTTGGTATTATTACTGTGATTTGATGGGACTTATTGTGTGGCAGGATTTTGTAAACGGTGGTGGAGAGTATAAATTCAGTCATATCGGGATAATGCCTTTTCTCGGTTTCAAGCACAAGGACAGCGACTATAAATACTTCTCCCGTGAGAATAAATCGGGCAGAGAAGAATTTATGCAGGCAATGGAGGAAACCGTAAGGACACTTAAAAATGTGACCTCCATAGGTGTCTGGGTGCCCTTTAACGAGGGCTGGGGTCAGTTTGACTCCTTCGAAATAACGCAAAGGCTTCTTTCTCTGGATAATACGAGAATAATAGATTCTGTAAGTGGATGGCATGACCAGGGTAAGGATAAAACAGCTCTTTGCAGTCTGCATACCTATTATACTCCCTTGAGGGTACCGAGGGACCCACGCCCCGTGGTTCTTAGCGAATTTGGTGGATATTCAATGAAAATTCCCCACCATGTGTACAGCGAAAAGGAATTTGGATATAAAATATTCAAATCTGAGGAGGAGCTGTGTCACGGACTTGAAAGACTGTTTTTGAAAAAGCTGCTGCCACTTATTGGTAAGGGACTTTCTGCCTGTGTTTACACACAACTATCCGATGTAGAGGAGGAAATAAACGGTCTTATTACCTATGACAGAGCCAAAATAAAGATTCCTCTCGATTTTATGAAAAAATTAAATTCAGCACTTTATAAAGAGGCTGAAGTGATAAATTAAAATCAAGTCTCCCATATTTTTGTGGGAGACTTTTATCTTTTTATTGAAAAAATATTATATATATGATAAAATATAATTTAAGCATTAGTATGTAAGGATGTGATGGATATTAAAAAGTCTAATAAAAAACAAAATATACCATTGCTTTGCAACATAAATTCACCCACGGATGTAAAGGCATTGTCCGAAAAGGATATACCGAGGCTTTGCAAAGAGATAAGAGAGGAGCTTGTTCTTCGTGTATCGGAAAACGGGGGACACCTTTCCTCCAATCTTGGAGCAGTTGAATTAAGCGTAGCTATACACAGGGTCTTCGATTCTCCTACCGACCATATTATTTTTGATGTTGGACATCAGAGCTATGTTCATAAGCTTTTGACAGGACGAAGAGAGGATTTTTCAACCTTGCGTAATCCCGGTGGTATCTCTGGCTTCCCCAAAATAAGCGAGAGCTGTCACGACGCATTCGGCACAGGTCATTCCTCTACATCCCTTTCGGCAGGCTTAGGCTTTGCCGAGGCAGACAGGATGAACGGCTCCTCTGCGTATACGGTTGTTGTTCTGGGAGACGGAGCATTTACAGGCGGAATGATTCACGAGGCACTGAATAACTGTAAAAAATCCTTAAGGCTTATTCTTGTTATAAACGAGAATGAAATGTCTATATCCAGAAACACAGGACTTTTTGCAAGGAATTTATCCAGACTCCGTGCCCGTCCGGGATACTATAAAACAAAGGGTGCTGTTGAGAAATTCTTTGAGCATATTCCTCTTGTAGGTAAACCGATAATAAAGTTTTTGAGCTTTATAAAAAGAAAGTTTAAGGCAATATTTTATGCAAGTAACTATTTTGAACAGTTGGGCTTCAGCTATTTCGGCCCTGCCGACGGAAACAAGCCCGATGTGGTTGAGGATTATCTCCGTGCTGCAAAGGCAAGGGGAAAATGCTGTGTAGTTCATTTGAAGACAGTAAAGGGCAAGGGCTATGAGCCTGCTGAAAAGAACCCTGATTCATATCACGGACTCTCACCAAGGGGGCACAATGCAGGTAAGGACAGCTTTTCGGAATTTTTTGGCAAAAAGCTATCTGATATAGCCGATAAGAATGAGAAGGTATGTGCCATCACTGCCGCAATGATGCAGGGCACAGGACTCTCTGCATTTAAGGAAAGACATCCGAAGCGTTTTTACGATGTGGGCATAGCCGAGGAGCATGCTGTAACCTTTGCTGCAGGACTTTCTGCCAACGGATACAGCCCTGTTGTGGCTATATATTCTACCTTTTTGCAAAGAGCATACGATAATATAATCCACGATGTGGCATTGCAAAGGCTTCCCGTACTGTTCTGCATAGACAGAGCAGGTCTTAATTCACGGGACGGAGCTACCCATCACGGAATATTTGATGTGTCGTTTTTGTCCGAAATACCCGGTATGGATATATGGGAGCCCATAAGCTATGATAGCTTCGGAGCTATTCTTGACAGATATTTTTTAGCTGAGAATAAAAGGCCCACAGCCATAAGATATCCGTCAGGTGGCGAGTATAAAATGGCGTGCGACTATCTGAAGGATAAAGCTGTTACAAAAATAGCCGAGGGAGTGTACGCAGATTACGACACAGACTCCGTTCCCGACAATGTGATTATTACCTATGGCAGACTATTGTGCGAGGCTGTAAAGGCAAAGACGGAAAGTGGCGAAAGCGTTGGAATTATTGTAGCAGAGCATCTTTCCTCCCTTGATACACTGGCAAAGGAGATTATACCCTATATCACGGGTAAAAATATCATTTTTGCCGAGGAGGGTGTTTATAACGGCTCCTTCTCCATGAATCTGACATCAAGAATAAATGAGCACTCAAAGGGAGAAAAAATAACTGTTCTTGCCATAAGAGACAGCTTTGTAGTGCAGGATAAGGATGAGCATATATTCAAAACAGCAGGCATTGATAAGGATGCTATCAGGGAGTGCTTTATCTGATATGGCAACGGTAGGCGAGGCACTCATAAGGCTTTCAAAATCAAAATTCCGTTCCTCCTTTCACTTGAAGGAAAGAGATAAGGAATATGTCAGGGAAAAGGGTTTAGATAAGATCCGTTCCCATGCGTATGATATAATTGCAAAGCGTCTTGCACCTGCCGTAATCGAAAATGACGGTAGGCAAACTCCCACAAAGGGTCACCCTGTTTTTATAGCTCAGCATGCCTGTGCTCTTTGCTGCAGAGGCTGTATGAGTAAATGGTATAAGGTTAAAAAGGGCGTAGCACTTACCGATACCCAGATTGAAAAGTGTGTGAATCTTTTAATGGCGTGGATAGAAAAACAAATATTATAAGGGGTTGTCAGATATGGCGACCCCTTTATACTTTGTAAATTAAAAAAGAGAGCAAGAACAGAAGGTGATTATCCTTTTATTCTTGCTCTTTTCTTATATAAGTTTTTCAAATTCTTCCTTGGAATAAAGTATGTTAATGGCAGATAGCATGGCGTTGGAGGTCATATCCTTAGGCAGGTCAAGACGGCTGAGCAGCTCTTCTCTTTTTGCTTTACTGTCGGGTCTGCCACTTAATCCGTATGCATAGAGGTCAGCTTTTGTAATTGGCGTTTTATCCACACTCTCTCCACTGTTTTCATCACAAAATGGGAAAAGCAAACGGATAAGCGTATCCTTATCGGTGCCCTCAACTCCGAGTATTCCCTCCTTGGATGACTCTGCCTTTCTTTTTTCCTTGCCCTCCACCTTGGGAGTATATAGATTGATTATTTTATCGGGGCTAATGGCTGTTTTAATGTGGGAACGGATAAGATGCCCTCCACCGTCGGAGTCTGTTAAGAGAATTATCTTCCCCTCCTTTTGAGCCAAGGAACGGATAAGAGAAAGCTTTTCCGACTTATTAAATATACCAAAGCCCTCTGTAGTAATGACCGTAGCGTCAAAGAGAGAGGTTATTTTTATTTTGTCATACTTACCCTCGACTATAATTGGGTATTTTATTTTCATAGTCCTTCTCCCTTCTCTGTCAATCTGTGTCAAATAAATACTTTTTTTACTCTGTATTACAAGGCAGGTTTTATACGCATCTGCCTCTTTGATAAAAAACAGGTTAATTTCCTCTCAGGATAAGCAGCATACTGATAAGTCTTTCAACGGGAATATATCCTGTTAAATTACCAAAGGATTTTGACGATACATCAGCCTCTCTGCACAGCTCTAATGACCGTTCTATTCTCTGAGGTGACATTTTTGTAATACGGTTAATATATTTTCCAACCTTAAACTCGTGTATTTTAAGTGATGATGCTATTCTCTCCTTGCTCATACCCGATTTATACTGACGCATAACAGCATACATCTCCGTATACATTCTTATGACTGTATAAAGTATAAGATTGGGGGGCTCTTTATTGAGCTTCTGCCTCTTCAGAGTTTCAAATACCAATGCTTTCGGACCCTCTAACAGGGAATTGGTCAGCTGGAAGTCATCATACTCCACTGTCTTACAGCATACATCATCAATTACGGACTTGTCCTTTATGGATATTCCCTTCTGTAAGGCATAGGAGCAAAGCTTTGCTATTTCGTTAGACAGTGCCCACATATCGTGTCCGCATATCTGCACAAGATAATCGCACAGCTCCTGGTTGAATTCCACCTTACCGTGGGTAAAATGACGCATTATCCACGCCCTTAACCTTGCACTTTGCGGAAACTTGAACTCAACTGCCTTAAGATGCTTAGTAAGAGTTTTGTACATTTCGCTGGGCCTTTTAGGTAGGTTGCCCTCATCAAAGCCCCAGGTGTCAGCTCTGATTATAAGAACAGTATGGTCATATTCGTTAATATGGGACAGAGCATCGGTAAGCTCGGCCCATTCGTCCTTTTTAAGGGACTTAAAGTCCACTCCCCTGACCTCCACCAGCTTTTTCTCTGCCATCATAGGCATGGTGGCTAATGCGTTGATAAGGGCAGAGGCAGAAAAATCCTCGCCGTACAGGACAATATGATTAAATTCATCAAAGCTACCGTCGAGAATGATATTTCTTACCTCCTTCGAGTAAGAGTATTTGAGATAATCCTCTTCCCCGTGGAAAAGATATCCACCCGATAAGCTTTTTAATTCTTGCTTGAATTCATTTTCTGTCATATCGTATCAATTTCCATTTTCATAACTGTTTTTTGTGCACAGGAGCCACCTATCTCGATAAGATAGGTTATTTCAATATATTTCAAATCGAAAAGTCGGTTGTCCACCTGCTTTGTAAATATACAAAGCTCAATAGGCATTACCTCGGTATTATAGACACAGGTATGGCGAAATCCCTCCTTGAAGCACATTATTACACTGACGGCTCCGGTACGGGCAAGATTAATATCCTTAGGGGCAGAACGGTTAAAGGAAAGCTCTGCCACAGAGCTGCCGAGACCGGCAGAATCCCCCTCCTCGTATCTGATTATTATTTTTTCTCCGTCACGCAGTATTTCTCCGTCAGCATAAACAGTAAAGCTGTCAGCATTGGAAAGTATTTCGGCATCGTTTTCACTCATATCCTGAGTGGTGGTCTTCAGCTCGGCACTCAGCTCTTTGGGAATGTAGTCCTCCTGCGTGGTGGTAAGCTTTAATTTACATCTCATCTTATAATCAACTCCGGCTGCTTAACGCTTACGCGTGTATTTTCTCCCACACTCTCTGTTATAAAGGAGTTACCTCCGATAACTGCTCCCTCACCTATAACCGTGTCACCACCGAGAATGGAGGCTCCGGAATAAATAGTAACATTGTCGCAGACTGTGGGGTGTCTCTTGACCCCGGCAAGGGATTGACCCTTTCTCGGCGAAAGTGCACCGAGAGTAACACCTTGATATATTTTAACATTTCTACCGATAACGGTTGTTTCACCGATAACCACTCCTGTACCGTGGTCAATAAAGAAGTATTCTCCTATTGTTGCACCGGGGTTAATATCGATACCTGTTTTACCGTGGGCATGCTCCGTCATCATTCTGGGAACAAACGGAACCTTGGATTTGTACAGCAAATTTGCTACACGGTATACAAAAATTGCGTAGAATCCGGGATATGAGAATATTATTTCTTCTTTACTCTGTGCAGCAGGGTCTCCCTCAAAGGTGGCCTGTGCATCTGTAAGAAGCACTTTGTGTATATCGGGAAGAGATGATACAAAGTCGGAGGCTATTTTGGATGCCTCGGCAGAAACATCACGCTTTGCGTGGAAGGAAAGAGCCAGGGCTATTTGTCTTCTGATTCTGAAATATATGGAATTCATAAGTGGGTGAGTAAACAGCACGGCATCCCCCTTTGCCTCCTCCGGGGCAAAATAGGCAGGGAACATCAGCTTTCTTATATCATTGAGAACACCGATAACCTCATCTCTAACAGGTAATCCAAGCTCGGAATTAAACATAGTAATATCGGAGCTTTTGTAGGACTCGGCCATCTGTATTGCAATATTTTCAATATTTTTCATATATATCTCCTTTTATGCCATAATTGACTTTAACCAATGTGGGATACACCGTTTATAATAAAATAATATCATATGGAAGTAAAAATATCAAGAAATATAATAAAATATAAAAAAACTTTTTGTACCGTGTAAAAACGCTTAATTGAAGGAGACGGCATCATAACGGCTAATTATGAAAAATTGCTCCGTATAAGAGATGCATTGTCCTTTCTATTGACTTTTATGTACGGGAATGGTAAAATAATAGCAAGAAGTAATAAGTAAAAAGGGAGGTGCCTATGCCACTTATAGTATTACTGATTCTGGTAGGTATCGGAGCTGTGATAATCTTTGAGCTGCTTTGGACATGCTGGAAAAGGCTGCTTATGATAATAAAGATAAGGCGCGCCTGCCGTAAATACGGCTTCAAGGCAAAATTCAGACGCTTTCCTTTCCTTTCGGTTTTCTTTTTCAAGGGACGCCTTGACCTTACGGTAGAATCGGATATTGATAAATATGCCATTGTCATTATCACCTCACGGCACAAGGGTGGCAAATTCGTCTTCTTTAATGACAGGATTGAGATATGGAAAAGGCGTAAGATACTGTTACACCGTGTATCCATGGGTCGAAACGGTACGGTAGTTGCCGGCAGGAGCATGGCATTTGACGGAGGGGTTGTGTACAAAGGAAAGATAAAGCTGTTCTTTCGCAATATAGTGGAAAAATATCCTCTGCACCAGGGAATATGCATTATAAATCCTGCTCCGAATATGGTTTGCATATCCTATGGCACTACCCATTCCGAAATACACGACGGAGACAGGATTCATTCGGGATTTAAGGTGTACGGCCTCAGTGGATTTTTGCGTCAGCTGAATACCGATGATATGTATGGAATATAGGGCTGTAAAGTCATATCATTATCCGTTATAAAAACATTTGTTTCACACTTGAAGAAAAAAATTTCTATAATATAAAAATTTTTCTTTACATTTTGTAATTTTTTTGTTATACTATGTATGTTAATAAATCTTTTGCCTGATTTGACATTTCAGACAAATCAAAAGGAGTGTATATATATTATGAGTCGTATGGTTGGCACAGTATCAAGAGGTATTCGTACCCCTATTATCAGAAACGGTGACGATATAGTAGAAATCGTTACAAATTCTATTCTTGAGGCCTCCGCAGACGACGGATTTGAAATCCGTGACCGAGACATTGTGGCAATGACAGAGGCTATCGTTGCAAGAGCACAGGGCAACTACGCAGGTGTAAACGATATAGCATCCGATGTCCGTGCTAAATTCGGTGGTGAAACCGTTGGAGTTATCTTCCCAATCCTCAGCCGTAATCGCTTTGCTATTTGCCTTCGCGGTATCGCAATGGGAGCAAAAAAGGTTGTTCTTATGCTTTCCTACCCGTCTGATGAGGTCGGTAACCATTTAATCAGTCTTGATATGCTTGATGAAAAGGGAGTTAATCCTTATACAGATGTTCTCGATCTTAAGAAATACCGTGAGCTTTTCGGATATGAAAAGCATCCCTTTACAGGCGTAGATTATGTAGAATATTATGAGGGTCTTATTCGTGAATGCGGAGCAGATGTTGAGATTATCTTTGCCAATGACCCCCGTGCAATTCTTAATTATACTAAAAATGTACTTAATTGCGATATTCACTCCCGTTTCCGTACAAAGAGACTTCTCCGTAATGCAGGTGCAGAGATTGTATACGGTCTTGACGAGATTCTTAATGCTTCCGTAAACGGTAGCGGATATAACAAGGATTACGGACTTCTCGGCTCCAATAAGGCTACTGAGGATCAGGTTAAGCTCTTCCCCCGTGACTGTCAGCCCGTGGTAGATGCAATTCAGAAGAAGCTTTATGAAAAGACAGGTAAGACTGTTGAGGTTATGGTATACGGTGACGGTGCATTTAAGGATCCTATCGGTAAGATTTGGGAGCTTGCTGACCCCGTTGTTTCTCCTGCTTACACCTCCGGACTTGAGGGAACACCCAATGAGCTTAAGCTTAAGTACCTTGCAGACAATGAGTTTGCAGGGCTCTCGGGAGATGCTCTTAAGGAGGCTATTAAGGAAAAGATAATTTCCAAGGATAATAACCTTGTTGGAAAGATGGCATCCGAGGGCACAACCCCCCGTCGTCTGACAGACCTTATAGGTTCACTTTGTGACCTTACCTCCGGCTCCGGAGATAAGGGTACACCTGTTGTATTTATCCAGGGATACTTTGATAACTACACAACAGAATAATAGAAAGGGTACTTATAAACAAAATTATCCTTCAATACTTATTTGAATAGTAATAAAAGGAATTGCAATTTCTCGCAATTCCTTTTTTATTTATTATTATTTGTAAGAAATGCACAAAAAAATTAAAATAAACTCATTTTTTATGTTCAAAATCTTCAAAAAGGTCTTGCAAAGTTTTTTTGTATATAGTATAATTTAAGCAGGTGCTGTATTTTTCGGTACAGTATGCAAAGAAATATAATTATACAAGGAGATCTTTTATATGGAAAAGGTTTATACGAAAAGTATTCGTAATGTAGTGCTCCTCGGACACAGTGGGGGCGGAAAAACATCACTTGCTGAGTCAATGCTTTATATTTCAAGACTTACAGACCGTCTTGGTAATGTTGCGGACGGAAATACTGTATGTGACTATGACCCCGAAGAAATTAAGAGAGGATATTCCGTTTCTGCAGCTACAGCTCCAATGCTTTGGAACGGCACAAAGATAAATATTCTTGACACTCCCGGCTTCTTTGACTTTGAGGGTGAGGCTCGCCAATGCATAAGAGCTGCCGATGCTGCCATTATCGTTGTTGACGGTAAGGCAGGTATCCAGGTAGGCACCGAGAGTGCTTGGGACCTTGCATCTGAGGAAAAGATTCCAAAGGCGTTCTTTATCAATAATTTTGACGATCCCGAGGCAAGATTCTATAAGGTATTCGGTGCCATCCGTGAAAAATACGGACTTACAGTCTGCCCCATTCAGATTCCTATTATCGATGAGGGTAATGTAATCGGATTTGCTAACCTTGTTGAGATGTGTGTATATACCTTTGAAAAAGCAACAGGTGAATATGCAAAGAGTAAGATTCCCGATAAGTTCAGAGATGTATGTGATGAATATCATAATATGCTTCTTGAGGCTATTGCACAGACAAGCGAAGAGCTTATGAATAAGTTTTTCAATGAGGAGCCCATCAGCCGTGAGGAGTCGCTTGAGGCTATCCATTTGGGAATTATCTCCGGTGATATCATTCCCGTATTCTGTGGTGCAGCTATAAAGAACTGGGGCATTAAGACCTTCCTCGACACTATTGCAGAGTCCTTCCCGAGACCTCTTGCCCGTAAGGTTGAGCATGTTATCGGCGAAAACGGTGAGGTTCGTGAGGTTCCCATTGATATGGATAGTGCCGACACATCTATCTTTATATTTAAGACAGTCGCTGACCCCTTTGTTGGTAAGATGTCCTTCTTTAAGGTTATGAACGGTGAGGTTAAGAAGGATATGGTTCTTCGTAACACTACCACAGGAGCTACAGAAAAGCTCGGCAAGATCTTCATGATGCGTGGTAAGAAGCAGGTTGAAATTGATGAGTTCGCATGTGGTGATATCGGTGTAGTAGCTAAGCTTTCCAATACAAACACTAACGATACTCTTACAACAGTATCCGAAAATATTAAATATGTTCCTATTAATTACCCCACTCCTTATCTTACAATGGCAATAGCTCCTAAGGCTAAGGGCGATGAGGATAAGATCTCCGGAGGTATCTCCAGATTGCTTGAGGAGGACCCCACACTTAAATATGTAAACAACTCGGAGACGAAGCAGCTTACAATCTCCGGTCTTGGCGATATTCATCTTGATATTCTCGTTTCCAAGCTTAAATCACGCTTTGGTGTATCTGTTGAGCTTTCAAAGCCCAGGCTTGCATACCGTGAGGCTATTAAAAAGAATGTAGATGTTGAAGGTAAGCATAAGAAGCAGTCCGGCGGCTCCGGTCAGTACGGTCATGTTAAAATCAAATTCGGTCCCGGTACAGAGGAAGGTCTTACATTTACTACAAGCGTAGTTGGTGGAGCAGTTCCGAAAAACTACTTCCCCGCTGTTGAGCAGGGACTTAAGGATTGTATGCTTAAGGGTGTGCTTGCAGGCTATCCTATGGCTAACCTGAGTGCTAATCTCTATGACGGCTCCTACCACGATGTTGACTCTAATGAAATTTCCTTTAAGCTTGCAGCAGCCCTTGCTTACCGTGATGGTATGCCTAAGGCGTGCCCTGTTCTCCTTGAGCCCGTTGGTGCACTTAAGGTTTATGTACCTGAGGCATATGTGGGCGATGTAATGGGCGACCTTAACAAGCGTAGAGGTAGAGTAATGGGTATAGACCCTATGGAAAACGGCAAGCAGGCAGTTATTGCAGAGGTTCCGTACTCTGAAATGACAGACTATGTTATAGCTCTCCGTGCATCCACTCAGGGAAGAGGTAAGTTCGACTTCGAATTTATCAGATACGATGAGGTTCCTGCTTCTCTTACCGATAAGATTATCGCAGAGGCAAAGAACGACTGATTTTACATAAATAATTAAAAACGGTAGCGAATCATCGCTACCGTTTTTGAAAGGAAAATAAAATGAAGTACTTTGATTTGGCCGGATACAGGGCTTCGAGAATAGCACAGGGCTGTATGAGGATTGCGTCCCTTGATAAAAAAGAGGTAGACACACTTATAAAAACCGACCTTGACTGTGGAATAAACTTTTTTGACCATGCAGATATATACGGTGGTGGAGAGTGCGAAAGAAAATTCGGAGAATTTCTTAAGGACAATCCATCCTTGAAGAATGAAATAATTATACAGACCAAGTGTGCAATAACAAACGGATACTATGATTTTTCAAAGGAGCATATTATAAAATCCGTGGAGGGTAGCTTGACCCGTCTCGGAGTTGACTGTGTGGATTTTCTGCTTCTTCACAGACCCGATACACTTATGGAGCCGGAGGAGGTAGCCGAAGCATTTGAGCTTTTATCCACACAGGGTAAGGTAAAATGCTTTGGAGTGTCTAATCAGAATCCTATGCAGATACAGCTTTTACAGAAGTATCTTAAGGATATAAAGATCCATATCAATCAGCTGCAGTTCAGTATAACAAATACAGGAATCATCGACAGTGGACTTAATGTCAATACCGAAAAGGCAGAGGCAATTGACAGGGATGGCTATGTTCTCGATTTTTGCAGGCTGAATGATATTACAATTCAGCCCTGGTCTCCTCTTCAGCACGGATTTTTCGGTGGTACATTTATAGGCAATCCCGATTATTCTTCTCTTAATAAAAAGCTTAATGAAATAGGCGAAAAATATGGAATTACAGCCACTTCCACGGCAATTTTATGGCTTTTGCGTCACAGTGCCTGTATGCAACCTATAATAGGAACCGTAAATACGGAGAGAATTAAGGATATATCCCGAGGTGCTAATATAGATATGTCAAGACAGGAGTGGTATGAGCTCTATAAATCTACAGGTAAGACACTTCCGTAAGTAATGCGCATACAGACTTTTTCCTTAAATTTTACTAAAAAAACAGAAACGGTAGCGATTTTTCGCTACCGTTCTTCTTTTTTAATGTAATATCAGCCATTTTTAGCCAAAAAATCCGCAACCTCATTTGAATTGGGTATAGAGCTGGATGCTCCGTGTCGGCTGACTGTAATGGAGCCTGTAGCATTAGCAAAGTCGCAGGAGGTGTAGATATCTCCCGTACGCAGGTATTCAAGGGTGAGCCCTGCTGTAAATGCATCGCCTGCTGCAGTTGTATCGACAACGGGCATATCATAGGTGGGCTTTATAATTCCCTTCTCACCGTCAAAAATATAAGCACCTCTTCCACCCAGCTTGATTACTATGTATTTCGTCTTCACCCTTTCAAGTAGCTTAAGCGATGCTCTTTTACAGCTCTCCTCGTCTGTCGGGGCGATTCCGGTAAATGCCTCGGTTTCACTTTCGTTAGGGGAAAATACAGTCAACTCAGGTAGCTTTTCAAGGGGAAAATCCTTGTTTGCAGGTCCTGCATCTATAAAGATCGGAATACCGTTTTTTGAAGCCTCTATGGCAGCATGGATAATTGCATCATAGTTAATTTCAAATTGCATATATAATGCATCGGGCTTACCTGCAATAGCCTCACTTACTGTATCAAGCTCTATTCTGGAGTTGGCACCTGGAAAAACTATTATTCTGTTCTGCCCTGTTTTTTCAACCAAAATTGCAGCAAGACCACTGGCAACCTCCGTGTCTCTTTTTATATAGGAAATATCCATACCCTCTTTTTCGTAAAGGCTTAAGAGTACATCACCGTTTGCATCCTTGCCAAGCTTTGTAAGAAAAATACATTTGGCACCGAGTCTGGAAAATGCGACAGCAGAATTTGCTCCCTTTCCACCGGGGACATAGGAATATGTACCTTTGTCAATTACTGTTTGTCCACCCACGGGTACAAAATCAACATTCATAACCATGTCCATATTTGCTGAGCTTACCACAAGTATTCTTTTCATACTATCCTCTTTTCTACTGATATTACAGTAAGGATTTTGTTTTTTACCTTGAATTTTATTTCGTGCTCACAGAATACAAATCCGTATATTCTGCTATCGTCCTCAATGTATGAGGGACGGGGATCCTCTGCTAAGATACTGCAGAGAGTGGATATTTTGTTTTCCGGGAATGTGTCGGGAATATAAAAATCCTTATTTACCTCAAGCTTGTACTCCCCTACAGTATCGGCAAAGCCACCTGTTGCATGGGGGATACTGTCGGTATAGGAAAGGTAGGGCTTAATATCGTAAATTGGTGTATTATTTACCATATCGGCACCGGATACAATAAGGATATCACCAAGTGTGTCAGTATGCTCAATTCCTACAAGCTCAAGACAGGAGAGCCCAAGCCCGTTAGGACGGAAGGGAGAACGGGTGGCAAAGACTCCCATCCGTTCATTTCCACCAAGCTTTGGTGGGCGTACGGTAGGAGAATATTCCTTACTCTCATTTTCCGAAAATCCCCATATAACCCATATATGGGAAAAGCCCTGTAATCCACGGATGGCATCGGGAGATCTGTATTTTTTCTCAAATACTATTTCTCCCACAAGGTCGCAAACAATTCCACTCTGCCTGGGTATACCGAATTTAGTGGGAAAGTCTGTTTTAATTTTGGCAATAGGCTCTATGTTCATTATGAGAACAGCTTATCCACATCTTCCTTGCGGAAGGCATATTTTTTATCACAGAAATGGCATTCGAGCTCGATTTTTTCTTCCTCGCCTTTTTCTCTTTGCTCCTCGAAAATACTCTCTATTTCTTCCTTTCCAAGGCTGACAATGGCTCTCTTTATTCTGTCAACGGAGCAGTCGCACCTGTATTCTACCTCTAATTCGTCAAATAAATCGTACTCGATACCGTTCAAAGCAATCTTCAGTATATCCTCGTTGGAAAGACCGTCATCAAATTTAGTTGAGATATTGTTTAGGAATTTAGAGTTTTCTTCAAGCCTTGCGATTATACTTTCATCGGGGAAGGGCAAAAGCTGAACGAAAACGCCACCTGCCGCACGGCAGGTATGGTCTGTATCTATAAGAACACCGAGTGCACAAAGGGTGGGCGTTTGCTCACTTACTGCATAATACTGGGCAATATCCTCTGCAACCTCTCCGCTTACAAGCTCAATAGTACCGTTAAAGGGAACATCATCTCCCACATCCTTGGAAACGCAGAAAAGACCGTTTCCGACAATACCGGATACATCAAGCTTTCCGTTAGGCTTGTTAGGTGCATCGGCAAGGGGATTGGCAATATATCCCTTTACATTTCCGTAATAGTCTGCACAGGCAAGGGTCGTACCTGCGATTCCGTCGCCCTTAATGGTAGCAGTCAGGCGATTTTCCTTCTCGGGCAACATGGTTCCCATTACCGATGCAGCTGTAAGGAGTCTGCCGAGAAGTGCCGACGCTGTGGGTGCAGTGCCGTGGTATTTTATGGCTTGATTTACTATTTCCTTTGAATTTATTACATATGCTCGTGCACTTCCGTCACTGGTCATGGCACGAAGAATAGTTGATTTTCCCATTTTATTATCCTCTTTTTAATCTGTTATTTTAGGCACCGTACGGTAAAGTAGCATCTTTCATCACTGTCTGTAAGCTCCTTACCGTTCGTATCGCCACATATCCTTATTATTTCAAAGCCACAGTCCGAGAGAGCCCTTTTTATCCTTTGCAGGGAATAACATTTTTCCCTCTGCACCTCATCGTATCTTGTATAGGTGCCGTCTTGATTTTCAACGAATATATTAAGATAAAATTTGCATATTCCCGTTTTCTTATTATACTCATTCTGCCACGCCACAAGGGAGGACTCATCCTCTAAAACATATGCATTGTTACCGTAAGTGTTTTCAAATTTATAAGGGGTATTCATATCAAAAATAAACACTCCATCGGGGATAAGGTAGTTATGCACCAGGCTGAAGCACTTTTTAATGTCCTCGTAGCTTGTAAGGTAATTAAGACTGTCAAGACAGCATACACAGGCATCCACCGTACCGTATAGCTCGAAGCTCTGCATACTCTGGCATAGCCACAGAATATCGGTAATGTCGTTTTCATAGCATATATCCCTTGCTACAGACAGCATATCCTCGCTTAAGTCCACACCTGTCATATCATAGCCTCTGTCACGCAGTGCAAAGGTTATTTTACCTGTTCCACAGGCAAGATCCAGAACAAGGGAGGAACGGATTTTCTCATATTTTCTTATCTCACTGTCAATATAATCAGCGTATCCCTCATAGTCGAAATCGGAATTGAGAGAATCATATACTCCTGCAAGAAAAGAATACTGCTCCATCTCCGTAATACCTCCTTAATCATACTTATCCTATATATTTTATCATATAGTCGGGTCAAAGTAAAGAGCTTAATTACATAAACTTTTTTATTTTAATTATGTCACCTGCACCCATGATAACAATGGCATCGTTTTCAGATGAGGCAATCTCCTCGGCGATTATCTTAAAGTCGGATATATATTCTCCGTTTGCGTCTCTTGCCAGCTCCTCTGCTTTTATTCCGTATATGTTTTCCTCCCGTGCAGGGTAAATATCTGTTAAAATTAATCTTTTGGCAATGGAAAAGCACTCTGTAAATTCCTTGTACAGTGCGTAAGTACGGGAATAGGTGTGGGGTTGGAAAACGCAGAGAATATTTTTGTACCCCATA
The DNA here is from genome assembly GCA_017456545.1 of Clostridia bacterium. GTDB lineage: Bacteria > Bacillota > Clostridia > Oscillospirales > CAG-272 > RGIG2000. The sequence continues at coordinate 41,155 of JAFTJE010000017.1, read as the reverse complement.
TAAGAAAGACCGTTAAGAGTAGCAGAGATTTCTCTTGGATGGTGGGCATAATCTATGTAAATATCGCCACTCCCCCGACTTTTTTTATAATATTCAAGCCGTCTTTCACTCCCACGGAAGCTATAAAGGGCATCACTTATAGCTTCCTTATCTATCCCGTTCTCATAAGCAACGGAAAAGGCACACAGTCCGTTGTATACCGTATGTATTCCACTCTGCTTCATTCTGCATCTTGCTAAGGGGATCGACCCTTTGTATACCGTAAAATTGCAACACTCCCCCAAGGATATGTCCCTTGCCGAATAATCCGAATCGGGAGAGAGACCGAAGGAAACGACGGGCTTACTATGTATTTTAAGTGATTTGGATATTTCATCGTCTGCATTTATAAATACACGGTTTGCGCTGTCTGCATATTTTTCAAAGGACGAAATAATCTGCTCCGTTGACTTAAAATAGTCAGGGTGGTCGTAATCTATGTTCAAAATAATGGCATCCGTAGGGCAAAAATCGTGAAATGCGTCCTTATATTCACAGGCTTCAAATATAAAATTATTCCGTCCACCGAATTTATACGGACTTAAGTAATCCTTCATTACGGCTCCGCACATAACTGTCGGGTCCAAGGATGCATACTCATAAATGTGAGCAATAAGAGAGGTTACAGTGCTTTTTCCGTGCATTCCCGCAATTCCTATTCTTTCTTTATAGTCTGTCATGATGCATCCGAGAAGCTCCGACCTTGTAACAAGGGGCAGCCCCTCCCTTATTGCACATTGCATTTCAAAGTTGCTTTCATCAATTGCCGAGGTGTAGACAACCAGATCCATATGACTTGCACTGTCGGGTGTTGAGCAATACTTTATTTGCTTTGCTACTCTTTCGAGCTTTCTGCATGCCTCACTTCGTTCTCTGTCGTAGCCGTATACCTCCTTTCCGAGGTATACGCAATACTCGGCAATGGAGCTAATGCTTATTCCGCCAATGCCTATGAAAAATATTTTTTTGGATGCTTTGAATAATTTTTTCAATTCTTTTTTGTCGGGACGGTTTGCTCCTCTAATCATAAAATTCTCCCTTTTTCAGCAAGATTCAATGGTGTTTCACAAAAATAATCATACGATTTCACATAATTATTTCATATTTTACCAACACAGTTCACATTTAGTTGATATAATGTATTTGTAAACGGTGCAACCGACAATTTTACCTATACGGAGGACATAAAAATGGTAATTTCAGATATCAAAATAAGAAAATTTTTCGATGACGGACCTATGAAGGCTGTGGTTTCCGTAACCTTTGACGGAGCCCTTGCTGTGCACGATATTAAGGTTATCAATGCAAGGGACAAGTATTTTATAGTTATGCCCAGCAGAAAAAATCCCGACGGTACATTCCGTGATATAGTTCACCCCATCAATGCAGAGTTCCGTGCAGAGCTTGAGGGCGCAGTGATCAAAGCTTACTTTGACCAGCTTGAAAATGCAAAGTACGCAATGAACGAGGAAGATAACTTCGAGATTGTCAATGTTTAATTGAGTCGTAATTATATATTAAAGGGATTCCCTATTTTTGGGGATCCTTTTTATTTTTCTTAAATTCAATTAATACTATTGACACAGATAGTTAAAATTGATATAATATATGCTATGAAAAGTTTATTTATAATATAATATGCGAGAATAACGCATATTTACACTAAAGAGGTAGAAATGGCAAATAAAATTCAAAAGCCCAGAGGCACGATGGATATTTTTCCCGAGGATGTGGCTCTTTGGCATAAAATCGAAGAAAAAGCAAGAGATGTGGCGTCACGCTTTGGCTTTGGAGAAATAAGGACTCCGACCTTTGAGGACCTTGCCCTCTTCAAAAGGGGTGTAGGTGAGGTAACCGATGTTGTACAAAAGGAAATGTACACTCTTACCGATAAGGAAAACAGAGTTTTTGCACTTCGTCCCGAGGGAACAGCGTCCGTAGTAAGAGCAATTATCGAAAACGGTAAGACCTCCGATGCTATGCCTCTTAAATACTATTATCTGATAAATTGCTTCCGTTATGAAAAGCCGCAGGCGGGCAGAAGCCGAGAGTTCTTCCAATTTGGTACAGAGATGTTCGGTGCAGCGTCTCCGGCTGCCGATGCAACTGTAATTTCCCTTGCTCACACCTTACTTAAGGAGCTCGGCATAAAGGGTGTTAAGCTTCATATAAACTCAATCGGCTGTCCCGAGTGCAGACCCAATTACAGACAGGCTCTTGTTGATTACTTCTCCGAGAATGAGGAGCAGCTTTGCGATACCTGTAAGGAAAGACTTAAGACAAATCCATTAAGAGTCCTTGACTGTAAGAGTCCTGTTTGCTCCGAAATCGCAAAGGGAGCTCCCAACACAATAGATTATCTTTGCACGGAGTGTAATGAGCACTTTGCGAGCTTGAAGAAATATCTGGATGCTATGGGTATTGACTACACGGTGGATACAAGAATAGTAAGAGGACTCGACTACTATACAAAGACTGTATTTGAGTTTATCTGCGACGGCATCGGTGCACAGAGCACTGTTTGCGGTGGTGGACGCTACGACGGTCTTATGAAGCAGCTTGACGGTCCTGCTCTTCCCGGCATTGGCTTCGGTATGGGACTTACCCGTGTTATACTGGCAATGAAGGAAAGCGGATGTGCAGACACTCCCGAAAACAATCCTGTGCTGTATATTGCTCCCCTCGGTAATGAGGCTGTTTCTAAGGCACTGTCCATAGTTGCACAGCTCAGGGACAGGGGCATTTATGCCGAGTGTGATATATGTGCACGCAGTCTTAAGGCACAGATGAAATACGCTGACAAAATAGGTGCTGAGTACACTCTCATCATTGGAGACAGCGAGCTTGAAAACGGTCGTGCTCAGCTCAAGAATATGAAAAAGAGTGAACAGCAAGAAATAGAAATAGATAATATTTACAATGTTCTCACAGAGGAGATCTGAAAATGGAAAAATTTGAAAAAAACGATAAGCGTACCCACTATTGCGGTACAATTACAAAAGAGGATTTAGGCAAAAAGGTTTGTGTATTAGGCTGGGCTCAGAAGCAGAGAGACTTAGGCTCCCTTATCTTCATTGACCTCCGTGACAGAAGTGGAATAGTTCAGCTTGCCTTTGATGACAATACCGAAAGAGAAGCATTTGAAAAGGCGTTTTCCGTGCGTGCTGAGTTCGTTCTTTGTGCTAAGGGTATTGTAAGAGCCCGTGGAGAGGGTGCAATAAACAAAAACATCCCAACAGGTGAAATTGAAATTGCGGTAAGTGAGCTTAAGATTCTCACAAAGGCACAGACACCTCCCTTTGAAATTGTTGAAAACAGCGATGTTAAGGCTGACCTTCGCCTGAAGCACAGATACCTTGACCTTCGCCGTCCCGATATGCAGAGAAATATTATTGCCCGTTCAAAAATTACCAACCTTACAAGAAACTATTTCAACGAGAACGGATTTATAGACATAGAAACTCCTAACCTTATCCGTCCCACACCCGAGGGAGCCCGTGACTATCTTGTTCCCAGCCGTGTGCATAACGGTAAGTTCTATGCCCTTCCCCAGTCTCCGCAGATTTATAAGCAGCTTCTTATGTATTCCGGCTTTGACCGTTATATCCAGATCGCCCGTTGCTTCCGTGATGAGGACCTCCGTGCAGACCGTCAGCCTGAGTTTACACAGATAGATATGGAAATATCCTTTACCGATGAGGATGAAATCATCGCTATCAATGAAGGCTTTATCAAATACATCTTTGATAATTTTATGGGTAAGGAAATAAAGACACCCTTTGAGAGAATCACATGGCACGAGGCTATGGAACGCTTTGGCTCGGACAAGCCCGATATGCGTTTTGGCTTTGAGCTTAAGAATATTTCAGAGGCTGTAAAAAATACTGAGTTCAAGGTATTTGCCGGAGCTATTGCAAACGGTGGTAGCGTAAGAGCTATCAATGTTAAGGGAGGAGCTAAGTTCTCCAGAAAGGAAATTGATTCCTTGACAGAGGTTGCAAAGCAGTATAAGGCAAAGGGTCTTGCTTGGCTCAAAAAGGTGAACGGTGAGATTTCCTCATCCTACGCTAAATTCCTTACAGAAGGTGAAAACGCAGAAATTATGAAGCTTATGGATGTTTGTGACGGAGACCTTGTACTTGTTGTCGCAGACAAGAATAAGATAGTTTTCGACACTCTCGGTGCTCTTCGCTGTGAGTGTGCTAAGCGTCTCGGACTTCTTAGAGCTGATGAGTTCAAATTCCTTTGGGTAACAGAGTTCCCCCTCTTTGAGTACAGTGAGGAGGATGGCAGATATTATGCTATGCACCATCCCTTTACAGCTCCTATGGCAGAGGACTATGAATTTATCGACACTGACCCCGGCAGAGTTCGTGCAAGAGCTTACGATATAGTTCTTAACGGTACAGAGCTCGGAGGTGGCTCAATCCGTATCCACACTACCGAAATGCAGGAGCATATGTTCTCTATTCTCGGCATTGGCAAGGAGGATGCACAGGAGAAATTCGGATTCCTCCTTGATGCATTTAAGTACGGAGTACCTCCCCACGGTGGTCTTGCCTTCGGTCTTGACCGTCTTGTAACCCTTCTTTTGGGACTTGAGGATATTCGTGAGGTTATTGCATTCCCTAAGATGCAGAACGCCTCTGAGCTTATGTCAAAATGTCCCTCCTTTGCAAATCCCGATGACCTTAAGGAATTGGGTATTGCAGTTATTACACCGGACGAAGAAAAATAAATATACAATTTGAAAGGAAAACACAAATGCTTAAGGAATTTTTCAAAAGCAAGAAGAACATTGTAATGGCGTCCGTTCTTGCTGTCCTTCTCATTGCACTTGTTGTATGCAGCATTGTAGTAAATGCAGGGGAAACCCGTCCTTGCACTGCAAGAAGCAAGTGGGAGACAAAGGTAAGCTGTGACGCATATACATGTCCTTATTGCCAGAAGGCAACAACAAAAACAGCAATAGTGGATTGCTGTGACGACTGTGACGGAGAAAAAACCGTTATTGTTTGTACAGACCCTGCCTGTGTGGAAAAATATAACAGTGACCACGCAGAGGAAATCGAAAATGGCGATATGGAAAAAGCCACCTATATAGAGGCATTCCAGTGTGAGGAATGCGGTGGCACAGGTGAGCTTGAGAACAGCAGCAGATATTTTGGTACATTTATGTCTCTTGCCGCACCTATCATTGCAATTGCTCTTGCACTTATTACAAAGGAGGTTTATTCCTCACTCTTTATCGGTATTGTTATCGGTGCACTTCTTAACGCAGGCTATAACATACCCAAGACTCTCGACACTGTTATAAACGACGGTCTTATTGCATCCGTATCCGGAACAGCCGGAATATTTATATTCCTTGTTATTCTCGGTGCTATGGTAGTCCTTGTTAACAAGGCAGGAGGCTCCAAGGCGTTCGGCAGATGGGCTCAGAAGAATATCAAATCCAAGGTTGGTGCGACAATCGCAACATTTGTTCTTGGCGTTCTTATCTTTATTGACGACTACTTTAACTGCCTTACAGTTGGCTCCGTAATGCGTCCTGTAACAGATAGCCACGGCATCTCCAGAGGTAAGCTCTCCTACATAATCGACGCAACTGCTGCTCCTGTATGTATGATAGCTCCTATTTCATCCTGGGCTGCTGCAGTTTCATCATATGCTCCCGAGGGAACAAGCGGACTTAAGATGTTTGTTACAGCAATTCCCTTTAACTTCTATTCAATACTTACTCTCATTTTCGTTGTAGCAATTGCTATTATGGGCTTTGATTACGGCAAAATGGCAGGAGTTGAGTTCAAGGCACAGACAACAGGCAACCTCGGTGCAATTGAGGCTGAGGATGAGCACGACGGTGCTTCTGAAAACGGAAGAGTTCTTGACCTTGTTCTTCCTATTATAGTTCTTATTGTAGCATGTGTTATTGCTCTTATTTACAACGGCGGATTCTTTGATAGCAGCAGTGAATATCATCTTGACTTTATAGGCTCATTTGGCAATACCGATGCAACAGTTGGCTTGCCTTGGGGCTCACTCATTGCTCTTCTCTTTACAATCGTATACCTTATGTTCCGTAAGGCTATTACATTTAAGGAGGCTATGGGGTCCATTCCTAAGGGATTTATCGCAATGGTACCCGCAATCCTTATCCTTACATTTGCAACATCCCTTAAGAATATGACAGGTCTTCTCGGCTCGGATGTATTTGTTGATAATCTTCTCAGCGGAGCTGAGGGACTTAAGGCGTTCTTGCCTGCTATTATATTTATAGTAGCTTGCGTGATCGCATTCTCCACAGGAACATCATGGGGTACCTTCGGTATTCTTATTCCTATCGTTCTTGCAATATTCCCCGCAGGTACTATTCTCGGTACTGTCGGCATGTCGGCATGCCTTGCAGGTGCAGTATGCGGAGACCACTGCTCACCTATCTCAGACACCACAATCATGGCGTCCGCAGGTGCACAGTGCAACCATGTTGAGCATGTAGAAACTCAGCTTCCATACGCTATTACAGTAGCCGGAGTATCCTTTATTTCATTTATTCTTGCAGGCGTATTTACATTGATTTCCGATTGGGTTGCATATCTTGCAATTCCTGTTGCTATTGCACTTCTTATCGGTACACTTTTCGTTATGAAGTATCTTTCAAAGAAGAAGACAAAACAGCTTTAATTAAAATAAAGAGTACGATTTTCGGTCGTACTCTTTACTTTTGTAATGCGTTATGTTAAAATATATAAAATAAATTAATGAGGTATTTGATATGAAATGTCCCCATTGCGGTCATGAGGAAAGTAAGGTGACCGACTCCCGTCCCGTTGACGAGAACGCCAGCATTAAGCGTAGGCGAGAATGTCTCAACTGTCAGGCGAGATTTACAACCTATGAGATAATTGAAACAATACAGCCTATTGTAATAAAAAAAGATGGCTCGAGAGAATATTTTGATAAGAAAAAGCTTTTGTCCGGTCTTATGAAGGCGTGTCAGAAACGACCTGTAGACTCGGGTAAAATAGCAGATAAGATAGAATCGGAGCTGCAAAATTCTCTTAAAACCGAGATATCCTCCGTGGAGCTTGGTGAAATGGTGATGAGAGAGCTTCGCAATAAGGATGCGGTGGCATATGTTCGTTTTGCTTCCGTATACAGAGAATTCAAGGATGTGGAAACCTTTATGGAGGAGCTTCAGCATTTTTTGAAAAAATAATTTGTATATAGATATATATGGGGGAAAGCACGGTGCAAATCCGTCGCAACAGCCATTGCCGTAACAGTCGGAATGCCACATATATATTTTCGGTGAAAGACCGGATGGTAAAATCTCCCTTGGGCAGGTGTTCGAAGGAACGGAAGGGCAGAGCCAAAGAAAGCGAGAAAATGCGACAAAAAACGCTACCGTTACTAAAAAACAGCGTATTTTGAGCAAAATTCCCGTACTCTTTGTTTTATCATATATAGATAAAAGAAAAGAGGAAAGAAAAATGAAAAAAATCCTATCACTCACACTTGCTTTGCTGATGATGTTCAGCATATGCATTTTCACTGCTTCATGTGGAGACGGTGAAGAGGAAAAAATGCTTTACACCGAGGACACAACTCTTGGTACAGGAAGCAAGACAATTACCTTTATAGCCAATCATATTGACGGCACAAAGGTTAAATTTACCATAAAGACAGACAAGGAAGTTCTTTCGGAGGCTCTTTTGGAGCATGACCTTATAGAAGGAGAAGACGGAGCCTTTGGATTGTATGTCAAAAAGGTAAACGGCATAACACAGGATTTTGATAAGGATGAGACCTATTGGGCATTGTACATAGGCGGCGACTATGCTATGACGGGCGTTGATTCTACTCCTGTAACTGATGGTGCCACTTACATGTTCAAGGCTTCGAGATGATTAAAAACAAAAAAACAGACACTCTGTGTCTGTTTTTTTATATTACAAATAATTTTATAGCTTTAATTGCTGACCCGTTCGGGTATTCCCTAACCTGTCCGAGAGCAAAAAATCCGTCCGTATCCCACATAGTAACAAATTTGTTCACGGGGTAAAAGGTTTTTATTTTGCTTTGATAGATTTCACACCCACTTTTAGCAAGACGGGAATAAAAGTCCGATAGAACAACCTTATCGCAATCCGAAAATAGCTCCTCTGTCGGAATTAGTAATTTGCATCTTTCCTCATAGGTCATATTTTCCAACTGCTCTATTGTATAACTGCAGTCAAGAGTAAAATTTCCACTCTTTGTACGAAGGAGTGAGCTCATAGCCCCACCACAGCCAAGATATGCACCGATATCGGCACAAAGAGTACGGATATATGTACCCTTTGAGCAATCAACGGTAAGACGGTATATACCTGCATTTTCATCCACTTCCTCGGGGATAATTTGAGAAATATGTATGCTTCTCGCTTCTCTTTCAATTTCAATACCCTCACGGGCAAGGTCACACAGCTTTTTACCGTTTACCTTTAATGCACTGTACATGGGAGGAATTTGCTTAATATCTCCCACAAAGTGATGGCAAGCACGAAATAGCTCTGCTTTTGTGGGGAGAGTGTCGCATTTTGTTAATATTTTACCGGTTGTATCCTCTGTATCTGTGGTGATACCAAGCTGTATTTCTGCTACATATCCCTTATCCTCGGCAGTAAGATATTCGGCTGCCTTAGCTGCTCTGCCTATAAGCACGGGTAATACTCCCTCTGCCATTGGGTCGAGTGTGCCGGTGTGTCCCACCTTTTTTGTGCCAAAGAGCTTTCTTATTTTGAAGACTATATCATGGGAGGTTACTCCCTTGTGCTTATTTACTATTATAACACCGTTTAATTCATTCGCCATAATCTGCTAAATCCTTTGAGAATACAGATACTATTTTGCTCTCTGCTTCCTCTGCTGAGCTTGCAATTACTGTACAGCCTGCTGCACGCAAATGTCCCCCACCACCAAAAATGGCACAGAGTCTGGATACATCAATATCCGCATTCGACCTTGAAGAAACAGAAAACTTTGTTTCGTCTTTTGAGGATTGCTTGATTGATACGGCAATTAAAACGCCTTGTATCTGTCTGATATGATTAACAATATCGCCTATATCCTCATCGGTGAGAGAATTTTCCTCCTTCATCTTATTTGTAAATGTAATAACAGATAGCTTTCCGTCAGCGTAAAGCTGCATATGCTGATATGTAAGCCTTTCCGCTACCACCTCTCCAAAGGTCTTGGAGTCAAAAATGAGCCTGTTAATTTCTGCACAGTCAATTCCCTTGCTAATCAGCTTTGATGCAATAATATGTGTTTCGTTTGTAACATTGGAATACTTAAAGCATCCCGTATCTCCGGAGATACCTGCATAGATGGCTTCAAAAAATCCAAGGGGAAGACTGTTGTAAAGATTAAGAGCCTCGCCAATTTTGAATATTATTTGTGCACAGGCTGCACAGTCCTCCATATAATAGTCGGAAAACCTTGTATTCATGGTGTGATGGTCAATAGTAAGGTCAACCCTGTGGCTGTATTTATCAAGCTCACCCATCTGTGAAGGAGATGCAACATCAACGCATATAACCCGTTCAAACTCGGAAAAATCTCCGGAATAAATTATTTCCTTATCCCTTGCGATAAAGGATAACCTTTTGGGCAATTTTTCACTGCATAAAACAGTAGCCTCGGAGCCCAGCTCTGTGAGAATATAAGAAAGTGCTGTTGCAGAGCCGATACAGTCGGGGTCGGGATTCTTGTGGCATACAATAGCAGTCCTTTTGGGCTCCTTCAGTCTTGTCAAAACCTCTGTAAAGCTTAAATCAGTCATTTTCCTCATCCTCTAAGGGCTTAATGTCAAGTCCCTTCAATATTTTTGAAATATTTGCTCCGTATTCAGCCGAGGAATCATATACAAAGGTAAGCATTGGTGTTATTCTTAAATTTATCCTCTTTGCAAGCTCGGAACGGAAAAAGCCCTGAGCATTTTTGAGAGCCTTGGCAACCTCTGCTTGGTCTCCACCGTATACTGAATAGAAAATCTTTGCGAATTTAAGGTCTGCACTTACATCTGCTGCTGTAATGGAGACAAGAGCCTCGGCAATGCGAGGGTCCTTAACATCACGGAGGATTTGTGCCATTTCCTCTTTTACGGCATCGTTTATTCTGTTCTGTCTGTATTTAGCCATATTTTGTCCTTTCTTAAGGTAAACAATATTTATCTATTATAAGTATAACACATATAATTCTAAATTTCAAAGAAAAATTTTACATTACTTGAAAAAAAGCAAATAAAATGATATACTTTAGTTACATTCTATAATTAAGGAGGAAATATGGATATATTATTGGTTGTTCTTAATGTAATCGCAATAATTCTTCTTTCTGCTCTTCTCTTTCTTGTAGTTAAGGGAAAAGGAAAGGAAGAAAAGGATTCAACCGAGGAGATAAGAAAAGCAGTTGCCTCCTCTGTAAATGAAATGGGTGCTATGCTGATTTCAAGCATTTCCGCTTCTAATAAATCGTATTCGGACAGCGTGGAAAAGGAAATAGCCAAGCTTACAGAAAATATGAACAGGCTTGCCGATTCGCAAACTAAGAATCATATAGCAACAATAAATACATTAAACGCTTCATTCAAGGATATTATGCAAATAAATACCCAGAGTAATGAGGCTGTGTCAAAAAGCATAAAGGAAAAATTAGAGGACTTTTCCAAAGCTCTATCGTCTCTTATCGAGAAGATAAATAATGATGTTAAGGAAAACCTATCTTCAATTCGTAAGGAAAATACCGAAAAGCTGGAGAATATTCAAAAAACCGTTGACGAAAAGCTGGAAAAAACATTGAACACAAGACTTCAACAGTCATTTGAAAATGTTATAAAGCAGATAGGTGAGGTTAATAATGCTATCGGAGAGATAAAGGGTCTTGCCAAGGATGTAAGCTCGCTTAACAATGTGCTTTCGAACGCAAAGGTAAAGGGTATAGTCGGCGAAATCGTACTCGGGAATCTGATAAGGGAGCTTCTTGCAAGGGAGCAATACGAGGAAAATATAGCAACCAGAAAAGGAGCTACTGAGAGAGTCGAATTTGCTGTTAAAATGCCGGGGGATGAAAATGCGGTTTATCTGCCTATCGACTCAAAATTCCCTCTTGAAAGCTACACAAGGCTCAAGGAAGCCATTGATGAATGCAATAAAGAAAAAATTGATTCAAACAGAAAGCTGCTTCGCCAGAATATCAAGAAGTTTGCCAAGGATATTCACGATAAGTACATTGCACCACCCTATACAACAGATTTTGCGATTATGTTCCTTCCCATTGAGGGCCTGTATTTAGAGGCCATAGATATGGGACTCTTCGAGGAGCTTCAGAGAGATTATAAAATAACCGTAACAGGCCCCTCTACCCTGACAGCTTTTCTCAATGCCTTGCAGATGGGCTTTAAGACTCTTGCAATCCAGAAACGGTCGGCAGAGGTGTTTGTTCTGCTTTCTGCTGTTAAGACAGAATTTGAAAAATTTGCAGGTATACTCGATAAGGCACATAAAAAGGTTGAGGAGGCAAGCAATGAGCTTAGCACTCTTGCAGGCACAAGAACAAGAGCCATTCAGCGTAAGCTCAGGGATATTGCAATGCTCCCGGGAGACGAGGCTGAGCAAATACTTAATTTAGATACTAAGGAGGATTAACAATGGTAATTACATTAACAAAGGAAAATTTTGAAAACGAGGTTTTGAACTGTGATAAGAAAATACTCATAGACTTTTATGCCGTGTGGTGTGGACCCTGTAAGATGGTATCCCCTTTGATAGACCGGATAGCTGAGGAAAACCCCGATATTAAGGTATGTAAGGTAAATGTAGATGAGGAGGAGGAGCTCGCCTCCAAATTCGGTGTAATGAGTATTCCTTCTATTTTCGTAGTAAAAAACAGAGAAATAATTGCAGAAAAGGTTGGCTTTGCACCCAAGGCGGAGCTGGAAGCAATGATTAAATAAGGCAAAATGCCCTGTAAACATAAAAAAGACCTCGTTCGAGGTCTTTTTTTATTAATTAAATAATTTTTTCAAATATATCTACATATGAACAGATATAAATATAATAAATTTATTCCTCGGAAACCACACGGAATTCTCCGTTGGTGTGCATAAAATATGCATTATCCTTTGTGTAATGCTCCCTTAGCTGTGTAAGATGTGTAACAAGTATCCACATTACATTCTTTTTTGTAAAATACTGTAGAATGTCATATAGTCCCTTTGCACCCTCATCGTATGCCGTGGTCTGGAAGGTTTCGTTAAGAATCACAAGGGAGCTTTCTGATATATTATCCACCATTTCGGCAATTTCGCTTACCTCCTGCTCAAATCTGCCGGCATCATTGCCACGGGTAAACATTTTTTCGCCCTCGGAGAATTGAGTATGAATGGTTGTGTATGGGTATATACTTGCTCTCTCGCAGGAAATAGGTAAGCCTGCCTGACCGAGAATCTGCATCGACGCCAGGGAACGGAGAAATACCGTTTTACCGCTTCCGTTTTCTCCAAAAATGAGCATGCCGTCCTTCTTTGCATCGGCACTCAGACTGTTTGGCACCACCTTCTTGTTGCTCTGATCCCTGAACACCAGGAGAATATCATAAAGTCCCTCATAGTCAAAGCCGGGCTTATCGGTGATATCGGGAAATACGCAGGGTGCTCCGTAGTGCCTTACCCTTGATGCGTATTTAAGCCCTATTTCATAGAAGTATAGCTGATTGTATACGGCTATATATTTTTTGTACAATTGATTTCCCCAGTCCTCAAAGGCATGGGACAGCTCTGATAACGCACCACCTGCAAGATTGTCATAAAATTCTGCAGTTATATCGGGTAGCAGGGCATATCCCTTTTCCTCTTCCTCCTTTTGCTTTTTGAAGAATGAGAAAAAGCCCTTTGATTCCACAGTTGCGTATTTTACATATAAATCGTCCATAAGAGAACAGGAAGAAATAGCACCGTCGCTGTTTATTTCTATCTTGTAATCCGAATTTTTATAAACTGAGAAGCTTTCAAATCTGTTACAGAATTTTATAGCCTCGGGCACATTTTCGTTACAGGCAAGCTCCATTATATCCTTATGAAGGCGTAAAAGTCCCTCGGAATGGAGCTCTGCCTTTTCAAATGCTTTATTAAATTCACGGATAAACAAAAGAACCCTTTTCAAAAACAGTGCATTCATTTGCAGTGTTGAGGATGCAATACCAAGGGATCCCCCTGAGCTTACAATTCCTCCGAAGGCAGCACTTTTTGAACGCTGATGGGAATCGTAGGTCTCCTTAAATCTCTCGAACAATCCGTTAAGAGAAGAGAACAGCTCTGGATTTTCCATAAAATCCTTAAATATATCCTGACGGAATTTAATGTCCTCAGCACATGTTAACGGAAGAGTAAGTATATCAAAAAAGCTACCGGCCCTTTTAAGATCGGGGAAGAAAAGCTGTAGGGATTTGTCAAGGCAAATGTGATATATGGCACGCTTATTCATCTTGCCGGCTTTTTTGAGTGATTCTTCATTTCTGTATAAAATATCAAGCGACATAATTAACCCCTTTCCTCAAGTGATGCCTTATCAAGACGGTATTTGACGAGAATATCGTGGGCAAATGAGCTACGGTCTCCGGTCTTTTGAGTGATTTTATAGGTTCTCTTATTTTCATCGCTTTTATCAACCTCCACACCCAAAATAGGGAAGGAGGTGTCTCTTATTTCGTGAAAATGTGTAACATAAAGACCACCGATATTTCTCTCTGCAATCTCATTGGCAGTTTCCAAAAGGAGCTCATATCCTTTTTTGTCATCAGTTCCGCTGAAGGTCTCGTTAAACAGGATAAACGCATCGTTATCGCATTCGGTAAGTATGGCCTTAGTACGCATAATTTCCTCGTGGAGTCTGCCTGTGGAGGCAAAGCGTTCATCCTTTGGAAAGTGGGTATAAATAGAAGAGAAGGGGTAAATTTCTGCTTCCCTTGCAAAAATCGGCATTCCTCCAAGAAACAGTATAAGATTGATGGCAACGGAACGGAGATAGGTGGTTTTACCACCGCCGTTAGCACCTGTTAAAAAGAAGAAAATACTGTTTTTGTCGAACCAAGTGTCGTTGGGAACTATATTTTTACATTCCTTGCCGATAAGGGAGATATCGTAAAGGTCCTTAGATATATAACGCTTTTCGGATGCTACACGGGGAAAGCACCTTTGCAGGTTATAGTCTTCTGCATTATAGTAAAATGCTCTCATTTCCTTATAGAAATTCAATTCCCTGATGTACGGAAACAAGGCACGGAAATTTATATCCTGATAGGGACTTAGCATAGCTGAAATACGGTAATGCTCCTTACCGAAAAGCTCGGTTACGCCATCGGATAGTGTAATATGCAGCTTTGCATTCATCTTACGCTTTTCGGGAGTGGTAAGACCAAGCTTAGCAAAAAGTCTTGCACCCTCCTCGTAGTATGTGCTCGGTGCATTGAATTTGGACACCTGGGCATACTCACCGTATGTGAATACATATTTACTGATTTTTGACAGTATAATTTTAGAATTACGAACACTCTGTGCCATTTTTGTCCGTCTGCCTATCATTTCATCGGAGCTAAAGTAGTCTGCAATTTCACGGCATATGTCCCCGAGAGGAGCAAGTGTACATAAAGCCTCGCACACCTTCAGATATTCCTCCAAAAGGTTAACAAACAGGTGACATTTTTCTGCCGGGATCTTAGATGATTCCCATACACCGAAGGAGGTCTGATATGAATTGAGTGCCGAGATTACATTTTTAACTAAGGAAAATGCCTCCTCGTTTTCCAAAATAGATGCAAAAAGCTCCTGCCGTCTTGAAATTTCCTTGCCGTTGCATGGAAAAGCCAGGATTTTTCTTGCAGAAGGGGAAAGAATATTATCAAGCTGTAAATCGGTAAATATCTTATGTGATATTTCCCTCTTGCTGAAATTTCCCAGGAATGAGGGTAGAGTGCTCATATAGTAATATCCTCCACATAGAAAGAAATAAATCGGGATAAAGATGCAATTTCATAGCCGTTTACCGTATCTGTGGAGCAGATAGTCTGCTCATCACTAACGGTAGGTGCGTATTTGATCTCAGCACATACAGGATTTATAAGTAGTACCCTTCGATACCTTTTCAGCTCCCATTCAACCCTGAATTTATAACGAAAATCATACACGGGTAATAGCTTTATCTTGCTCTGAATAGGATTGCTCATAACCAAGCCGTGGTTTGGAAGTGCCTTTATGTATTTTCTTGTAAAAAATTTGTTATCCTTCATAAAGACAAGGGTGGTTTCGTATTTCGGCATGGCAAATAGTTTTACGCATAGTATTTCATCAGCTTTAATAATGTAAAAATCACAGCCTTTTTTTCTCCATGAAGAGAAAAACCAGAGTGGATGTGTGCCTACTATAGAGTAATCAAGCTTTTTGCATGCAGATTTAAGCCGTCTTACCATGCTTATTCTTTTTAGCGATAGTCTTAAAAAAGGTGTGGACAGTATAAGGACAACAATAAATCCTAAAATAATCCAGAATTCCATAACGCACCTCCTTTTCTTTATTTTATCATATCGCACAATACCTGTCAAGCAATTTTGAATTGCTCAAATCGGATAGTTGCAATAAGATTTATGTAAAAATCCCCCATCCTGTGTATGAAAATAGCTTTTTAATGCATAAATTGGGAAAGATGAAGAAAGAATATGAAAAGAGAAGCTCCTGCTATAATGCAGGGCAAAGGATGGGAGGGGCATAGGAATGCTTTTTGGAGGCAAAAAGGAAAAAAATCTTGTCGCTGTGTGCGACGGAGAGGTTATCCCCACGGAAAAAATACCCGATGAGGTGTTTTCACAGGGGATACTCGGCAGGGGATACGGTATTATCCCCGAAAACGGAAATATAGTAAGTCCGTCTGATGGAATTGTGGAGGTGGTAACCGATACAAGTCATGCATACACCGTAAAAACCAATGATGGTATAGAAATATTGATTCACATAGGCGTTGACAGTGTATCCCTGGAGGGAAAGGGGTTTTCTCCAAGGGTGAGGGAAGGACAGAGGGTAAAGGTTGGAGAGCTGCTTTGCAGCTGCGACCTTGACTATATTTCATCAAGGGGGATCTCTACTGTTACGGCTGTCCTTGTCACAAATCCCGAAGAAATTGAAATAGAAAAATATATGTACGGTAAAGCCACAGGCGGAGTATCGTCAGCTATGTATTACCGTAGGAAAGGATAACTGAATATAGTATGTCAAACGCACAAGTAAAAGAAAAGAAGAGTGGCAGGGTGTTCAGCGTTCTGCAGAGGGTAGGACGGGCATTTATGCTTCCTATTGCACTGCTGCCGATAGCAGGCTTACTGCTTGGAATAGGAGCATCGTTTACCAATGTAACTACTCTTGAGGCATTTAATCTTATCGGAATTATGGGTCCGGGAACATTTTTATATTCCTGCTTTACACTTCTATCCTCTGTTGGAACTGTAATTTTTGATAATCTTCCTCTGCTGTTCGCTATGGGTGTTGCCCTCGGTATGGCAGAAAATGAAAAAGCAACGGCAACCCTTTCGGCTGCCATAGCATTCTTTGTAATGCACAAGACTATAAATTCCCTTCTCTTTATCACAGGTAAACTGGAGGAAGGAGCCATGGCAGAGGGAACCGTCGCTAATGTGGTTGGTATACAGTCGCTGCAAATGGGCGTTTTCGGTGGAATAATAGTAGGACTTGGCGTCGCATATTTGACTAATAGATTCTATAAAATCAAGCTGCCTAATGTAATTTCCTTCTTCGGAGGAACACGCTTTGTTCCGATTATATCAACAGCTGTATATCTTTTGGTTGGCATTGTGATGTTTTTTGCCTGGCCATATGTACAGTCAGGCATATACGCCCTCGGAGATTTGGTACTGAAATCAGGCTATGCGGGAACCTTTATATACGGATTTATAGAAAGAATACTGATTCCCTTTGGCTTACACCATGTATTCTATCTTCCCTTCTGGCAGACAGGAGTTGGAGGCTCCGCACTGATTGACGGAGTAATGATATACGGAGCTCAAAATATTTTCTTCGCTGAGCTTGCATCTCCCAATATAACGAAATTTTCTGTCTCCGCAACAAGATTTATGAGTGGAAAATTCCCCTTTATGATTTTTGGCTTGCCGGGAGCAGCATTGGCTATGTATGTGTGTGCAGACGATTCAAAGAAGAAGGCGACAGGAGGTCTTCTTTTATCGGCAGCCTTGACCTCTATGCTGACAGGAATAACAGAGCCTATTGAGTTCACCTTCCTCTTTGTTGCACCGATACTTTATGTGATACATTCCGTATTCGCAGGACTCAGTTATATGCTTATGCACATTCTTGATGTAGGAGTGGGAATGACCTTCTCAGGCGGTATTATTGACCTGACACTTTTCGGAATATTGCAGGGCAACGCAAAAACCAACTGGATTATGATACCCCTTGTGGGACTTGTATATTTCGGAATATACTTTTTACTGTTCCGTTTCCTTATTAAGAAAAAGAATTATCCTACTCCCGACAGAGAGGTCGGAGACGGGGATGTAAAGCTGTATACAAGAGCTGACTACGAGGAAAAGAAAAAGGGGGGCTCACGCAGTGATACTGTCTCGGCTCTTATCCTTGAGGGCTTGGGTGGAGAAGAGAACATTACGGGACTTGATTGCTGTGCAACAAGGCTCCGAGTATCCGTAAAGGATGTTGGAAAGGTAAATGATTCCTTGCTCAAGCAGAGTGGAGCAAGGGGCGTAATCAAAAAGGGCGTAGGAGTGCAGGTGGTATACGGGCCCCAGGTATCCGTTATCAAATCCGAGCTTGAGGATTATATGAAAACGGTATGATAAATATGACGGGAATAGCATATTCTTTAACGGGATGCTATTCCCGTCATTTTGTCTTAAATAAATGCTGACATATCAACATTTTTTATAAAAAAGTGTGATTTTTTGATTCTACGAAAAAATATCATAAATCTGTGGCGTAAATTTGAAATATTCCATGAAAGGATATATTATTCGGCGTAAACATCGATATATTCCACGGTAAATGTAATGAAAAAAACTAAAAAATGTAACAAAAATTACCATATGTACAGCATTTTTCTGTCATTGTTGATAAAATTATGGAAATATAAACAAAAAAACCGATTTTAAGCAGGGATAATTATCCACATTTTTGTGTAAAACGCCGAAATTAATTCAAGCAACTTGACAGAAAGTTGATTGATATTATATAATTTTAATTACCATAGGTGTTTTATCGAAGATAAAGCGTTCTTCGAATACCGGTTTCAAGGGAAAATCAGTGCATAAATATCCAACGGCGATTTTCCCATGAGAATGGAAACGCCTTCGTAACTGCGAAAATTTTTTACATAAGGAGAGACATATGGAAACAGCTTTGGAAATCACATTAACCTTTTTTATGATTTTCTTGTGTATGCTTTGCCTATTTTCTGTGCTCGTAATTGCCAGGGATATAGTTCGTGAGGCTGCAAGCCAGTCAAAGAAAAAGAAGAACGACGAAGAACAGAAGGTCGTTACCGTAATCAAGGAGGTAGAGGTACCTGTTGTAAAGGAAGAGCCTATGGCAGTACCCTTTGAGGAGCCTGTAGTTACCACCCCTGCACCTGCCCCTGTGCCTGCTCCCGTGGAGGAGATTCCTGCTCCTGTGGAGATAGTTGAGGAGCACGATGAAAGTGAGGTTACATTCAACAAGACCCGTCTCACTCACTTGGAGAAGTATGAGGCACTCTCATCGCTTCATAAGGAATTCTACGATGCTATTGTGAAGTATGCTGAAAGCAAAGAGGGTGTAAGAGCATTCAGCAACAATAACTACTGCGATTATAAGATTGGTGCTAACCGTCTTGTTCGTATGATGATTAAGCGTGGAGAGATCGTTTGCGAATTTATCTTCATAGACAGAGATTTCAAAAACTACGCAAGCACAAATAATGTTAAGATGAAGCCTGCCGCTACCTCCGTTAAAATAAATGAGCCCTCAGCCGTTGGAGTTGCCAAGGACGGTATTGACCGTGTTTGTCAGCAGATAGAGGAAGAAAAGGAATACAAAAAACAGCTTGCAAGAGAAAAGCGTAGAGAACAGCGTCAGAAGGCTAAAGAAATAGAAGAAGGAAATAACTAATGGAAGAAAAAAGCACAAAGAAAAGCTCCCCAGGTGCATCGGAGAGTGCGAAGCCTATGGATAGGAAAGAAAAAATAGCCGGAATCATAGGCGTCGTTCTATGTGTACTGCTAATTCCTATTCTTGTAATAAACTGTATTCTTATTGTTAAAGGACTCACAAGTGATGATGTGCCCAGCATAGGGGGGAAGATTCCTCTTATAGTTCTTACCGAGTCAATGGAGCCCGAAATTAATGCCGGTGATATTATTATTTGTCAGGAGCTGAGCAAGGAGGATATTAAATCGCTGAAAAAGGGTGATGTAATTTCCTTCTATGACCCTGCAGGTAACGGAACGAGCATTGTAACTCACGAAATATATGAGGACCCATACATAGAAAACGGCAAAATTTATTTTGTAACAAAGGGTATAAATAACCTTACAAAGGATAAGAAGCCTGTTTCTCAGGATAAGATAGTCGGTATCTACAAAGGAACAAGGATTCCGATAATCGGACATATTGCTATGTTTATGCAGTCCACAGCAGGACTCATCATATGTATATTTGTTCCCTTGGGTGCCCTTGTAGCATATGAGCTTTTGAGAAGAAAGAAGCAGGATAAGGTCAAGGACAATGATATTGAGGCTCTTATGGCAGAGCTTAAGGCACTTAAGGAGCAGACATCATCCGATAATAGAGATATCAAAAATGAAGCACAGTCTGCCGATACAGTATCTGAAGGAATCACATCCTCGGGAGAAGATTCGGAGGACACCGTAAAAGAAGCAGCAACCTCTGATGAGGAAAACAAAAACTAAAGGTATTTATTCGATGGGAAGGAGAGCCCCTCGATGAAAATATATAATAAGCTTAAATAGAAATATGTTCTAAAAAAATTAAAAAGGAGAAAAAGATGAAAAAGGTAAAATTTTTAAGAATTGCATCTGTTATGCTTATGCTCTGCCTTATCACAACATGTGCAATCAGCGGAACATTCGCTAAGTACACAACAAGTGGTACAGCAACTGATATTGCCCGTGTAGCTAAGTGGGGCGTTTCTGTTGCAGTAGAGGGTCAGACTGCATTTACTACCGATTACGGCTCAGGTAAGGTTACATCCAACACAGAGCTTAACACAAATCTTGACAACGATGCCCTTACAAATCTTGATGATGTTCTGGCTCCCGGTACAAACGGAACACTTACAACCGTTAAGATTACAGGTAAGCCCGAGGTAAAGACCAATGTTACGGTAGTAGTAAATCTTGATCTTGGTAGCAAGTGGACATTGGAAGACGCTTCTGAATACTGTCCCATCGTATTTACCGTAAACAGCACAGAGTATAAGCTTGGTGACCCCAATATTGATACAGTAGCTAAATTGGAGGCAGCAGTTGAGAAGGCTATCGTTAATGCACTTGTAGGGGTTGACGGTACACTTACAACAGGTACAACCACAGCGACAAAGGAATACGCTGCTAACAGTGATTTCGGAGCAGCAGGCTCTGCAAATGACCTTACAGTTAGCTGGAGCTGGGCAGATTATGTTGATGCCGATACAGACATTAAGGATACATACCTTGGAAATAAGGTAACTGCCGAGGGAACAAACAATCCTACTGTTTCCTTTACAATCAGCGTAACTGTTGATCAGGTTGTTTAATTCAGTATACTTTAATTAATTACATTTAATCTATTAAAAGCTTATGGTTACTGTAAGTATCCCCACTCCTTGTGGGTGGGGATACCGGTAATAATGCAATTTGTTTTTTCAAAGCATCCGTATATCGGGTTTTTTGAAAAAATAAATGGCTAATTAAAGGAGAACTTTAATGCTTAAAAATAAGTATATAAAGCTCGCCTCAATACTGCTTATTTTGTGCTTGATAACCTCGTGCGTAATAAGTGGAACGCTTGCCAAATATACTACAGGAGGTACTGCTACGGACAGCGCCCGTGTAGCAAAATGGGGCGTTAATGTAAGTGTTGTAGGCGATAACGCTTTCAAAACTGCATACGGTACAACCGTAGTATCCTCGGATACAGATAGTGTAGTAGCTCCCGGAACAAAGGGAACCCTTGCTACTGTAACAGTAAGTGGACAGCCTGAGGTAAAGGTTAATTATGCGGTCAATGTGGATCTGGAGCTTACCGACAGTTGGAGTGTGGGAGCAGGTATGGATTACTGTCCCATAGTATTTACTGTAAAATCTGGCAGCTCGGTGGTAGCTACAGTTTATATGAAATCCGTTGGCGAAAATAAAAATTCAGCTCTTGAGCTTGAGCTTGAAAAAGCAATTATAAATGCTCTTACGGGAGAAAACACGGCTACTGCTGACGGTACGGGCTCACAGCATTCTGTAGAGAAGAATGCGGGTACAAGCCTGTCATCAGATATCACTGTAGAATGGGAATGGCATTACGACGGCGAATCGGTTGGATTACCTGCCGATGCTGTCAACAAAGATGAATACGATACATATATCGGTTCTCTTCCCACAGCACCCACCATATTCTTTTCACTTGAAATTTTCGTAACACAGATAGTTTAATCAATTCATAGATAAATGCCCTGGATTTTTTGTTAATAACCGAAGTAGGGCTAAAAATGTAAAGGAGGTAGATAATATTGTCAATTAATGAAAAGCGTGAGAATGACGGACAGCAGTACAAACGAGAGCAAAGAAACGCATATGTTCGCATTATGCTGATGGTCAATATTGTTTTTATACTTTTGCTTATCACACTTGGTGTAATTGCCCTGCGGGTAAATAATGTTTTGCCCGAGGATCAGGATATATTCTTTGTTGTAGGAAAAAATCCTTCCTTTGAAATAGGAGACGGAGAGGGCAAGCAATGGAAGAACGAAACCAATGTAAATATATTTAGATCTACCTACAAGGATGGAAAGGGAGAGGCTATTGTAATATCTCAGACGGGAGATAAGGTATTGGCACCCGGCTCCACATCCTCATATAAGTTCGCTATGTACAATAACGGTAATATGGCTGTTATGTATGAGACGGATATTGATTTTGCTCTTCTTGTTAACGGTAAGGAAAGTACAACCACACAGCTACCGTTAAAAGTAAGGCTCTATACAGATTCAGGCAAATATCTTGTAGGCTCCGAAAATGAGTGGACGAATATAAACGATGTTGAGATTGACTCATATATCAGCCAGCTTGGTGCCTCCTCTTACGAGGGCTTTACATTAGAGGTAAAGTGGGACTATGAGAGTGGAAATGATGAGCTTGATACTCTTTTGGGTAATCAGTCGGCAGCGTCAGACGGAAAAAACAATAAGGGCGTGTCTGTGGATCTTAAAATCAACACCTACGCTGAGGAGCATATCGACCCCACTGCCAAGGGTGGAACAGTAGTAAATGAAGAGGGTAGAGATGAGGTAGAGCACGGTGGAACCGTTCGTATACTATGGTTTATACTTCTCTTTATAAACATAGGAATGCTTTTGTTCTACATTGCATGGCTTCTTAATAAACGCTTGAACAAATGGTAAGTAAGAAAAAACAGTTAATAAAAAGAATTCTTTTGTTCGTGCTCATTAGCATTGTGCTGGGCTTCGGACTGTATAATCTCAATGCAAGGACACTTTTGAATGATCAAATGCCTATGCCACTTGGCATAGGTGTTGGTATGGTAATGTCAGGCAGCATGGAGCCTGAATTATCCGTAGATGATGTAATTGTTGTAGTGAAGGATAATGATATAGAGCTTGGCGATACGGTGGTGTATCAGTCGGGTGGAATACTTGTTGTCCACAAGGTCGTAGGGATA
Organism: Clostridia bacterium; assembly: GCA_017456545.1. Lineage (GTDB taxonomy): Bacteria > Bacillota > Clostridia > Oscillospirales > CAG-272 > RGIG2000. The sequence continues at coordinate 18,114 of JAFTJE010000017.1, read as the reverse complement.
GACGGCGACCAAATAACGACACGGGGTACGGCAAATAATAAGGATGACGACCCTATAAGTGCAGAAAAAATAAAGGGTAGAGTAATTCTATCCATAGGTGGAGCAGGCACAATAATACGGATAATAAGAAGCCCGCTTGTATCTGTCTCCATATTGCTTTTAGCTATATACCTTTTGTATTGCTCCTATACCGACGAAAAGAAGCAAAAAGATGAAAAGGATGAAAAAATCGAGGAAATACGCAAGGAAATCGAAAGAATTAAAAAGCGTACGGATAACACAAATAAAAAATAAGCTTTGAGGATAAGATTTAATCTGTTGGCATGTTGACTGTATTTGCATACCGGCGAATTATAAATGCTGTTTCAAAGCTGTAAAAAGAGGAGGTGCCGTTATGAAAAAAATAAATATCAAGCCGTCTGTTGCTTTTCGCATAGCTTTTATTTTTGTTATAGCGGTTCTTATCACAGGTAGTGTAACCTCGTCGCTTTTTGCAAGGTATACCTCAGATGGAGATGACAGTAATTCAGCAAATGTGGCAAAATACAGTGTATCCTCAACCGGAACACTTACCGAGAGCTTTGTAGCTCAGAATTTAGCTCCCGGATATGAGGATAGCAAAGGCATAGAAATAACAAATAACGGAGAGGTTGATGTTAAATATACAATAATCATTTCGTCAACAGGAAACCTCCCGTTGAAATTCAATTGGATGGAAAAAAGAGGCACCATAGAGCCAAACAGTACAGCCAATGAAACCCTTAATATACAATGGGAAGAGGCCGACAGTGGTAGCCAATACAACAATTTAACCGATGTGATAACAGTTACTGTTATCTGCGTACAGGCTGAGTGAGGGGCTGAATGATGAACAGTGTGAAGAAAACTAACAAGCTCCTACTTATATGCCTTATAATTGTTATTTGTGTTCTTGCGTCTCTTACGGCTTATGTAATGGCCAAGTACTATAATGAAACCGGCACAAATAACACTGTCAACTCGGTTAATATGCTGGTTGTGTGCAAGGACTCCAACGGCAAATATTATGAGAACGGTAAAATATATTATGCCTTAGAGGGCAACTCCCTTGATTTCTATGTGCATAATAATGACCAGGGTATTATATCAAATGCAAACATAGAATATGAAACAAGGGTAGAATCAGATACAAGCCCGATTATTCAATCCGGCACATTGAATAAGGATGTGGCAGAAAGTCAGCTGGGTGCTTCTATTCCAAGTCTCAAAAACGGTGTTATATATACCGTTACAATATCGGTACAAAAGCCGTATACAGAAACTATTTCCTTTACTGTGATGCCCGTTAAGGATGAGCTTGCCACATATTACAATCTTAAGGACAATGGAGAATATGTACAGCTTGATTTGTTTGTGGGTAACACAGGAGGCAATATAGATGTTACGGTAGATTTCGGAGGTCTTTCCCCCGATAGTCTTAATGCTGTTTCATCCTCGTGGGAAAAGGGAACACCGGGAGTTATAACAGCTACCCCAAACACACATTACACAATTTACTTTTTCAAAAACGGAGATACCTCTGTATATAACTCAGTAAGCGAAGAGGTTATAACAGCTCCGTATTCAATTACATTCGATGTAGCATAGGCTTATGAAAGGAATTATGACGAAAAACAAAATAATAAAAGTATCCCTTGCCGTAGCCTTTATGCTGTGCATTTTGTTGGCTGTATGGATATTCTCGCCTGTAGAGGCAGAAACACCGGAGGCAACGGTAATAACGGATCAAAAAACTATCATATTCGATTTGTATGTCAAAAATATAGAAATTGGCAGTACCACCTACACAGGTGCAGGATATATATTTAACGAAACAGAGGGAAAATGGGAATATTCAACCAGCATTTCCGGAACGCATAAGGACGGAAACAGCTACTATATATTCCAGAGCACCGAAACAAATAAGGCAACGGTATCCGATGACGGATTAAGCGTTACACTTCCCACATATGCAGATATTGACGATGCATTGGTTTTTAATAATAAGACCGATGTAAACCGGGTTATTGACGATTGGTATACTGCTGCTGATTTGGCAGGAAGAAAATCGACAACCAATAAGGTGCTGATCTCGGCATCCGGTGTTACCCGTAATATAACCATTGAGAATATATGGACTACATATTACGGAACCGGACTTAACCAAATGACAAACGGTGGTATAAGCATTACAAATGCGTCAACATCTAACACAATCATTAATTTGTATCTTAAGGGAGATAACCGTTTATGTGCACTTCGTTATTCGACAGGCTCAGCTACAACGAGTCAGCTTAATATAGACAGTGCAGAGATTGGCACAACAAAAGGAAGTCTTGTTGTTATAGGCAACCAAAGTGGAAATAGGTCAAATAGTAGCTATAGATTCTGGGATGGCGAAAAATATGTAAATGGTGGCGTGTGCTCCAACCACTGGGACTCTGTTATAGGGGGAAGCGATAGCAGTAACAATGTTCGTGGTCTCAATATCAAGGGTGGAACAGTATATGCAGGTGCAACGAAATATGAGAATTGTACTGCTATCGGTGGTGGAGGAAACGGAACAGCTGTTGTAAATATAAGCGGTGGTATTGTAACTGCTGTAGCGTCCACAACGGGAACTGCTATAGGTGGTGGTATTGCCCATACCTCCTATGGAGGTCCCGGAACAGTAAATATCAGCAACGGAGCACAGGTATATGCCTATAATTTCGGACAGCCCTTTGCTGAAAATTTATCAGTCACGGGTCAGGATAGCTTAAAAAAAGATACAGGCTCATACGGAGTCTTTGTTCCTGGTACTGCTATCGGTGGAGGAGGCTCTGCACTGCAGTATGGCTCCAGTGGAACAGTGACCATCGATGGAGATGAGACCTATGTCTATGCATACAGTGCGGGTGGAAGCGGAATCGGTGGAGGAAATACCGTAGGTAGTGCATCTAATATAAATCATGTTGGTGGAGAGGCTACAGTAACCATTAACGGAGGAACAGTATATTCCATCAGTGCAAGCATCCATATTAAGGCAACCGACGCAAAAAACCAAGCAATAGACAAAACCATTCCTGCCGGTACAGGTATAGGTGGAGGTACAAGTACTAACCAAAAGGGTGGTAAGGGTACTGTAACCATAAACGGTGGAATTGTAACTGCCAATGGAATTGGTGGTGGTGGAAGCTCCAAAAAGGAAGGTGGCTATGCAGATATTACCGTAAACGGCGGTACTATTGTTGCAGACAGCATAGGAGGAGGCTATTCCGAAACAATGGGATATGCCCGTGGCTCTGTGAAAATAACCGGTGGTAGCCTCAGCTCTCAGCTTTCTATCATTCCGACTAACGGAGAAGTCCCCGTATATCTTACTACCGTAGGTACGGCTGATATGAATAACAATGCCTTTCAGCATAAAGCCGTAGAATCTGTGGAGTTCAAGAAGGGAACCTATGAGTACTGTCTTGATTATGTTTACACAGATGATAACGGTAGAGTATATCTGTGGCTCCCTGCAGATGAGGCTGTAAAGAGTGCAGTTATTGATTCGGGAGATTCAACTACAACCGAAATACTCCCCATTGATGAAAATGACGGAGAAATTAACTCTAAAAATATGGGTGTATTACGCCTTGACAACGGTTACAGGCGTTATATGGTAACCCTTGTAATGTCTCAATATTATGACCTTTTTGAAGCAGATTCAAAACCGTATACAGGTGTTGTATTCTGCTCTCAGAACGATCAATTCACCTATTATCTGCAATCAAAGCAGGATGAGCTTGGAAATTATTATACAGTTCAGCCATATGTGTCTGTAATAGATGCTAATGGTAATAAGACATTTCAGAAGAGTGCAGAGCTCGATCCTGTAGCGGGCATTGCCGGAAAATATACAAAAACCTTTACGGTAGACAATGATATTACAATATTGTTTGAAGTCATTACTGCAGAAGGGAAATTCTTTGTTATAGACTGGTATAACGGTGATGTAACAGTTACATCCGACCCCAAGGGCGGTGTAATAATAGAGCAAAACGGCTATACCATTACTGGCTACGACGGTGCACTCTATCTTACCACAGGTGGTTTACCGTGCTCAAGTAAGTTAAATATAGATTGTGAGGATAAGGAGATAGAGGTACATCTTGATACAGTAAGTGTATCCTCCGATTATTCTGCAATAAATGTAAGCTCGGGTACCTTGAACTTGTTTTACAGTGAAGCAGATAACTCTGTTTCATCCACTAAGCCCGGCTCATCAGCTATCTTTATAGATGAGGGAGCCACACTGAAGTTAAATTCAACAGACGGCTCATCCATTAAAATAGACTCGCCCGAGGGCTCTCCCGCTATCTCGGGTACAGGTACACTTGTTCTTAAAGACGGTGATGGACATCTTCACCTTAATGAGGCGTTTAACGATAATAACGGAGTATCTAATATCAGCGTAGGTACATATGAATATACGGGAACCAATGCTGATTTTACAGCTACACTTAATGATGGAGAATTCTCATTTGAGCTTATAGGCTATGTATCCAACGGTGTTTTATATGCTGTAAGTGATATGAATGAAGGAAATAAAGAGAACTTTTCTGCAAGAGGTATAATAAAAATATATACTGCCACAGTTACAGAGCAGAGCATTACGGTAAAGAACGGTGACCTTGTTATAGTTTTGGGTACAACGGCCTCGGACCGTGTACTTGTTACCCCGACTGTAGAGCTGGTTGACGGAACAATACTTTCTCTTGATACTGACTATATGTTTGATGCGGAAACCAAGACTCTTACAATCAAGGGCTCTGCGTTCCAAAAGGGTAATATGAGAATATTTGCATCCACAATAGGAGAGATTTCCTATGATGCGCAGGATACAAGTAAGGTATATAATAATGAGGAACACCATATCGGTATGCAGGTGCAAACATCTAAATTTGATGTTTATTACAGCTTGACAGAATTCCCTGATAACCCTGACGAAGCTTATCTTTCGGGTGCGGGAGTATTTAAGAATACTCATATTACAAGAATAAATGTGGGTAGTGATACAGTGTACTTCTATATCACGGCGAATGCAGAATATGCCGACCAGAATTATATTCCCGTTAAGGGAAGCAGAGCTCTAACTGTTACAAAGGGTGAGAATGAGTGGCAGGGACAAAGGCTTTCCTGTAACGATATAGTTGTAAACTCAACCCTTAACGAGGGTGTAAACCCTGTTGTTAATGCAAAGTGGGGAACGGTAAAATATAAGTATTACACATCACCCACAGGTGATTTGGATTCAGAGGTCAGCAAGGATGTCATAGGCTTAAGCGTTAATACATACTATGTAAAGGCTTATGTAGAGGCATCCCCCGAGGGTAACTACGATTATATTGAAACCGATTACCTTATAAGATTCAATGTATTTGAAACCAATGTATTTACTTCCCCCGAAAAGAGCTTTACCGTTGTTTCCGGTGCTGATAAGGTTATAAAAATGCCGGCAAATAAGGCGTTCTCCATTTATTATGAGGCAAGCTACACAGTGGGAATGAAATTGGAATTCTCCGTTGCTCTCGATGTGGGAACAAAGATTACACTTGTGGACTTTTCAAGCACAAGAGCTATGTATTACGCATACTCCGTGCAGGAAAGCGACATAATTGACGGTAAAACATATATTACGCTTGACTGCTTCAAGCTTATGGCTGATGACAGTATTACAGTAAGCCCTAATGCTCATATTAAATATCAGTTCTGTGTTGAATCTGCCGAGGGTGGTGAATTTGAAAGAATGATAGTAAGCTTCGGGGATATGGAGACTGTAACCGTTGAGCCTATTTCGGCAATTGAAGCAGGCTTTACTGAAACACCTACAGACAAAAATGTGGTGGGAGTGGCTGAAATTCCGATAAAAATCACTTCAAACGGTGCCAGCTCGATTTCCGGATATGATAATATTCTGTCCGTCAGAATACCGATGCTGCCCGACGGCTCCTCTATATATCTTAAAACCTCCGACGGAATAATATTGTATCCCAGATGTGTTGAGGGCTTGTATACCTTCTCTCTTGGTCCGGCTAATATGAACGGAAGAGAGTATACATTGATTATAGAAAATCTTAACAACGGAGAGGTTTATTCCGTTTCTGCCGATATAAGAATATGTACTAACGAGGAGAGTATGTATTCACTCTCCGGAAGAAGCTCGGAAAATAGTTTTACAATTATTCTGAGTTATACAAGCAGCTCTAAGGTTTACATAACAATGGATGACCGTATCCTGGAGGAAGGAGCACAGAGAGTAGTCTTTAATACTCATATGACCGGTACAATCGATACAGTTTCCGGAGGCATTTACAAAAAGAATGCAAACGGAGGATTTGATATTTATACCGATATAACTCCAAACAATATTACCTATGAGGATACAAGTGGGGTAGTAATAGTAAATCTTTTAGATGCTCCCTTAAGTGTGGGCACATATAAGATAATCGCCTCGGTAAACGGAAATTTATGTGAGTATATGTTTATAGTTCAATAAAAAACAGTACCGTACACGGTTTTTGTGTACGGTACTGTTTTTTTATTACATTTTATCTTTCGTCTTTTATTTTTGATGACTCACCGTGTCCCGGATAAAATATTATGCTTCCGTCAAGAGACAAAATAGCCTTCAGGGACCTTCTCATATCTGCCATGCTTCCGTATTTGAAATCCACCCGACCGTAGCCATTGGCAAAGAGCACATCTCCCGTCAGCATAACCCCCATTTTTTCACTCAAAAGGCATATTGAACCGGGAGTATGTCCGGGGGAGTGGATGATTTTTAATGAAATTACATCATCCTCATCCTGAGAATCGAGAGTGAGAATATCCCCATCCACGACTGCTTTGTAGGGATGGTCATAGCATCTTCCCTGTGATATAAAGGCAGAGAGATTGGCGTCCGGGTCGTAAAGCACCTTTAATTCGTCACTGTGACATATGATTTCCGCATCAGGAAAGGCACCTGCATATTCATCAATGTAGTGTGCATGGTCAAAGTGTCCGTGGGTAAGCACAATATAGACTACTGTCATATTTTCCGATTCGATAAATTTCTTTACCTCTGCAACAGGGGAGCCACAGTCCACTACCATAGCTTTTTTTGAGCTGTTGTATACCACATATGTGTTGGAGTCAAGAAGACCTTTGCTTATAAGCTTAATCATAACATCACCTCTTTTTACATTTTAACACAAGCAAGGTGTACAGTCAACCTCATATGAAGCTATTTCATATTTTTTACCGTAGGTATTGACATAGTATACTTAGCAGTTGTATAATATTATATACTTATATAATGTTTTAACACCTTTTTTTGGAGGATTTGCATAATGATACTTTGGATTATACTGTTGATAGTCAGTGCGGCGGTCTTTTTGCTTATAGCAATGCTGCTGCTCCCCAGGCTGCTTTTACAGAGTAGATACACGCTTGGCTCTACAATGGACCGTGGCTTAAAGAGATACAGGCTGTCTGCTAACGGACAGGGCATTGTATATGAGCCCAATCTTATGGTCAGAAGATACATAAAGCAATATGTTATTACCACAGACAGAGGCAGAAAGCTGCTTAAGTGCAAGGTTGGGGATAAGGTATCATATCTTGAATACGATGTAGTGCTGTTTAACGCCTCCAACAAGGTATTTAAGGTTCTTTCCGTAAATGAGCTTATCAGACAGAGAGGATATACAGATATTATTGAGCTTCCGGAAGAGACATCATATGTCACCCTGGTGCTCAATAGAGTGGATAACAGAAAATTCAATAAGACATCTTGTGCAAGGGTGTCGCCCTTGAAAATATTTCTGTATGGCTTTGCAATGATACCCCTTACAGTAATAGAGGCACTCGTAATTAATCTGTGCTTCTCCAAGATATTCGGTGGGCTTTTCAAGGAAAGCTATCTGATGGCTACGGAGGAAAATTTGCTTGTCCTTTTTGTCGCCCTCGGAGCAGGAATTATCGGAACAACCGTACTATCAATCATCTTAACAGTTTTGAATAGGAAAAAGTGAGATCATGGGAAAAGAAAATATTATTTCGAAGGGCTTATATACGGGCGTTCAGCATCCTGAGCTTGCCTCGGTAAAGCAATTTATCATAATAAAAGATAACGGAGAGAAATACCTGCTTCTCAGAATGAAGAATGACAGGAAGGAAATGCTTAACACCCTCTCCTTTGTACTCAAGCAATATGATGTAAAGGGAAATGTAATAGAGACACGGCAGATTATACAGGAGGGACTCTCTGTAAAGGCAGGTGCTGTGTTTACCCTTGAGAACAAAATAAAAATAAGTGATGCGTGCATTGATTTCTCTGTGGAGGTTACCTCTGTAGCCTGTGGATGCTTTACATATCAGTCAAGAAAGGGAGACCTTATTGCATCCTACGGAAAGGGCAACGGTGTTGCTCCTGTGGACAGGGTATCCATATACAGGCAGATGGGCAACAAAACCAGGAGAATGAGTATAAGAACTCTTAAGGCTCCGGGTGCGTTGTTTATTTCCATGGCAGTGGTTCTTTTAATTGTGGCTGCATTCTCATTTTTCCAGATATGGAGATTTACACAGACAGAGGAATTTTTCACTCTCGATTCAGTTGAGTATACCTTTGAGACCGATGACAGAGACGGTCCTATCTGTATTATCGGATATAAAGGCAGTGCAGGTAATATCATAGTGCCCGAGGAGATAGAGGGACATAAGGTTGCCCGTATTTCCAAGGAGGCGTTTAAGGATGCAGGCCTTTTCACAGTAGTTGTCGAGGGCAATACGGTTATAGAAGAGGGGGCATTTGCGAATAACGGTATGCTTTATGAGGTTTCCTTGAAAAAAGCAACTGTTATAGAGAAAAAAGCCTTTGCAAATTGCTCAAGCCTTAAGTCTGTAGCTCTCGGAAAAGGAATAAAGAAGATTAGTCAAAGCACCTTCGAGGGCTGTAAATCCTTAAAGAGCATTACTATACCCGATACCGTTGTACAAATAGAGGACAGAGCATTTTATGGTTGCTCCTCGCTGGAAAGCATAGTTATACCCAAGGGTGTAACCAACATAGGTAATGCTTGCTTCTATAATTGTACATCCGTAAAAAAGCTTGAGGCTCCCTTTATAGGAAACAACATTCAGGATAAGAAGACCATTTCCTTTTTCTTTGAAAACGGTTCTGTGGCAAGCAGCTACAGCTCTATCGAGGAGATAAAGCTTACTAACGCCGCATACATATCCAACGGTGCCTTTAAGGGCTGTGGTAATCTTGAAAGCGTTAGCATAAGCGGATCTGTTACGGCTATCGGTAATGAAGCCTTTGCAGAATGCAGAAGGCTCAGTAAGGTTGATATTCCCGATACTGTAGTATCAATAGGCTCATCAGCCTTTCTTAACTGTGGGGTACTGACCGATTTTACTCTTCCCACATCCTTGAAGACTATTGGCAACAGTGCATTGTACGGATGCCGTTCCATTAAGTCTGTTACTGTTCCTGTTGGAGTGGCAAGCATACCGGACAGCACATTTTATGATTGCATATCCCTCTCGACGGTAAAGCTTCCTGACGGACTTAAAAGAATAGAGAAAAACGCATTCCGTAATTGCCGTTCCGTAAAGGAGCTTACAATTCCCGATTCCATAGAGTATATTTCTGCATCGGCACTTCACGGATGCAGTGGAATAACAACTCTTTCCCTCCCCTATATCGGCGAGGACAAGGATAATGCTTATACCCTGTCAGAGCTCTTCGGTGGAGCTACAGAGTCTCTTAAGAAGATAACGGTATCTTCGCAAAACGGTGATATTCTTCCTTACACATTCTCGGATTTTACAGGCTTGACCGATATAAGCGTTAGTGGTAATGCCACAGCTATCGGAGCCTATGCCTTCAAGAATTGTGCATCCCTTGTAAGCATAAATTTACCCTCTACCATCGAAGGAGTGGGAGACGGTGTATTCTATGGCTGCAGCTCCTTGGTATCCGTAACACTTCCGGATACTGTGACCGACATCAATCCTTACTTATTCTACGGATGTGAAAAGCTTGAAAATATAAACCTATCAGACGGTATTACCACGGTAGGAGATTATGCCTTCAGCGGTTGTGCCTCCATTACCTCTGTAGAGTGGCTTGCTATGTGTAGCTCTGTGGGAGAGTATGCTTTTGAAAATTGCATATCACTTGACAGTGCAGCACTTCCCATCAGCATAGAGGCTGTCCCGACAGGTGTATTTTCCGGCTGTAGCGGTCTTAAATCAGTAACGGTGCCCGGCACGGTTAAAATTATCAAGAAGGATGCTTTCAAGGGCTGTGCTGAGCTTCTTGAAATAAATATCCCGATTGTAGTTGAGGAAATAGAGGATGACGCATTTAACGGCTGTGCGTCAATTACAGCTATAAGCATCCCTTCAGCCACAGTAAAGCTCGGTGACGGAGCCTTTGCAAACTGTACCGGTGTGACCTCTCTTGTTATACCCGACACAGTACAGAGGATGGGTGCAGGTCTTCTTAGCGGATGCACATCACTTACAGACCTCACATTGCCGTATATGGGTGGAGCAGTAGACAATCATACAAATGCCGAGCATCTTTTCGGAGTCGGTGGGGCACATGCTCTTAAGAATATTACTCTTACAAGCACCGTAGCCCTCCGTGACGGAGCCTTTGCCGGATGCTCCTCCGTAACAAACATTGTGCTTAATGACGGAGTAGAGGTAATCGGCGAAAATGCATTCTCTGATTGCGTATCGCTGACTAATGTAAACATTCCCTCCAGCGTTGTGGAAATAAGAGCAAAGGCATTCTCAAATTGCTCATCCCTTGACTCCTTTACAATTCCCAATACAGTTCTGCGTATTGGCGACGGTATCTTTGACCAATGCTATTCCTTGGATGAGATAACGGTACCGTTTATAGGAGCCGATATCAATACCGACAGCACAGTATCCAATATGTTTAACGGTGTGATACCCGTGTCACTGAAAAAAATTACAGTAACCGATGCAACAAGCATAGGAGACAGTGCATTTGCATCCTGCACCAAGGTTACGGAAATTACTATTAACAGCGGCGTTGAGAATATTGGCAGCTCTGCATTTTTGGATTGCTATTCACTGGCAGAAATAGAGATACCCGATTCCGTTACATCCATAGGACAGGAGGCATTTAAGAACTGCACATCTCTTACATCTGTTACAATTCCCAACAGTGTACAGACCTTTGGTAACAATTCTCTTATGGGATGTACATCCCTTACGGAAATTTCTCTTCCCTTTATCGGTGAAACAAGAAGTACAGAGTCCACTCTCATTAATGCTCAATTTAATGGCTCTGTTATAGGCGTTCCCGATGGACTTGTAAAGATAACCGTTACGGATTCAACCACCATTCCCGACAGAGCCTTTGCAAGACTCGGTAAGGTTACAGAGCTTAATTTCAGCTGTGATGTTACGAGCATAGGACAAAGTGCATTTTCAAATTGCTCATCCATTACATATCTTGAAATTCCGAAAACAGTAACTTACATAGGACAGAATGCATTTACAGGCTGTACAGCTCTTGAAGAGCTTTCTGTTCCCTTTGCAGGCTGTCATGCTTCGGATTCAACAATATTTTTAACAATGTTTGAAAACGGCAATATTCCCACAAGCCTTAAGAAGGTAACCGTTACCAACTCCGAGTATATTAAGAGCAGTGCCTTTGAAGGATGCAATGGTATAGAGGAAATTATTATTGATTGCAACATCACTTACATTGGAAACAATGCCTTCAATGACTGTATAAGCCTCAGGAGTGTCAACATTCCCGACGGAACAGAGAGAATAGCATCCTGTGCCTTCAGCAACTGCTATAGCATGGAGGAGATTACTATTCCCGCATCTGTTACGACCATAGAATGGCAGGCATTCAGATGGTGCTACAGGCTGTATGAGATTTATAACTACTCGTCAGTTAATCTTTCATCCATTTACGATAATACCTATGCTTCATATTATGCATTGGCATTTTACGGAGTGGGAGAGGAGCCTGTAAAGATTGATATTGACGGCTATTCATTCCTTCTCGGAGATAACGGGGAATGGTATCTTATCGATTATACAGGCGAAAATACAAAGCTTGTATTCCCATCCTCCTTTGAATACGGTGTGGGTGGGGCAAGCGATACTGTTGAAAGCTATAACATAGCACCCTACGCATTTTTCCTCCGTTCCGAGCTTGAGAGAGTTACCTTACCCTCTTCTATACAGAATATAGGATCATCTGCCTTCAACGGATGTAATATACTGAGAGAGGTCTATAACCTTACCTCCCTCGATATTCAAATAGAGAGCTTTGACCACGGTATGGTAGCATACAGTGCATATATTGTTCATACCTCATTGGATGCTGAGCCTCTTACCAAGGTTACTATAGATAGCTTTGAATTTTTGAAGAGTGACGACCACTGGTTTATTATCGGTTACACAGGCAATAGTGCTACAGTCAACCTCGGCTCATTTACATACGGAGATGATACAGTTGACGAGTATGTAATAGTAGATGAGGCATTTAACGGAAACTCCTTCATTAAAGAGCTGACAATAGGAAATGAGGTAAAGAAAATAGGCAGCTTTGCCTTTAACGGATGCGGCAGCCTTGAGAAGCTGTCCTTTGAAAACAATACATCAATAACAGAGATAAGAGATTTCTGCTTTGCAAGCTGTAATAATTTGAAGCAGGTTATCCTTCCTTCATCACTTACATTCATAGGTAATAATTCTTTCAGTGATTGCGGTTCTCTCATTGAAGTATACAACCTCAGCGAAATTGATATTCGTGTGGGCTCCACAGGTAACGGATATGTGGCATACAATGCACTCATAGTTCACGACTCCATGGATGATGAGGCTCTTAATGAGGTTGAAATTGAAGACTGTACATATCTTAAGAGTGATAGCGTATGGTTTCTTACAAAATACGACGGCAGTGATGAAATCATTACACTCGGCAATATTGAGTATGACGGAAGCATTTACACATCCTATACAATTCTCCCCGGTGCATTCAACAACAATGAAAGCATAAAGGAGGTTATAATTACAGACGCTGTAAAGAGTATAGGAAACTCAGCATTTGCAAATTGTACAAATCTCAGAAAGGTGTCCTTCAGAGATAACACCTCCATTACAACCATTGAGGCTGAGATGTTCGCATACTGCAGCAATCTTGAATCTGTAGTTCTCCCCTCAACCCTGACAAATATCAAAACAAGGGCATTCTACAGATGCTACAGCCTTGTGGAAATTTACAATCCCAGTGTAATGGAATTGAATATAGGAACAAGCTACAACGGATATGTAGCCTACTATGCCGATGTAATCAGAACCTCCTTAAGTGAGCAGGGATATGAATTTGAGACTGTCCAATCCGACGGTGCTACCTTCAAGTTCTATAAGGATAACGGCACATGGTATCTCTATACTGTATACAATGGGCCCTCCAATATGAGAAAGCTTCCTAAGCTTACTGTAAGCTCAGAGGAGCAGAGCTATAAGGTTAAAGGAAGGGTGCTTAGCTCATCCTCTGTACTTGTTCCCTCCTTCGTAACAGAAATTCTCGAGTTCAATCGAGTATCTGCAGGCAGAATATACTATGAGGGCACCGAGGAGCAATGGTTAACCGTTGTAAACGGAGCAAACTATTCAGATAAAGCAATGTTATATTATGTTGAGTGCGTTCATTCCTACACAGGAGAATGGAACTACAAGGACAATGAGATAAATGTAACTCCCGAATTCAGTACTGCTGTTATTCGTGACGCATCATGCGTGGAAGAGGGAGAATTAGAGATTTCCTGCAAAAATTGTGATTATAAGTACACAGAGACTATTGCAATAACGACTCATTCCTTTGGGGCCGATAACAAGTGTACTGTATGTGAAATGCAGTTTTCACTCACCGACCTTAACAACGATTGGACCGTTACAAATAATTCCTCAAGACCCTTCGCAATCGATTCCGTAACGGGAGCTATCAGCTCTACAAACAAGACAGACAACTCTACCTCCCGATTTACAATGGAGGCGAAGAATGATATGACTGTGTATATCGTATACTCCACCTCCACAGAATCCGGTTGGGATAAGCTCCGTATTTATTTGAACGGCTCTCTATTGGTTGAAGAATCAGGAGAATTGAGAGATATGTACATTCAGTTGGATATTTCGGCCGGGGATATTCTCGTATTCGAATATGCAAAGGACAACTCATCAAGTCACGGAACAGATACAGTAACCATTAACAAAATTTTAGTTTCAACCACAGGATCAGGAGAGTAAAATGCTTAAACACGGTAATATTATTGAAAAGCTTACAGTTAAACAAAAAATATCGTTACTGACGGATATAAGATGCTTTTCCAATCCTGAGTTTAACGAGCTTGGGGTTCCCCATATCATAGCTGTTGATATAGCCAAAAAGCTTAAGGATGAGGGAGAGGGACTCTCTCCCACCGTCCTTGCCAGAGGCTGGAACCCTCTTTTTACAGAAAATTTCATAGCAAGGATTGCAGAATCCACGGACGGTGAGGAGGACGGCAGATTTTTTATTACTCCATCCCCGAAGCCGAAGCTTAATCCTTATGGCGTGGCAATATCTGAGGATCCGTATCTTTCGGGAGCAATGGGCTCAGCCTATGCAAGGGGAGTTGGCAAAAACGGTGCTAACTCCTACATTGAAGGGCTGCATATAGCCAAGAGTGATCTTGAATACCTTGACAAGGAGCCCGACAGAGGTCTGATAAGGGAGCTTTTTGTAAAGCCCTTTAAGACAATACTTGATTATACCTCCTGCAATGGAGCTGTAATATCGGCAGAAAGCAGTATGCTCGATAAGGAGCTCCTCGGATATAAGGATGTCAAGGAGCTCCTTGTCGGCAAGCATCTTATATGCAGACCAACCACGGGAGAGCAGACTCTTGACGCCTTAAGACTTAACAGAATTATGACAGGTGGCTCTGCCTCGGCTATTGAGAATGCATACGATAAATATGTGTACATAAAGAAAGCCATAGAGGATGAGTCCTCCACATCGGCAGAGCTTGAGGAGGCGTTCAATGACGGAAGTGCCATAAGCGATGAAATGCTTGATCTGGCAGTAGACCGACTTATTGAATTTGCCGACTCCTGTGTACGGAGTGAGAAGAATGCCGAAAAAATTCCGTCAAACAGTGCAGAGCTTTCTAATATGAGAAGAATAGCGTATGCTCAATCAGTCGTTCTTCTTAAAAATGAGGGTGGAGCTCTTCCGTTGACCTCGGGGCGTAGGATTGCATTTATCGGCGATATTGCTATGCGTCATCAGAGTAACGGAAAGAGCTATGCAGAATGTCTTGCTGAGCATATGGGAGCCTCATTCGTAGGCTGTGTTAAGGGATATGATATAGATTCCTTAAGAAACGATGAGCTTGTGGCTCAGGCAGTGGAGCTGGCACAAAAAGCCGATACGGTATTCGTTTTTCTTGGCGACACAGCCAAAGCGACAGAATCGGATGCTATGGCAAAGGCACTGTTTTTACCTGCCAATCAGCTGGCACTGATAGATGCCCTTGGCAGATTCAAAAGCAAGGTGGTGGCTGTACTCGATACAGAATACTCCCTTGATATGAGCTTTGATTGCTGTGTAAGCGGTCTTATCCTTGCTCCTATAAGAGGAATGGACAGTGCTCATGCTCTCTTTGATGTATTAGTGGGAGCAAAGCCTCCTATGGGCAGACTTACGGAGAGCCTTTACTATGACACGGAAAATTACTTCAAAACTCTTAAGAGCTATAAGGATAACGGAAGAAACAAGGTAGGCCCCTTCGTCGGATATCGCCATTATGACAGCTCAGGGCTCCCTGTCAGGTATCCCTTCGGATACGGTCTTTCCTATTCGAGAGTAGAGTATTCGGGTGTCCGTACAGCTAACGGAGTAATAAGATTCTTTGTAAAAAATACCGGTAGGGCTCCTACATGTGAGATTGTTCAGATATATGTCGGAAAGAGGTCCTCTGCTATGCTCAGACCCATAAAGTCCTTAGCGTCATTTATCCGTGTTGAGCTACAGCCCGGTGAAACAAGGGAAATAGCTGTTGACAAGCTTGATTTAAGAGTATATGACACCTTCTCCGGCAAATGGACAGTTGAAAACGGAGACTATGAAATATATATCGGAGCATCGGTGAGTGATATACGCCTGACTTCAAGACTGTCAATTGCAGGTGAGACAATAAGACCTCGCAGAGAAAAGCCCTCTGATTATTTGCAGTCGGTTTCAAATATAGTGTCGGATAAGTTTACATTAGAGGCAGGAATTAGCAAAATGAAAAAGTTTTGGAAGCTTAATCTTATAGGAATATTGGCAATTATAGCGGCACTGTGCCTTGATTTTTATGCTTTGGTTATAGAGAATTACGATATTTCTCTTATACTCATAGGCATAAATGCAGGTATATTACTGCTTGCATTTGCAATGTTCCTTATAAGTGGATTAAGAAAGAGCTCATACAAAAAGAAAATGCGTATGAGCAGGGAAAATGAAAAGAAGACAATGATTCAGCAGGCAGAGGTAAAGACCTATTCTGCAATAGAAGAGCTTTTTGCCGAGGAATTTGATACAATTGAGGAGGAGGTAGCCTCCGAGACAGAGGAAAAGGTATATTGGGATGATACATCCAGATATATAGATTCCTCCTACAAGGTGACAGATGCCTTTGCTAATCTTGATGGCTTTATGAGGGAAAGAGGAGTAGCACTGTCCTCTGACGGTGCAGCACGCATACTCTCGGCAATGTGCTCATCAAGGCTTATAATCTCCGATATAAAGGGAGACTGTGCAGACTCCGTATACATTAATCTTGCAAAGTATTTAGGTTCTCCCATCTACATAGAAAATGTGGAAAACGGATATCTTACAGGTGGAAATCTTCTTTACTGTGAGTGTGAGGACGGAGAGGTAACGGAGACTAATGTAATACAGGCAATTGAGCACGGTATGGAGCACAAGGATACTGTTCACATAGTGGTGCTTAAGAATCTTTATTCAAAGGATGCGTGGGGACTCTTTATACCCTATTTGCGTTATTTCAGCAATCCGCAGAGAGAATGCTCTGTAACAGCAAAGGATATGGGAGCAGGAAAGACCCTTCCCGAGAATCTCTGGTTTATTCTTGAGCCGGCAGACGGTGAGTGTATTGGTGATATATCTGCACCTCTTCTTAAATCTGCAACGGTTATGAGGCTTGGATGCTCCGTATGCGATGAGACAGAGGAAAAGACAGAATACCGTTCTGTCGGATACTACCAGCTCAGTCACTTTGTTGATTACAATAAGGGTAGATTTACAATGAATGAGGACCTCTGGAAGAAGATAGACAGCTTAGAGGCTTATGTAAATGCCCATACACCGTACCATATAGGAAATAAGCTTTGGTTACAGATAGAAAAATATCTTTCCGTTATGGCGTGTCATGAGGACAGCGTGGATATCAATCTTGATATTGCCCTTTCCTCCAACCTTATACCCGAGGTGGTATCTGCTCTTAAGGGTAAGGTAAGTGCCGAGGAAAAGAATCTTCTTGAAACCGTAGAGCAGCTCTTCGGTGAGGATAAGATTCCCGAGTGCCGTAAGGCTATAAAGGATGATCCCGTCGTGGTAGCCGGTGAAAAAGAAGAATGAAAGAGGAGTAATTTATGCTGAATCTATGGTTGAATAATACATTGGCAATGCTCAATGTGATGGATACTGTATTCGATGCACTTTCCTCAAAGTACGCTATCTTAGGCTATATAATACTTTTGTTTGTAATTATTGCAGTGCTTGTGATACTGATTATGACCTCGGATTCAAAGGGTAGTGGAGCATCGGTAATCATCCAGGGAAGTAACGGAGCAAGACCCGTTACCCCCACTCCCCCGATACAGAATCAGTCATCAGCAGTGAGGGGAGCAGTCCCGGTACAGCCTGTAGCTCAGGGAGCAGGAGCAGCTTCGGGAGCACCGATAACAAAAGCAGAGGAAAAAGCAGAAGAGGCAACAGAGGAAAGAGCCCCGAGATTCTGT
>JAFTJE010000016.1 GCA_017456545.1 Clostridia bacterium | reverse complement strand
TCACTTCGTTCGATGTGAAATGAAATTCGCCCTTCACATTTGCGAAGCAAATATTTCACAGCGTAGCTATTTCACATGACGAAGTCATATTTCACTCGCCGAAGGCGAATTTCGTTGCACCTCAGTTCATCCAAGAGATAACAAAAAATGCCCTGCCGTAGCAGAGCATTTTTTAAGTTTCGACCAAAGATCGAAATTATCTCTTGGAGAACTGAGGTGCACGACGAGCACCCTTGAGTCCGTACTTCTTTCTTTCCTTCATTCTGGGGTCACGAGTAAGGAGACCTGCAGCCTTAAGGGGAGCACGGTAGGTTTCGTCAGCGAGGAGCAATGCTCTTGCGATACCGTGACGGATAGCACCTGCCTGACCGGAGATACCACCACCGTTTACATTAGCAACGATATCAAACTTGCCAATATTACCTGTGATGTCGAGGGGCTGATTGATGATGAGCTTAAGAGTTTCAAGACCGAAGTAATCGTCAACATCTCTACCGTTAATGGTAATTACGCCTGTACCGGGATAAAGACGAACTCTTGCTACGGATGACTTTCTTCTACCTGTGCCGTAGAAATAGGGCTTTGCACTTGTATACATAATTCTTCAATATCCTTTCCTATTATTTTACTTCTACGCTGATGGGCTTCTGAGCCTGCTGAGCATGCTCTGCACCTGCGTATACCTTGAGTCTTGTGATAGACTTGTCGCCGATCTTGTTGTGGGGAAGCATACCCTTAACTGCGAGCTGCATAGCAAGCTCGGGCTTTGTAGCCATAAGAGTCTTGTACTGTACTTCCTTAAGACCACCGATGTAGCCGGAGTGACGACGGTAGTACTTCTGCTCAAGCTTCTTACCTGTAAGAACAGCCTTACCTGCGTTTACGATGATTACGAATTCACCACAGTCAGCATGAGGTGTGAACTCGGGACGGTGCTTACCTCTCAAAATGTTAGCAGCAACAACTGCTGTCTTACCAAGAGGCTTATTTGCAGCGTCAATAACATACCATTTGCGTTCAATGGTGTTGTTTGCCATAAATGTAGACATTTTAATTTCCTCCAATAAGTATAGATGTATGGATTTATACCACTTTTTTAATGCTCAACCATTATATCACGCACCCTTCGGTCTGTCAAGGGCTTTTTTGAAATTTTTTTATTCATTTTAATAATTTGGTATGAGTTCTCATTTTATCTCTTTTTTTCTCATTTTATCTCTTGTTTTCTCAATAAAAATTTTTATAAAAAATATAAAAACAACCGCCCCTCGAAAAGAGAAGCGGTATATCTTTTATATTAACTGTTGAAGATAATTAAAATCTGCTATTACCCTTATCAACCTTAATGCATTTAGCTCCGTTTTCTGTAAGCAGAATATCGCAGTGACAATCATATTTTCCCTTAGGCAGGGATTTTACAACGAAATCGTTATAGATTATACCGATAGTACAGCCACCGAATTTATGCATAAACTTATCATAATAACCCTTACCGTATCCGAGGCGATAGCCGTATACATCGAAGGTAAGACCTGGGACATAGCATACTGCAACACGCTTGTCATTTTCGGGGTCGTATACGGGGGCATCCTCGCCGGGCTCCTTAATATCGTATGCACCTGCTTCGAGCTGGTCAAGAGAGGTTACAAAATGAAATTTCATAGTTCTGTCCTCCTTATTGCATTTCGGAAATGCAATAGCCTTTCCCTTTTCAAGGGCAGCCTCGGCAATAGGAAGAACATCAATTTCCGATTTAATGGGAGAGTAGAGCAGGATTACCTCAGCATGACGGAAGCTTATAAGCTCCTTGGCAGTCTGACAAATTTTTCTACTTTTTTCAGCCCTTACGGCTTCTGAAAGAGCATCACGCTTTTCGGAAAACTCGTGTCTTATCTCATCCTTAATAATTTTAATAGGCGTCAAGCCGGTATCCTCCTTTACTTAAGTATAATTGCTTCTTTTAATTCTTGAGCTATGTCCTTACCCTTAAGAGCCTCAAGGATAGCAAGGGCAAATTCGTGGGCACTTCCCATAGCTCTGCCTGTTATTATGCTACCGTCACGGACAACGCCTGCATCAACAACCGTTGCACCGTCAAGGTATTTTTCAAAGCCCGGAAAGCAGGTAGCTTTTTTACCCATAAGCAGACCTCTTTTACCGAGAATAAAGGGAGCTGCACATATAGCACAGATAAATTTTCCGTTTTCCTTGGCTATAGATATATATCTGCTTACGCTTTCATCATTGTCAAGGTTTGTGGAGCCGGGCATTCCACCGGGCAGAATAATCATATCAAAGTCGTTATCAAAGGGAAGCTCATCTACGGATATATCACATACTACCGGGATACCGTGGGAGCCTAATGCAGTTTTGGAAGAAACACCTACGGTTTTTATATCCACCTTAGCTCTTCTTAATACATCAAGAGTGTATAGTGCCTCAATTTCCTCAAAGCCGTTAGCTAAAAACATATATACCATATTAAAATCCTCCCTTATTTCATCTTGATAGTTAATTCCGCTTATCAAAAAGCCTTGAATATATTTCCTCTGCTACATCCTCGCGGGTACGCATTTTACCGTCCCTACAGCAGCTTATCTGTATCCAATTTAGTGATTTACTGGAATAAAGAGCTGCGTCATAGCATTTGAACATATATTCCCTGTCACCCTCGTGGATATCTATTTTCCTTCCTGTTTCCTCACTTCTTGATTTAACAAGGCAAAGGGAAACCTCGGGGTGCACCTCTAAATAAACGGTAGCATCCGGCTCAGGTAATCCGAGCTTGGAAAACTCAAAATCCCAGAGCCATTTAAGAAAGTCCTCCCACTCCTCATAAGGAAGCTTGGAGAGCTGATGGACAGCGTTTGCCGAGGTGTATCTGTTTGCAATAACATATGTGTCAGGATCGTTAATATCCTTTATCCAATCTGTCTTATAGCTTATATATCTGTCCGATGCAAAGAACATAGAAGCCACATAAGCGTTTGTATCGGAGGGATTTTTGCCGAGCTTACCGTCAAGATACATTCTGGCAAACAGAGAAGAGTCATTTTCATACATTGGAAAGGAGAGAACACGAACCTTTTTGTTTTCCTTTTTTAGTCTTTCGACAAGGATATCCGTCTGTGTACCCTTTCCTGAGCCGTCAAGGCCGTCAATAGCTATAAATTTTCCCATTTTACACCCTTTAATCTTCGTTTCTCATTCTTAATTCCATAAACTCCTCCTTGGAGATAAGAACCTCTCTTGGCTTGGAGCCGTTCTGCTCACCGATGTAGCCCATTGCTTCCATCTGGTCAATTATACGGGCAGCACGCTGAAAGCCGAGATTAAGCTTTCTCTGTAAGAAGGATGAGGATATTTTCTTCATTTCAACAGCGATTTCAAGTGCGGCGTAGAACTTTTCGTCAAGGTCACTGTCGCCACCCTCTCCACCGTGGTCATTATCGGCATTTTTATCTGCTTTGGCAAGCTTGGATGTGTTTGCTTCAATCTGGTTTACTACATCCTCGTCGTAATTTTCGCTTGAGTGCTCTTTAATAAAGTCAACAACAGCCTTTCGTTCATCCTCTGAAATATATGCACCCTGAACACGAATGGGCTTAAGAGCACCAACAGGCTTAAGAAGCATATCTCCACGGCTGACAAGCTTTTCTGCACCAACCTCATCAAGAATGGTTCTGGAGTCAACCTGAGCAGGAACACGGAAAGCGATACGGGATGGGATATTAGCCTTGATTACACCGGTAATAACATCAACAGAGGGACGCTGAGTACCGATAACCACATGGATACCGGCAGCTCGTGCCTTCTGTGTAAGACGGATAATATGCTCGTCTATTTCGGGCACCTGCATTTTTAAGTCGTAAAGCTCGTCAATAACAATGACAATACGGGAAATTTTATCGGCAGAAATAATACCTCTGTCAACTCGGTCATTATACTCACCGATATCACGGACACCGGTTGCCTCAAGAAGCTCAAAGCGTCTTTCCATCTCGGCAACAGCCCACTGGAGTGTACCGATTGATTTCTTAGCCTCGCATACAACGGGGACAAGCAAGTGGGGAAGACCGTTAAATACAGAGAATTCAACTCTCTTAGGGTCAATGAGGATAAGACGGAGGTCTTGAGGAGATGCTTTATAAAGAAGGCTGACAAGCAAGGAGTTAATGCATACGGATTTACCCATACCTGTAGCACCGGCTACAAGCAAATGGGGCATCTTTGCAATATCAATGTATACATTCTCACCGGAAATACTCTTACCTACAGCACAGGTAGCTACACTCTTTGCTTCCTTAAATTTAGGATCCTCAAGAAGGCTGCGGATAAATACAGTGCTTGTAATTCTGTTGGGAACCTCAATACCGACAGCACTCTTACCGGGGATAGGGCACTCTATACGGATACCCTCAGCAGCCAGATTAAGTGCAATATCATCAACAAGATTAGCAATGGAACGAACACGGACACCTGCCTCGGGCACAAGCTCATATCTTGTTACGGTAGGACCTCTTTGTACATCTACAATTCTTGTCTTGGCATTGAAGCTGCAAAGGGTTTCAACAATAATTCTTGCATTCTGCTCCAGCTCCTCCCGTTCCTCTGCACTTGTTTCATTCTGGAAGCGTCTTTCAAAAAGGTCAATGGGAGGGAACACATATTTTCTTTTCGGCTTTTCAACAGGTGGTGGAGCCACAGGAGTGGGAGGAGCAGACCTTACAGGCTTTGCGGTAACCTTAAGCTCGTCCTCTCTTGCATGGCCGTTAATCTGCTTATATGCAGTATCGGAAAGAAAATCCGACAGAGTAGCGTCTTTATTTTCTTCACGGAAGATAGCCTTATCAAGGTCATCATCCATAGTGTCATC
The DNA here is from genome assembly GCA_017456545.1 of Clostridia bacterium. Lineage (GTDB taxonomy): Bacteria > Bacillota > Clostridia > Oscillospirales > CAG-272 > RGIG2000. The sequence goes on along the minus strand of JAFTJE010000016.1, from coordinate 9,489 downwards.
AAACTCGTCGTAGTCATTATCACGGTCATAGTCATCGTAAACGGGAGGAGAAGCTCTATGCTCCTCATAAACAGTAGCAGGGGAGCTGTATGAACGGCGAGAGGGCTCTGAGCTCTTTGATTCATACACGGGTCTTTCAGGCTCGTACATGGGCTTTTGCTCTTCAAATACAGGTCTTTCGGGTTCATGTCTCTTTTCATCAAATACGGGTCTTTCCGACTCATAGGGACGGTGTGGCTCGTATTCCCTTTCGGCCCTTACAGACTGCTGATACTGCATTTCGTGTACTGTAAACTCCTCGGTCATAACGGGCCCCTCAACCTTAAAGTCACTGGTAGTAAAGTCATCCTTTACGGAGTAAGCAGGCTTTCCTTCGGGTTCACTGCTATGGGAATCTCTAACGGGAGAACGGGATGGCTCGTAACGGGAGCTTATAATGGGAGAGTCCGCCTTTTTCTGTGAGTTATATGGGGATGTAAGCTCAAATTCACTTGCAGGGGACTGGGTTTTCGATTCATAAAGGGAGGAAGGGCGTCTTGTGTCCGGACGGTTTTCGGAAACATTGGAACGGTTTATATGAAGCTCCTCGGTTTTTGATTCGGTATCGATGGACGGGATATCAAGGCTTTCTATGGTGCTTGTTGTAAAGCTGTTGTCGTCCTCATCGTCAAACACATTAAATTTTCTGTGCTTAAGTGATGCCGAAATACGCTTTCTTTCTTTTTCTCTTGCAATAGCCTCGTTTTTCTTTATTCTTCTGTCACTCATCATTCTCTTTGCTATGGATGCCGGTGTGATGTTAAACATCTGGAGCATCATAAGGAAGAGAATAAGACACATTATCACAATGGAGCCAAAGGTACCTACAATACTGAGGAGAAGAGTGGAAATAATGCCACCTATAGCACCTCCTCCGATACCCTCCTGTCCAAAGGCATAAAGAGACTTAAGAGTGTATATATTGATAGCCTCATTTCCGGAGGCAACTGTAATCATATGCTGGAGAGCCGATACTGAGATAAGTGTAACAAGGGTGCATATAACACGCCTTCTGCAAATACCTCTGTTTACATCGTGATACCACATAAGAGAGTGGAACAGCATAAATATGGCTATGAAGTAAGTAGCGAAATTTGAAAACAAACCGTATAGCACGCCTGATATTCCTCTTCCCATAGCACCGGCAATGCCTGCAATTGAGAATAGTGATATAACAAAGCACACGGCAAGAATATAAGGCATCAGCTTATTCAAAAAAGCAATAAACACCTTTCCCTTACCGGGCTTTTTCGGTTCTCTTTTTTTCTTTGTGTTAGTAACAACAGGTGATTTCCTCATTTTACATTCCTTTCTTAGGTCCTGTATTGTAAACGCCCATAGGGCAGTCAAAAACAGATAAAAAACGATTTGGATAAATATAAGCATTATATTACATAATATATAATAACAGAAAAAAGATAAAAAAACAATAGGAAAATAGTAAAACTGTGAAAAATATTAATATGGAAAATAAAACAGCCAAAGGGATATACGGCTGGAAAAAATGGGTCATTATAGCAATTTTGTCTCTTTTGGCAGGGTGTATAAACGGTTTTGTCGGCACAGGTGGGGGAATAGTTATAGTTTATATGCTTTTATTTCTTGACAGTGGAGGAGGGGACAGCACAAAAAACGCCTTTGCAAAAACTCTTGTTGCCGTGATACCTATGTCCTTCGTTGCATTTCTTGTGTATTTGAATAACGGGAATGTGGATACAGAGCTTATGGGAAGGGTGTTTATCCCTGCTACACTCGGTGGAATAGTAGGTGCATGCCTTATGTATAAAATAGATAAAAAGTGGCTCACTATGATTTTTTCATCACTTGTGATTTACTCGGGTGTGACACTTATAACGAGGGCACTATGATGGATGCTATAGTATCCTTTATTATTGCCGTAATAGTCGGACTGGGAATAGGTGGAGGCGGCTTTTTTGTAATTTACCTTACCCTGTGTATGAATTACGGTCAGATTATCGCACAGGGAACAAATCTTTTATTCTTTCTGGTGAGTGGAATATCAGCTCTTTTTATTCATATAAGAAGGAAAAGTGTTTTTAGCCCGGAGCTGCTTTTTATTATTGCTACGACCCTGCCTGCAACGGCTCTCGGAGCACATATTGCAGATTTTACCGACCCTAAAATACCAACATTTTTCCTCGGGGCTCTGTTAGTTATAAGTGGAATAATATCCGGTATAAGGACGGTAAAAGCTTTTATTAAGGAAAAAAATGAAAAAAATTGAAAAAAACTCTTTACAAAGTAAAGGTCTTGTGTTATAATGCACGAAGACAACGCATGCTCGGTTAACGGATACAGACCATTCGGTTACTTCACCTACCGTTTGCTGTGTATGTGGGTCAATAAATTTTATGAGGTGAAAAAAATGACAAAGCAGGAAATCATCGCAATGTATGCGACACACGAGGGTGACACAGGTTCTCCCGAGGTACAGGTAGCTCTTCTCACATACCGTATTAAGGCTCTTAACGAGCACCTTAAGAAGAATGATAAGGACCACCACTCCAGAAGAGGTCTTCTTAAGATGGTTGGTGCAAGAAGAAACCTTCTCGCTTACCTTGCAAAGGTTGACATTGAGCGTTACCGTGCTCTCATTGAGAAGCTCGAGCTCAGAAAGTAAGACAAAAGTGCGTTAACACGCACAGATTTGGCTGTGCAATTTTTGCACAGCCAAAGTTTTGCTTACTGCACACACATCAGCATTCATTATTATTCGTGGGTAAGATAGCAATTAACCGAGGGCAGAATTTATTTGTTATCCGGATTTTGCATTGGGTTAAGTGCTGTTTTCCCACATAGAAATCAAATTAAAATGGAGGAAAACAAAATGTCCAAGATGTTCACAGAGAAGGTATTTGACAATTACAAGGTTTATGAGTATGAGCTTGCAGGCCGTAAGCTTGTTGTTGAGAGTGGAAAGATGGCAGGACTTGCAAACGGTAGCGTGCTTATCCGTTACGGCGAGACAGCTGTCCTTGCTTGTGCTACAGCATCCGCAGCTCCCAGAGACGGTATTGACTTTCTTCCCCTTTCAGTAGATTTTGAGGAGAGAATGTACTCTGTAGGTAGAATCCCCGGCGGTTACCTCAAGAGAGAGGGTAAGCCCTCCGAAAAGGCAGTTCTTACATCCAGAGTAATTGACCGTCCTATCCGTCCCCTTTTCCCCAAGGACCTTCGTAATGATGTAAACCTTTCACTCACAGTTCTTTCAGTAGACAATGACTGTTCACCTGAAATCACAGCTATGATCGGTGCGTCCATTGCCCTTTCTATCTCCGATATTCCCTGGAACGGTCCTATCGGCGGTCTCTTTATGGGTATGGTTGACGGCAAGATAGTTATCAACCCCACATCCGAGCAGAGAAGAGAGAGCACTCTTGAGCTTACAGTTGCTGCAAGCGAAAAGAAGGTAGTTATGATTGAAGCAGGTGCAAAGGAAGTATCCGATGAGGATATGTATAATGCAATTATGATGGCTCACGAGGAGATCAAGAAGCTTATCGGCTTTATCAACGGTATCGTTGCTGAAATCGGCAAGCCTAAGTTTGCATATCCCTCCTGCGAGCTTGATCACGATATGTTTGATGAGGTATTTGCATTCTGCGAGAAGGATGTTATGTATGCTCTCGATACAGATGACAAGACAGTTCGTGATGCAAGAATGCAGCCTATTATGGAAAACATTGTAGCTACATTTGAAGAGAAGTATCCCGATATCTCCGCTATTATGGCAGAGCTTATCTATAAGATTCAGAAGAAGATCGTTCGCCGTTGGCTCCTTGAGGACAAGAAGCGTGTTGACGGTCGTCGTATGGATGAAATCAGACCTCTTACAGCTGAGGTTGGTATGTTCAAGAAGATTCACGGTAGTGGTATGTTTACCCGTGGACAGACTCAGGTTATGACTCTTGCAACTCTCGGTCCTATTTCCGATTGTCAGATGCTTGACGGTATCGATGAGGAAACAGAGAAGAGATATATGCACCACTACAATATGCCCGGCTACTCCACAGGTGAGGCTAAGGCGTCCCGTACTCCCGGCAGAAGAGAAATCGGTCACGGTGCTCTTGCAGAAAGATCCCTTGTTCCCGTTCTTCCCTCAGTTGAGGAGTTCCCCTATGCTATCCGTCTTGTATCCGAGGTTATATCCTCTAACGGCTCTACATCCCAGGCATCCGTATGTGGCTCCACACTTGCACTTATGGACGCAGGTGTTCCGATTACTGCTCCTGTTGCAGGTATCTCCTGTGGTCTTATCACCGAGGGTGAAAAGTGGATGACTATGATAGATATCCAGGGCCTTGAGGACTTCTATGGCGATATGGACTTTAAGGTAGCAGGTACACATAAGGGTATTACATCCATTCAGATGGACCTTAAGATTGACGGTCTTACACCTGAAATCATTAAGGAGGCTCTTGAGGTAACTCATAAGGGTCGTGACGCTATCATTGACGAGGTAATTCTTAAGGCTATCCCCGCCCCCAGAGCACAGGTATCCGATTATGCTCCTAAGATGATTACTATGAATATCAAGCCCGAGAAGATCCGTGAGGTTATCGGTACAGGTGGTAAGGTAATTCAGAAGATCGTTGCCGAGACAGGTGCTAAGGTTGATATCCAGGAGGATGGAACAATCTTTATTTCTGCTATCAGCATGCAGTCTATCGATGCAGCAAGACAGGAAATTGCTAATATCGTATTTGAGCCCGAGGTTGGTGCTATCTACAATGCAAAGGTTGTAAGAATTATTGAAATCGGTGCGTTTGTTGAATATGCTCCCGGCAGACAGGGAATGGTACACATCTCCAAGCTTGCAAAGGAAAGAACCGAAAAGGTTGAGGATGTTTGCCAGGTAGGTGATGAAATGCTTGTTAAGTTCCTTGGCATTGATGACAAGGGCAGAGCAAACCTTTCCAGAAAAGATGCTCTTTAATAAAAAGCTTAAATAAAAATGAAAGAGATTTACGCAAAATGCGTAAGTCTCTTTTTTTATGCGTTCATATAATTCAAGTCAAGAGAATAAGATGTAATATGCCGTAAAAGTGTTATCTGCTACGGTACAAAAACGAAAGGACATCTTATATGCAAGATATTGAAAGAGGGCTAAGTGACTTACAGGTTGAGGAAAGCAGATTAAGATACGGAGCAAATATCCTTACACCACCGAAGAAAAAGGGCTTTTTCAGAAGATATATATCGAATTTTTCAGACCCTATAATCAGAGTGCTTCTTATTGCACTTTTGGTAAATATAGTATTTATGCTACCGGACATAAATTGGTTCGAGTGTGGAGGTATAGTTGTTTCAGTGCTTGTTTCAACTCTTGTTTCCACATATTCCGAGTACAGTAATGAAAATGCCTTTGAGAGACTGAGGGCACAGAGTGAGAGTGCACTGACCGAGGTCCGTCGTAACGGAGAAAGAAAAAATATACCCTCGGATGAAATAGTTGTGGGGGATATAATGATACTTACTCCCGGGGTGAGAATACAGGCAGACGGAGAGATAGTTGTCGGTCAGGTAAGCGTGGATGAATCTATGCTGACAGGGGAGAGTGGAGAGGTAAGAAGGGATAAGGAGAATAAGAAGGTATTAAAGGGAGCTCTTGTATGCTCGGGAGCTGCTACTGTGCTGGTAAATGCAGTTGGTGAGAGCACCTATTACGGAAAAACAGCAAGGGAGCTAAGCTCTGACACAAGACCGAGTCCACTAAAGGAAAGACTTAGTGCACTTGCCAAAACTATAAGTAAAATCGGATACAGCTGTGCAATTCTTATAGCACTTGCATATCTTTTTAATGTGTTTTTTATAGATTCCGGTATGAGAATGTCGGAGGTAGTATTAAAGATAAAGGATATAAAATTTCTAATATCTAAGCTGCTTACAGCCCTTACCCTTGCCATATCCGTGGTGGTTATGGCAGTGCCTGAGGGCTTACCCATGATGATAACAGTGGTTTTATCCTCTAATATGAAAAGGATGCTTAAGGACAGCGTAATAGTCCGTAAGCCTGTGGGCATTGAAACCTCTGGTAATATAAGCTTGCTGTTTACAGATAAGACAGGAACCCTTACAGAGGGGGCACTAAAGGTAGGCTCCCTGTATACTCCGTGGGGAGAGAGTATAAGCTCAATATCCGGAATTTCCCACACGGAATATAAAAAATACCTGACCCTGTGTGCGTTATTTTGTGGTGATATAGAAATAAACGGGTCAAAGGTAAATGCCTCCAATCCCACAGACAGGGCAATATGCAGGTTTGTCGGTAAGGAGAGAGAAAAATGTGAGAAAATAAGGGATAATATATTTGACAGCGTAAAGAAATACGGCTCCTCTGTTGTAAAGCGGGAAGATAAATTATTGTCGCTTTTTAAGGGTGCACCCGAAAAAATAATAGCTATGTCGTCAAATTATATGGACGCTGACGGAAAAACCGTACCATTTTTGTCGAAGGAACGGGTATATAAGAGACTCAAGGAGCTTACGGAAAATACATACAGAGTAGTTGCACTTGCGATTAAATCAGGGGATGACGACAGCCTCGATTCTCTTACATTTCTGGGATTGATAGCCTTAAGGGACAGAATACGGCGTCAGGTGCCCTCAGCCGTAAAAACTGTGACGGGTGCAGGTATCGGCGTTATTATGATAACCGGTGATAACAGGGATACAGCTGAGGCAATAGCTAAGGAGTGTGGCATAATTTCCAGACAAACGGGGAGGAGCCTTGTTCTTACGGGAGAGGAGCTGTCCCATTTGAGTGACAGAGAGGTAGGAGAGCTTTTACCTACCCTTGCCGTTGTTGCCCGTGTGCTCCCAACGGATAAAAGCAGACTTGTTGCTATTGCCCAGGGTATGGGATATGTTGTGGGTATGACAGGAGACGGGATAAACGATGCCTCCTCATTAAAAAGAGCAGATGTGGGCTTTGCCATGGGCTCCGGCTCCGATGTTGCCAAGGAAGCAGGGGATATTGTAATTGCCGATAATAATTTTGGCTCCATATGTAAGGCAATACTTTACGGCAGAAGCATATTTGAGTCCATACGCAAATTTATAGTATTTCAGCTTACTATGAATTTCGGTGCTATGGGAATATCTCTTGTAGGACCCTTTATAGGTGTTGATAATCCTGTTACAGTATCTCAGATGCTATGGGTAAATATAATTATGGATACTCTCGGTGCTCTTGCGTTTGCCTCAGAGCCTCCCTTTGCCGAATATATGAATGATAAGCCTAAGGAAAGGGGAGAGAGTATACTTAATTCCCAAATGCTGCATAAAATAGGATTTAACAGTGTCTATATCCTTATTTTGTGTATCTGGTTCTTAAAAAGTGACACCCTGTGTATGATAATGCACAAGTGTGATGAAAGATATATTCTCAGTGGCTTTTTTGCAATGTTTTGCTTTATGAGTATATTTGTTTGCTTTGCATCCCGAACCGATAGGCTTAATATTCTGTCGGGGGTGTCAAAAAATCCTTCTTTTGTTATAATTATGCTACTTATAGGACTTGTACAGGTGGGCTTTATATATTTTGGTGGGGAGGCATTCCGTTCCGTTCCTTTGTTAATAGGAGATCTTATGAGTGTAGTGCTTATTTCCTCAACAACAGCCATATTTGACCTTATAAGAAAGCTTTTATATAAAAGGAGAATAAAAAGAAAAACATATAATATCCGGAGGATGGCTAAATGATAAAAAATACATACCTGCCCGAGGGGGCAATTATACGGAGTGCAGAAAACAGGGAATATATTTCTTCCTATCAAGGGCTTGAAAGAGCAATGCGTGAGGGGAAAATCCTTGAGGGCGTGGTTACATTATGCGATAGTGATACCTATACTCTCCATTTGGACTTAGGTGGAGTTGACGGTATTATCCGACGGGAGGAGTGCCTGTACGGAGAGAAGGCGAAGGATATTGCCATCATAACAAGGGTTGGTAAGCCTGTATGCTTTAAGGTTATGGAGCTTACTACGGTAGACGGCAAGGAGACGGCAATACTGTCAAGGAAGGAAGCCCAGAGAGAATGCTTTATAAACTACATTTCATCCTTATCTACAGGTGATATAATCCCTGCTGTTGCTACCCATTTTGAGCCCTTTGGTGCATTTATGGATATCGGATGCGGTATTGTAGCACTTATGACGGTGGATTGTGTATCCGTATCCAGGATTTCCAACCCGTCGGAAAGATTTTCTATAAGAGAACAGCTTTATGTCGCTGTGAAGAGTATAGACAGGGAGCACGGGCGTATATATGTTTCCACTAAGGAGCTTTTTGGCACATGGGAGGAAAATGCAGAGCTGTTTTCTCCGGGTCAGACCGTTTCCGGCGTTGTACGAAGTGTAGAGGAATACGGAATTTTTGTAGAGCTTGCTCCAAATCTTGCAGGCCTTGCTGAATACCGTGACGGTATTTATGAGGGACAGTGCTGTGCAGTTTATATAAAAAGCATTATACCGGATAAAATGAAGGTTAAGCTTGTTATTATCGACGCCTACGATTTTTCTCCCGATCTGAAATCACCGACATATTTTATAGACCCCGAAAAAACCAAAAGGCTTACATATTGGCGTTACTCTCCCGAGTCATGCAAAAAGCTTGTGGAAACCGTATTCTAATTCCTTTACATAAATAAAAAAGAGCTGAAAACAGCTCTTTTTTGTTTGGATTAGGTTCATTGTGTTATCCAATAGTAACCACAGTATGTGTTTTTCAAATTTGTCGCATTTGTATTCCAATTTGTAACATCTACATCTATTCCGCTTATAGCACTTGAATCTTCAACTATATACCATCCGTCTGTGTTTTCAAATGTCACGCTTGAAAGGCCGTAGCAATTATAGAATGCATGTTTACCAATAGAAGTAACGCTACTCGGTATAGTAATGCTTGTAAGACCTGAGCAGTATCCGAATGCACCACCACCGATAGAAGTAACGCTACTCGGTATGGAAATGCTTGTAAGACCTGAGCAACCCTCGAATGCATACTTACCAATAGAATTAACGCCATTGCTTATAGTAACGCTTGTAAGCCCTGAGCAATTGTAGAATGCATAATCACTAATAGAATTACCACCGGTTATAACTACTGTTTTTAATGATGTGGGAACATATGATGAGTTATTTGAATATGATGAAGCTCCGAATATATAGCCAAAATGAATATTTTCTGTTCCGTTTAAGGTGCTTCCTACAAATGGCAAGGTAATGCTTGTAAGACCTGAGCAACCTCCGAATGCTGACCAACCAACAGAAGTAATGCTATTTGGAATAGTAATGCTTGTAAGGCCTGTGCAACCGTAGAATGCAGAACTACCAATAGAAGTAACGCTACTCGGTATAGTAATGCTTGTAAGACCTGAGCAGTATCCGAATGCACTATCACCAATAGAAGTAACGCCATTACCTATAG
>JAFTJE010000015.1 GCA_017456545.1 Clostridia bacterium | reverse complement strand
CTCTGGTTATGTACATTGGCGAAATGATTTTACTTAGCGGACATCTTTATCGCTTTGGCGATGGGTTCTTTTTCGCAGGAATACCCGGGATTGTACTTGCGCCGGTGGATATTGTGGTCATCATTGCTTCGGGTGCTGTTGCGGCAATCATCGCAAATGCAGTCCGCAACAAAAATACATAGATTCGTTTACAAGCATGGTGCTGACAGCCCGGAAGATAGCGGTTACTGTCAACTCCCGTCAATACCAAGGGATAAGTGTACCCTAACGGCAAAAATCATGGACTGTTTTTGTACGATAGCCTTATATGGATCTATTTTGTAGTGGTATCACAAGAAAAAAAGCCAAGTCGAAATTCGACTTGGCTTTTTTCAACTAAATCCGTCCTTGCGGACGGGATAAATCCCACTTGCGTGGGAGATAGGACGGATTTAATTTCATCTGAGGCGGTACGCCGAAGATTTCATACGTACGAAGTGAGGATTTTATCGTGCAAAGCATGATTTCATTAATATATACACGCCTTCGGCGTAATTTACTCGTAAAGCAGTTGAACTGTTCACGGATTTGTAGTATAATGTCCCTAAGAAGGGCGGTGGGTAGATGGCACGGTACAAGGTTGTTAAGCCGAAGGACAAAAAATACGAGCTTATGAAGAAAAGACAAAGACTCCGTATAACTGTAGACATTATCTATTTTGTTCTATTGATTATCGGCGTAGTAATTTGCGGTACAAATCAATCCGATAATATCTTTATAGGGTGGGCGTTTATTGTGATGGGTATCCTTTCTGTCCCTCTCACCGTATTTCATATTTATATTGAGATTAAAGGCTGGCGTCCGTTGCGTTGGTACAACGATCCCGAATACAGCCGGTACGCAGTGAAGGAAATTACGGATACCGACGCCTGTGAAGACAGGTTTCTTGGCGTGCTTGAAATTATACTTCTGTTCCTGTTTACTGTCGGAATTACCGTAGGCGGAATCATAAAGCTACTTAACATCCCCTACTGAAATGACTTAAAGGATATATAAACCCAAAATCGGAGAGCTTACACGCCCTCCGATTTTTATTTTCGTTAATTATAATATCTTGCTTTTTTTCACAGTGTGTGTTATGATAAAAGCACAAATTATTTATCATAATATTAAAGGAGGGATGTAAGATGTGGTTAGGAATATTTGCCGGAGTGACTCTGATTGCCATTTTTGCAATTGTGTTTCTTATGCGTGGTGCTCTGCGATTCGGTTTTTGTAAAAAATTATACGAACGAAATAAGCCCTTAGGTATTCTCTCCTCTATATGGCCCATTGTAATATGTCTTCCCTTTTTATTTGTGGGATTTGTGGCTTTTGTAATAGCCTTTATACATTTATTTTTCTTTTGGGTACTAACTGACCTTACCGTGTTTATAATTCGTAAATTGGCTAAAAAAGGTAGTGCTAAGCGTTATATAAACGGATTTATAGCCATTTCCTTAACTGTAATTTACCTTACCTACGGTTGGATTATGGCACATAATGTTATACAAACAGATTATGATATAAAAACCGATAAGTCCCTTGGCAAGGAGTCATTCCGAGTGGTTGCCATTGCAGATTTACACTCCGGAATCACCCTTGACGGAGATGATTTTTTAGAGGAGTGTAAGCGAATCAATGCTCTGAAGCCCGATATTGTTGTGGTTTGCGGAGACTTTGTAGACGATGATACCTCCCGTGAGGATATGATAAAATCCTGTGAGGCACTTGGTACTCTTGATACAAAATACGGAGTATTCTTTGTATACGGCAATCACGATAGGGGATACTTCCGAAACGGTGCATTCAGCACAGAGGAGCTATATTACCATCTCTCAAAGAACAAGGTAAAGGTCCTCTCCGATGAGACCGTTGCCATAAATGATAATATGTATATTATCGGCAGAGAGGATGCATCGAGAAAAGACAGAAAAACGGCACAGACCCTTATGCAGGGCATAGACCCATCGAAATTTGTTATTATGCTTGACCATCAGCCAACGGACTATGATGCCATAGCGAAAGGCTCCCCGGACCTTGTTATTTCAGGTCATACCCATGGAGGTCATATTTTCCCTGCCGGACAAATCGGTATGCTTATGGGAGCAAACGATTTCCTGTACGGTTTAGAAAAACAGGGAAATACCTCATTTATAGTAACTTCGGGTATATCGGGATGGGCAATCCCCTTCAAAACTCTTACAGTATCGGAATTTGTTGTTATTGATATAGAAAACTAAGGAGCCTTTATGTATAGATTTGAACATGCGACAAAAGAGGAATTAAACGCACTTTTGCCTAAGCTTTTTGAAATATTACACTCAAATATGAGCATTATTGCTCCTACGGGAAATACCTACAGCGAGGATTTTGAAATATGGCTTTCAAATGTTTATCCCGCATTAATGAGTACCCCGAGAGAGATAATTGTAATGTATGACGAAAGTAATATAATCGGCTATTTCCAATACTATATAAACGGTGCCCTGTTTATGATGGAGGAAATACAGATAAAGCAGGAATATCAGGGGGCAGGCGTCTTCTCTGCCTTTTATTCCTGGCTGATACAAAGGCTACCTATGGCTTTACAGACTGTTGAAGCCTATGCAAATAAGCTTAACGAAAAATCCCAGGGTATTCTTACCCATCTCGGTCTTTCCCAAATCGGCGAAAACAAAGGCGGAAGCTGCTATCACTACAAGGGAGATTATAAAAATCTACAGAATAAATATAATAAATAATATAGAAAAAGGAGTTGCCGCAGAACAACTCCTTTCTTAATTATTTTATTTAGTACCGAAAAGACGGTCGCCTGCATCTCCGAGACCGGGGAGAATATATCCGTTTTCGTTAAGGCATCTATCCAATGTGGAAACATATATTTTTACATCGGGATGAGCCTCTGCCACCTTGGAAACACCCTCGGGTGCACCTATAATAGCCATAAACTTTATATGAGTACAGCCATACTCCTCTTTAAGAAGCTTGATAGCATCGCAGGCACTTCCTCCTGTGGCAAGCATAGGGTCAACAAGAAGCACGAGCTTGTCCTCTATTCCCTTAGGAAGCTTACAGTAGTAGGAGTGGGGCTCCAGGGTTTCCTCATCTCTGTACATACCTATATGACCTACTCTTGCAGAGGGGAAAAGAACATGAACACCGTTTACCATACCTAAGCCTGCACGAAGAATTGGAACAATAACTATGGAGTTATCCTTTACAAAGGTCTGTGTACAGGTCTCGAGAGGAGTTTTAACCTCCTTTTCCACTGTGGGCACATCGTCCTTTAGGCTTTCAAAGGTCATAAGAGTTGTTATTTCCTCAACAAGCTCACGAAATTCCTTCATGCTTGTTTTTTCATCACGAAGGATTGCTATTTTATGCTTTATAAGTGGATGATCAAATATAACTACATTATCATATTTTTTCATTTTTGTTCCTCCTCTGTAGGTTTTTCTGAATTATCATCATTTTCTGTGGATTTACCGAGCTTACTGTTCTCTACCTTTGTAAGAATTGCATTAGTGATAATACCGATAATAAGAGCTGTTGCAATTGCAGTTATCTGGATTGTCTTTGCAACCGAGCCATCATCTGCCAATGCATAAGGAATCTGAATTGTAAGACCACCAATTCCCGAAATAAGTATAGCCGAAACAACGAAAAGATTTTTGTTCTTGTTAAGGTCAAGGTCCTTGAACATCTTAAGACCCGAAATTGCAATAAACCCGTAAAGAGTAAGGCATACTCCACCCATTACACAGGATGGGATAGTCTGTAAAAATGTCATAATCGGGCTTACAAATGAAAGAACAATACACAAAATTGCCGTTGTCGTAATAGTACATACCGAGGCGTTACGGGTAATGGCAACACATCCTACACTCTCACCATAGGTTGTATTGGGACATACACCAAACACAGTTCCCGCAATGGAGCCTACACCGTCTCCAAGAAGAGTACGCTTAAGACCGGGGTCCTCAATAAGGTCCTTATCTATAATGGAGGAAAGATTCTTATGGTCTGCAATATGCTCTGCAAATACTACAAGAGCTACGGGCAAGAATGCAATAACCACCTCAGCAACTCCACCTAAATTAAGAATGCCTGCCTTTTCATTTGCGTTAAGAATCTCGGTGGAAAGCTCTCCGTTTACAAGCTCCTTGATACCCTCTACAATAGCAAAATCAGGGTAATCAATAAATGCCTGAAAGCCTCTGAAGCTACCGTCGGCATTAATAAAATTATTTACAATCGGATTCCAATTAATTATCTTAAGATAATCTACATCGGCTAATACACCGATAGCTGTAAATATTGAAGCTACCGTATATCCTACTACAATACCGATAATGAAGGGAATCAGACGGGGCATTTTATATTTTTTCTGCGTGGAGCAAATTATAATTGTAAAGAAAGCAACAAGACCGCAAAGAAGTGCAATAAGATTATACTTACCGTTTATCTCGGAGCTATTTGCCTTTACTATATCGCCCATAGCGGCACCTGCCAGGGACAGACCAATGAGTGTTACGGTAGGACCTATAATAACGGGAGGCATAAGCTTAGATACCCAGTTAGTGCCTACAAAATGGATTACAGCTGCAATTATAACATAAACCAAGCCCGCAACCACAGAGCCAAGAACTATACCGCAGTATCCGTATGCTACAGCTACTAATAATGAGTTTATGAAAGCAAATGAGCTACCTAAAAACACGGGACTCTTAAAGCGAGTGAAAAACTGATAAATAAGTGTTCCCACGCCTGCACCGAAGATTGCCGCAGGAATCTGTGTGGGAAGTCCTATGATTGTAGGTACGGCGATCGTTGCCGCAAGGATTGCCAGAAGCTGTTGGAATGCAAAAATCAGCATATTACCGAATTTCGGCTTATCATGTATGTCGTAAACTAAATTTTTTGCCATAATGCTCTCCTTTTAATATATTCTCTGATTATTTATTATAACAAAAATAGATTCTAAAGTCAATATTTCGACACTAAACATCATAAATTACCTGAAAAACAAAAATACGGCAAGAAAATTTGCCGTATTTTTTATTATTCTGCTTCAAAATTTACTATTGCCGTATAAAGGTCTATCGCTGCTTCCTTTTCCTCCTTGGGTGTAGCCCTATGAGTTACCATTATGCATAGCACAGTATCCTCGGGAAGACGGTCAAAGCAGTCATACTGCTTAGCAAAATCTGTTTTTTTGAATTTTATTGCATTGTCAGCATACAAAAGCTCATCATCGGGACGGTAGCCCAGAATATCCTCAGCATTGGCAAAGGCATCCTTATAATCCTCATAAAGATTAGGGGACAGAAGACAAATAGCAATATTACCTGCCATCATCTGCTCCTGAAAGTTTCTGTATGAGTTGTTATTTGAATTACGGAGTGCAAGCTCATCATATTTATTGCCGTTGGCAGCTTCCTTTCTCTGCTCCTCGGTCATATAAACTGTGGAGGTAACAAGAACATTCTTTTCTCCGTCTCCGTTTGTATCCCCTGCAAAATCATCAAATGCATCGGAAAAGTCATCCTGAATATCCACAACATATTCATTTCCCGCATAGAGGACTCCCACATCGTATTTTGTGCCGGTTGCAAATTGGATAATAATAACCGAAAATATAAACAGAAATGCAGCTGATATAATTATATGCCACTTATATTTGAACCACAGGTTGGGCCAAAATGCACCCTTGACTCCCTCATCAGACTTCAAATGGATATCCTCGGAGGAGCTGTCTCCAAGCATACGGAGTCTTTTAGCATTATTTGATTCATCATTGTTCTTATTAAAATCTTTATTATCAAATTCGTTATTCATCGTTTTCCCTTTCAGCCCTTGGCTGTACTATGTTATATTCAGTATACCACAATTCAGTCCTTATGTCAACAATACAAAAATTAAAAGCACCATACCGTCACTAAATTTTCAGTTTTTCTGTCAAATCATATAAAAAAGCCTGCCCTGTGGCTATATGAGGCAGACTTTTTATTATCATTTAATATCCTTTTTGATTTTATCTGAGCTGATTTCCGGTGTTCTCGGTAGGTATATTACATCAACACCCTCGTTTTCAAGATAATCGAATTTACCTTCCCAATCATCGCCCATAACAAAAGTGTCTATTCTGAACTCACGCATATCGGTAAGCTTCTGCTCCCAGCTTTCCTCGGGGATAACCAGGTCAACAAAGCGTAAGGATTCAAGAAGCATCTTTCTTTGCTCATAGCTGAAATAACATTTTTTGTTTTTCTTGTTCTGGCTGAACTCATCGGTTGACAATGCCACAACAAGGTAGTCTCCCAATGATTTGGCACGGCGAAGGAGGTTTATATGTCCGTAATGCAGAAGGTCAAAGGAACCGTAGGTAATAACCCTTGTCATACCGTTTTTTTTCTTATTTTTTACAACCAGGTTTTCAAAAACCAAATCAGTCTGGGACTTATTCAGCTCGGATTTGTAGCTTCTGTTCATAAGCTTGGCAAGGATATCCACAGGCTTTACACCCTTATTTACTATCATATCCACACCGGCAACAATAGGCATATCAACCCCGTACTTCTTTGCAAGCTTTGTGGTTGCGGGCAATGCATTAATACCCTCTACAACCATTCCAACAGCCTTTATTGCCTCTTCCGGGGTATAACCCTTACCCATAAGGGTTCCTGCCCTGTTATTCCGGCTATGCATACTTGTGGAGGTTACTACTATATCTCCTGTACCTGCAAGTCCTGCAAAGGTCTGCTCTGCACATCCCATAGCAAGCCCGAGTCTGGTAATCTCTGCAATACCTCTTGTAATAAGTGCGGCTCTTGTATTATCACCGAAGCCAAGTCCACTTGAAATACCACAGGCTAATGCTATAATATTCTTTACAGCTCCGCAAAGCTCAACTCCGTGAACATCGGGATTTGTATATACTCTTACACAGGAGCTACGGAAAAGTCTTTCCACAGCCTCAGCTCTTTTCATCTTTTTACAAGCAGAAACGATGGTTGTGGGCATATTACCTGCAACCTCCTCAGCGTGAGCAGGTCCTGAAAAAGCAACTACATCATTGTATTTTCCTTTATCTCCGTCGCCGAGCACATCTCTTACAACATCGGTAAGCGTCATAAGAGTGCTGTCCTCTATTCCCTTTGATGCAATTACAAGGATTTGCTTTTCATTGACATATGGCTTTATTTTCTCTGCTGTGCTTCTGATAAAAACAGACGGTACAACGAAAAATATAAAATCCTTACCTATACAAGCCTCAGCTATATCACAGGTATATTTTACATCCTTTGGAATAACAACACCCGGCAAATTCTTATGAATGTGGGTTGCGTTAAGCTCGCTGACCTCCGTTTCAATCGGTGACCAGACTGTAACCTCGTTTCCAATCTCGCAAAGCACCTTTGCAATAGCTGAACCCCAGGTTCCCGCACCTAAAATACCAACAGCTTTCATTTTGACTCCTTGATTTTTACCAACTTTCAATTATTTATTTTATAAGAAAAACGCTTCTGTGGAGTGATGAGGAACACGCTTGTCCTCAGGTGGCAGCTTCATATAATCTCCATATATACTTGTAAGGAACTCATTATATCCGGAAGGAACATACATATTTCTTGTTTCAAATTTATGCTCTGTTACGGATGATAAATATTTAGCATCCACAATCTCCTTCCTTCCGTATCCCCAGACAACGCATCCCATATACTCTATCTTTTCTCTTCTCTTATTGGAATGCTTAATCATTTTTGCTTCTATTTTTCTTGCAAACTTATTTGGGGAAATGGGGGAAATCAAGAATTTCCAAACTGTCCATACCACTCTTTTGATTATATTTTTCTGATAGGCCTTTCTTGCCTTAATAAGGATGCTCTGCTTGTAAAAATTACATTTTTTATAGGCTGAGTTAGCTTCCTTAAGGCTTTCAAACTCATCTACGGGGAATACATCAACATACACTCCACCGTTATATTCAAAATCACATTGCTCAATATATCTTGTTCTTGTATCGGATACCTTGGCAAATGGGAATGGATATGTCTTATCATTATTACAGTGTCTTACCTTATAGGACTCGGAATATGAATTGAATTTTTCAAGAAAAATCTCATAATCCTTTCTTGGCATTGAAATATCTATATCATCGTCCCAGGGTATAAATCCACCGTGTCTTATAGAGCCTATCAGTGTGCCACCACACAAAAAATAAGTAAGTGAGTTTTCTCTGCAGAAATCATCAACTACTGACAGTACCTCAAACATTATTGACTTGATTTGCTCGGGGCTCATCTTTTTCATAATATAATCCTTCCTCTTATTTAATTATGTGCCTCTGCACATCTGAAATCCGAAAACATCCGTTTGTTTCTATAGGTTATAAACATTCTTGTACCCATTAGAACAAGCTCTGTAAGAGATCTTAATATAGCTAGAGAAATCAATGTGAAGCAATTAAATACTATAAGTACAATTAATCCAATAAGCTGGAATGATGCAGATAGTACGGTGGAGGCAGTTGTCTCCTTGGTCTTTCCTATAGCTCCCAAGGTTGGCCATCCGTATAGCTGAGCCGGGAAGCTGAACAGAAGAATCGGTACGAGTAATCTGAACAAATCAGAAGCCTCTACATACTTTTCTCCTCCTACCACCAGCATTGCTATATCTGCCAATACTATGCACAGTCCACAGCCGACAACCACCAAGGGCATAAATATCTTTAATATTTTGTGTATGAAGGAGAGCCTTCTCTCCTGTATCATATGGGGATATACGCTGTTGCAAATAGGAGCATAAAGACCCTGGATTGCACTTATCATTGTCAGGCACAGGCTCCAATGAGCAACCTGTGCAAGGTCGCTTATATAAATACCGATAAGTAGGGTGTTAAGTGCTGAAAACACGGTAGTTGCAACGCTTGAAAGGAAATAAGTAAAGGAATCCTTTATCATAATAAAGCAGTCCTTCAGGGCTGTCAGCCTGATTTTAATTCCCAATTTTTTGATTATACCTATTGAAATTACAATGGCTATAACATTCATAAGTATGTCAAGCACAGGAATCCAAATAATTGTGCTATCACCCTTTACAAAAACAAAGGTAAGCACAACAGCAACTCCCTTAGAGATAAGATATACTATGGTAATATAGTGCATCTTCTCTATTCCACGGAATAAAAAGTCGGCAAGATAGGAGGTGAGAGCAACTGCTCCAAAGCTTAATATTACAAATAGAAAGCTTATCTGCAATATATCTATGAACAGATACATAATAATCATAGCTACAGCAGATACAATGCTCAACATAGTTTTAGCGAGGAAGGTATTACCTGCTATTTTTCCTATTTTCTCGTTATCACCGTTTGCCTTTACTATATCCTTTACCGAAGACAGAATAAAGCCAAAATCTATTATGAGCTGCATATATGTCATACAACTTTTTACATAAGAAACAAAGCCATATGTATCCTCAGACAGAACCCTTGTAAGATAGGGTAATGTCAAAAGTGGGAATATCAATTTGGCAATACTCATTATATATAGCATTATTGTATTGCCCATAACCTTTGATTTTTGCATTATTACTCTCCTGAAAAAATCTTATTTCTTCTTGTGCTTAATATTATAAAGCTTCATATAAAGCTTGTTTCCGATAGCCTTTCTTACAAGCATCTTAAATTTATCCTTTTTTGACAGCCAAGAGCCTGCATAATGGTGTATTGAATATGTTTTATCAGTTATATGAAGCTCGTTTGTGCTGACATCTATGGGGCAAAAATACTCTGTCGGATATACTGTTGTATCACATACGGTTTGTAAGCTACCATCCGGCACAAGTCCGAATTTTTTTAGAATTTCTGTTTCTCTTACACATACTGTCGTAAGATTGAGCTGTCCGTCATCCTTTATAAACTTGTCATTGTGATAGGATTCCAGCATAAGGCGACATATTTCATCGCCCTTACAAGCACCTCGAATAAGTCCACTTGCCACAGTTTCCTTAGACTCAAAGCCAACAAAGCTGTCAGGAAGATCGTCAAGACCCTTTATAAGCTCCACATCTGTATCAAGATATACTCCGCCCTGCTCATTCAGAATATGAAATCTGCAATAGTCTGACACAAAAGCCCATTTTTTCGCTTCTACTGCCTGTTTTACATATTCGCAGCAATTCATATCAAAATTAGATTCATTCCATTCTATGATTTTGTAATTGGGGCAGTATTTTTTCCAGCTGGCTATATATTTTTTGAACTTTTTGGGGAGCTTTTTACCTCCAAACCAACAGTAATGAATTACCCTCGTATTCATGTGCACCTCCTTTATCCTTCTCAACAGCCGATAGTGCGAATGATGAGAATAATATATACAAATAATGCTCTGTGAGGAACGATTCAAAATACGCAAGCACCAGACAGCTTATAAAAGCCAATTGTGCTACTCTGCTTGTTATTACACCCGAGCCCAAATCTTTCTTCTTTCCGATAAGAAATATAATTGAAACAACAGGAATAATTCCCGCACACTTCCAAACACCTATTAGGGTATGGTGTGCAGATTCTGTAAATCCACTGTTTACTGTATTCAAAGGGATATCCGTTCCACTTCCGAATATAGGAAATTCTCTTATATGTGAGAATGCCGAATCCCAAACTATCTGCCTTCCCGAAAACAGAGATTTACCAAATATTATTATATTGTCGAAATTCCAATAAATCACCATATACAATACGGCAAATATAAGACTTCCGAACATAATTAGGCTTACTGCTTTTCTATAGGGCTTTAGATTTATAGTCTTTTTAACAGAGAAAAATAAAATTGTAAAAATAACAAGAGAGATCAATACAGATCTGCAACCGGACAGAAGTATAAGATATAATCCAACTACAGTAACAACAAAAGCACAAAGGGGCTTGAATATTTTATTCATACTCGACATTTCAAAAAATGCATACCAATGCATCATACACGCAAGCGTAAATAATGCAAACATATTTGAATTTATGGAATATCCCAATGCTCCCGTAACATAAACCAATCCATGGCTGGGCACTATTTCAGCAGTAGCTATATATGCACTTAAAAACAGGGCTGTAAATAAATGTATATATGAAAATTCTCTTTTTGTCACGCTTATATTGTTAAGCAAGCAAAAGAGCAATATAAGGTTCGCAAACAAAATCATAAAGCCATAGCCTGAATGGGTAAATGCTGTTATAATCAAGGAGGTCGCATTTACCGACAGTGCCAGAATTAACATATTATCCTTAAATGTTCTTCTATTCAAAATAATCAGCACGACAAGAATCAAAAATTCAACTATCAAAGACATCTGATCTACTTTATTGTGTGAATAAAAGAAGATAATAAACACAGAAAGAAGATGAAGCATGAGTATCATAAACGCTGATACTCTTTTTGTATTTATTTTCATAAAACTACGCTAATCTCCTTTTCCAATAATTCAAAATTTGTTTTTTCATTAACATTTTCTACTTTACTTTGCAATAATTTTCTCATATTTATCAATTATTTGCTTTGCAACATTTTCCCATAAAAAGTTTTCTCTTATGAATTTTACTGCCGAGATGGATTTTTCCATTAAGGAAGCCTTATTATCTATAGCGTCGTTTATGGCTTTACTTATAGCCTCTGCCGAGGTCTCACATCCCCAGCCGGAGCCACTGCCGTTAACCATTTCAGCAAGGGTTGTTCCCTTTGTAACTATACAAGGTAAGCCATAGCTGAGTGCCTCCAAAATGCCCATAGGCATTCCCTCCGTTCTTGAGGTCTGGATGAACACATCGGCATTAAGAAGGGCTCTTTTCTTTTCCTCGTTAAATATGGGCATATTAAGTGTAGCAATATCGGAAATTCCGTTTTCCTTTATAAGCTCCTGAACATGCTGAAATCTACCGTTCAAGTCGGGGCCATACATTGTAAGCCTTACATTGTGAGCCCTCATTTTATCGGCAGACATCCTTACAGCCTGTGTAAGAAGGTCAAGACCCTTTATATGAGCCTCTAATCTGCCAATATATATAATTTCCATACCGTTTTCGCAAAAGCTGTTTTTTACTTCATCAGGCCTATCTATCCCGTTTGTACCTACGAATTTCTGCTTCCCGAATTTAACATTTGAAAGCTCCCTCTCCGACAGACACTGTATAGCCCTTGCACCGTTTATAAATTTGTTAAAAAGCAGAATATTAGCTGCTTTTTTCTTGAGCCATTTTTTCTTTTGTGCTTCCTTGGTAAGCTCTCCGTGAGGAATAATTACATAAGGAATTTTACTTTTTCTCAGCTCCTTGGAAATTTTAAGATATACAGGTCTGTATGCCTCATGAAATACAACTATATCGGGCTTATTAAAGGGGGTGGGAAGACTGCCGACAGAAAAGCTGTCGGAATAATCAAGCTGATTATTTACTCCCTCTATTCTTTCATTTATTGTATTAACTAGAGCAACTGTTTCTGTTTCCTGCTGTGATATAACATGCTTAGGAACAGCGACACATACTCCGTTTAACGGATTATTTTTAATTGTCGCAATGTGTAAAATTATCATAAAGCCTCCTGAAAAAGCAGCTCAATTCTTAAAATCGGTTTACTGCTCTTCTCTTCTGTTAATGAGCATTTCTATAATCTTTATATCCTCGGGGTATGTTACCTTAAAGTTAGGACCGTAATCAAAGAAATTAAAGCCCTTTGTATCCTCAGGCAGCTGAACAACAGGATGACCGTTAGGATGATCTGCATCAAAGCTCTCATATAGGACCTTAAATCTATAGGCATCCGGAGCCTGTATAAGGAAATAATCCTCCCTGTCTACAGTTCTTGACTTATATGAGCCCAAGGCATCGGTAATCTTAAATGTTGTCTGGACAAAATCATATTCATCAAGAATATCCATATATTTATCTATGATATCTGATGTTGTAAGAGGACAAGCTGCATTATTTTCGATTATTTTCTCACAATCAGGATAGTGCTCATTAATATAATCAAGAGCATTTTTGAAGGAGTGATTTCTGGTTTTTCCACCGACAACGGTTTTCACACCGTATTGATCTCTGATTCTGCCTGCCTTGTATTCTTCCTCATCAACTACAACAATAAAATCGTCAATCTTTTTTGCCTTTTGGAAGGCGTCAATAGAATACCATATCATTTCCTTACCGTTTATAAGGTAGTACTGCTTAGGCTTACTGCCCTTAAATCTCGAACCGATTCCACCTGCTAAAATAATTCCAATAGCTTTACCCATTTTTATATCTCCTATCTATAAACAACGGCATTTCTGGGTTTTTTGCCGTTTATGTAGTCGGAAAGACTTTCAACTACCATATTAGTTCCGCAAATTTGTACATCATCTGCGGAGCCGGCTATATGTGGGGTAATCAAAAGATTTTTTGTTCCCACAAGTGGGCTGTCCGATGATATGGGCTCCTTGCGTGTTACATCTATTGCAGCACCTGCAAGCTTACCGGAGTTAAGAGCATCGATAAGATCCTCTTCAACAACAAGCTCTCCTCTTGCAGTATTTATGAAGTATGCATCATCCTTCATCCTGTCAAATACCTTCTTTGAGAACATATTTTTCGTCTGGGGTGACAAGGTACAATGTACACTTATAATATCAGACTCGGAAAGGAGCCTGTCCCAATCACAGGGCTCCACATAATCCGGAGTGTTTTCAAAGGATGAATATGGGTCATAAGCAAGAATATGCATACCGAAGGCACTTGCCTTTGATGCCATAAGCCTACCGGCAAATCCAAATCCTACAATACCCAAATTCATATGATTTATACTTCTTCCCCTGTATTTAATGAAAGGACTGTTCTTGTCAAGTCCCCATACGGTGTCTCTGTATTCCTCAGGCTTGGAGCTTAAATCAGCAGTTATAGTCTTGGAATGTATGAGATTATTGGAAAGAGTTATGTTTCTTGTAAGGTCGAGAATGTATCCCATAGCCATATCAGTAACCGCACCTGCATTTCTGCCACCGTTATTGCAGACTATAATTCCGTTTTCCATAGCCTTTTCAAGATCTATTACAGTCTTTACTCCTCCTCTGCAGCAAATAATTATCTTAAGATTGCTTGCTGCATCAAACACCTGTGCATCTATTGTGTCGTATTCGCATATTAAAATGTCTATATCCTTAACCTTTTCGATAAGCTCCTGGTGATTCATAACATCGTGGTCAAGATAATATCCGTCATATATAAAGTCTATTCTATCACCGAGCTTCTCCTCTAAAATGGAACTTACAACCTCGGCTGTAACAAGTGCTCTGAGCTTTTTCATATTCATACTCCTTTAATTTCTTTAAGGTATTTTACGGTTCTTTCAACACCGGCCTTTACATTGTACTTAGCACTCCAGCCAAGGGAAACAAGCTTATCAGTGTTCATAACTGCCTTGGTTACCTTTGAATATCCCTTTGCTTCTGTTTCTGTAGGTGCACAGAATACAACCTTTGCATTACCTGCTGATGCAGAGCTCTCTGCAAAGTCACGGAGCAAAACTCTTGAATTCGGATCAGCAATATTATATGCCTCTCCACACACTCCCTTTTTCATAATAAGAAGCATAGCAGTAGCACAGTCTCCCACATATCCGTAGGAAAACTCTTGCATACCGTTGCTCTTCATTACAATATCCTCACCGTTTACGGCGTTATTTATAAACTGAGTTGGAGCCTTCGTGTCTCCTTCTATTACAGTAGGACCGTATATTCTGCCTATTCTCGCCGTAACAAAATCCAAGCCCAGCTGTGAGCAATAAGCATTACAAAGTGCCTCTGATGCTCTTTTTGCCGAGGGGTATCCCGCACGCACGGTATTACAGTTTACATATCCGCTGTAATCCTCGCAGAACTCGTCAACATCACCGTTATTTACTCCGTATGCCTCGACAGATGAACAGAAAACAAATCTTTTTGCACCGTTTTCCATACAGAAATTTATCATTCTGTCAGTACCGATGAAATTTGTCTTCATAGTATCAATAGGCTTTGTTGCGTAATCAATGGGAGATGTGTTACTCGCTGCATGAATAACAT
The DNA here is from genome assembly GCA_017456545.1 of Clostridia bacterium. GTDB lineage: Bacteria > Bacillota > Clostridia > Oscillospirales > CAG-272 > RGIG2000. Next base: position 116,309 of record JAFTJE010000015.1, on the reverse strand, counting down.
AATCAACCCTTTCCTTAGGAAGCTCTGCTTCGTTTACATCTATAGCATAATGTCTTACACATGTGTATTTCTCGGGGAAGCGGCTATTCAAAAGCTCTCTGTTTCTGTCAATTGCCAATACCTCAATACCTGTGCCAAGCTCTTCGTTTGCCACAATTATAAGGTCTATAATGTAAGAGCCGATAAGCCCTGCTGCTCCGGTAATTGCGATTTTCTGTCCTTTTAAGCTTTCAAACAATTCTTTGTTTTCTCTGACATACAGGCAAAGCTCTTTTGGATATTCAGATGCATATATCATATTGTTTCCTCCAAATAACGACTTATTACTCGGATAAATAAGATTTATCCAAATCGTAGCTTAAAAATTCATGATGAGATACTCTTTTTTCCTCGGGGGGTAGCTTCATATAATCGCCAAACAGCTGTGTGAGATACTTATCACAAAATTCCGGACAGTATATCTGCACATTTTCAAAGGGAGCAATGGTAGGAGTTCCCATCCATTCTCTCTCCATTATTTCCTTATGTGTTCCAAGACCTACCAGATTTGCAACGAATTTACTGTCGTCATAGCTAACGCTTCTACACATATCCTCAGCCTTTTCCGAAATCTTTTTAGGATTCAAAATAAACCTCGGAACGCATCTCATAGCTACAACTGCTGCATTCTTATAAAATTTTCTTCCCTTTCTGATTGCACAGTTATATGCAGAAAGCAGGTTGATTTTTTTGAATACATCCTTAAGATGCTCCAATGCCTCTTCTCTGGTATTTCCTGCTCCGTCAATGGGGAATATATCTATAAAAATTCCACGCTTGGTCTTGAATCTGGTGCTCTCTATCAGTGTAGTGGTTGTATCATACAGCTTTCCGTACTGATACACAAAATCCTTATTTTGATTAGGAAATTCCGCACGGTATCTGAAATCCGCATCAAAAGAGGCTGAAAGCTCCTTAAATTTTTCGTAATCGGGTCTGGGCATAACAACATCTATATCATCATCCCACGGAATAAAGCCCTTATGTCTTACAGCACCCAACGCCGTTCCACCTGCTGCATAATATCTAAGTCCGTGCTCAACACAGAAATTATGGTACCACGAAAGCATTTCTACCAGTTTAGACTGTAATTCATTCATTGCAAATACAACCTCTCTTTTAATTATTTGTGCAACAGCTTTTTGAATACCCAGCCACGGAGCTTATTGGGCATCATAGCAACGGCAAACTGAACCATAAGGGTGGAATGATAATCCCAGAAGCCTATGTAGCCTGTTTCCCTTACCTGTTTTCTGCCCTGCTTATACTTCTTGTAATAGCTCCAGCCTCCACGGCGTTCGAACATATCCTTGCCTATGCGTACATAGACAAGAGAGTCATCAATATTCATTGCCTTTGCTCCCGCATTGAACATATTTGCCCAAAGGAGAGTATCCTCCATAAGCAAACAGGACTGATAATTTCCTGCTCTTAATACTGTGGACTTTTTGAACATTACCGTAACATGGTTCAAACCGTCTCTTCTCTTTTGATAATCCTTTATCTCCTTGTCGGTAAGAGGAACCTTTCTCTGTGCGACAATAACATCCACACTGTCCTCGAACTCTACAATATGGCTACCGCAGATATCAAGGTCAGGGTCCTTATCAAACTCTGCAAGCTGTTTTTCAAATCTGTCATTTCTTGCTATATCATCGGTATCCATTCTTGCAACGAGCTCATACTTACAGTGGTGCATACCCTCTGCAAGTGCTAAGCCGAGACCTCTGTTCGTTTCAAGGGGAACAAGAGTATACAAATCAGGATTTTTCTCTATATACTCGCTAAGCACAGCCTCCAATTCATCGGTTAAGGGTCCGTCCTTAACAATTACTATTTCGTTAGGTAACACTGTCTGTGAAAGCATACTGTCAAGACATTCTCTGAGATTTTGGGGTCTTTCTTTAATATAAAGGGACATTAAAACGGAAAATTCATTGCTCATGGCTTTTTAACACCCTCCTTAGCGGATTTTTCATTTTTTTCAACATCCTTGGGATAGTTCTTACCGAGAACGGCAAAGACTGTACGGAACATCGTTCCTATATCAAACCAGAAATTAAATTTTTTGATAGACCAGAGGTTTATTTTCATTTTCTCGGGTAAAACCTGTTCAATATATACCTTGTCGGTATCCTCTGCTCCATCAAGTAGTGTATCCTCATCCTTGTAGCGTATACTCGCCTCGGATGTAATTCCCGCAGGGAGCAAGAGTGTAGCCATCATCTCGGGGGTATAATGCTCCACATATTTAACAGCCTCGGGACGGGTACCTACAAAGGTCATAGTACCACGAAGGACATCTATGAGCTGACTTATTTCGTCAAGTCGGCACTTACGGATAAGCTTACCTACTCTTGTAATACGGCTGTCATTATTTACTGTGACCTGGGAACCCTTGTCGGCATTCTGCACCATGGTACGGAATTTGAATATCCTGAATCTTTTTCCGTACTGTGTAACCCTGAGCTGTCTGTAAAACACGGGGCCACGGGAATCGACTTTAATGGCGATTGCAAGAATCAGAAATATCGGTGAAAGGATAAGAAGCATTACAAACGAAACGAAAATATCAAACATCCTCTTAAAAAAGAGACCGAATTTCTTTTTCTTAAGTATATCGTAATATTTTTTTACTTCCTCTGTCTGCATCTCGCAAGGAAGCTTTTCCCATTTAACAAGTCTCATATCATATGTACTCTTTCAAAATTTTTGTGTATTTGTCGATGATGTACTCCACCTCTTCATCTGTTAAGCAGGTATGGAGAGGGAGAGAAATTTCATTTGCAAACTGGGCATATGCATTAGGATAATCCTTTATATCAAAGCCAAGCTTTTTATATGCTGTATGCATGGGGAGGGGCTTATAGTGAACATTACATGCTATGCCCTCCTCTGCCATTTTGTTTATGATTTCATTTCTTTCTTCGGGAGTAATGCCGGGGATACGGGTAAGGTACAAATGACCGGAGGACTGATATCTATCAGTATAATGCTCCAGAGTCTTTACTCCGAGGGGTCTGAAGGCGTTGTCAAACCTTGTGATAATCTCCTTACGGCGTGCAAGCATGGAGGGATATCTCTCCATCTGCTTAAGTCCTATTGCTGCAGCAACATCAGTCATATTACACTTGTACCATGTACCGATGATATCATATTCCCACGCACCGAGCTGCGTTTTTGCGAGGGCATCTTTATTCTGACCGTGAAGTGAAAGGAGCTGGAGTCTCTTGTAAATATCATCGTCACTGATGCCTTCTATTGTTCTCCAGGTAAGTGCACCACCCTCAGCAGTTGTAAAATTCTTTACAGCGTGGAATGAGAAGGACGAAAAATCTGCAACGGAGCCGAGCATTTTATCACCGACACTGCCACCGAAGGAGTGTGCCGTATCTGCCATTATCGCTACTCTGCCGAGAGCCTCCTGAATTTCATTTGCAGGCTTAAAAATGCTCTTTTTTCTCTCGACAATCTTGAAGAGCCTGTCATAGTCACAGGGGACACCACCGATATCAACGGGGATAATTGCCTTAGTCTTTTCTGTAATAGCATCCTCAATAGCATCATAATCTATCTCAAAGCTATCCTTTGCAGTATCTACCATAACAATTGTTGCACCCACATGGTCAATAACGGATGCAGAAGCTGTATATGTGTATGCAGAGGTAATTACCTCGTCGCCCTTGCCTACGCCGAGAACACGGAGAGCCATCTCAGCACAGGCTGTCTGAGAATTAAGGCAAACACACCTCTTGCTTCCGACATACTCTGCAATCTGCTGCTCAAGCTTTTTTGTCCTTGGTCCTGTGGTAATCCATCCGGAACGAAGCGCATCGGCAACCTCAGCTATTTCAAGCTCAGTAATGTCCGGAGGTGAAAATTTTATATTCATTTTATTGCCCATAATACTACTCTCCTTCTCCCCAATTTGAGGGAAACAAAAGCAAACTTAACCATACCGTAAAATGGCCATAGTTCTGCAATTATAATTTTATTTATTTGTATTATATCATATAACTCGAAAAAAGTCAATATATGCACCCTAAAAAGAGCCTTGTGCGGGTACTCGGCAGAGTAAGACGAGAAAATATGCACACGCTGTCTTGCTTTTTCCTGTTTTTTGGTGAATCTCTGTAAAAGCTATTTTATTAACCTTATTTTTCCGCATAGTCATTTTATCTTCAAAAAAGGAAAAACATTCTGTTTTCATACACTCCCCCGAGGATAATTGCTCTTATACATATGTAAACAAAAGAAAATATCCACCTATCGGGTGAAGTGAACCCCATTTAGTTCACTTCACGGGTAGGTGGATATTTATTCCTGAATTTTTATGGTTTTCTATCCTCTCAACAAAAAATCTTTTTACAGCTATGCTGACTTTAAAATCTGTTGATTAACAGGATGCGGGATTATTTGTATTCAAATTCTGCAAAGGGTTCGATTTCACTACTGTTACCGATAAAGATACGGAACCTTCCCTTTTCTGCCTTTCTTTTCAAATCTGCTCCCACAAATGCGAGAGTGTCCTCAGTAATTTCAAATTCTACGGTTTTTTCTTCATTCGGACTAAGCTCTATTTTCTTAAAGCCTCGAAGCTCCTTTACAGGTCGTACAACCGAGCCAAATAGGTCCTGGATGTACATCTGAACAATTTCCTTTGCCTTATATTTACCAATATTTTTCACCTTAACGGATGCTGTGATTTTACCGTTATCGTTTATTATATCGCTGCTGATTTTATGGCTGCTGTATTCAAAATCGGTATAGCTGAGTCCGTAACCAAAGGGGTATAACGGCTTATTCGGTCCGTCAATATAGCCCGACTTAAATACCATCCTTTTCGTATCATCAGTACGGTAGTTTCCTGTCTTAAAGTGATTATAATACACAGGGCACTGTCCCACATTGTGAGGGAATGACATTGTAAGCTTACCACAGGGTACGCTATTTCCAAACAAAAGGTTTGCTATTGCGTTTCCTCCCTCTGTGCCGGGGAAGAATACATTAAGAATCGCACCTGCTGTTTTGTTCTCTTCGGTAAGCACAAGCGGTCTGCCTGTAAATAGCACCGTGGCTGTATTTTTATTGGATTCTGTAACTCTTCTTATCAGCTCCTTTTGAGCAGGAGACAGCTCTAAGAACGCTTTAGACTTGGATTCGCCACTGTCTCTCATATCCTCGCCTACACACAGGATCACTATATCTGATTCTTTTGCCAGTTCCACAGCCTCATCAATTTGTGATATGTCAGTTGCATCAAGCTCTAAGCCACAGCCCATAGCGTAATTAATTTTTACATACGGTAACAAATTTTTAATACCTTCAAGCACAGTCACAGTTTCATTCTTGTCATATGCACACCACCAGGAGCCGACAATCTGCTTCTCATCTGCGAGAGGACCTATAAGAGCAACGCTTTTTACATCCTTGCTAAAGGGCAAAACACAATCATTTTTAAGCAATACAGCACTCTCCTCACTTGCTATGCGTGCAAGCTCCTTGTGCTCCTTACAGCCAAGAATTTTATTCGCCTCATTCGGATCGGCATATCGATACGGATTCTCAAACAGTCCAAGCTTTTCCTTAACCTTCAAAATACGCAAAACTGCCTTATCAATTTGCTCTATGGATACTTTACCCTCGTTAACCAGCTCCTCCCCGTATTTAACGACACAGGTCGTTGCCATTTCCATATTCATTTCCGACTGCATTGCAAGCTCCACCGCCTGCTTATGGCTTTCACTATATCCATGGTCAACTGTGCTGGCAAGACAGTTATAATCTGAAATAACTATACCGTCAAAGCCCCATTCATCCCTTAAAATATCTTTCATAAGATGTGAATTTAAGACACAGGGTACGCCATTTAGTGTTTGCTGTCCCGCCATTACAAGCATGGCACCCTCATCTATTGAAGCCTTATAAGGAGGCAGATAGATTTCTCTTAAGGTTATTTCACTCATATCGGAAAGGTTATAGTCCTTACCACTCTCCGGGGCACCGTAGCCTGCCATATGCTTACAGCCTACGCCAAGACCGTAGGTTTTTCCGTCACCCTGAAAGCCTCTTGTGGTGGCTTTTGCAATTTCACAGGTAAGATATGTATCCTCTCCGCTTGTTTCCATTACTCTGCCCCATCTTGCATCACGGGACACATCAAGCATAGGTGCAAAGGTCATATGTACACCGTCTACGCTTGCCTCCTTAGCCGCCATAGATGCACATTTTTCACAAAGGTCCATATCAAAGGAACAGGAAAGGCCCAGGTTTATAGGATATAGGGTTTTATAACCACGAACAACATCCTGCATAATCACTGTAGGAATCTTATTCTTGCTATGCATCAAAAAATTCTTTTGAATTTCTATTGTTCTTTTTGCCCCAAAGGAATTCAGAAGTGAGCCTGTTTCAAAAATATAATTTTCATCCAGCTCTAACTTTTGTAAAATACCCGTAACAGGCATATTCTCATCATACATAATCACATTCGAGTCCAGCTGCTGAAGCTGATACAGCTTTTCCTTAAGTGACATTTTGTCAAGAAGCCTTTTAATATCCATAATTGCATCCTAAATCCGTTTCATTTTTTGTAAAATCCGGTCAGCAGTGTTGTTTATTTAACTTATATTTCGATTTTTGCTATTTTCACAACAAGATGCTCACCGTACAGTTGGGGAGTTGTCACAACCGTCACCTTGTCTCCATCCCGGCTGAACAATACATCCTCACCGTTATCTAACCACTTAACCGACTTTATTGGCTTATCAAATTTGAAGCTGTTGTTACAGTCGGGATTTCCCTTAGAAAGCTCAACATTGATATTTGCCGACACACCGATGTCGTAAGCGAATAAGTAGTAAGAGCCGTTACCCTCAAGAATAAAGCTTTTCTCCTTACCTTCTATTTCAATCTTAGCAGGACGAGGCAAGTAAAGGGCCTCAGAATAAATATCGACCCATTCGCCCAGTGCTCCAAGCATAGCCTTATCGAGGGGACGAAGCTGACCGTTACCCATAGGTCCGATATTGAGAAGATAATTTGCACCGTATCTTCTGCAAACGCAAAAGTCCTCAATAATTTCCTTTAAGGATTTGAAGTTGAAATCTCTTTTTGCATAGCCCCAATAATTACCGAAAATCTGACACATCTCACTTGCGATATATTTTGGTGATTCCTCTAAATTGATAGGATGGGGACGGCCTCTTTCGAAGGTTACGGAATCAAGCTCTATATGACCCAGCTCTCCACGGGCAGAAAGACCTGTATTGTTTATAATCATTGCATCGGGCTGATACCTTCTGATAAGAGAATAGAGCTCATCCTCTTCCCAGTTTTCTTCCTTTTTATCCCACATTCCGTCAAACCAAAGGCCACCTATTTTACCATAATTTTTACATAGAATTTCTACACTTGCCCTCAGATACTTAAGGTATTCGGGGAAATTCTCCTTATAGCTTTTCTCATGCCAATCAAGAAGGGTATGGTAGAAAAACGGTACTATGCTCTGCATATTACATTCATCAACAAACTCACGAATCAAATCTCTTCCTGCCGATGAATGAGGTGCATCGTATTCATTCAAGCCACAGGTGTCATAGAGAGAAAAGCCGTCGTGATGTCTTGTGGTTATTGTAATATATTTGCATCCTGCCCCCTTAGCTGCCGACACAAGATTTTTTGCCCAATCCTTATCGGGATTAAATGTATAAAAGAGCTTCTCGTAATCCTTAGGTGTAATGTTTATATTGTACGCCCACTCACCCTTACCGTGAACGCTGTAAAGTCCGAAATGTACAAACATTCCAAAGCCCAAATTTTCAAAATCTTTAATACGCTGTTCAATTATCATAATTACCACCTCTTGTGAAAAATTAAATTTTTACAATTCCATTGTATCATGGCAGGGTCTGAAAATCAACAATTAATCTCCAATACAAAAATATTATTTTCCTTTCAAAAAACAAGTTCATATAAAAAAAACAAGCCCTTAGTGGTAAGGGCTTGTAAAATTTTATTTATGCCTGAGGCTTCATTGTTGGGAACAGAAGAACATCACGGATGGAGGCACTGTCTGTAAGAAGCATTACAAGACGGTCTATACCGAAGCCGAGACCTCCTGTGGGGGGCATGCCGTATTCAAGGGCTGTGATGTAGTCATAATCCACCTCTGCCTTTGTATCGGGCTCCTCTGCACGCTTAGCCTCAACCTGCTTTTCAAAGCGTTCCTTCTGGTCAATTGGGTCATTAAGCTCGCTGAATGCATTACCGAACTCTGTTGCGTTGATAAAGTACTCAAAGCGTTCTGTAAACATGGGATTATCAGCCTTTCTCTTAGCGAGGGGGCTGTTCTCCACGGGATAATCATAGATAAATGTAGGCTGAATAAGCTTTTCCTCAACATATGCATCGAAGAACTCAATAAGTACTCTGCCCTTGGTAGCGTTATCGGCAACCTCAACATGATATGCCTTAGCTACCTCTCTTGCCTGCTCATCAGTTGCCCAGTCGTTGTAATCAACGCCTGCATACTTCTTAACAGCCTCTACCATAGTGAGTCTTTCCCACTTACCCATATCAATTTCATTACCCTGGTACATAATTTTCTCAGAGCCGCAAATCTTAACAGCAAGCATCTTATTCATTTCCTCAACAAGGTCCATCATACCCTTGTAGTCGGTAAACGCCTGGTAAAGCTCAATAGAGGTAAACTCGGGGTTATGCTTAGTATCCATACCCTCATTTCTGAAGATTCTGCCAACCTCGTATACTCTATGCATACCACCGACAATAAGACGCTTGAGATAAAGCTCTGTCTCTATACGGAGGTACATATCAATATCAAGAGTATTGTGATGTGTTACAAAAGGTCTTGCACTTGCACCGATTTCAAGAGGAACAAGGATAGGTGTATCAACCTCCAAAAAGCCCTTGGAATCAAGGTAGTTACGAATCTCCTTAAGTATCTGGGATCTCTTATAGAAGGTATCCTTAACCTCGGGATTTACAATAAGGTCAACATATCTCTGTCTGTATCTTGTTTCCTGGTCCTTAAGACCGTGATACTTTTCAGGAAGGGGGAGCAAGGACTTGGCAAGGAGCTCAATTTCATACACATGTACGGAGATTTCTCCTCTTCTTGTTCTGAACACCATACCGGAAATACCAACGATATCTCCAATATCCCACTTCTTGTACTGCTCAAAGGTATCCTCCCCTACATCGTTAATTCTGATATAGCACTGGATTCTGCCCTTGCCGTCAAGTATATCTATAAAGTTAGCCTTTCCCATATCACGGCGAGACATAAGTCTGCCTGCGATTTTAACGGTCTTGCCCTCGTATTCCTCAAAGCTTTCTACAATATCAGTAGTGTACGCATCTACATCGTACTTTACCTTTTCGAAGGGGTTATTACCGGACTCACAAAGGCTTGTAAGCTTGTCACGGCGAATCTGCAAAATCTCGCTTAATTCAACCTCTTCTGCTACATTTTCTGTATTATTAATATTTTCCTGCATTATCTGTGTCCTCTTATTTTGTCTTATAGAAATCTACGATTACAGCATCCTTCTCGCCTGCGCGTGTTTCGATTGTAACTGTGTCACCCTTTTTATGACCTATAACAGCCATACCGATGGGAGAACGGTCTGATATTCTGCCCTTAAAGGGGTCAACCTCGTTAGAGCCTACAAGGTCATACTTCTTTTCTGTACCATCCTTATATTTTATGACTACTGTTGATCCGAGAGCTACAATGTTTTTTACTGCGTCTGTATCAATAATCTCGGCATTTTTCATAAGGTATTCAAGCTCTAAAATTCTGCTTTCAACCTTTGCCTGCTGATCTCTTGCCTCATCGTACTCACTGTTCTCAGACAAGTCACCGAAGGATCTTGCTTCTTTAATAAGCTCCTTTATCTCCTGACGACGAACCTTTTTGAGATATTCGTACTCTTCCTTAAGCTTTTCATAACCCTCGACGGTATATTTTATTTTCTTTTCTTCCATGTTTATCACCTCGTGGCACGCATGCCCTTTCAAAAAAATATACTTGAATTATTATCGCATTATACTGCGATTACGCACAAAAACTCCGCATTCGGAGTTTTTGTTAAAATTAGAATTTAATGGGCTTGGCTGTAAGATAGCGTCTTACCATCAACGCAACCTTGAAGGTTATGGCGTGATCGAACTGACGAAGGTCAAGTCCTGTAAGCTTTTTGATTTTATCAAGTCTGTACACAAGAGTATTTCTGTGTACATAAAGCTTTCTGGATGTTTCGGAAACATTAAGGTTATTCTCAAAGAATACCTGGATTGTCTGGAGAGTTTCCTTATCGAGTGTATCTATGGATCCATGCTTGAACACCTCGGTCAAGAAAATCTCACAAAGTGTTGTGGGAAGCTGATAAATTAGACGGCCGATACCGAGATTCTCATAGCTTACAATTTCCTTCTCGGTTTCAAATACCTTACCAACCTCTATAGCTATCTGGGCTTCCTTATAGGATCTTGCAAGGTCCTTAATATTGTCAACTATTGTACCGATACCAATACCAACACGGCAGTAGAACTCTGAGCTTAATGTATCGGAAATGCTCTGTGCAATCTTTTCTGTCTCGGCAAGGTCAACATCATTGGCAATTCCCTTAACGATTACAACATCCTGGTCCCCTGTTGCTATAACATAATCCCTTGACTTGTCGGGAAACATATTCTGGAGTATTTCAAAGGGCATAATCTCTGTTCTGGAATAGAATCTTACGAGAAATACCACTCTGTGGTCGTTACCGTCAAAATGGAGCTCCTTGCTCTTAGCATAAATATCACTCGGCAAAATGTTATCCATAATGATATTTTTGATAAATGAGCTCTTATCACACTTCTCGTCATAATAGCTCTTAATATTGGAAAGCGAAATTGCAAGAATGGATGCATACTTGCCTGCTATCTTATCCTCTCCCTCAACAAACACCATAAATTCTATTTTGGTGCCGCTGCCAATGGGCTGATATGTGTAGCCGTCTACAACCATTGTATCCGTGGTATAAAGCATCTCATCCTTTGCGCGACCACGCAATTCTCCGATTTTAGAAAGCTCACTGCATGCGATAACAACACCCGAATCATCGATTACTCCGATAACACGGTCGACTGCATCATGCATCTGGTGAATCACACCTTGAAATAATCTGTTGGACATACTCTACCTCCGAAATGTTTGATTTGTGCAATTTGTGCATTCTGTATATATATATTACACTATTTTAATAGCTATTTCAAGCCTTTTTTTTATATTTTTTTGTGAATTTTGCATATTTTTTTGCCATTTTACACAAAAATCACAATTCAAGCTCATAGGAGATACATGCCAAAGCAAAGGAGGGGGCAGTTTCACACCTTAATATCCTTTTTCCAAGTCCTGCTATTTTAGCTCCGGCTTCTCGAAGAATGTTAACCTCATTAATAGAAAACCCACCCTCTGCACCGATAATAAGGGAAATAGATTTTACTTCTCTGTTATTGCTTAAAATTTCCTTAATGGACTGTGTGCCGTCTCCCTCATAGCACAGGATAGTAAGCTCGCTTTTTACGGCATCCTCTACAGCCTGCTTAAACCTCATAGCCTCACGGACTGTGGGAATTATTCCTCTTCCGCATTGCTTGGCTGCACTCTCTGCTATTTTGTTATGTCTTTCGGCTTTTTTGACAATATCCTTGCCCTCGATTTTTGCAATACATCTCTCCGATGAAAAGGGGATTATCTCCGATACACCGCACTCTATTGATTTCTGAATTATAGTTTCTAATTTATCTCCCTTTGGGATAGCCTGATAAAGCCTTACATAACATTCCGGCTCAGTATCGGACTTAGCCTCACTTATGACATCCAAATATACTTCTCCCTCTGAAAAGCCGGAAATTTTACAACCGTATACATTTTTTTGCATATCACAAACAGTAATTTCCTCACCTGCAGTCATACGGAGTGAACGGGAAATGTGATGAGCATCCTCGCCCTTTATCACAATGGCTTTAGCCCCGTTATCCAATTCTGCAACCTGATCGGCTCTTATAAAAAATCTGGGCATATCTTTCCTCCGTAATTTTGTTATGTATATAATAGCACCAATGCCGTGCAATGTCAAGAAAAAACCTTCTCATACGAGAAGGTTTTTGACTATCTTAATTTAACAGAAATCGCACACCAGCCGTTTTCGTGTATTTCTTCTACGATTTCAAAGCCGTTTTTAGCGATAGATTCATACACATCCCCGCACCTTTCGTCAATTATGCCCGATAAAACAAGGACGGTTTTCTTATGCATAAATTCAGAAATATCGGGTAGCATTCTGATGATTATATCAGCTACTATATTAGCTGTGATAACATCATATTTTCCCGCTTTGACACCTGCAAGAAGGTCGGATACCTCACATTCGATATTTGAAGCATCATTATCCTTAACATTCTCTCTCGATACCTTTACAGCCACAGGGTCAATGTCATAGGCGTAGCACTGCTTAGCACCCAGCTTGGATGCACAGATAGCAAGTATTCCGCTTCCACAGCCCACATCAAGCATTACGCTTTCCCCGTTTATGTATTTTTCGAGCAGGGTTGCACAGAGGCGTGTTGTCTCATGAGTGCCTGTACCGAATGCCATACCGGGATCCATCTTTACTACTATCTCATGGGGCTCTGCACTGTATCTTTCCCACATGGGAACTACCACAAGTCGGTTGCCTATTTTAATTGGCTTGTAATACTGCTTCCAGGAGTTTGCCCAATCCTCCTCACAGAGGGAGATAAGCTCTGTATTGCTCTCTATCTTAAGAGCATCAAGCTTCTCCTTAATAAACATGGTATAATGCTCTGTGGGCTTATCGGCTGGAACATAAATTGACACGGATGCCACTGTTCTATCTGCATTCAAAACACTCTCGTCAATCAAATCTCCGTACACTCCATCGAGGATTCTGTCCTCTATATCGGAATAATCCTCTATCTGGAGCCCATTGGAAAGCATACTCATAACAGCACAAAGGCTATCAAGGTTTTCCACCTTAGAGGTAACCTTTATCTGTATCCATTTATTGTCTTCCATTTTAACTCACTTTCTGAAGCGACTGAAAAAGCTGCTTCTCTTTGAGAAATTCTTTTCCTGACAGCTCTCGGCAAAGCTACGCATAATCTTTTTCTGTTCTTCACTGAGATTCTTGGGTGTTTCCACAACTACCTTAACATATAGGTTACCCTTGCCTCTGCCGTTTACATCGGGAACACCCTTTTGTCTTATTGTAAACATAGCACCTGTCTGTGTACCCTCGGGAATATCATAATCAATCTCACCCTCCATAGTGGGGATTTTGATTTTTGCACCCAAAGCAGCCTCAGCAAAGGTTATTGGAATCTCACAGTAGAGGTCCTTGCCATCCCTCTCAAATATAGGATGCGGGCGAACAGATACCTGTACAATAAGATCTCCGGGGGCTCCTCCGTTTCTTCCGTCGTTACCCTGATCACGGAGAGCAATTCTCTGTCCGTCATCAATGCCTGCAGGGATAGTAATCTCCAGCTTTTTATTTATCTTAACCATTCCCTTGCCCTTACAGTTGGAGCAAGGAGTTTTTATAATCTTGCCTGTGCCCTTACAGTCGGGACATGCTGCTGTTGACTGCATAACACCAAAGGCCGTTCTCTGCTGTACTCTTACAGTTCCTGTACCGTTACACTTAGTACATTTTTCTGCACTTGTACCCTTTTCGGCTCCTGAACCACCACAGTCACCGCATTTTTGGATTCTTCCGTAGCTTATTTCCTTTTTACAGCCAAAGAATGCCTCCTCAAAGGAAAGAACTATTCTGACTCCTATATCATCACCCTGCTGGGGTGCGTTTGCTCTCCTTGAAGAGGATGAGCCACCACCGAAGAAGGAGGAGAAAATATCTCCCATATCAAAATCAAAGCCTCCAAAGCCTCCGAAGCCACCTCCTCCGAAGCCTCCACCCTGTTCAAATGCAGCGTGTCCGTACTGGTCATATTTAGCCTTTTTATCTTCGTCGGAAAGAACACCGTAAGCCTCGTTAATTTCCTTGAACTTCTGCTCTGCCTCAGCATTTCCCGGATTCATATCGGGGTGGTATTTCTTAGCCAAAGAACGGTATGCCTTTTTTATTTCATCGGCACTTGCTCCCTTGGAAATACCTAAGGTTTCATAATAATCTCTTTTATCTGCCATAATCAAGCCTTTTCTATACTTAGCCTTTTATTGACTTTAGGGCAGGAAGGTTTCCTGCCCTTTAGTTTGTGAATCAATGTCCTATTAACCGTTTGTCTTGTCTTCAAAATCAGCATTGTAGTAGGTGCCGTCATTACCCTGCTGGTTGCCTCCCATATCGGGACCTGCACCCTGGGTACCACCCTGCTGAGCATAAAGCTTCTCACTTACTGCGTAGAATGCCTTTTCAAGTGCATCGGAATCTGCCTTGATAGCCTCTGTATCGTTTGTCTTAACGGTTTCCTTAAGCTTCTCGATAGCTGCCTTAACGGGAGCCTTATCATCCTCGCTTACCTTATCGCCGATATCGTTAAGAGTCTTTTCACTCTGGAAAATAAGGGACTCTGCTCTGTTCTTTGTTTCAACAGCCTCCTTAGCCTTCTTATCCTCCTCAGCAAACTTAGCTGCCTCATTTACAGCCTTATCAATATCCTCCTTGGACATATTGGAGGAGGACTGAATTGTAATATGCTGTTCCTTTCCTGTGCCCTTGTCTGTAGCTGTTACATTTACAATACCGTTAGCGTCGATGTCAAATGTAACCTCAATCTGAGGGATTCCACGGGGAGCAGGTGCAATGCCATCAAGTGAGAACATGCCCAGTGTTGTGTTACCTGCTGCCATTTCTCTCTCACCCTGGAGAACATGAATCTGTACAGAGGGCTGGTTATCTGCTGCTGTTGAGAAGATCTGGCTCTTCTTAACGGGGATTGTTGTATTTCTTTCAATAATCTTTGTGCACACACCACCCAGTGTCTCAATGCCGAGTGACAAGGGTGTTACATCAAGCAAGAGAAGATCCTTTACATCTCCACCGAGTACACCACCCTGAATTGCAGCACCGATTGCTACACACTCGTCGGGGTTAATACCCTTGAAGGGCTCCTTGTGAATAAAGCTCTTAAGAGCATCCTGAACTGCAGGGATTCTTGAAGAGCCACCAACGAGAAGAACCTTATCAACCTCGGATACAGAGATGCCTGCATCGGAGAGAACCTGCTTTGTAGGTCTCATAGTAGCCTCTACAAGGTCAGCTGTAAGCTCATCAAACTTTGCTCTTGTAAGAGTAGCATCAAAGTGCTTAGGACCTGTTGCATCTGCTGTGATAAAGGGAAGGTTAATGTTGGATGATGTTACACCGGAAAGCTCAATCTTAGCCTTCTCAGCTGCTTCCTTAAGTCTCTGGAGAGCCATCTTATCCTGACGGAGGTCAATACCGTACTCGGACTTGAACTGCTCTGCAATCCAGTCGATAATCTTATTGTCAAAGTCGTCGCCACCGAGCTTGTTGTTACCTGCTGTTGCAAGAACCTCAAACACTCCGTCGCTGATTTCAAGCAAGGATACATCAAATGTACCACCACCAAGGTCGAACACCATAATCTTCTGGTTCTCTTCCTTATCCATGCCGAAGGCAAGAGCTGCTGCTGTGGGCTCGTTAATAATTCTCTTTACCTCAAGACCTGCAATCTTACCTGCATCCTTTGTAGCCTGACGCTGTGCATCGGAGAAGTAAGCGGGAACTGTAATAACCGCCTCTGTTACTGTAGTGCCAAGATATGCCTCTGCATCTGCCTTAAGCTTCTGAAGAATCATAGCAGAGATTTCCTGAGGTGTAAGTGTCTTTCCGTCAATGGATACCTTATAATCAGTACCCATATGTCTCTTAATACTTGCAATGGTCTTGTCGGGATTTGTAATAGCCTGACGCTTAGCAACCTGACCTACCATTCTTTCACCTGTCTTGGAGAATGCAACAACTGAAGGAGTTGTTCTTGAACCCTCGGGGTTAGCGATTACAACGGGCTCTCCACCCTCATAAACTGCAACGCAAGAGTTAGTTGTACCCAAGTCAATACCAATAATTTTTCCCATAATAAATTCCTCCTGTATATAAAAAGATAAATTTAACTATTTCAGTTCGCTACCTTAACCATAGCGTATCTGATTATTTTTTCCTTATACATGTATCCCTTCTGGAATACCTCTACAATTTCGCCCTCCCCGTACGCTTCATCATCTATGTGCATTACAGCATTGTGTACATTGGGGTCAAAATCCTTTGTTTCTATAACGGTTACACCCATTTTATTAAGGGTCTCTGTCATTTGTGTAATTATCATATTAAGACCCTTTTTTGTTTCCTCATCGGATACAAATGTAACGGATCTCTCTATATTATCAATAACGGGTAAAAGCTGTTTTACAGCATCGGAATACGCCTCTGCATAAATTCCGTCTCTTTCCTTTACCGTACGCTTTCTGAAATTATCATATTCTGCCATTATGCGAAGATACTTATCATTTGTTTCCGCACATTTTTTCTCGGCATCGTAGGCTCTTTTATTTGCCTCCTCGATTTCATCAGGCTTAATTTCCTCAGCCATATTATCGGGAGTTACCTCTTCTTCCTTGTTCAAATCCTTTTCTTCCATGATTACCTCTCTTTTTTGCTGTTTTTAGCACCCGGCAGCAAATTTGTTGTCTCGGACAGCCTTCCTATTTCATCCGATAGCTTATCAATAGTTGCAAGAACCTTAGAATAATCCATACGGCAGGGTCCTATAATACCGATTGCTCCAATTGTTCTTCCGTTCAGCTTAAGATTCTTATATATTAAGGTAGAGTTATCCATTATCTTAACCATATTTTCAGAGCCTATGAAAATTTTAGTTTCATCATCACTCTGGTCAATGGTACTTATTGCCTTAATAATGTCGTTTTTATCCTCTATCGTGGATATCATCTGCTGAAGCTTATCAAGATTTTTATATTCGGGATACTGTAGCAATCTGTTTACACCCTCAAAGCGTATTTCGGAGCTCAGCTCATTCATTGCCTCGTAAATATTCTTAACAACTATGTTGACAATGCCGGGACAGGATGCCATATATTCTTCCATTTTAACAATCAAAGAAATATTTATGTCATCAACAGCAACACCTGAAAGCTCCCTGTTAAGCACCTCTGTAAGCCTGTCGGTATCTGCTCTTGTTACATCAAAGGGTAGCTTTATGCTCCTTGTCTTTACAGAGTCGGAGGATGTCACCATAACCACAAGAATACTCCTTACATCCAGATATACCATCTCGTATTTTTTGATAGTAACTCCGGAGGGCCTTGCCCTTAAGGACATGGCAGTATAATTGGTCATTGCAGACGCCGCTTTCCTTGCGTTTTCAAGTATCTTATCTATCTCCGACATCTTGACGGAAAGCATATTGTTAAGCTCGTTTGCCTCTTTAGTGGTCATATCATACTGCTGTACAAGGCTGTCAACATAGAATCTGTAGCCAAGCTCTGACGGTATACGGCCTGCCGAGGTATGAGGCTGCTCAAGAAATCCCATTTCCTCAAGCTCTGCCATCTCGTTGCGTATGGTGGCGGAGGAATATGCAATATCAGTCTCCTGAGTAAGATATTTGGAGCCTACAGGCTCACCAAGCTTAATATGTGCATCGACAATAGCCTTAAGTATCATTTTTTTGCGTTCGCTAAGCTCAATATCATATCCAAACTCCATTGTTTTTCCTCCTTCTTATATTTTAGCACTCTTTTTGCTCGATTGCTAATCTGCATATATAATATACCACTATCTTACGGTTTTGTCAATACCTTTAATTAAAAAATTTTCGACTTTTTTAGCAGACTCGCCTTTTAAGTGCTTACGGTGAAAACAGGGTGAAATTGCAGAGAAATTACAGTGTTTTTTGCAATTTTTTAACTTTTTCTTCATTATTAATTATAAGATTATATAATAAAACGGCTCCCATGTAAAATGGAAGCCAATTTTATTAATATTCAAATTTGATTGTCTGTCCCTGCCTCGATGATTCAAAGGCGTGCTCCATTATCTTAAGCACAAGTGCAACCTGCTCATGAGTTACAAGCTGATTTTCCTTACCGTCAATTGCCTTACATACATTACGATAAAAATCGTGAACATCGGAAAGTGGGATATCCTTTTCATACACATCCATTGTGATGCTGTCACGAGGAGCCATAGTCTTAGTAAGTCCTGCAGCTGTCTGTACGGGCAACACATCGTTTTCATGCCAGTATTTACACTTAGCAACCTTTGTTTTTTCTCTCCAGTCCTGAATAAGTGCTGTGCCGTTCTCACTCTTCATATAGAATCTGGGAAGAGTGAGGAAATTATATGTACCAACCTCAACAAAGGCAACTGCTCCACTCTCAAAGGTAATAGTGAGATAAAAGCCGTCATCAACCTCCTTGTTGGTAATGTGCGTTTCCACACAGTTGACAGTAGCTATTTTTTCGTCCTTGAACACAAGCATAAGCTGGTCTATAAGATGAACGCCCCAGTCAAGTATCATTCCTCCACCGTACTCCTTCATTCCACGCCAGTCGGAGGGAATACCACGGGAGCCGTGTATTCTTGATTCTATTCTCAAGGGCTTACCAATCTCTCCACTGTCACATATTGACTGGATAGCGAGATAATCCACATCCCATCTTCTGTTTTGGTGAACTGTAAAAAGCTTACCAGCCTCCTTAGCTGTGGCAACCATTATTTCAAGCTCTCTTGTTGAAAGAGCAACGGGCTTTTCACATATAACATTTTTACCACCCTTAAGCAAACGGCAAACTGTATCAAGGTGAACATCGTTGGGGATAGCTACTGTAACAAGCTCAACATCTTTATCATTAATAAGCTCATCCAGGGAGGAATATGCCCTGATACCTCTCTCCCTTGCCAACTCGGATTTCTTATCATCTATATCATAAATACCCGAAAGCTCAAGTACATCACTTTTAAGCGAATGGTTAACATGCCAGGAGCCCATTCCTCCATAGCCAACTACAGCAAATTTCTTTTTCATTGGTATTACCTTCCTATATAACATAGTAATAGTCAAAATAATATTACATCATTTATCTTAAAAAGTCAATACATTAAAACAAAAAACCCCTCGAAAATGAGGGGTTAATTTTGTATGTATTAGTGGATAATGTATCTCTGTGTATCCTTGTCGAAGAGGTGGATTCTGGAGGAATCGATAGCGATCTGGATTCTGTCGCCTGCTCTTGCCTGGGAACGGGAGGATACTCTTGCGATGATGTCATTCTTAACATTCTCACCCTTGCTTGCCTCAACATTGAATGCCTCAGCACCGTCAACAGCAAGATAAAGGTAAATTTCAGCACCCATAAGCTCAGTTACATCAACATTAGCCTCAATAACATTGTCACTCATGCTGGAGAGATAGATGGGCTCGTCATGAATAAGCTCAGGACGGATACCTGCGATAACCTCTTTGCCGAAGTAGGGCTCAAGTGCGGGATCATTAGCCTTCTCTGCAGGAAGCTTGATTGTGTTTGTACCGAATGTTATGTATGCACCGTCTTCCTTCTTATCAAGTGTGGAAACAAGGAAGTTCATCTGAGGTGTTCCGATAAATCCTGCAACGAAGATATTAACAGGCTTATCGTAAAGATTTTGAGGAGTATCAACCTGCTGGATAAGACCGTCCTTCATAACTACGATTCTTGTAGCCATGGTCATAGCCTCAACCTGGTCATGAGTTACATAAATAAATGTTGTACCGATTGTCTGGTGAATCTTTGTAATCTCAGTTCTCATCGCTGCACGGAGCTTAGCGTCGAGGTTGGAAAGAGGCTCGTCAAGCAAGAATACCTTAGGCTCTCTTACGATAGCACGACCGAGAGCAACACGCTGCTTCTGACCACCGGACATAGCCTTAGGCTTTCTGTCAAGAAGTGCCTCAATACCGAGTATCTTAGCAGCTGCCTCAACACGGCGTTTGATTGTTTCCTTGGGTACCTTTCTGAGCTTAAGACCGAATGCCATGTTCTCATATACTGTCATATGAGGATAAAGTGCGTAGTTCTGGAATACCATCGCAATATCTCTGTCCTTAGGCGCAACATCGTTAACGAGTGTGCCGTCGATACGAAGCTCACCCTCTGTGATTTCCTCAAGACCTGCGATCATACGAAGCGTTGTAGACTTACCACATCCGGAGGGACCAACGAAGATAACGAATTCCTTGTCTTCAATCTCAAGGTTGAAGTCGGAAACGGCTGTAACGCCACCGGGATACTTCTTGTAGATATGCTTTAGTGATAAACTTGCCATACTGAAAAATTCTCCTTGTGTTGTATATACTTTTTATTTACTAAATGAAGTGAAAATGTGACTACGACGACCTTAGCGTCACAATTAGCACATTTTAGTACTTATATTATAACAGAAAATGCTCAAAAATTAAAGTGTTTTTTTACACAAAAATTTTATTTATTTTTTGTGTACTTTTCACAAAAACGAGGCTTGTTTTTTGTTAATTTTAAGCTATGGTCAAATTTTCATTGTAAGACCTATTCTCTTCTTATTAAGGTCAACACTCTTGATTTTTACATTGACAATATCTCCAACACTAAGTACCTCGGAGGGATGCTTGATGTATTTATCCGATATTTCGGAAATGTGCACAAGACCGTCCTGGTGAACGCCGATATCTACAAATGCACCAAAGTCAATAACATTACGAACAGTGCCTGTCATAAGCATTCCTTCCTTAAGGTCCTCCATACCGAGAACATCATCACGAAGAATTACCTGGGGCAGGGAATCACGGACATCTCGTCCCGGCTTTTCAAGCTCACCTACAATGTCAAGAAGTGTGGGCTCTCCTATTTCAAGCTCAGCAGCAAGCTTCTTTGTGCCGTATTTTGTGCATTTCTTGCGAAGCTCGGAAAGGGCACCGGATGCCACATCCCCCTTTGTATACTCGAATTTTTCAAGGAGCTTTTTGGTAGCCTCATACGCCTCGGGATGTACTCCTGTGTTATCAAGAATCTCCTTGGAATCGGGAACTCTTAAGAAGCCTGCACACTGCTGGTACGCTTTCCCACCGATTTTGGGAACCTTAAGAAGCTGCTCACGCTTGGTGAACTCTCCGTTCTCCTCACGGTATTTAACAATATTCTTGGCTGATGTAAGGTTGATACCGGAAATATAGGAAAGGAGAGAATATGATGCTGTATTTATATCAACTCCTATACTGTTTACACAGTCCTCAACTACTCCACCGAGAGCCTCATCAAGTCTTGCCTGCTTCATATCGTGCTGATACTGACCTACGCCTATTGATTTAGGGTCTATCTTAACAAGCTCTGCCAAGGGATCCTGGAGTCTTCTTGCAATGGAAACTGCAGAACGCTGTGTAACATCGAAATCGGGGAATTCCTCAGCTCCGAGCTTAGATGCCGAGTATACAGATGCTCCCGCCTCGCTTACCATTGTGTATTTCTTATCTGTATCAAGCTTTTTAAGAACATTTGCAATGAAAATTTCGCTTTCCTTGGAGGCTGTTCCGTTACCGATAGCTACTACATCTACGCCGTACTTCTTGATAAGTGACATAACTATTTTCTCAGAGCCCTCAATATCCTCTCTGGGCTTTGTGGGATAGATTACAGCAGTTGTTATTACCTTTCCTGTTTTATCAACCACAGCAAGCTTACAGCCTGTTCTGTATCCGGGGTCATAGCCGAGGACGGTCTTTCCCTTTAAGGGTGCTGTCATAAGAAGATGCTTTAAGTTGTCGGAAAAGAGCTTTATAGCACCCTCACTGGCATCGTCAAAAAGTGCTGTTCTTATTTCTCTTTCAACAGAGGGAGCAATAAGACGGTCATAGCTATCTACAATGGTAGCTGCAATATAGTCCTTTGCAGGGCTCTTTGTGTTAGTTATAATCTGGGAGAAAAGATAATTCAAAATAATTTCGCTGTCTATCTGGACATCAACCTTTAAGAATTCTTCCTTTTCACCTCTGTTAATGGCAAGAACTCTATGGCCGGGAATCTTTTTAATGCTTTCATTATAATCATAATAGGAGCTATATACAGAATCCTCTTCCTTTGCCTTCTTGGATACGATAAGACCGTGGTCGTGAGTAAGAGCACGGATAGCCTTTCTGTACTCCGCATTGTCGGAAATGTCCTCAGCGATAATATCCTTTGCACCTGCAATGGCGTCCTCTGCTGTCTTAACTGTTTTATCCTTGCTTTCGTCTATATGGATATATTCAGACGCAATTTCCTCAAGACTCTTTTCATAAGAGCTTCTCTGCTCCATAATAAGAGCTGCAAGAGGCTCGAGTCCCTTTTCACGGGCTACGGATGCTCTTGTCTTCCTCTTGGGCTTAAAGGGACGGTAAATGTCCTCAACCTCTGTAAGAATCTTAGCATTCTGAAGAGCCTCCTCAATCTCGGGAGTAAGCTTGCCCTGAGCATCAATAAGTGACCTTACTTCTTCCTTTCTTGTTTCAAGAGAACGGAGGTATTTTAGTCTTTCGTCAAGGTCACGAAGCACAGTATCGTCAAGAGAGCCTGTAACCTCTTTTCTGTATCGTGCGATAAAGGGAATTGTATTGCCGTCGTCAATAAGAGCAACTGTAGCCTCAACACGGCTGACACCTAAATTAAATTCTTTTGCAAGTTCGTTGATAATGTTCATTTTGTTGTATCCTTTTTATAAATTTTGTTGCATAAATTTTGTTGTATGTGGGGTGATTTTTTCGCATTTAAGTTATTTTGGTATTTTCACACAGCTGCGGAATAACCTTGTACTCCGAGGTTGCATATGAAAAGCAACGCAGTATTACGCCGCTTACAAGCCGAAGCCTGCCAAAAATAAGCAAGAAGCAAGCAAGACAAGACGCATTTGAAATATGCAGACGACGGTGTACTTTTGTACTCCGAGGTTGCATATGAAAAGCAACGCAGTATTACGCCACTTACAAGCCGAATCTTACCAAAAATAAGCAAGAAGCAAGTAAGACAAGACGCATTTGAAATATGCAGACGACGGTGTACTTTTGTACTCCGAGGTTGCATATGAAAAGCAACGCAGTATTACGCCGCTTATTGCTTATTTTCAATAAGGTCGGAGACCATATATGTATGCGTATGTGCATTGTTTCCACGGTCATCACGGATTGTAACACGGAAGTATACATCACTTTCTCTTAAGGAGAACTCTGCATGGGTTATATCCTTACCGAGAATATTACGGTCTGCTCTGCCATAGGCATTGATAATTACACTTGTACAGGGGGAACAGTCGATTTTAATAATATTATCCTCTACATAAAGAGATTTGAACTCCGGGGGATTGTCAACACCCGATGCACAGTAGAATTCACCCTTTTCAAGAGCCTCCATTACCTGTCCGTATTCAAGCTCCTTAGCTCCTATAATTGTAGAGCCACCGAAGCAATATCTGTCTGTTTTCCCGGGGTTATGATTATCGTCACCCATTGTGCATTTAAGGTTGTACATACCGTGTCTTATCATATCGTCATAGATATAAGGACAGTATTCGCTACCTGTTTCAAGCTCTGTGCCGTAGTTTAGAATTTCAAGGCCCCAAAGACCCTTAAGGTTTATGTAGTCCTCTCTTTCATTAAGGGACCAGTAGGGATGGTTAAGCTGTACAAGGAAGCCTGCCTCGTTGCACCTTCTGATAATTTCGTTAGCACCGTCTACTGAATATTCTCTTACATATCCGTCACATTTGCAAATATCCTTGTATCTATCCTTAAGTATCCAATGCTGTTCCTTGCTTGTAGCAGGCTGGAAGGTGTTGTGAGGGTCCTTTGCAAATATATTTAAGTGATAGCATTTTACTCTTGGCCATCTGCCCGTATCCACGCCGAATATTTGTGGGAAGGAGGGTTCTGCCTCATTTACAGAATACTCACAGCTTGTTATAGCAAGAAAATTCTCGTCATTAAGGTCGGAATGATCAAGGAGAATCTCATGGTCGGAATACGCTATTATGGAATATCCGTGATTCTTGTAAAGCTCCTTAACCTCCTCGGGAGTCATCTGTCCGTCCGAGTGGACTGTGTGACAGTGCATATTGGCTCTGTACCAATTTACATTTTCAGGTAATAGATATTTTTTCATAATTATTTCCCATCCTCAAAGTAATCGCTGACTTTATAAAAGTGCGTATGAGCATTATTACCGTATTTATCACGCACCGTAATGCGGAACATTTCATCACTTTTCCAAAGATTAAACTCTGCGTGGGTAAACTCAGCTCCCTCCTCATCATAGAAACGGAAGGATCTGCAATAGCCTGTAAGGAAAACCTTTACAGCCGGGGAGAAATCAATCTTTACTATATTGTCCTCCACATAGAGTGCCTTTATAAGAGGTGGGTTTTCCCGTCCGCTTGTACAGTAGAATTCACCCTTTTCAAGGGCCTCCATAATCTGTCCGTACTCAAGTTCATTAGCACCTATCATAGTTGAGCCACCAAAGGAGTGACCAAGAGATCTGCCCCTGTTATGATTATCATCTCCCATCGAGCAGAAAAGATTGTGCATACCGTTTCTTACCATTTCATCATATATGTACGGGCAATACTCTGCACCGGAAATGCACTCGGTAGCATAGTTGAGGATTTCCAAAGACCAAAGCCCCTTAAGACCTACATAATCCTCTTTTTCGTTAAGAGACCAGTTGGGATGGTTAAGCTGCACAAGAAAGCCTGCCTCATTACATTTTCTGATAATTTCGTTAGCACCCTCAATAGAATATTCTCTTATGTGTCCGTCACCCTTGAATACATCAGCATATCTTTCCTTAAGGTGACCAAACTGCTCCTCACTTGTGGCAGGTTGAAGGGTATTATGAGGATCCTTTGAAAATATGTTCATATGATATACCTTTTTCCTCTGCCAATCGGGTGTGTTTGCCTCAATTACAGAAAAGGAGGGGACTGCCTCATTAACAGAATACTCTGAGCTTGTGATAGCCAGAAAGTCTTTATCATTCAAATCGGAGTGATCAAGAAGAATCTCGTGGTCGGTATAAGCAACTATGGAATAACCCTGTGCCTTATACGCCTCCTTAACCTCCTCCGGGGTAAGTGTTCCGTCGGAGCATGTAGTGTGACAATGCATATTGGCTCTGTACCAATTTACATTATCGGGTAATAGATATTTTTTCATTTTTCAAGCAGCAGCGACTCTTCATCAGCTGTAAGGTGTCGCCATTCTCCTCTCTTCAAATTTTCATCAAGCCTTATATTCCCGAAGGTAAGCCTTTCAAGATAGGTTATCTTGTTTTTCACTGCATCAAGCATAAGCTTGATTTGATGATATTTACCCTCGGTTATAGTTATTTTTCCACCTGTGCCGTCAGAATCAAGGTTAAGTGTACAGGGCTTAGTTACATAACCGCCTATATCTACTCCTGCCTCAAGGCTTTTAACATCATCACTTGAAAGAGGATATTTTGACTTGAACGCATAGGTCTTTGGAACATGGTGCTTTGGAGAAAGCAGCCTGTGGGCACTGTCTCCATCGTTTGTAAGAATGATAAGTCCGAGTGTGTTCTTGTCAAGGCGTCCGCAAGGGAACAGATTTTTTCTTCTTTCCTCCTCTGTGAGGAGATCAAGAACGGTTTTATCCCTTCCGTCCTCCGTGGCACTGACATATCCCTCCGGCTTATTCATCATAATGTATGTGTATTTCTTGTAGGAAATAATCTCGCCAAAAAGTCTCAATTCATCCTTTTCGGGGTCGATATGTACATCCGACCTTTTGATTACGGAGCCATTGACCGTAATTTTGCCCGTCTTGGCAAGCTTAGCACTTTCGGTACGGGTAGCCTTACCCATCTCAGATAAAAACTTATCGACTCTCATACATATCCCCTTTTCAAAATTCACTATATATCAGTATAACATATTTTCCATAAAAAGTAAACATAATTTATAAATAAAAGTTTTCATAGTTGTACAAAGAGACAGTATTAAACAATTTTCGAAAAAGATATTGATTTTGAGACTGAAATAGTATATAATATTATCGAAAAAATTTTATATCAAGGAGATACTCATATGATTTATTCACACGAAGTAGAACAGATGTGCTCCGTTGCTAAGGGTCCTCACCACGGTCCCGCACCTATTCCCGAAGAAGGAAAATGGGTAATGGCAAAGCAGATCACAGACATTTCCGGCTACACACACGGTATTGGCTGGTGTGCACCTCAGCAGGGTGCTTGCAAGCTCTCTCTCAATGTTAAGGACGGTATTATCGAAGAGGCTCTTGTTGAGACTATCGGCTGCTCCGGTATGACTCACTCTGCAGCAATGGCTGCTGAAATTCTCCCCGGCAAGACACTTCTCGAGGCTCTTAATACTGACCTCGTTTGTGATGCTATCAATACAGCAATGCGTGAGCTCTTCCTCCAGATTGTATACGGTAGAACACAGTCTGCATTCTCCGAGGGTGGTCTCGTTATCGGTGCAGGTATGGAAGACCTCGGTAAGGGTGAGCGTTCCATGGTTGGTACTATGTACGGTACTAAGGCTAAGGGCGTTCGTTACCTTGAAATGACAGAGGGCTACTGCACAAGAATGGCTCTTGACGAAAACGATCAGGTTATCGGCTATGAGTTCGTTTCTCTCGGCAAGATGACTGACTTTATCAAGAAGGGCATGGAGCCCAACGAAGCATACGCTAAGGCAATGGGTACATACGGCAGATTTGCTGATGCTGTTAAGTACATTGACCCCCGTAAGCAGTAATAGAAGGAGGAATACATAATGGCACATTTTGAAGGTTATGAAAGACGCGAGGCGAAGATTCTCGCAGTTTTGAAAGAATATGGTATTTCCTCTATCGATGAGTGTAAGGAAATCTGTGATGCTAAGGGCATCAACCCCTATAAGATAGTTGAAGAAACTCAGCCCATCGCATTTGAAAACGCTAAGTGGGCATACACAGTAGGTGCTGCTATCGCTATTAAGAAGGGCTGCACAAAGGCTGCTGACGCTGCTGCCGCTATCGGTATCGGTCTCCAGTCATTCTGTATCCCCGGCTCCGTTGCTGAGAACAGAAAGGTTGGTCTCGGTCACGGTAACCTCGGCTCTATGCTTCTTTCCGAAAGCACAGAGTGCTTCTGCTTCCTCGCAGGACACGAGTCCTTCGCAGCTGCAGAGGGTGCAATCAAGATTGCTCTTAACGCTAACAAGGTTAGAGTTAAGCCCCTCCGTGTAATCCTTAACGGTCTCGGTAAGGACGCAGCTTACATCATCTCCAGAATCAACGGCTTTACATATGTTGAGACAGAGTTTGATCCCTTCGCAGAAGAGGTTAAGGTTATTAAGGAAATCCCCTTCTCCAAGGGTCCCCGTGCAGATGTTAAGTGCTACGGCTCCGACAGTGTTCCCGAAGGTGTTGCAATCATGAGACTTGAGAATGTTGGTGTTTCCATTACAGGTAACTCCACTAACCCCACAAGATTCCAGCATCCTGTTGCAGGTACATACAAGAAGTGGTGCAACGAGAATGGTGTTAAGTACTTCTCCGTTGCTTCCGGTGGCGGTACAGGTCGTACACTCCATCCCGATAACATGGCTGCAGGTCCTGCTTCCTACGGTATGACAGATACAATGGGTAGAATGCACGGTGATGCTCAGTTTGCCGGCTCCTCCTCCGTTCCTGCTCATGTAGAGATGATGGGTCTTATCGGCGCAGGTAACAACCCCATGGTTGGTATGACCGTTGCTGTTGCAGTTGCTATCGAAGAGGCTAGCAAATAATTTGCAAAATAAGGCTTTTGCCTGAAAATAAAAGGCTCCTGAACAAAAGTTCGGGAGTCTTTTTTCGTACAAGATATCAAAGCTTGAAATAATTTTTTATATATGGTATAATTAAGAAAACAATAATAAGGAAACAAGCAATATGGTAAAGTTTATTTTTGTACGGCACGGTCAAAGCAAGGCGAATGAAACCGGTTATTTAATCGGAAGCCTGGAGACTCCTCTTTCTGCACTCGGAGAAAAACAGGCTCATGCCGTTTGTGAATATATTTTGAAGGTTTATAAGGTGGATGCTGTTTATTCAAGCCCCTTATCACGGGCTTATGACACGATTAAGGGTGTTGCTAAGACACTGGGGCTCAGAATTTCAAAGGAAGAGGATTTACGGGAGATAAATGTTGGGGTATGGGAAGGCTTATCCTATGAGATGATAAACCGTGACTATGCAAAGGAGCATTATGCCTGGGCAACAGACACAGGACTCAACTCTCCACCAAAAGGTGAAACAATGGCCGAGGTCCAGAAAAGAGTTATAAGCAAGCTTACGGAAATAGCAAAAAAGGAAGACGGAAAAACTGTTTTAATTGGTACTCATGCAGCTGTGATGCGTGCTGTTCAATGCTATGTGCAGAAGCTCCCTCTTTCCTTAATGAAGCATCTGCCCTGGGTATGTAACGCCTCTGTTTCCGAAATTGATTTCGACGGAGAGAATTTCTACATCTACAAATTCGGCTATGACGGACATCTTGCAGGTCTTAAGAAATGAAGTGATTATATGGAAAAACTCGACCTTGTGTCGAGTTTTTCATTTATTGGTATATTTCAAGCTCATTAAGATAGCTTTCCGGACGGTGGGCGTCGCCCGAGGAATATTTACCCTTAGCACCGATTTCCAACACCGAGCCGACATGATGGTAGCCGAGAATGGAGGGTGGGATGCGGGTAACTATATCGTTAATATTGCGTATTACCGTAAAGTTCTCCCAGCGTGCAAGATGCCCTTGCTTTTTTGGTCCCCATATTACCTTTGGTGAGCCAAAACCGTATCCGTATATGTTTTTTCTCAACTCCGGACGATTATACCATATATATTCGTGACACAGAACGGCAAGGGCACCACCGTGAGAATAGCCCACTGTTACTATACTCTTTACTAAAGGGTCAAAAATATATCTGCCGACATAGGGCTCTATGCTTTTCCACACTCTTAAAAATCCACGGTGGGCGTACCATATGCCCCCATCCATATCCTTATATGCCTTAATGGGAAAGTCCAAATTATTTTTCCAATCCTCCGCTCCACTTGATTTTTCAAGATATATGTACAGCGTATTTCCTATCCTTTCGACGGCATAATCCCCTGAATTATCCACACAGGTATAGGGTATTTCCAGGCATCGGACAAATAAATCATACAAATTCATTTATATCACCTCTTTATATCTTATGCAAATCATTATAACTTTGACAGTATAAAGATATGATATAAAAAAGGAGGCAAATGCCTCCTTTATTTATGTAGCTTATAACAAGCTGCTGTAAAGTATTACTCCTGCAATGGAGTTAATCAATGCAACTACAATTGCAAGTGCACCGAGGATAATACCAACCAAGGCCAGCTTATCTTCATGATTCTTTGATTTTCCTATGATAGAAAGCACTAAGGATGCTCCACCGAAAATATAACCGAAGCATGCTATAAGTATAGCAAGGGGAATACCCAAAGCACCGAAAATTGTTCCGAGAATGCCAAGCACCTTAGAGGGAGCCTTAGGGGGTGTTCCGAACTGATTGGGGTCAGCCTGATATGTTACCAGCTGGTTACATACAGGGCATACTACCGAATTATCCGGAATCTGATTTCCGCATATTGGACAATACATATTTTATCTCCTTTTCTATAAATATTTTTTTACTCTTTGGTATCTTCTATAGCATCAACCTTACCGTACCAGACGATGTTTCCACTTCTGCCACAGGAGTTCTCTTTTTTATAATCTTCAAGTTCTTCCTTTGCTTCCTCAAGATCATCCTTAGCGTCTTCTAACTCGTCTTCAAGATCATCCTCTTCATCACTGGAAAGCTTATCAGCATACTCATCAAGATAGTGCTCCAATTGCTCTATCTCAAGCTCCAATTCCTTAATCTCATATTCAAACTCCAAGAGATCAGTTTCCATCCTCATTTCATACTCTTCCAAAGAGAGCTTAGCGAGTGTGGAATCCTTGTACTCGATCATTCTGATATAGTTGTAGCTATCATCAGTAGCATTAAGTGTTGCTACAATTCCGGGATCGTCAAAATCGTCATTGTATGTTACCAAATAACCGTTATCCCTCAGATTATCTGCAGCATCCTCTAAATCAAGATTGGGCTGAGGTCCACCACCACATGCAATCATTGAAAGAGCAAAAACTGCTACTACTGCCAATGCAAGAATCTTTACCAATGTTTTTTTCATGTCTAATTTCCTCCATATTTTAGTTAATATCATTATATCACAATCTCATAAATCATGTCAATATATTTGTCTTTATATTATTATTTTGATATTGCACAATTTATTTGAATGAAAACACCTTAGTTAGCTGTGGCTGTGCACCTGTTTCGGGGTCCATTTCCATTATGAGAATATCCTTCATATAATCATTCCACTTATCAACAACGGGGCTTTCTCTCTGGACTCTTGCAGCATATTCTATCCCCTTTTCACACTCGTAATAGCCAAAAAGCTCATTGCCTATATTCCATATGGTGTAGTTTACAATTCCAGCCTCGGAAAGAACCTCCTTCATTTCTTCCCAGATGGCATCATGCCTTTTTATATACTCCTCAATAGCACCCTCAACTATTTTTGCCTTCCATGCGTATTTTTCCATTTTTTATAGCCTCTCTTATAAAAGTAAATTTTCATATATTATATCACAGGTTTCTTTTTTTGTAAACAATTATTATACACAGGATTAAATTATAAAAAATATTGTCAGCTGTGCTTTTTTATGGTATAATTCAAATATAATTCTTTCAAGAAGGAGCTTTACTATGAGACCTTGTGTTGTACTACCCTGTTTTTTCAGGAATACGGATTTTTGTGATGCGATACGGACTGTTGCCTCTCTCGGATATGATGCCGTAGAGCTTTGGGGTTGGGGCGGTATAGACCCCGATAAGGCAATGACAGTACTCAATGAAACAGGCGTGGAGCTTTTAAGCCTTTGCACAACGGAGTTCCGACTAAACGACCCAATATATCGGGATGGGTTTTTGGAGGGGCTTAAAAAGACCTGTGAATTTGCGTCCGCACTTAATGTAAAGCGAATTATTACCCAGGTCGGAAATGATACGGGTGCTGCCCGTGAGCTTCAGCATAAGGCTATTGTTGAGGGGCTTACCCTTGCAGCTCCTGTTTTGGAAAAATACGGTATTACCTTGATGATAGAGCCACTAAATACAATTTTTGACCATAAGGGATACTACCTTTCCTCCTCTGCCGAGGCATTTGATATTGTACGGGAGGTTGGCAGCCCATATGTAAAAGTTATTTTCGATATTTACCATCAGCAAATTACCGAGGGGAATATAATCCCCACCGTTATATCAAATTTACCTTATATTGCACATCTTCACGGAGCAGGACACCCCGGAAGGCACGAGCCTTGGCTTGGAGAAAGCGACTACCGTGTAATTATAGACGCCATAGATAAAGCAGGCTATACAGGAGCTATCGGTCTGGAATATTTCCCCATAGAAAGTCCAATAGAAAGTCTACGGAAAGCCCGTGAGATTTTTGAGTGATGTTATAAAAGGAATATGCCGACAGGACTAAATTATACATCTGTAACAAAATGAGTACCACGGCTTCTTTTGTGTTTATTAATATAAAAATTGCGACACTGTGTCGTATTTTTTATATAATTAAAGCTTGGAGAGACAGCATTAGGACTGTTGTAAGCAAACCGTATAAGCTTATATATTATCTACAATATTGGCAAGTTTTCCTGCTGCGTTAATTTCCATTGCAAATATACCGTATATATGGTATAATTATAACAATATCACTACTGAAGGAGATAATTATGACCTACACAATGGAAGAAAAATACGAAAGCATAAAAAGAGATATAATAGATCAGACATCCAAAAATCCCATAGAGGTGGCTAAGGCTCTTATGAAAAAGGACTACATAAACATCCACGGTCCCGAGCATCATTTTCTTGACGGAGCATCGCTTATTATAGCATTCCGTAATGCGGGCGGTAATATTGATATTGACGAGGCGTTTGAACAGCTCTCCGCAAGAAGCATTAAGATGCCCCCCGGAATGTGTGGAAGATGGGGCGTGTGCGGTGCGGTAACAGGCGTTGGAGCCGCTATGGCAGTTATCAATTCTCTTTGCCATCTCACTGACGGAGATATGTATGGAGAGAACATGGAGCATACCTGCCGTGCAGTACAAAAAATGAGCACTATGGGTGGTCCCCGTTGCTGTAAGCGAAACGCATATATCACCCTCTCCAATGCTGTAAGCTTTCTGAAAGAAAAATATAACATTGAGCTTGAAGGAGAGGAAATTAAATGTCAGTTCTTCCACTTGAATCCACAGTGTATTAAAGAAAGATGTATTTACTATCCTCAAAAATAACAGAAAGCCGACACAGAGTCGGCTTTCTATGTTGTTTTGTATTTTGCAATCCAATAGTCCGCTATGGGATTTTGTGGGATTTTAACCTGGTCAAGGGTAAAGGGCTTATTTACAATAATATGGTAGTAACACCCCCAAGGGTAAGTCCTGATACCGCTTTCCTGTAAATCACAGCTTGTTATATCCTTGATGCGTATAAGCTTTTTTCTGAAGGTATAGTAAATTACTATTTCTTCTTTGCTGAAGCAAAAGCCATAAGGAACCAAAAGCATAAACCAAGAAATTACAAATATTCCCTGTAATATGAAGAAAAGGGTAGGAATTATTTCCTTTAACACAATGCCTCCTACCACAACACCAAGGACGATACATAACAGTCCCAAGCCTATGGCTATAAGCCATTTATACATAAATGCTTTGGGCTTTGGCATAATCTCACCGCCTTTCTACATTTATTATAGCATGGTGTCAATAGGAAATCAACTGTGTTTCAACGCATAGATAAACGGAAGTATGAAGTTTGCGAAGAGTGAAACTTCATTGGTACGAAGCATCCTATCACGCCAAGAGGCGTGTATATCATCATTGCGAAGCAATGGATAAAAAATTCGACAAGCCGAAGCTTGTCGATTTTTTGGCTGGGGATCTAGGGCTCGAACCCAGACATACAGAGTCAGAGTCTGCTGTGCTACCATTACACAAATCCCCAATATTTGCTTTTTGCTCCAACATTATAGCATAAGTATTTCCCGTTGTCAATATCTATTTTCAATTTTTTTGAAAAATTTTCAATTATATTTTTTGACCCTTTTTTACCTCTTGTATTGCTTTTATTTTGCCTGTGTGATAGAATTAATAAAATGATGCTTTTTGGAGGTTTATATGCCTAATATCAATGAAATCAGAATAAGAGATCCATTTATACTTACCGATAAAGAAAAGGGCTGCTATTATATGTATGGCACAACGGCCCTTGAAAAGGGCTCCTTAGCTGCAAGAAATACATTTACTGTTTACAAATCCTATGACCTTATTAATTTTGACGAGGGAAAAATAATAGTTGATGGCACAAAGCTCGGATTTTGGGCAGACCGAGATTTCTGGGCACCTGAGGTACATATATACAACGGAAGATATTATCTTTTCGGTAGCTGTAATGCAGAGGACAAATGCCGTGCTACACAAATTTATGTTTGCGACACGCCCGACGGAGAATTTGTCCCCCTGTCTCCCGATGCAAGAACTCCCGAGGATTGGGTTTGCCTTGACGGAACACTATACATTGAGGATGGAAAGCCATATATGGTGTTCTCCCGTGAGTGGATACAGGTTAAGGACGGACAGATGTGGGCAGTAGAGCTTGCCCCAGATCTTACACACAGGGTTGGGGAGCCCTTTAAGCTCTTCTCAGCTTCAGAGGCTAAGGGAGTTACAGAGTTTGAGGGTATACCGGGTGCATATATTACCGACGGTCCCTTTATGTACCGTGAAAACGGAAAGCTCCGTATGATGTGGTCAAGCTTTTTGCACGGAAGGTATGTGGTACTGATTGCAGAATCCGATTCTATAAAGGGAAAGTGGACACACCTTGGCAGCCAGTACGACTTCTGTGGAGGTCACGGAATGATATTTACCGACCTGAACGGTAAGCGAATGATATCACTCCACAGCCCCAATACAGCAGATCTTGAAAGAGCAAAATTTTTTGAGATTTAAGCTATGCTTGATAAATTAGTTACATAATTGTAAATTTTAGCACTCTGCGTACAGGATTTTGCAGGGTGCTATTATTTGTAATTGACAAAAGGCCCAAAACATTGTATAATATATCCGTTAACTTGAAAGAGAGGTTTATAAATGGCTAAAAAGGATTGGAGTATATCTCTTAAAAAAGAATTTTATAAGGATATTTTCGGCATAATTCTATTCCCACTTATGCTGACTGTATTTGCAACAATTATATTTTTCATATATTTATTCCCCACTGTCGACACTATCAAAAAGGGTGGCGAAATAAATTACAAGGATGAAGTTGCTGATTTTTACCGTACTACAGAATATACAGAGGCGTTTGGCACATCCAGTGCAACAGAGGATAATCTGCTTATTGTTTTTCTCACAAGTGAGGATGAGGGCAGATATTACTGCGTAACAAAGGTAGGCACAAATATCAACGCAAAGACCTCGGCTGTTTTTGGAAATGCAGACTCCGAATTCGGAAAAATCGTAACAACCACTATAGTACCCAATGAGGATTATGTAAGTACATTAGGCACTAAGCTTGAATCTATTATGGATGCCACAGGAGACAAAATAGTATCTCTAGATCAGCAATCCCCCTTCAAGGCAGACAGTGACCGTTCCAATCTTGCAAAGTCGAGTGTGGAAAACAAGACTTCTCTTGTAATAGATGAGGCAAGCTTTAATGATACTCTTGCCGAGTTTACAGACAAAACAGGCATCTCCGTAAAGATAGTTATAGACGATGAGGAAGCTGTATTCGGCAGGAGAACTCCTACAGGAACTATTATTTTTCTTTGTATTCTTGTTGGAGTTGATATTCTTTGTATTTTCAGCACAACTAAGAAGGTAATTGCAAGAATACGCTTTGAGAAAAATCCTCAGCTTTTCTACAAGCCCACTATTTACGATGCAAACGATACGGATGAGAATTTGTAAAGTATATTAGGTTTATATATTGAAAGATGCTACGCCTCTTGAAGAAGCGTAGCATCTTTTGTTTACTTTATACCAGATTTTTCAGCGTATTTTTTTATTATCTCTGCCCAGCGTTCATTATTAAATTCACGATTAACATCCGATATATCAACATACGCACCGCAATTTATACATTGAATGATAGCCTCTGCTACTAATGCCTCATAAGTATAATTATCATTAATATATTCCTCAAACTCAATGTTCATCTTATTATTTATACCTTCTATAGCACCTATATAAAATGCGTTATCCTTGCCAAGAAGCTTGCCTACTTTACTGAAGCAATCTATTGCTTCCTTGGCATCCTTGACTGTAATTTTTTTTGAATACGATGTCATTTTTTTACCTCCACTTAAAATATTGTCTGTTGTAGTTTCCAATACCGCAGCAAGGTCTGTAAGAAGAGAAATATCAGGCATACTCTCTCCCCTCTCCCATTTTGAAACTGCCTGAAAGGATACATACAAGCGTTCTCCTAATTCATTCTGGGTAAGACCCTTGCTTTTCCTTAGCCTTGCGATATGGTTACCTATTTCTTTTGTATCAAAAGCCATGTTAACCTCCTTTGATGTTTTGAAGTACTTCTATCTATATTGTAGCATTGGTGTTCAAAAATAGCAATAACCTATTACACCCAATCTTTTATTTGAAAAATAAACTACGGGTTGAAGACTTTTTTCCATAGTTATTGACTCCTATGAAAAAAGATGTTAAAATGTTAATATACACATAAGGAGGTATATTATGGCTATCGGTTTGTCAAATCACGAGGTTTATCCAAGAGTCGTACGCTGTGGATGTCCACAGGCTGTAAGCATTGTTCCTGTGGGGGAGATTGCAAAATTCAACGACGAATGGGTATACAATATAGGTATTGTTCCTACAGAATGCTCCGAGCAGACTTATATAGAAAATGAAAGAATTACTGATACTGTAAAGGTCAAGCCCGAAAATGGAGTTATTACCTTTACATACACCTTTGATGAGGAGCAGGAATGGGCACTGCTTTTAGCTCCCGAAATTTATCCTACATCCATAAGGAAATACTCTGTCTTCTCTGTTTTTGATGACCTGTATGAAAGGACTCCCTATAAAGGTGACCTACACGCCCACTCAAACGCTTCTGACGGAAATGAGGAGGGTCCTATAGTTGCGGCTAATTACCGTAAGAACGGATTTGACTTCTTTGCCCTTACGGACCATCATAAATTCCAGCCATCGGTAGACCTTATAAATTACTATAAGGACCTGCCTATTGACTTCAAAATATTTACAGGTGAGGAAATACACCTAAAGGGCTACTACATCCATACAGTAAACTTTGGTGGCAAGTCCAGTGTAAATGAGCATTACAATGCTGATCCCGATGCCCGTCACGAGGAAATAAAAAGGCTTTCCGAGACACTTGATGTACCAAATGGAATAAACAGACTTGAATATGCATACAGGAAGTGGATAGCCGATGAGATACACAAGCGTGACGGATTTGCCATAATTGCCCATCCCTTCTGGATAAATAAGGACGAATTGCATATGCGTCCAAAGATGGTAGATTTTCTTCTTGAAAGGGAGCATTACGATGCTATGGAAATAGTAAGCGGAGTATCTCCCCACGAGACAAATTTACAGACAGCCTTCTACAACGACCAAAGGGCAAAGGGCAGAAAAATTGCTATAGTAGGCTCAAGCGACTGTCACGGAACGGACCCGGCTCTGTTCTTTAATAATTCCAAGTCCATTGTTTTTGCAAAGGAGCTTG
Organism: Clostridia bacterium; assembly: GCA_017456545.1. GTDB lineage: Bacteria > Bacillota > Clostridia > Oscillospirales > CAG-272 > RGIG2000. The sequence continues at coordinate 79,251 of JAFTJE010000015.1, read as the reverse complement.
AATATTCCTCTATTTGCTCTGCTATAAAGGAGTTGTACTCCGTTGCTGTGGAAACAAGACCTAATGAGGAGCCGAGAGTATACGGTCCCTTCCGTCTTGTTAAATACGCAAGATTCCTAATCAAAAACTACTTCCCTATGCATGATGAAATGTGCTTCGAGGAGGGTAGGCTTATGAAGGAATATATAAGAGGCGATAAGGATGCTGTAAGGCTGCTTGAAATTATGCAGGGCAGAACAAAGCGTCTTGCCGATAAACTATTGAAATAAGGAGATTAAAATGAAAAACATTCCTGTGGATTTTAAGAACACTCTCGTAGGCTGGTGGGGTAACTATGCCTCTGAGCTTATGACAGAATATCAGCAATCCTGTGAGGAGGGACTTGATATTTCCTCCTATGAGAGCCTTTTCAAGGAGGTATCCAAGCTCCCCGATTCTGAGGCTAAGGCAAAATTGGCAGACGGTCTTTTCGAGCTTATATATAATGCGAACACTGTGGAAGGCTATAAATACAATGAGCCCTCCGATCTTGATGGCATTAAAGCATTGAGAAAAAAGACACTCCCCCCTCTGAAATTCCAAAAAATTGACAAAAAGAAGATTGAGGGTGCATGGTACGGAAGAATTGCAGGATGCCTTCTCGGTAAGCCTATTGAAGGTATAAGATTTGACGGGCTCACAGCCTTTTTGAAGGCTACGGATAACTATCCTATGTCAAGATACATAAAATATGGCGAGCTTACTCCCGAGCTTTGCAAAAAAGCAGGCTTTGACCTCTTAAACAAGGGCAAGGTGCATTGGTATATTGATAATCTTGAATATGCTCCCGATGATGATGATACCAACTATGTGGTTATGAACTGCCTTGTTACAGATTGGTTTGGCAGAGATTTTACCCCTATGCTTATGGCAGACACTTGGCTTAAGCTACAGCCAAAGGAGGCATATTGCACTGCCGAAAGAGTTGCCTACTCCAACTTTATAAGAGGCTATAATCCACCATACTCTGCAGTTTATAAAAACCCATACAGAGAATGGATAGGTGCACAGATTAGAGGTGACTATTTTGGCTACTGTAACCCCGGCGACACAGAAAAGGCAGCTGAGATGGCATTTAACGACGCTTGTATATCCCACATTAAGAACGGTATTTACGGAGAAATGTGGGCATCAGCTACCATTGCAGCATCAGCCGTATGCAGTGACCCCCGTCTTGCTATTCTTTACGGTATGGAGGAAATTCCGGCTACATCCCGTCTCTACGAGGCTCTTTCCAAGGTTGTGGAGAGCTATGATAACGGAGTTACAGAGGAGGAGTGGTTTGCCGATTTCCATACAAGATGGGATGACAGGAACAGTCACCACTGGTGCCATACAATATCCAATGCAGAAATTTGTGCAGCATCCCTTCTTTACGGTAAGGGTGATTTTGCAAAAAGCGTTTGTATTGCTGTACAGAACGGCTTTGATACCGACTGTAACGGTGCAACGGTTGGCTCTATGTGTGGCATAATGAACGGAATTGACGCTATGAGCAAGGAATGGTACGAGGGCTTTAACGGTACACTTTCCACCTCCCTTTGCAAATATCCGAGAGTTAAGCTTGATGAGTTTGTTGAGAAAACAATGAAGCATATTGACGCAAAATAAGTAAAAAAGTACGCAAAAAAGATGAACGGATGTCAATTTTTATGACATCCGTTTGCTTTTATTCTTGTTTTTCCGCTTTTTTAGCTAACCTTGCCTCACGCTTAGCTTTCTTCTCCTCCTGCTTTACCTTATAAAGCTCCTCGGTGGCTATGGAAAGCTTAGTTACCCGATTTTTCTCGGAGGGATAGCAAATAAAGGTATCGTCCATTGTTGATATCTGTATACATTCCTCGGAACGGATATAACAGTAATCATACTCTATGTGAACACCGTACATTCCGGCCACGGGTCGGGAGATTTTATAATCCTCACCGTTATAGTGCCCCTCTATTACAAAGCCTGTTTCCATAGAATGGGTAAGCCTTGCCTTACCAAGCTCTATAAAATTCTTAGTGTTGGGAAGAGAGTATACATCTACCTCATCATTAAAGGAATATCTACCCTCCTCAATTTCCTTACGAACATTTGCCCTCTGCCACTCATACCATGTGGGAGGATGAGAAAATACTGTCTCTCCATCCAACGCCCGAAGCTCTCCAAGCTCTGTAAGCTCCCACTTGTGACCGCAGTGAGAGCATCCTAAAATTGCACCCTCTGTATACATTTCGTATTCTGTATTACATATGGGACACTGATAAAGAACCTTGTGGAGGCCCTCTGCTCTGTACGGCTCGGTTATTCTTATGCCGTTATCCTTCTGGTATTTATATTCGTCGTACTGCAGGGCGTCAGTTACTGTTTTTTGGATTTCCTCAGGTGTTTTCTCCTCTATATCGGCCTTTGTAAGAACTCTTGTCATAGTTGTATAAAGAGGAACATCTCTCTTTCTCCTCCAGTCCCAGAAGGGTGAAAAGAGGTAGTTGCCGTGGTGAACAAGAACTACCACATCATGCTTTAGCCTTTTTATCAACTGACCGAGGGAGTCAGGTAATATCGCCGTAGTTCCAATAGGAGAATATCTTGCCTCGGGGTACATCGTAAGTACAGAGCCAAACTTATTTAATATCTTTTCACATGCTGTTATAAGATGAGGGTCCGTTGTAAACTTACGCTTACCTATACAGCCGTCAAGCTCCATAAGAAGTGAACGCCTGTAGTGTCCCTCTAATGTAGCAATGTGGCTGACCCTTGCAGGATAAGTGGCAAGGGCATTCACCTCAAGATCCACAAAGCCCATATGATTGGAAATGATGAAGTACGGAGCCTTTACTCCCTCCATATTTATCTTTTCCAATCTGAGTCTTTTTTTAATTGAAATATCACTGAATATTTTAGTAATCCATTTGAATATCAAAAGCTGCTTTTTAGGCTCCTTTTGCATATTGTGGTATTTGATTTTTTTATCGTAATTAACTTTATTTAAGAGCATATGCTCCTCCTTTTGGTGGGGCGTATGTTCAATACACACCTTATTTTACCGATCCGTCGGGGTTGAACAGGGGTAATTTTTCAAGGTAGATTATATCTTCTCTTTCGGTAGCCTCACCCTCAGCAAGAATAGTCATTCTGCCAACGATATTTCCTCCTGCAGAATGAATAAGCTCTTCTATTGCACGGAGGGATTCTCCTGTAGAAATCACATCGTCAACAATAAGGATACGCTTACCCTTCATCCTCTTTGCGTCCTCACCGTCAAGATAGAGCTTCTGCTCCTTGGCTGTAGTAATGGAATGAACAGTAACCGATACAATATTTGACATATAGAGCTTAGGACCCTTTCTTGCAAGAATGTATCTCTGATTGCCGTTCAAACGAGCCATCTCGTGAATGAGAGGAATACCCTTAGCCTCAGCTGTAATCATATAATCAAACTCAGGGGCACGGGCAAGGAGCTCCTTGGCACATGCCGTTGTAAGCTCCGGGTCTCCGAAAATAACGAAAGCACCTATGTAAAGGTCGTCAGTAACCTTGCAGAGTGGAAGGGCTCTGTCAAGGCCTGCAATTTTCATATTGTAATATTTCATAGCTTATTACCTTTAATTATTTAACAAGTATCTTTGTCATTCCACCCATATAAGGCTGGAGTGCCACGGGAATGTTTACGCTGCCGTCTGCATTAAGATTATTTTCAAGGAATGCAATAAGCATTCTGGGAGGTGCAACAACGGTATTGTTAAGAGTATGTGCAAAATACTTTCCGTCCTTTGCATTTACTCTTATCTTAAGTCTGCGTGCCTGTGCATCACCGAGATTTGAGCAGGAACCAACCTCAAAATATTTCTTCTGTCTGGGTGACCATGCCTCAACATCTATACTCTTTACCTTAAGGTCAGCAAGGTCTCCCGAGCAGCACTCAAGTGTTCTTACAGGAATATCCATGGTACGGAAAAGATCAACTGTATTCTGCCAGAGCTTATCAAACCACATTGGGCTGTCCTCAGGCTTACATACAACTATCATTTCCTGCTTTTCAAACTGGTGTATTCTGTATACACCTCTTTCCTCAATGCCGTGGGCACCCTTTTCCTTACGGAAGCAGGGGGAATATGAGGTAAGAGTCTGAGGAAGCTTATCCTCGGGAATAATGGTATCGATAAACTTACCTATCATAGAATGCTCGCTTGTACCGATAAGGAAGAGGTCCTCTCCCTCTATCTTATACATCATAGCTTCCATTTCAGCAAAGCTCATTACACCCGTTACAACCTCACTTCTTATCATAAAGGGAGGAATGCAGTAGGTAAAGCCTCTTCCAATCATAAAATCACGGGCATAGGAAATAATTGCGGAATGGAGTCTTGCAATATCTCCCATAAGGTAATAAAATCCGTTGCCGGCAACCTTTCTTGCACTGTCAAGGTCAATACCCTCAAATTTTTCCATAATTTCTGTGTGGTAAGGAATTTCAAACTCGGGAACCACAGGCTCACCGTAACGCTGAACCTCCACATTCTCGCTGTCATCCCTTCCGATAGGAACAGAGGGGTCGATAATATTAGGTATCTTCATCATAATAAGCTTAATCTTTTCGAGGTACTCCTCCTCAAGCTTTTCAAGCTCTGCAAGACGCTTAGCGTTATCGGAAACCTGCTTTTTAACAGCCTCTGCCTCTTCTCTCTTTCCCTGACCCATAAGGGCACCTATCTGCTTTGAGAGCTTATTTCTGCCTGCTCTCAGGCTGTCAGCCTCCTGCTTGAATTTACGGTAGGTCTCATCAAGCTCTATAACCTCATCAACCAGGGGAAGCTTAGCATCCTGAAATTTATTTCTGATATTCTGCTTTACAATTTCAGGGTTGTCTCTTAAAAATTTCAAATCAATCATATTTTCCTCCAAAAAATAAAAAAACACCCCTTACAAAAAAAGGGTGCAAAATTTACACGGTACCACCTTAAGTTTTTCTCACGACCTATAACGGGGTCAAACGGCCACAGCTCTCACGGGCAGCTCAGGAACGGAACACCGCAGAATACGGATGGCACCTCTCAGCTGATAGCACCAATCTCTTTCCGTAAGCGTGAAGCGGCTATTTTTCCTTCATAGCTTTTCTATTGTAATTATAACCCAAAATAAGTAGCTTGTCAAGTAATAATCAAACATTTTTCAGCATATGGTAATAATGAAAAAAGTTTTTAAGGAGAAAGTAAATGAATGAAGCAACCATAAATACACAAATGCCGAAAAAAGCTGTTATTACCTCCCTTTCATCCGATATACAGCTTGTAAATGAGATAAGCGAGGAATTTTCCTTACCTGATTATATCCCCGAGGTGCGTCGGGTATTACACACAAGAGCATCCGTTTTACCCGAAGGAAAATTTATATCCGATTCAGGGACAAACACAAGTCTTGAATTTGACGGGACAGTTACTTATACTGTAATATACACAGATGACGAGGGAAAGCTACGGTCCATTCCTTTATCAAGTGCCTACGAGGGTAAAACAATTATCCCCGACAGTGTGGAGACGGTTTTTATCGACACAGGTGTCGATAATGTTAACTGCAGGGTTACAGCACCGAGAAAGCTGACAATCAAAACAAGACTGAAAAGCAGGATACTATCCTTTATAGAAAACGAAATCGAAGAGCAAATAAGCCCCAAGTCCACAGCAGATGAAATGTATATACAAAGACGGACAAAGGCTCTTAATACTGTTTCCTTAAAACCTGTTTCCATGCAAAATATTAGAATGTCCGATAAATTCGATATAGGAAGCAAATCATCTATGACTCCGCTTATGTGCGATGCACAGATGATTATTACGGATTGCAAGGCCCGTTCCGGATATATTGCTGTCCGAGGCACAGTAAATGTGCGTTGTCTGTGTAACGACGGTGAAAAGGAAATACTGCTTACAAAATCCCTCCCCGTATACGAGGATTTAGAAGCTGAGGGCTCTCTTGCCACAGACTCGGTGCGTTGCGTGGGAAGGTGCGTCAGTCTCTCTGTTTCAAATGAGCAAAGCAGCGATACCTCCCACCTGTTTTTCGATTTGAACTGTGAAATAGAGGGAGAGTTTTACAGAAACGAAGAGAGCTTCGTAACAGAGGACTGCTATTCCACAAAGCATGAGACCGAAACAGCCTTTAAGGAAATTGACACATATTCCCTCGTGCTTGCAAAAAACCATTCCTTCTCCGTTAATGACAAGTTCAAAAGGAAAGAGCCCGAAATTGAAGAAATTATAGACACTCTGTGCGAGATATTATCCGATAAGGCAGAGATAAAGGGTGGAAAAATAACACTTTCGGGCAAGGTACTTGCACAGGTTATAGGAAAAACCAAAAACGGAGAGTTTTTATGTGAGGAATATGAAATTCCCTTCAGAACAGATATGATATGTGAGGGAGAGGATATAATATCACGGATCGGCTATGACGCTGTAGTCAATGATGCCAGATATGAAAACGATAAATTCTGCATTATGCTGGAGATATATCCGTCCATATCGGTTCTGAAAAAGGAAAGGACAGAAATTCTTGACAGTGCAATCTTAAAAAAAGACAGTGAATACAAAAATGACGCATCCTGTGTTCGTGTTTTCTTTCCGAAGGACAGTGATATACTTTGGGAGGTGGCAAAAAAATATCACACCACAGAACGAAAAATAGTGGAGGATAATGACCTCTCATCCTATTCTCTCGAAAATGTAAAATCCATAATCATATAATTATTTTCGGCGTATACTGTCAGTATACGCCTTATTTTTATGCACTTCAGGTTGCGATTACTTTTCTAATTAAAGTTGGTAGATTTTTCCTATAATTGTAGTATTATAATAACAGATACTAAATAAAAACCGAAAAGGAGATATTTATGACTATTGGTGAAAAAATTGCTCACTTGAGAATTTCCTCCCATATATCTCAGGAGACTTTGGCAGAAAAGCTCAATGTACCACGGCAGTCGCTTTCGGAATGGGAATTGGGAGAGGCAATGCCACAGCTTGATAAAATAGCTCTGCTATGCACCGTTTTCGGTGTAAGCTCTGACGAGCTGTTGCTTAATGATTTAAGCCTCTCTCAAAGGGATGAGGTAAAGATTAACAAAGCAGACAGCGAAATAAAAAACAAATATTTCGGAACAGACGGATTTCGTGGAGAGGCTAATGTTGACCTGACTTCTTATCAGGCATACCGTGTAGGAAGATTTATAGGCTGGTACTATAACAAAATCGGAAAGGCTAACAAAAAAGCCCGTATTCTGATAGGAAAGGACACCAGAAGATCAAGCTATATGCTGGAATACTCAATTATTGCCGGCATCACAGCATCGGGAGCTGATGCATATATGCTCCATGTAACCACAACACCAAGCGTATCATACATTACAAGATGCGATGAATTTGATTGTGGTGTTATGATAACGGCATCCCACAATCCCTTCTATGATAACGGTATAAAAATCTTAAACAGATACGGTGAAAAGCTTGACGATAATACTGCATCCCTTATTGAAGCCTACATTGACGGTGAAATGAGCAGAGCCGGTGTGGACGGCGAGGATATCCCCTTTGCCACAAGGGAAAAAGTTGGCAGTATTGTAGACTATACAGCAGGCCGAAACAGATATATCGGCTATTTGATTTCCATTGCCTCCCACTCTTATAAAAGCCTTCGAATCGGTCTTGACTGTGCAAACGGCTCATCCTGGTCTATTGCCAAGGCAGTGTTTGATGCTCTGGGGGCTCAGCTTTATCTTACGGGCTGCTCTCCCGACGGCTTGAATATTAACAATGGAGTAGGCTCAACTCATATAGAGCACCTTTCCGATCTTGTCATAAAAAATCATTTGGATATCGGGTTTGCCTTTGACGGTGATGCTGACAGATGTATAGCCGTTGACGAAAAGGGAAAGGTGATAGATGGGGATATGATTATGTATATCCTTGCAAGAAGATTGAAGGAGAGAGATGCTCTTGATCACAATAAAATTGTTGCAACTGTAATGTCTAATAAGGGACTTACCAATGCACTAAGCGATGAGGGGATAGAATACGAGCTTACCTCAGTCGGAGACAGATTTGTTTTTGACTGTATGCAACGAAATGGATATGTATTGGGTGGAGAGCAATCGGGACATATTATTATTAAAAAATACGCCACAACAGGGGACGGAATTTTAACTGCCCTTATGGTTACAGAGGAAATGTGCGATAAAAAAACACACCTCTCTGCTCTTGTGAAAAATATTACACTTTACCCTCAGTTAACCGAAAGCGTATATGTGCAAAATAAGGACGATGTAATAAATGACACTGATGTTAAAGCCTGCGTGGACAAAATAGAAAAGGCACTCGGGAAAAATGGCAGGATTCTTTTGAGAAAAAGCGGTACCGAGCCTGTTATAAGAATTATGTCCGAATGTAAAAATGAATCAGAATGCAAAAAATACATTGATGAAATAAAAGAAGTAATAAGAAAAAAGGGGTACCTGTGTGAATAATTCAGATAAAATACGCATATGTGAGCTGTTTGATGCTTTACCATCCATTGTCTTACCACTCTTTGACGGAGTGGAATATCCGTGGGAAGTAATCGGAAAAATCGGAGAATATATTAAATCGGTTACAGAAAAGGAGCTTAACGGATATATTGAGCTATCCCCCGGTGTCTATATAGGAGAAAATGTAAATATTTCCCCTCTTGCAACTATTATCCCACCTGCTATTATAGGGGACAATACGGAAATTCGCCCGGGAGCTTATCTCAGAGGAAATATAATTATCGGTAAATCCTGCGTTATCGGAAATTCAACCGAGATAAAAAATTCAATTCTTTTTGACAATGTAGCCGTTCCTCATTATAACTATGTGGGTGACAGTATAATAGGTAATTTTGCCCACTTAGGTGCCGGGGTAATATGCTCTAACCTGAAGTCAGATAAATCCCCTGTAACAGTAAAAGGTAACAAAAAATACGAAACGGGGTTAAAAAAACTTGGTGCAATACTTGGAGACCGTACTGAAGTAGGATGTGGCTGTGTGCTGAATCCCGGAACTATTATAGGTAAGGAAACAAGTGTTTATCCCCTTTCCTCTCTGCGTGGTGTAATTCCCGAGGGTCATATTGTAAAGGACAAAAAAACAGTAATACCAAAAAAATAAAATAGGACCGACTCTGTATTTAATAGGAATTTGTGTTAATAATAAATACGAGTAAATCAAAAGGGAGGAAAACAAATGATAACCTTTTCCTACACTATTAAGGATAAATTAGGAATCCATGCCCGTCCTGCAGGTATGCTTGCCAAGGTGGCAAAGGAATATAAAAGCGATATATACATTGAAAAGGGTGAAAAAAGAGCTCTTGCCACGAAAATAATAGCAATAATGGGTATGGGAATCCATTACGGTAATACCGTAACGATTACAGTAGACGGTGAGGATGAAGCTGAAGCCTCCGAGGCTATTAAAAATTTTATGAAGGAAAATCTTTGATATAATGCTATGCTTTAAGGGAAAGGGAGTATATGGCGCTATTAGCATAGGTGTTATATCTCTGCTTAATAAAACAGAAGAAATAATCCCCCGTTTCAGTGTTGAAAATATAGAAAATGAGCTCAGGCGTGTGGATAAAGCCCGTAGGAATGCCATCCTGCAGCTTGATGAAATATATAAAAAGGCACTTACAGAGGTAGGAGAGACGGGGGCACAAATATTTGAAATACACAAGATGATGCTTGAGGATGAGGACTACTGCGAGGCAATTGAAAATACCATTAAAATACAGAGAGTAAATGCCGAGTATGCCGTCAGCATAGCATCGGACAGCTTTTCCTCTATGTTTGAGGGTATGGACGACTCCTATATGCAGGCACGGGCCTCAGATGTGAGGGATATTTCCCTACGGCTGATAGACTGCCTTATGGATAGGAAAAGGGACACGGGAGAGTCGGGCAAAAATATCGTTATATGTGCCACCGACCTTGCCCCCAGCGAAACAGTTACTCTTGACAAAAACAGTATCTGTGGATTTGCCACATCCTACGGCTCTGTCAATTCCCACACCTCTATTCTTGCAAGAAATATGAATATTCCCGCCGTTATCGGTCTCGGTGGCAATTTTATTACCTCAGTGCAGAATGGGGATACCATAGCCATTAACGGATACACCGGTGAGGTTTTTGTTAATCCCGATAATAATACTCTTACAGAAATAAACAGACTTATTGAAGAGGATAAAAACAAAAAGCACCTTCTTGAAACCCTGAGAGGAAAGGAAACCGTTACTCTTGACGGTAAAAAAATTAAGCTCTACGCCAATATAGGGGGAGTTGATAATTTAGGCTCCGTACTGTATAATGATGCCGACGGAATAGGACTGTTCAGAAGTGAGTTTATCTATCTTGAAAGCAGGGAATATCCAGGTGAGAATGAACAATTTGCCATATACAAGAGAGTTTTGGAGGCAATGAGTGGAAAAAGAGTTATTATCCGTACTCTTGATATCGGAGCCGACAAACAGGTGGATTATTTTGACCTGAAAAAAGAGGAAAATCCTGCCCTCGGATATAGAGCAATAAGAATTTGTCTTGATAGACCGGATGTATTCAAAACACAGCTGAGAGCACTGTTCAGAGCATCCATATACGGTAATTTGAGTATTATGTTCCCTATGATAATAAGCTCGGATGAGGTAAGGAGTGCCCTTGCCCTATGTGACGAAATAAAGAGAGAGCTTGACAGTGAAAGCATACGGTACGCAAACGATATCGAAATAGGTATAATGATAGAAACACCTGCCTCTGCTATAATAAGCGACACTCTTGCTCCCCTTGTGGATTTTTTCAGTATAGGCACAAACGATTTAATTCAGTATACTCTTGCCTGCGACAGACAAAATCCATTGCTTGAAAAATTTGCAGATACACACCACGAGGCAATTTTACGGCTTATAAAATATACGGTAGACAGTGCCCACGCCCACGGAAAATGGGTAGGTATATGCGGAGAGCTCGCCTCCGATACAAGCCTTACAGAAAGGTTTTTGAGAATGGGCATAGACGAGCTTTCTGTGTCCCCTACCTTCGTGCTTCCCATAAGAAAGGTTATTAGAGAAACGGATTTGTCTAAGTAGATGAGTTTACAGAATTTGTAGCATATTCATCCGTCAGATTGGTCTGCACCTTATTTTAAGAAAGGCTTATATGAAAAAAAAGATGCGACACTGTGTCGCATCTTTTTTATTGTGTAATTACTTTATAAGTGTTTCTACAAGTGCAAGTGCGTCTGCAATTTTGGAGATGTCCTTACCGCCACTCATTGCACTGTCAGGGCGTCCGCCACCTCTACCACCTGTTACTGCACTTACCTCACGGAGGATGTTACCTGCGTGAGCACCCTTGCTGACAGCAGCCTTACCGCATACTGCCATAAAGTTAAGCTTTTCGCCTGAATGAATGGCAAATACAGCCACACTCTCGGGCTTTTTATCCTTTATGCTATCTCCGAGGGAACGAACAGCATCAATGTTCATATCACCGAGGTCTGCAGTAATTACTGAAATTCCGTTTACTATCTTTGCGTTATTTATGAGCTCGTCTACTCTGGAGCCTGCAAGCTTGGAGTTGAGCTGGTCAATTTCTCTTTTAAGTGCCTTAACCTCGTCGGAAACAGCAGTTGCACGCTTTGCAATATCGTTTACATTCTGGCACTTAAGCTCCTTAGCTGTATCAAGGATAAGTGCATCCCTGTTTGCAAGAAGGTTAAGAACTCCGTAGCCTGTTGTAATTTCAATTCTGCGAACACCTGCTGCAACGCTTGACTCGGAAATTATCTTGAACATACCTGCCTTAGCAGAGTTATCAAGATGTGTTCCTCCACAAAGCTCAACAGAGAAATCTCCCATCTTAACCATACGGACAACCTTACCGTACTTTTCTCCGAAGAGAGCCATAGCTCCGTTTGCACGGGCTGTATCCACATCGGTCTCAACAGTCTCTATTCTGTCTCCACTTAAAATATATGCGTTTACTATATTTTCAATCTTAGCAATCTCATCAGATGTAAGTGCTGCAAAATGTGTAAAGTCGAATCTGCCGATATTTTCATCCACATAGGAGCCTGCCTGCTCTACATGATTGCCGAGCACGGAACGAAGAGCTGCCTGGAGCATATGTACGGCAGAGTGGTTTCTTGCTATTGCCTGACGGCGTGTAGCATCTACTGTTGCCTTAAGTGTATCTCCAACCTTAACAGAGCCGGATACAACATTACACATATGGATGTATACGCCATCTGTTTTCTTTGTGTCAAGGACATCGATATGTGCACCCTCGTTTTCAAGAGTACCCTTATCACCTACCTGACCACCACCCTCACCGTAGAAGGTAGTAGCATCAAGGACAATGGAGCATTCTCCCTCGGAAACTGCATCAACACTTTCTCCACCGTCTACAATTATAGCAAGAATCTTGCCCTCACACTCATAGGAGGTATATCCCTTAAAGTCTGTCTTTTCAACATTTATAGCACTGGATTCCTTATCCCAGCCATTGATATCTGCTCTTGCGTCACGGGCTCTCTGTCTCTGCTCTGCCATAAGAGTCTTGAAGCCGTCCTCATCTATCTTAAGTCCGTTTTCCTCAGCAATTTCTCTTGTAAGGTCAATGGGGAAGCCGAAGGTGTCGTAAAGCTTGAACACCTCTGCACCGTCAATTACATCCTTTCCCTCTGCCTTTGCCTTATTTACAAGGTTATCAAGAATGGAAAGACCCTGGTCGATGGTTGTATCAAATCTCTCCTCCTCGAGAGAAAGAACCTTCTTAATATAGTCTGCCTTCTCGGAAAGCTCGTGGTATGCACCACAGCTCTCGCCTATGGCTACATCACACATATCTGTAAGGAAGGGGTGGTCGATGCCGAGAAGCTTACCGTGACGGCACGCACGACGGATAATTCTACGGAGAACATAGCCCCTGCCCTCATTGGAGGGAATAACACCGTCGCTTATCATAAACATAGCACTTCTTGTATGGTCAGTAACAACTCGGATTGAAATATCATTATCTGCGTCATTGCCGTAGGTCTTACCCGAAATTTCACAAACCTTATCAATAAGTCTGCGTACGGAATCAACCTCGAACATATTGTCAACACCCTGCATTACACAGGCAAGTCTCTCCAGTCCCATACCTGTATCAATATTCTTCTGTGCAAGCTCAGTATAATTACCGCTACCGTCATTATTAAACTGTGAGAATACATTGTTCCAGATCTCCATATATCTGTCGCAATCGCATCCGGGCTTACAGTCGGGGGAGCCGCATCCGTATTTCTCACCACGGTCAAAATAGATTTCGGAGCAGGGACCGCAGGGACCCTGACCGTGCTCCCAGAAGTTATCTGCCTTACCCATACGAACAACATGGCAAGGGTCAACGCCGATATGGTTTACCCAAATATCGTATGCCTCTTCATCATTCTCATATATAGAGGGCCAAAGAAGATTCTCGGGAATTTCAAGAGTCTTAGTAAGGAATTCCCAGCTCCACTCAATAGCCTCAACCTTGAAGTAATCACCGAAGCTGAAGTTGCCAAGCATCTCAAAGAATGTACCGTGACGGGCTGTATGACCTACTCTTTCAAGGTCGGGGGTACGGATACACTTCTGGCAGGTGGTAACTCTGCTTCTGGGAGGAACGACCTCGCCTGTAAAAAACTTCTTCATAGGTGCCATACCTGAATTTATAAGAAGCAGGGATTTATCGTTATTGGGTACAAGGGAAAAGCTGGGTAAACGAAGGTGTCCCTTTGATTCAAAGAATGAGAGATAAGATTCTCTTAAATCGTTAAGTGATGTCCATTTCATAGCTGAAATATCCTTTCAAAAAGATAAAATAATATAAACTAAAATTATAACAGATATATTTTAGCACTCAGACACTGCTTTGTCAAGAAATAACTACAATTTTAAGCTATTAATTTACTTGACACGGTATTGCAATAGTTGTATAATTGTGTAAGAGTAAAAACAGGAGTGAAATTATGACAGATTTACTTACCTTACAAAAATCCTTTATTCTCTCCCACCTGAAGGAGGGAGATGTATGTGCTGACTTTACCATGGGTAACGGTCACGATACGCTTTTTTTATCAAACACAGTAAAGAGCAATGGCCATGTGTATGCTTTTGACATTCAGGAAGGGGCTCTTGCAAGTACAAGAAAGAGGCTTGAGACAGAGGGTAGCTATGAAAACTACACCCTTATCCATGACTCACACCACAACCTGAAAAAATATATTGACCGAAAAATAAAAGCAGGAATGTTCAATCTCGGATATCTTCCCGGCAGCAATAACAAAGCCCTTACCACAAAGCGAGAAACCACTCTGCCGGCTGTTAAGGATGCTCTTGATATGCTGGATAGCGACGGAATACTTTTAATTGCCGTGTATCCCGGTCATGCCGAGGGAGAGATTGAAGGCAAGCTGCTCCTTGAATACCTTGAGACAATAGACCGACATGAAATGAGTGTATCAAAATTTCAAATAGTAAACTCTCCCACCTCCCCGTACTTTTTCATCTGTGAAAAGAAATAAGGGGCACTGTAACAAATACACTGTAAACCATACTGAAAAGCAAGGCTTTTTGGCATAAAAATTGCAAAACGGTAGCGAAAAATCGCTACCGTTTATGTTTTTTATGTAAAAATCAGTGTGTTTTACTGAAACTTGAAGCCGTCTACTTCCTTAACATATACACTTTCATTCTTATCAAATACAGTGGGGATAAGATCGGGGATGTTTGGCTGAAGGTCCATTTTATTCTTATAATAATCGGTTGTGGAGCCGTCCTCCTGCTTAAACACACAGTTTGTAAGAGTAACATTTTTAACATTACCCTTATTTCCTACAAAGAGTGCAGGATTTTCGTGAACGAATTTGCAATCCTTAAACTCAACATCGGAAATTTCACCGTTAACATCTGCACCGCAAACAACAATGGGCTCTCCCTTACCCCACCAGTAGCCTGCGTAAATCTTTGTATCTGCCTCAATATTCTCAAATTTTGCATTTCTTACATATCCGTTATCACCGCAGAAAACTGCTAAAGCTCGGTTGGAGTGGATGATTTTTATATTTTTAACCACTATATTTCTAACCTTGCTCTCAAGATGTCCAAAACGGATTGCAGCAGAACGGGAGGACATAAGGCAGTCGGAAATCTCCACATTCTCACAAATGCCGTCCCAGTTTGTGATACATGTTGCGGCAAAGCAGTCGTCTCCACAAAGGAAGGTGGAGTTTTTAACTACTATATTTCTTGAAGCTGAGAAATGAACACCGTCATTATTGGGGATTCTGTTGTGGTTATCCACATAGATATCGGAAATTTCAATATTCTCGCAGTTGGAAAATACCATTGTCCAGCAGGGTGAGTTGAAAACCTTAATACCTGTAATCTTAATGTTCTTACAGTTATTGAAGAATATGGGCTGTGTAGGACGCTTAACAACGGCAATAACCATCTGCTCGCTATATTCCTTTGTCATCTCCATGCCCTCAAGCTCCTTGGGAAGATATGTATCGAAATCGACAAATGCATCACCACTCAGTTGGATTTTGCCCTCGCCCTCAAAGGTGATATTCTCACAGTCGAGAGCATATATAAGGGAAATTGTCTCCTTCATCTCATTGTGATAGAAGCCACAGTGATAATAGTGGTCCATATTTCTTGAGCCTACAAGCTCAGCACCCTTTTCAAGACGGATGGTAATGTTTGAACGGAGGGCAAGGGTTCCTGTAATATAATAGCCCTTGGGGAATACAAGAGTATCGCCATCCTCAGCCTCGTTTATTACCTTCTGGATAGCCTTAGTTTCAAGTGTGGCATCATCGCCAAGAATGCCATAGTCCTTAACATTTACAATGCTCATAATTTATTCTCCTTTTTCTGAAAGATATATTAACAGTACTGAAATATCAGCGGGGCTTACTCCGCTTATTCTTGATGCCTGACCTATGGTCATAGGGCGTATTTTTTCAAGCTTCTGCATAGCTTCTATCCTTATACCCTTGATTTTTGTGTAATCAATGGCTTCGGGTATTATTCTCTGCTCTGTCCTTTCATTCCTCTTAACCTCGGCAAGCTGCTTCTTTACATAGCCGTCATATTTAATCTCTGTCTGGGCTGCAAATGCAACGGATTTTTTCAAAACGGGGCGTAGAGTGTCGAATTTTTCCAGCTTCTCAAGGTCAAGCTGAGGTCTTTTTATAAGCTCGGAAAGCTGTGTCGGTACGGAAATAGGTGTAGTTCCGTTTTCCAAAAGCACGGAGCTCAGCTCCTCACTCGGACGGATAACCGTCTTTTTCATTCTTTCTATTTCCCCGTCTATTGCCTCCTTCCGAGCAGTGAAGTATGCCCATTGCTCATCGGATACAAGTCCTACCCTGCGTCCGTAGGGAGTAAGTCGCATATCTGCATTATCCTGACGGAGCAAAAGCCTGTATTCGGAACGGGATGTCATCATTCTGTACGGCTCGTTTGTACCCTTTGTAACAAGATCGTCAATAAGAGTGCCTATATATGATGAGGACCTGGGGAGTACAAGAGGCTCCTCTCCCTTGATTTTAAGGGAAGCGTTTATACCTGCTATAAGTCCCTGTGCCGCAGCCTCCTCATATCCGGATGTGCCGTTAAACTGTCCTGCTCCGTAAAGACCCGATATCCTCTTGTATTCAAGAGTGGGTAAAAGCTCCTCGGGGTCTGTACAATCGTACTCTATGGCATATGCATAACGCATCATCTGTGCGTTCTCAAAGCCCTCAAGGGAATGTACCATTTTTTCCTGTACATCTATGGGCATAGAGGTGGAAAAGCCCTGGAGGTATATTTCCTTTGTGTCTGTGCCCATAGGCTCAACAAAAAGCTGATGCCTTTCCTTATCGGCAAAGCGAACTATTTTATCCTCAATAGAGGGGCAGTAGCGTGGACCTGTACCGTGGATATTACCCGAATACAGGGCACTACGCTTTATGTTCTCTTTTATTATATCATGAGTCTTAGCGTTTGTGTAGACTATATAGCAAGGAATTTGCTCAATTTTTGCATATTCCTCCTCATTTGTTTTCCACGAGAAGGGGAAGGACTCCTTATCTCCCTCCTGAAGCTCCAGCTTAGAGTAGTCTATTGTATCTGCATGAATACGGGAGGGGGTGCCTGTTTTGAAACGCATCATTGATATTCCCTCTCGCTTAAGGGCATCTGTTAAAAAAAGAGCACTGTTCAAGGCATCCGGACCCGACGGATAACACACGGAGCCTGTATGCACAACACCGTTAAGATAAGTGCCGGTACAGATTATTGCAGCCTGCACCTCATACTCCTCGCCCAATCTGGTTTTAACCTTGCTTATTCTCTTTATACCGTTTTCCTCTACTGCTTCTATATCTGTTATTTCAGCCTGTACGATACGAAGATTCGGTGTACTCTCCAGCACTCCTTTTACAATAGAACGGTATTTCATTCTGTCTGCCTGTATTCTTTTTGAATACACTGCTGCACCCTTACCGAGATTAAGTGTCCTTGCCTGGAGGGTAACCATATCGGCACAAATACCCATTTGTCCACCGAGGGCGTCTATCTCATATACCAGATGTCCCTTTGCTGTGCCACCGATTGACGGATTACATGGCATATTTGCAATAGCGTCCAGGGACATTGTGAAAAGAATTGTATCGATGCCCATTCTTGCACAGGCAAGGGCAGCCTCTACTCCGGCATGACCTGCACCGATTACGGCAACACCTGTTTTATGCATATCTGTACCTCCTATTTATGATATTTAGAGCCGTTCAGTATAGATACAGAACGGTAAATTGCCTCATAAAGCATAACTCTTAACAGCCTGTGAGGAAATGTAAGCTTAGATACGGACAAACGAAAATCTGCCCTTTGCTTAACACCGTCGGAAAGACCGTAGGAGGAGCCGATAATAAAGACTATCTCGCTTTTGCCCGAAAGCTGAGCCTGCTCTATTCTGTCTGACAGCTCCTCGGAGGAGAGCTGCTTACCCTCTACGCACATTGCTATTACATACGCTTTATTCGGAATCTTCGAGAGGATTATTTTTTCCTCTGTCTTAAGGGCATCGGCTATCTGGCTTTGCGACGGATTTTCGGGTAGCTTTTCCTCACGGAATATATACTCCTCAACCCTGCACCATGCACCAAGGCGTTTTTTGTACTCTGATGCAGCCTCCTTAAGATAATTTTCCTTAAATTCGCCTGTGGCGATTATTTTAATATTGAGCATCGGATTTATCAAGCAGCTTTTCTGCCGCTGTCATTATTGCAATCTTACCACTCTCATAGGTAAGGGAGCCCTGGAAGAAAGCAATATAAGGCTCACGGAGTGGTCCGTCGGCAGAAATCTCAATAGATGAGCCCTGTGTAAAGGCTCCTGCCGCCATTATAACCTCATCGTTATATCCCGGCATAGCCCACGGAACGGGAACAACATAGGAATCAACAGGACTTGCACTCTGTATACCCTGACAGAATTTTACAAGTCCGTCGGGATATCCGAATTTTACTGTCTGGATTATATCGGAACGCATTTCATCGTATTTGGGGCTTACATCAAAGCCTAATTTTTCAAGCATATAAGCGGCAAAGTGGGCTGTTTTTTGTGCCTGAGCAACTATATGCGGAGCCATAAAGAATCCCTTGAACATATTTCTGTTCTGACCCAGGGATGCTCCAACCTCTGTGCCTGTGCCAACGGATGTAAGACGGTAGGATGCAAGCTCTACTGCTCTTTCTGTTCCTACTATGTATCCACCACTCTCGGCAATTCCTCCACCCGGATTCTTTATAAGAGAGCCTATTGCCATATCTGCACCAACGGCACAGGGCTCCTTGTCCTCTGTAAACTCGCCGTAGCAGTTATCAACCACAACATACGCTTCTGAACGGCTATGAACAAATTTTGCTATTTCTCCTATTTGGTCAACGGTAAGGGTAGGACGGTCAAGATATCCCTTAGAACGCTGAATAAATACTACCTTTACTCTTTTGCCGAATTCATTAAGCTTTGCTTCGATTCCGTCAAAATCTATTTCCGTTTTGTTTTTGAAATCCACCTGCTCATACTGAACGCCAAAATCCTTAAGTGAGCCGTTTCCTGCCTGTCCCTCTATCCCCACAACCTCACAAAGGGTATCATAGGGTCGGTTAGTAACGGAAAGCATAACATCTCCGGGACGCAAAAGTCCGAACAGACCTATTGTAAGTGCCTGTGTGCCGTTTGCAATGGAATGGCGTACAAATCCACTCTCTGCCCCCATAACCTCTGCATAAATTTTGTCAAGAGTATCTCTTCCCACATCATCATATCCGTAGCCTGTTGTACCTGCGAACATTGATTCGGCTACTCTGTTCTCTCTGAATGCACAAAGAACCCTTGCTGTATTATCAAAGGAAATTTTATCTATTTTTTCAAAAATGGGCTTAAGGGCTGTTTCAGCCTCCTTAGCAATTTTAAGTATCTTTTCAGAAAACATATTTTCTCCCTTTAACAAAAAGGCTGTTTAATATAAGAAACAGCCATTTGTGTTATTTATTTTAATTTTGCCTGGGTCTTTAATCTCGTAGCCGTATCAAGTATCTTCTTACGGAGACGGATGGACTTGGGAGTTACCTCGATAAGCTCATCCTCTGCGATATACTCAATAGCCTGCTCGAGAGAAAGAATCCTCGGAGGAGTAAGGATAAGTGCCTCATCCGCACCCTTTGAACGCACTGCTGTAAGATGCTTCTTCTTACATACATTTACAACAATGTCCTCCATCTTAGGACACTCTCCAACTATCATTCCCTCATATACAGGAGTCTGTACGCCAATAAACATAGCTCCCCTGTCCTGAGTGTTGTAAAGACCGTAGGAGGTAGCCTCCCCTGTCTCGGATGCAATGAGTGAGCCTGTATATCTTGTTACAACCTCTCCCTTAAAGGGCTGATAGCCGTCGAAGATTGTATTGATTACGCCCTCTCCCTTTGTATCTGTCATAAATTCACTTCTGTAGCCGAAAAGACATCTTGAGGGAATAAGATACTCGATTCTTGTTCTTGAGCCCACCTTACCCATTTCAAGAAGCTCTCCCTTACGGGCACCGAGCTTCTGCACTACGGAGCCAACAGCATCATCGGGCACATCAATAGATGTTCTTTCCATAGGCTCATGAAGGATACCGTCAATGGTTTTGTAAAGAACATGAGGTGTGGAGCAGCAGAGCTCATAGCCCTCTCTCCTCATATTTTCGATAAGGATAGCAAGGTGCATTTCACCTCTTCCTGCCACCTTGAAGGAATCTGTTGTATCGCCGTCCTGTACTCTTAAAGATACATCCTTAAGGGTCTCCTTATAGAGACGGTCTCTTATCTGACGGGTTGTAACAAATTTACCCTCCTGTCCCGCAAAGGGGCTGTCATTAACAGAGAAGGTCATTTCCATAGTAGGCTCGGATACCTTAACAAATTCAAGGGGCTCAACCATGTCTGTGGAGCAAAGAGTATCTCCTATTGAAATCTGCTCAACACCCGAAAAGCATACAATATCACCAACTGTCGCAGTCTGTACAGATGTACGGGACAGTCCCTCAAACTGATAGATAGAAACTATCTTTGCACGGCGAGGCTTTTCATCGGAGTGATAATTGCAAACAGAAACCTCCTGGTTTACCTTAAGTGTACCCCTCTCTATTCTTCCTATTCCGATTTTTCCCACATAGTCACTGTAATCAACGGAGGAAACAAGAAGCTGAAGTCCGTCATCATCCTCTCCCTCGGGAGCAGGAATATAATTAACAATTGTATCAAGAAGTGGAATAAGGTCCGTACCCTCAACATCGGGAGAAAGGGATGCTGTACCTGCTCTGCCTGAACAGAAAAGCATAGGAGAGTCCAACTGCTCATCAGTTGCATTCAAGTCAATAAGAAGCTCAAGCACCTCGTCAATAACCTCTGTTATTCTTGCATCGGGACGGTCAATCTTATTTACAACTACGATAATTCTGTGATTGAGCTCCATAGCCTTCTGAAGAACGAATCTTGTCTGGGGCATAGGTCCCTCAGCTGCGTCAACAAGAAGAATAACTCCGTTTACCATCTTAAGTATGCGTTCTACCTCGCCACCGAAGTCAGCGTGACCGGGGGTGTCAATAACATTTATCTTCTTATCTCCGTAACGAATGGCAGTATTTTTAGCGAGAATGGTAATTCCTCTTTCCTTTTCAAGGTCGTTTGAGTCCATTACTCTCTCTGTTGTAGCCTGATTTTCATGGTAAGCACCACCCTGCTGAAGCATACCGTCAACAAGAGTTGTCTTGCCGTGGTCAACATGGGCGATAATTGCAACATTTCTTAAATCTTCTCTAATCATTTTTTATAACCTCTATATATAGTAAAAATCAATAATATTTTTTGCGCATAATATTATAACACGACTTACGGTAAAATTAAAGTGCTTTTTTATATTTTTTACAAAATACTGCAAAAAATCAGCAATACACCGAGAAAAACAGCATTAAGAAGGGTGAAAACAGCAAAATACCTCTTCTTGCCACCCTCTGTGCATCTGCAATACTCCGAAAATGTAATAAGGCTTGCCAAGGATGCTATAATGGTTCCCGTTCCTCCTATGTTTACACCAAGGAGCAGCTCCTTATAGTTATCTGTAAACTGGGAAAGCAAAATTGCAGACGGTACATTAGATATTACCTGACAGGACAGTGCCGAGAAAACAAGAGTGTTCTTTTCCAAAAGTCCCGAGAGCAATTCTCTTATTACCTCAATCCTCGACATATTTCCGGCAAAGATGAAGAACATAAAAAAGGTGAGAATAAGGAAATAATCAACTCTCAAAAGGGCGTATCTGTCCATTATAAGGATAGCAACCACAATAATAGCAAGAGCAATATAATAGGGCACCACTGAAAACACCATAAGGATTGAGAGGGTGAACAGTACAAGATATATCGCACTTCTCTTTGGCTTGAATACAAAGTATTCCGTTTTCTTAAGCTCCATTTTATCGGCAGGAAAAAAGAAAACCGAAAGGGTAATCATGGTAACAGATAAAAGGAAGGGCCAAAGCATTATACCCATAAATTCCATAGTGGGGATATTAAACTTGGTATACAGGTAAAGGTTCTGAGGGTTGCCGAAGGGAGTAAGCATACCTCCGAGATTGGCTGCTATATTCTGTAAAACGAACAGCCGGGGGGTATATTTCTCATTTCCCGTATCATGGAGCACATACCAGCCGAGAGGGAGAAAGGTGATAAGTGCCATATCGTTAGCTATAAACAGGGAGCCTATGAAGGTTATGTACAAAAGGGCAAGAACACACACTCTGAAATTTGGTGTTGAATGTATTATCTTTCTTGCAAGGATGGTAAAGAATTTAATATTCTTAAGTGCACATACAACACAGAGGGTAGCAAGCAGACAAGCGAGAGTCTTAAAATCTATATACCCAAGATACTTTTCATCGGGAGGAACTATAATCGATGTGACAATGGCACACATGGTGGCAATAAGGAATACGGCATGTGACCGTATAAAGCGTATACAGTATTTCATATTTTTCCTCCTTCTCATTTTCCAATGTAGAATAATACTACTTTTTTATTCGTTTGTCAACACTTATTTTTAATTAATTTATATATATAATTGACTTTTGGCTTTTCAAATGGTAAAATTAAGGCAGAAAGCGAGGTAATACCTATGGAAATTAAGAAATCAAAATTCAAGAACGGTGCCAAGGGAGCATTCTCCTTTGTATTTGACGACGGATGCTATAAGCCCTCCACAGAAAAGGTAATCAGTATTTTTGAGGACACGGAAAAGAAGCACGGTGTTAAGCTTATTGCAACAAGTGCTCATACAGTAAATTTCCTTAACGAGGAGCTAATTGAATTCTGGAAAAAAGCATTCAAGGACGGTTGGTTCGACCTTGCATCCCACTCTATGGATCACGCCTTTGCATACAATGCTGATATAGACATAGAAAGAAGAAGAAAGGATGCCCACGACTCCAAGGAGGCTCTTGAAAGAATTTTTGATGGTATGGAGGTTATCTCCTTTGTGAATCCCGGTGGAACAAATACCTTGGACGGCTGTCAGGTGCTTAAGGAGTGCTATTACGGTAACAGAAGCAACTGTGAGGAGCCACCCTACAACGATGTTGATACCGTTGACCTTATATATGCCCACGCATTTGTACCTAACTTCAAATACAAGGACCTTGCGTATTACAAGGAATATATCGACACTCTCCTTGAGAAAAATGTATGGGGAGTACAGATTAACCACTGGATAAGCGACAAGGAGCAGGATACCTTCCACGCACAGTCCGTATCCTCCTTTATCCTCCAGTGTGACTACCTTGCTTCTCTTGTTAAGGCGGGAGAAATCTGGGTTCCTTCCTTTAACGAGGCTGTAAAGTACATTAAGGAATATCAGGACTCCGAGCTTGTGATAAATGAAATTTCAGCCACAGAGTCCGAGATAATTCTCAAAAATGACCTCGATAAGAAGATATTTACATACCCATTGACTCTTGAAGTAAGTGCAATAAACGGTGTGACTGTGTGCCAGAATGGAATTACTGCAGATTATGAATCGAAAAACGGTATTGCATATATAAATGTTGTACCCAACCTTGAAGCTAAGGTTACAGTTAAATAAATAACAGAAACAGAAAAACGGTGAGCTTGCGTTGCCTCCAATGGCACAACGCCGGCTCACCGTTTTTTAATCTTTATAGTGATTAAGTGCTTTTTTAACATATATTCCCGTATAGGAAGTGGGGTGCTGTGCAACCTCCTCGGGGGTGCCTGTTGCAACTATCTCACCACCGTTATCTCCACCCTCGGGACCTAAGTCGATGATATAGTCTGCAGTCTTTATAACATCCAGATTATGCTCTATAACAAGAACGCTGTTACCTGCATCCACGAGCCGTTGAAGAACACCGATAAGCTTGTTAACATCCTCAGAATGTAAGCCTGTGGTAGGCTCGTCAAGGATATACATAGTTCTTCCGGTAGAACGCTTTGACAGCTCTGTTGCCAGCTTTACTCTCTGTGCCTCGCCTCCTGACAGAGTAGTTGAGGACTGACCTATTTTAACATATCCAAGACCTACATCGCATATGGTTTGGAGCTTTCTTGAAATAGAGGGAATCTCGCTGAAGAATACTGCCCCCTCCTCTGCAGTCATATCAAGAACATCAAAAATATTCTTTCCCTTGAATTTAACCTCAAGAGTATCCTTGTTATAGCGTTTTCCCTTACACACATCGCACTTTACATACACATCGGGTAAGAAATGCATTTCTATCTTTTTAACGCCGTCGCCCTCACATGCCTCGCATCTTCCTCCCTTTACATTAAAGGAGAATCTGCCGGGACCGTAGGAACGCATCTTTGCATCGGGAGTTTTTGCAAATAAATCCCTTATTTCATTAAAAAGACCCGTATATGTGGCCGGATTTGACCTGGGGGTGCGTCCGATGGGGGACTGGTCTATGGCTATTACCTTATCAAGTGCCTCATATCCCTCTATTCTGTCGCATTTACCCGGATAGGTAATGGCACGGTTAAGCTTTTTAGCCAGAGTTTGTAACAAAATTTTATTAACGAGTGAGGATTTTCCCGACCCGGACACGCCTGTAACAGCTACAAAGCAGCCAAGAGGAATATCAACATTTATATTTTTAAGGTTGTTTTCCTTAGCTCCGAAAATTTTGATAAAATTACCGTTACCGGTGCGTCTTGATTTGGGAATTTTTATTTCCTTTCTGCCGGAAAGGTAGGCACCCGTAATTGATGCCTCATTATTCATTATTTCCTCAGGCGTACCCGAAGCAACTATCTCTCCACCGTGTACTCCCGCACCGGGACCTATATCAACTATATAATCGGAGGACAGCATAGTCTCCTCATCGTGCTCTACAACAATAACGCTGTTACCAACATCTCGAAGGTTACAAAGAGTTTTTATCAGCTTGCTGTTATCTCTCTGATGCAGACCTATACTGGGCTCATCAAGAATATAAAGCACGCCCACAAGGGATGAGCCTATCTGTGTGGCAAGGCGTATCCTCTGTGCCTCTCCTCCCGACAGGGTCGATGCCCTTCTTGCTAAGGTAAGATATTCAAGACCCACGCTTTTCATAAAGCCGAGACGGGCACGGATTTCCTTCAGAATGTCCTTTGCAATCTGCTCCTCGGAGGGAGTAAATTCAAGGCTGTTTATAAAATCCAGGCTATTGCTTACGGACATACGGCAAAACTCATCAATATTCTTGCCACCGACCGTAACCGATAGCGAAAACTTATTGAGTCTCTGACCGTGGCAGACAGGACAAGGTGTCTCCTCAATAAACTGCTCGTAATACTCCTCGCCCATCATCTGCATTCTTGATTTAATTATGCCTATAATTCCCTCGAATTTTACAGTCTGTCTTTTATGCTGCTTGGCAAAATATCTGTCAATTGTATAATACTCGTCACCTGTACCGTATAACAGGGCGTGCAGCTGCTCCTTGGTGTAATCCTTGATTGGTGTATCAAGGCTAAAGCCCATTCTCTCACCTACTGCAGTGATAAGAGGCCCGTTCCAGCTCTCCTCATCTATACTCTTAAAGCCGTTTACGGCTATTGCACCCTGATTTAAGGCAAGGTCCTTATCGGGTATTATCTTTTCGGGAGAGATGTTTCTCATTTCTCCTATGCCCAGACAGTGCTCACAGGCACCGAAGGGGTTATTAAAGGAAAAGGAACGGGGCTCTATCTCTCCAAAGCTGATATTATGCTCCTCACAGGCATAGTTAGTGGAAAAGCTGTATTCAACTCCCTCTCCGTCTCTCGGAACGGTGACAACCGTAAGCCTGCCGTCGGACGCCTTAAGAGCATTTTCCACAGAGTCGGCAAGCCTTGAACGGATACCGTCCTTAATAACAAGTCTGTCCACCACAATATCGATGCTATGCTTTTTTGTAAGCTCTAATTCTATATCCTCATTTACATCATATACTGTTCCGTCGATACGGAGCCTTGTATATCCGTTTTTTCTCGCATCGGTAATTACCTTTTCGTGTCTGCCCTTTTTTCCTCTTACAACGGGGGAAAGCACCATAAAGCGTTCCCCGTCCGGAAGCTCAAGTATCTTGTCTATTATCTGGTCTACGGTCTGCTGCCTTATTTCCTTACCGCACTCAGGACAGTGAACAACGCCGAGACGGGCATACAAAAGCCTCAGGTAATCGTATATTTCAGTTACTGTTCCAACTGTGGACCTCGGATTTTTAGATGTTGTCTTCTGGTCTATGGATATAGCGGGAGAAAGACCCTCGATAGAGTCCACATCCGGTTTATCAAGCTGACCGAGAAACATCCTTGCATAGGATGAGAGTGACTCCACAAACCTTCTGTGTCCCTCAGCATATATGGTATCAAAGGCAAGAGATGATTTACCCGAGCCGGAAAGACCTGTGAGCACAACAAGCTTGTCCCTTGGAATAGTCAGGTCTATATTTTTCAGGTTATGCACCCTTGCACCCTTTATTTCTATCTTATCTATCATTTTTTCACCTGCTTAGTAGCTTTAAGCTCCTTGATTTTATCTCTTAAGAAAGCAGCCTTTTCAAATTCAAGCTTACGGGACGCCTCACGCATTTCTGCCGTATACTGCTCAATAAGCTTTTCCTTATCCTCCTTGGTAAGCTTACGCCGTTTTTCCTTTTCCTCGCTACGCTTACCTAAGTCTATAACATCGTGAACACCCTTTATGACAGTCCTTGGAATTATACCGTTTGCCTCGTTGTACTCCGACTGTATCTTACGGCGTCTTTCTGTTTCTCCTATGGCATTGCTCATAGACCTTGTAATTTCATCAGCGTACATAATTACCTTACCGTTGGCATTACGGGCAGCTCTTCCTATGGTCTGTATAAGAGCTGTTTCGGAACGGAAAAGTCCTTCCTTATCTGCGTCCAGAATTGCAACTAAGGACACCTCGGGAATATCCAATCCCTCACGAAGAAGATTAATTCCCACCAGTACATCAAATTCTCCCAGACGGAGAGAACGGATAATTTCCATTCTTTCAATAGTATCAACATTATGATGAATATATTTGACCTTTATACCGTTGGAGGACAGAAAATCCGTCAGGTCCTCTGCCATTTTGGTGGTAAGGGTAGTAACAAGCACCCTTTCCCCCACCTCTGCACGAAGTCGTATTTCTCCCATTACATCATCAATCTGAGTAGATATTGGGCGTACCTCAACCAAGGGGTCTATAAGTCCTGTAGGTCTGATAAGCTGCTCTGCCACAGAGGTAGAATGCTGCTTTTCATATTCTGCCGGAGTAGCCGAAACGAATACAACCTGATTAAGCTTGTCCCAGAATTCCTTGAAATTGAGAGGTCTGTTGTCATAGGCAGAGGGCAAACGGAAGCCGTATTCAATAAGGTTGGTCTTTCTTGCCAAATCTCCACCACTCATTCCCCTTACCTGCGGTACTGTAACATGGCTCTCATCTATGAAAATCACAAAATCCTTAGGGAAGTAGTCAAGTAGTGTATATGGAGTTGAGCCGGGCTCTCTGCCTGACAAAACTCTTGAGTAGTTTTCAACTCCCGAGCAAAAGCCTATCTCACGGAGCATTTCTATATCATACTTTGTTCTTTCCTCTATTCTCTGTGCCTCCAAAAGCTTATTCTGTGACTTGAAATAAGCCACTCTGTCCACCATCTCATCATAAATTTGGGACAGAGCCTTTTCTCTTTTTTCGTCAGATACAACATAGTGATTAGCCGGGAAAACAGCACAGTATTTAAGGGAACGGATAATTTCCCCTGTCAAGGTATTTATCTCAGTGACACGGTCTATCTCATCGTCGAAAAATTCCACACGGATAGCCTTATCCGACGAGGATGCAGGGAAAATCTCAACCACATCCCCCCGTATTCTGAATTTATTACGGACAAAATTAATATCGTTTCTTTCATAATTCAGAGCTACAAGACGGCGGACAAGAGTGTCTCTGTCCATAGTCATACCCTGTCTTATATCAATAAGCATACTCTGGTATTCCTCCGGGTCACCCAAGGAATATATACAGGATACGCTGGCAACTATTATAACATCATTCCGTTCAAATAATGAGCTTGTTGCACTGTGACGGAGCTTATCTATCTCATCATTTATCATAGCGTCCTTTTCGATATAAATATCCTTGCCCGGAATATATGCCTCGGGCTGATAGTAATCATAATAGGACACAAAATATTCTACTGCATTATCGGGAAAAAGCTCCCTCATTTCCGAGCACACCTGGGCAGCAAGGGTCTTGTTGGGCTCCAAAATCAAGGTTGGCTTATTTACATTTGCAATAACATTTGCCATTGTAAATGTCTTACCTGAGCCTGTAACACCGAGAAGCGTCTGCATTTTCTCACCCCTAAGGATTCCCTCTGTCAGCTTTGAAATTGCCTGAGGCTGGTCGCCTGTGGGCTTATATGCACTTTTAAGATTAAATTTATTCTGTAACACGGCGATGCCTCCTTTTATATTTTCTTAAATATTTTATCACATATATACTTAATTGTAAATAATTAAGGCAAAAAATATCCGCAGTAAAGTTTTACCACGGATATTTTTTATCAGCTTATTTTCCCAAAAGCTTTTTTTCACTGCTTGAAAGCTCATAAGGTATTGATGTATCATCGTGACGGTGAATAACAAGAATGTTTTTTGCACTTACATTCTCTTCTATGTCACCGAGTACCATATAAATCCTGAGGTCGGAATCAAAGGTGTCTATATCAGTAAATTCAAGCTTGTAATACTGATAGTTGTATTTTCTTTCCTCATCTATGATTTTGGGCTCATAGACCTTTCCCTTACTGTCCTTAAGAACATATTTTATGTTTTCCTCGGAGAAATCCGGATAGGATTCCTTCACCTCATCCATATGTCTTATATTATATCTCACGGTAACCTGAAGATACCCCGCATCCTCCATATATACAAGAGAATATGCAAATACGGCACCGTTTTCCGAAAATCCGTCATTTACGGCGTGAGTACGGATATCGCTGTCCTTTTCGTATGCTTTAATAAAATTGTCTGTTATCTTTATATCTTCAAGAGCCTTATGGTCAGACTGACAAATCCTTAAAAACAGCATAGCCAGAAAAGCTATCAGTGCAATTACAAAAATATACTTAATAACTTTGGAAAGCTTGTCCAATTTTTTTACTCCTTTTTGCAATTTTCTATCATTGTATCACATAAATTTCCTCTATTCAAGTTTTTTTGAAAAAATACTTGACAAAAAGATTATTTTTATATATAATATGTATCTGTGAAATAGCATAGTGGAGGTGTGATATGGTACTTGACTTAACTTCCCTTATTAGCGGCAAGGTAAATTCTCTTGATTTTGAATACGATCTTGGCAATGATGGGGATGAAAATGTGCTTATCCCACCGGATGATGTTTCTTTTGCGTCTACTGCACATGTAAAGGGCACGGTTGTAAATAATGCAGGCTATATGACCCTGGAGCTTACTGCTGAGCTTTGTTACACTACGCATTGCGCAAGATGTCTTAAGGATATATCCGGCAAATTTATCCTTAAATTCAATCGCACTGTTGCTAATTCAGGTACGCTTCAGGATGAGGACAATGACGCTTATGTCATTATGAAAAACGGTAAATTGGACATCGACCGTGAACTTGTTGAGGAGCTGTTGCTTGAATTTCCATCAAGGTTCCTGTGTGAAGAGGAATGCGCAGGACTTTGTCCAAAATGTGGTAAAGACCTCAATTTTGGTCCTTGTGATTGCCCGAAGAAAAAAGAAATTGATCCAAGACTTGCAATTTTACAAAAACTACTTGAAAATGATTAAATTTTGTAGTATAATAATTAGGATAAGATATTAGTTTCGTTTAAGGAGGATAAATCGATGGCAGTTCCGAAGAGAAAGCAGTCTCATTCTCGTACAAATCTTAGAAGATCAAACAATAGCAAGATGACAGCTCCCACAATGGTAAAGTGCTCCAACTGTGGCGAATACAATCTTACTCACCGTGTTTGCTCCAAGTGCGGCCACTACGCTAACAAGGAAATCGTAAAGGTAGAGGCATAAGATTATAAACGATCTTTTGGAATCCGACTGATGTCGGATTCCTGTTTTTTAGGAGGATACTATGAAATATACACCACCACGCACGGACAAGAAAATAAGAGCTGTATACTGTGCTCTTTTTCTGCTTGCTATACTCGGTATGGTGATTAAAGTGGGGGGCTTTTATACCACGGCACTGCAATGCTCTGCTGTAATAATGCTGACAGCCTGCCTTGCCATCTTTATAAAATATGAGCTTATAACCTATACATATATATTAATTGAAAGAAACAATACCCTTGACTTCTATATTGATAAATGTACAGGTAAGCGTGGCTCGTATGTATGCTATTTCCCCTTAACCGATGCTGTACGCCTTGAAAAGCTTGACAAAAATTCAAAATCAAGGCTTAGGGAAGAATATAAAGGTATTTCATTTTATAAGCATACCAAAAATATATTTACAGGTGATAAATATGTTCTCGTCTTTCAGAACGGACAGGGCTATGATGCCGTAATATTTGAGCCGGATGAACGCTTTATCCGTCTTATTAACAATGAAATGGATAAAAATAAAGAGGCTGAAAATCAATAATAAAAGAGACTGCTGTGACAGTCTCTTTATTTTTTTATATTCTTTTTTCGGTAGCCTCTCCAAAGCGTTCCTTAATAAATTTAAGTGCCTCCTTGAAGATGACCCTATCGTTTTCAAAGGAACAGTCCTCAGGAAATTCATCCTCGAAGAACCAATGAAATGCGGAAATCTCCTTGGGCTGTGGCTCCACATATGCCCTTGTTGTCAGGGCTGCGAAGTATACTACCCTCTTTTCGGTATTCTTACGCTTACCGATAAGATATACGGACTCCATACGGAAGCCGTTTTCAATTTTCACATCTATTCCTGTTTCCTCCTTAGTTTCACGGATAGCGGTCTGGTACTCGTTTTCCCCCGCCTCCACATGGCCTTTAGGGAAAGACCAAAAATCTGCATATCTGTTTTTTATAAGAAGTACGGCATATTTTCCACGGGTCTTGCGAAAAATTACTGTTCCGCATGATTTTTCATATTTCAAAACCACCATCTCCTTAAATCAACATGATAAAATCAAATCAAATTCTACTGTTAAAGCACTGCCTTTAAGAATTGTACTGTCTTCGGATTCTTTGGATGGTCAAATACCTCCTCGGGACTTCCCTCTTCAGCAATATTTCCGTCAGCCATAAACAGAACTCGTGTAGCAACCTCTCTTGCAAATCCCATCTCGTGAGTTACAATTACCATAGTCATACCCTCGTCAGCAAGCTGCTTAATAAGGTCGAGAACCTCTCCAACCATTTCGGGGTCGAGGGCTGATGTAGGCTCATCAAAAAGCATTACCTTAGGGTTCATTGCAAGGGCACGGACAATAGCAATCCTCTGCTTCTGTCCACCGGAGAGAGTGGAGGGATATACATTAGCCTTGTCCTCAAGACCGATACGGCGAAGAAGCTCATGTGCTTTTTCCTTAGCTTCCTTTACTATATCTGCCTTTGTTTTTTCAATGGTAACAAGGGCTTTTTCTTCCTTTTTGAACAGTCTTCTGAACATATTTCCTATTTTTCTGAAGAAGTTAATCCTTTGAGCCCTGCGAAGACCTTTTACACCTATATGAACAGGTGCCAAAGTAATATTCTGAATTACAGTTTTATTATTGAAAAGATTGAACTGCTGGAATACCATTCCTATCTTCTGACGGTGTCTGTTAATATCAACCTTAAAGTCAGCAAGGTTCTCTCCGTCAAAATATATAGCTCCTCCACTGGGGTCCTCCATACAGTTAAGACATCTTAAAAGTGTGGATTTTCCCGAGCCTGACAAGCCAAGAATTACTACCTTTTCTCTCTCGTATATAGAGGTACTTATATCTCTTAAAACTTCGTTATCGCCGAATCTCTTATAAAGATGCTCGACTCTTATAATCTCCTCTGCCATAAGCCCTCCTATTAAGATTTTTTAGCACTTTTTGTTGTGCCGTACTTTCTGTCACTCTTATTAAGAAAATGCTCTGTAAGCTTTACAAGTCCGGTTATAACCAAAACAAGAACTATATATACCACAGCCATAAACAGATATCCGGCACTGTATACATATCCGGGCTGTGCAATCTGCTTAACGGCAACATTTATATCCACAATTGAAATAAAGCTTAATACTGCAGTATCCTTTATAAGTGTGATAAACTCATTACCCAGTGTGGGAATAATATTTTTTATAGCCTGAGGAACAACGATTTTAAGCATTGTTGTGGGATAACTGAGTCCGAGTGCTCTGCCTGCCTCCGTCTGACCGGGGTCCACGGAATTGATGCCTCCTCGCATTATTTCCGATACATATGCTCCACTGTTCATACCGAAAACAGCTACACCCACATTTACAGCCTCTACTCCTTTAACACCCAGGAGGGGGAGAAGAAGATAATAAGCAATAAGAAGCTGAGCTACCATAGGCGTGCCACGGAATATCGCAACATAGACTGTGCTTATCTTATCGAGTATTCTCATTCCCAGCTTATACTTCGGTGCAACCTTAATTATGCCAATAACAGTACCTATAACAATACCTATGATAAGTCCGAGTATAGCAATTTTTACGGTGTTCCAAAGTCCTTCAAAAAATAAATCCGTAAAGTTTTCTCCCGATAAATTTTTGAAAAAAACCTTTATATTTTCTAACATATTAAATCCTCATTACGCAAATCTCCCCCCTACATAAAATGCAGGGGAGAGCTTAACTGATTAGTCTCCGTTTATTGCCTTAACAATAGCATTGCCGGGTGCCTCGTCAACTACTACTGCGTAAAGGTTGCCGTTTACAAGGTCGTTTACAGCATCGAGAGCTGTAGCATAACCCTTTCCGTCAAGGTTTGCAAAGCCTGAATAACCCCAGTCCTCATTACCCTCAACATACATACCGCCTGTTGTGCCGTTCTGGTAACCGAACTTTGTATTCTTGGAAAGACCCTCGATAACCTTCTCTACATCCGCTGCTGTTTTGCAGTTATCGAATGCAGTATTGTCTGCTGCAACGATAATCTTCTGAGATGCGTTGTAATATGTAGATGTGAAGTCATAAACTGCCTCACGGTCTGCACTTACGGTAATACCTGCCATACCGATATCTGCATAGCCTGCATCAACCTCAGAGAAAATGCTGTCGAACTCGGGAAGGTTCTTGATTACAAGCTCAAGATTTCTTGACTTAGCATAAGCTGCTGCAATCTCAATATCTACACCGTAAATCTTACCGTCTGTACCAAGATATTCAAAGGGCTCGAAGGGGCAGTTTGTAACTACTACAAATTTGCCTTCTGTGTTGGATGTGCCACTGCCAGCTACTGTGTAGCCAACCTTTTCACCCTCACCCTTGAAGTACTTGTCAACGATATCCTGGAACTCGCCACTCTCCTTGATTTCAGCAAGAAAAGCATTCATATCATTCTTAAGAGCTGTGTTGCCCTCCTTGATAACGAAAGCGTATTCCTCCTGTGTAAGCTGTACCTCAATAATCTTAACCTTAGGCTCACTGTCACCGCAAGCTACAAGTGAAAAGCATGTAACAAGCATCAATGCAACGAGCAACAAAGAAACAATTTTCTTCATTTTGAAATCTCCTTAAAATATAATAATAAAATATAAGCACTAACATTATACAACCGTAAAAAGCCTTTGTCAATACTTTTTTGCAATTTTATTCAAGCATTCGCATAATTTTGAATTTTATGCATTGTTTTATACATTAAACAGAGGCTGCTCCAGAACGGACAGCTCCTTTTTATTGGTTTTGGTAAAAAGAGTGATGCCTATTGCCAGGACCAAAATAATTGTTGCCGCAGCTCCTCCCTCCAAGCCGAAGGCACCTCCGTTTGCAAGTAATCTGTCGGGATTGTAGCTCATAACGAATACGGAAGGAGCCAGGGATGTACCACTTACATAGGAGCCGAATATATTACCCTGTGCAAAATTCCAGAAGGTATGGATGGCACAGGCACCCCAAATATTTCCTCTCTTAAATACATAAATACCCATAAACATACCGAAAAGCATAATGTTTATAAGTCCTATCACACTTACACCGGGGTTAAAGGCATGGAGCAGAGAAAACATAAGTGAGCTTATCATAAGAGCCGACCAGGGCTTCATATCCCTGGCAAGAGTAATCATAAAGTAACCACGGAGGAGAATCTCCTCGGAGGCACCCTGAATAATATACCCCACAAGGAAAAGAAGAATAATCGGTGCAAAGCCATCGGGGTTAAGCTTTATCGATACGGAGCCTGTAGCCCAGGCAATAAGAAATGTTACAGCATACATACCCATGCCTATAAGAGCTCCTACAAGGTACTCAAGTCCTGCTTTACCCTTACGGAATCCCATGGAGGGCAATCTTCTCTTTTCAAAATATCTGCAATAGAATACAGCTGCAACTATGGAAGAGGCAGTGCAAACAAGGGAGATTACCGTGAATATGGGTGGAATATTCAGAAGAATGGTATTTATTGCCTCAATATACTGCTCCTCATTCATAGTTCCTGCTGTAACAGAGCCGATAACCTCCATAAGGTCAGTACCCGTCAGCAAATATATGCCGAGGGGAATGGCTGCCACCAAATTACCGAGAATTGTACCGAGAATAAATACGAGTATAAATCGCATAATTGAAGCAAAAAGAGGCGTGGGAGTGTGTCCTATTGACGCCTCGTCCACCATTTTTGTTCTTTCAACATTTATATATCTCACAATATTACCTCCTGATTACTTTTTCTTTGGGACAGGAGCTTATCCGCTTTAAGGATACAAATCTGTGTCTTGGAATCTCTTATCTCACCGTTCATTACCATTTCCACAAGCTTTTTAAGAGGAATTTTCTCCACCTCCAAAAACTCATCTTCATCGGGATGAGCATTATTAAACACAAGCTCGGTGGCAAGATATGCGTGTATTTTTTCATCAAAAATCGCTACCGTTGTAAAAATTTCGCCCATATATTCAATTTTTCCGGCTACTACTCCACTCTCCTCCTCAAGCTCTCTCTTGACAGCCTCAAGGGGGTTTTCTCCCGGCTCCAGCTTTCCTGCCGGGATTTCCAGCATTACGGTTTCGAATGCGTAACGATATTGCTTTACCATTATGACATCGCCCTCGTCGGTTACGGGAATCACGCATACTGCACCTGGGTGGCGTACTATTTCTCTTATAGCCTCCTTGCCGTCGGGAAGCTCTACCTTATCTACAAAAAGCTTTACTACCTTGCCGTCGAATATCTGCTCCGACGACAGCTTTTTTTCATACAGTGTCATCATCTAACCTCTCAAGCACTACAACAGTCTTTCCGTCCGAGCTTATAATAAGCTGATCGTTTTCAATTCTGTACTGTCCGAATATTACACTTTCCTCCTGTACAATATACTCGTCTGCGAAGCAGAGGTATATCTCGTTTTTCTTTGTGGAGTAAAGCATGGTCTGTACAAATCCTATTTCGCTATTGATGTAATCTTCTGTAAATTCATCCACATCATCGCCGATTTTTCCACTTACATTGGGGAAAATAAAGCATTCACTGTTTTCCGAGAACCAGAAAAGATCGGTTTGCGTAGCTCCGTTTACCTGATTTACACTCACCCATTTTCCGAGAAGGGGAGATGGGTCATCGTATTCGAGCTTATATCTTTCAAGCTCGTTTATTTTGTCGCCATCCTCGTACATTTTAAGGCGATCTCCGTCCTCGCTTATCATAAACTGAACCTTTGATTCTGCAATTTTCCCGTTATATTCCTCAATGATTACAAGCACATTATTGTCGTCAACCCTGTAATCGTATGTAGCAATACCACTGTCGCTGTCGGTAATCATTCCATAGGTACAGTAAGCGTAGGTTACAGTACCGTCTGCCTTAAACTCATAGGTTTTATAAAATCCCTCGTCAAAGTCTACCTCCTGCCATTTTCCAACAAGTGAATGACCGTCATATACATAGTCATCGGGGTCATCACATGAGGTCATAAGCACACAGACAAAGAGTAACATAAGGGGCAATATAAGCTTCTTTATCATTTTTCAATATTCTCCGTAACAAATTTTTTCACATCCTTGGGATGTATATTAAAGCCCTCAAGAGTTATTTCTTTTCCGTCATAGGTGTAAAAGGAAGCGTGACAGTTTCCTACTCCACCAACCTTTTCGGGTGGAATGTAAGCAGGCTTGTTACTGTTTTTTGCAAGGGTAGTTGCCATTGCACCGTGAGTGAGTACGAGTATTCTGTCCCCTGCCTTTGCCTCATCCTCAAAAAAGCTCCTTGCTCTTGCCATCATAGCCTCAACAGACTCAATATCCTTTACTCCGTCGGCATTGGCATGTACAGCCCTTGCATAATCGTCATAGGTATATCCGGAAAGGACACCGAAATCTCTTTCCAACCATCTTTCATCCTTACCGAAATAATCGCAACCGATTGCCTCACGGATTATATTGGCTGTATCAACTGCTCTTTCAAGGGGGCTGGATATTATTTTATTGAAATGCAGTCCTATGGACTCACATGCAGCCTTCATTCCCTCGGCAGCCTCTCTTGCCTGAGCTATGCCGTTTTCGTTAAGAGGAACCTCCTCTCTGCCCTGCATTCTGCCCTCTACATTCCAGTTGGTCTGTCCATGTCTGACAAGGCAAACTATCGCCTTTGATCTATCGTTAAAGTTCATAGCCATCTCCTTATTTTCTGCCTGTGGAGCCGAATCCACCCTCGCCACGCACGGTTTCGGAAAGCTCATCACATTCCTCAAAATCGGCAGTATAATACGGAGCTATTACAAGCTGAGCAATCCTCTCTCCGACTGTAACTGCTTGTGCTATATCGGAGTGATTGTGGAGTGCCACCATAACCTCTCCTCTGTAATCGCAATCCACAACTCCAACCTTGTTGGCGGGTGCAAGTCCTCTTTTACTTGCGAGCCCACTTCTTGCGTATATGAAAGCGGCAAAGCCAACGGGAATCTCCATAGAGAGTCCTGTTTTAATTAGCACGGTTTTATCCGGCTCAATCATAATATCATCATCTATACAGGCATAGAGGTCTGCTCCTGCAGCATAGGGTGAGCCATATGTAGGAAGAACAGCCTTATCATTCAATTTTTTTATTCTGACCTTTAAGTTTCCCATAATTTCTCCTTGTATTACCTTTATTTATCCCAAAGTACTATTTCATTCTTTTCAAGAGTTGGCTTTACAAGAATTGTGCGTTGGTTTGACGAGCCCTTGAATTTAAGCATAAGGCTCTTCAGCTCCTCGACAAATTTCCCGTCCACAAGCACATCTATGTTTTCAAGAAGGGAACGGGTGGTCTCGCATTTTGAAAGCTCTCCTGTAAGCATTTGCTCAATTGTGTATCCCGAGAAGCACCAGATGTTTTTACTCGGCAGCTCTTTTCTTACTCTGTTGGTAAGCTCTAAAAGGGCTCCCTGATTCTGTGGTTCAAAGGGCTCTCCACCGAGAAGAGTAAGTCCTTTTACATGTGGTTGGGCAAGGGATGCCATAATTTCATCCTCTACCCTTTTATCAAATGGCTCTCCGTAATTGAAATCCCATGCTATACTGTTGAAGCATCCCTTACATCGGTGAGTGCATCCACTGACAAACAGGGATGTCCGAATACCCGGACCGTTACTTATATCGTTGTATTTAATTGTAGCGTAATTCATTATTTCTCTCTCACCTTAAGCGTATTAAGGTATTCCTTTCTGTCGGAGGAAAGCCTGAAGCTTTCTCTTGATTTCTGTATAGCCTTATTGTGCACCCACGGGGACAAGCAGTTTTCCTTGAGGAGCACAACGGTTTTTTCGTATTGCTTTACAATACCCACGCTAACAAGCCATGCCTGTGCCATTTTAACATAATAGGCGTCATCTTTTACAGATGAAACGATATCAAGGGCTTTGTCTATGTATTCTTCGTCCAAATAGTAATTGAGCAGAGCCACAAGAGCAAATCTGATATGATATTCACCACCCCTTACAATCTCGGATTCAATAAGCTCAAGACCCTTTTCTCTATCCTTGAAATAATATTTAAGGCTCGCAACAAAGCTATCGCAGACTCCCCAGTTATCTATATAAGAAGTGAATTTCTTAATGTATTTTTCAATACTGCTCCTATCGGTCTTGAGAAGTCCTATCATAAGGGCGTGAGTCATATTTTCCTCATAATAGCTGTGAGGCAACGTATCCATCAGCTCTCTGCCCATATCAGTGCTTACATATTTTTTGGCAATTTCCCTTATTTTCGGCAGTCTCACTCCGATAACATTATCCATACCCGGCAAAAGGGCGGAATGAAACTCCCGATATTTTTCATCCCTTGATTCCAAAAGCTCTTTTAATATGATATTCATAGGCTCAGCATTCCACATTCCTTAGCGAGGGAATAAAGGATTGCACCGTCTATTCCCGTAACATTATGCACATCCTCAATAAGCTTCCTTGCATCCTCGTGAAAAACAGAGGTGGTAAGGTAAATACCTTTACTTCCACCCTGTGTGTGCATAGCTCCGATAAACTCTCTTACCTCCTTCAAGGTAACATGATTGTTTCTCCTTGCCTTTGCCTGTACGCAGATAAATTCCTTAAAACCAAGCTTATCCGTTGTTCGTACGACAATGTCTACACCACCGTCATCACTGCCACCGGTCACACTGCATTCATCAACTATTACTCCTGCCTTCTCATAGAATGCACGAAGGAGCATAGCACCGAATTGCTCGAAGTTTTCTCCACCACGGGAGTTCAGAGTATTAATAAAGCTATCATAGGAATCCACAACATTTTCTATTTCTTTGGAAAGATAGTAGACTCCGTCAGAAACAGTTACGATTCCTTTTTTCTCACAGCTTGTAAGGTATTCTCCCACAAAGGCACGAAGCCTGTTATCATCCTTATTTGTACTTGTCTTGTCTGTACCAAAGGCAAGCTCACATCTTCTGAATATTTCCTTTTTGGAATAAGGAACATTCTCCTTGAGCACGGATTTTACATATTCCTTAACCTCATAGCCACGGATAAAAAGTGGGACATCACGGTTAAGGCTGTACACACTGTTTTCCAATGAGATTTCTCCCATTTCCACAGAGTCACTGAGAACAGCACCGATAATAGAACGGTACAGCACTCCCACACTGTCTACATCTGTATCGTTAATTGCATCGGAAGAAAGAGGTGATATTTCAAAAAGACGGGAGAAAAGCTCCTTTTTTGAAGCAGAACCACAGCTTGATAAGACAGAAACCAAATCACGCCTTATCTGTGCTTTGACCGAGGTCTGATTTTTTTTAAGAGTTAAAATGTCCATAATACACCTCCTGTGACTTATATTTTAACACAAAGAAGCAGTTTTTTCAATAATTATTATAATATTATACAATTTTTAGCTTCTCCTCACCGAATATTCACTAAAAAGCACCGAATGACAAAAAACCGTTGAAATCTTTTAAGCTTTATGAGAAAATATAAATGAAGGGAGATGGTTATATGAAATGTCACATTATTCTCGGTTCCGAGGAAGAAAAAATTGTAATATATGCAAGAGAACGCACGGTGTTAATTGATGAAATAGAGAGGCTTGCAGAAGGAGAGTCAACTCAGCTTATAGGCTACGGCGACGGAGCAATATACAAGCTTGAGCCCGAAAATATTGAATGTATTATCTCCGAGGACGGACGAGTGTATGCAATATGCGACAAAGGGAAGCTACGGGTAAAGGAACGACTCTATGTAATTGAAAAAATGCTTGAGGGAGTATTTATAAAGCTTAACCAGTCCTGTCTTGCAAATATCAAAATGATAGACAGATTCGAGTCCTCCTTTGCGGGGGCCATTAGGGCTGTGTTCAAAAGTGGATATAAGGACTATATATCAAGAAGACAGCTTAAGGCTGTCAAGGAAAGGATAGGATTTAAGCTATGAACAAATATTTTAAGATTTATCTACACAGGGGTGCCATTTTTGGTGGATTCGGGCCTATTATAGCCGGTATAGTTTACCTTATATTAGACCTTACGGGAGTGGAGTCGATGATAACCGGACGCCAGATGCTTTTAGTTATTATTTCCACCTATATTCTTGCTTTCATTCACGCAGGGTCCAGCGTTTTTAATCAGATTGAGCATTGGCCCATTGCAAAAAGTATTCTTTTCCATTTTACATCTCTCTATCTTGCATATACCGTATGTTATCTGATGAACTCATGGATACCCTTTAGCCTTACGGTATTTCTTATATACACCGTCGTATTTATCCTTGCCTACGGCATTATATGGCTCACAGTTGTTTTAACCACTAAAAAAATAAACACAAAATTAAATGAAGGCTTAAACAAATAATAAAAAAATCCCGACAAACGCAAATTTGTCGGGATTTTTACTATATGTATTACTTTTTTAGTGACAGCTATTAAATAACACCGTCTCTGTATGTGAGATTGAATCTCTTTGCAAGAAGCTTAAGCTGATCATCGGAGATAAGGTTCTTAGCTCCACCACAAGCCTCTGTCATCATATAGATCTGAGCAGCCTTCTCTACTGTCTCAACAAGACCGAAGGTCTCATCAAGGTCGTGACCTGCACAGTAAATACCGTGCATTGACCAAATAACAGTACGGGAAAGAGCAATCTTTTCAGCTGTTGCCTCACCGATTTCGTTAGTACCGCAAAGCATCCAGGGAAGAACCTCAACGCCATCGGGGAATACAACGATGCACTCAGTATTCATCTGCCAGAGCTTATGTGTGAACTTAACTGTGTCAAGATCAAACATATATGTCATAGCAAGAAGGTTAGTGGGGTGAGTGTGCATAATAACTCTGTTTGTGGGGTCTACTCTGAGTCTTGCAATATGGCTCATAAGATGAGCAGGAAGCTCACTTGTAAATCTGCC
Organism: Clostridia bacterium; assembly: GCA_017456545.1. Taxonomy (GTDB): domain Bacteria; phylum Bacillota; class Clostridia; order Oscillospirales; family CAG-272; genus RGIG2000. The sequence goes on along the minus strand of JAFTJE010000015.1, from coordinate 38,055 downwards.
ACCGTCTGCATAGCCCCAAAGGAGCTCTGCATTCTGTCCGTCTGCAGAAATTCTGAATACGCCAACATTGTTTTCAGGGTCGCCAACAAAATTCTTAAAATACTTACCTGTTCCGCTTACAAGGAAATACTTTCCTGCAAGCTCCTTTGCATCAAAGCCAAGGGGGATAAGTCTTACTACCTTATCAGTATCAAGAACCTCCTTAACCTCCTCTTCTGTAAGAAGGTAGGAAATGTTACCACCGTTACGCTCGTCCCAGCCGAGACGGTACATATTAGCGGCAGTAGCACAGTACTCGTTCAAAAACTTGGATTCAAGAATGTTCTTCATCTTAAGCTCTCCTATTAATATACCTTTTTGTAGAGGTCGAGGATATCCTTATCTGTGATTTCTCTGGGGTTACCACCTGTACATACATCTGCGAAAGCATCCTTGGAAAGAAGCTCAAGAGCATCCTCGGGGATGTTGATTTCACGAAGTGTCTGAGGAATACCGAGGTCAAGAGAAAGCTTCTTAACTGCTTCAACAGCTGCCTTAGCACCCTCTGCTACTGTCATACCGGAAACATCAACGCCCATAGCCTTAGCAATCTCACAGTACTTAGCCTCACATGCGGGCATATTGTATTCCATAACAATGGGAAGAAGAAGTGCATTAGCTACACCGTGAGCTATATCAAATCTTGCTCCGAGGGGGTGAGCCATGGAGTGAACACATCCAAGACCTACATTGGAGAATGCCATACCTGCAACATACTGTGCAAGAGCCATATTCTCACGAGCCTCCATATTCTTACCGTCATATGTAGCTGTACGAAGGTTCTTAGCGATGAGCTCGATAGCCTTGATCTCAAACATATCGGAAAGCTCCCAAGCACCCTTAGTGATGTAGCCCTCAATAGCGTGTGTAAGAGCATCCATACCTGTAGCTGCTGTAAGACCCTTAGGCATAGAAGCCATAAGCTCAGCATCGATGATTGCAAGAACAGGAATATCGTTAGGGTCTACGCAAACCATCTTTCTGCCGGATTCTTCATCTGTGATAACATAGTTAATTGTAACCTCAGCTGCTGTACCTGCTGTTGTGGGAAGTGCGATAATGGGAACGCACTTATTCTTTGTGGGAGCAACGCCCTCAAGTGATACAACATCAGCATACTCGGGGTTAGCAATAATAATAGCAATACCCTTTGATGTATCAATAGCGGAACCACCACCGATAGCGATGATAAAGTCTGCACCTGATGCCTTAAATGCCTCAACGCCGTCCTTTACATTCTTTACTGTGGGGTTAGCCTTGAACTCTGCAAATACCTCGTAGGGAAAATCTCTGAGAACATCTGTAACCATTTTAGCTACGCCGAACTTGATAAGGTCCTTATCAGCTACAACGAAAGCCTTGTTAAATCCTCTCTTTGCAATTTCTTCTGCAAGAACTGCTCTGGAGCCTGCGCCAAAGTAAGAGGTTTCATTAAGTATAAATCTGTTTGCCATTGGTATTATCTCCTTTGTTGTTTTATTAGTAAAACAATTATAACATATTTAACGCTTTAATTTCAAGTATATTAGGATAATTTTATCCAAAATTGGTTAAATATCCAAGGGAACAGCCTCTTTATGCGATACAACTTGTGCACTTACGCAAATAGCACTGTCAAGGCAGGTCTCAAGCTCCTTACCAAGGAAAAATTCAGTAAGAAACACAGCACCAAAGCTGTCTCCTGCCCCCACAGTTGATATAACATCTGCCTTTTTTGCCTGACGGTACATGATTTTTCCGTCTGATGCCGAATAAGCATATGCTCCTTTTTCTCCACAGGTGAGCAGTATAAGCTTTATGCCTTTGTATTTACTGCAAAGACTTTGTAAAGTGTATGAATAATCAAGCTCCCGAGTATTCAAAATTTCATTTCTCAGATAATTAAGCTCGGTTTCGTTTATTTTAAGGATATCGGTGTTCTCAAGAGCAAAGGAAACTGTATCCTCTGTGTAAAACGGGGAACGGAGATTAAGGTCACAAAAAACTGTATCTGCAATATGATTTTCAAGCATTTTGGCGATGGAGTGTCTGTTTTTATCGTTCCTCAGTGCAAGAGTGCCAAAGGATATTGCATCAAAATGTGATGATAAAACACCACCTATGAGCTCTATACTGTCATAAGCAGTATTCTCTTCCAGGATGTACTTCGGGATTCCCATTTCGTCAAGAGAAACTTTGCATTTCCCTGTGGGCTTTCCCTTTATTATGCCGACAAGCTCCCCTTTTACGCCAAATCTATCCAGCCATAAAAGTGCTTCTCTTCCGAGCTCATCATCTCCTACCGACGATAAGAGATATGAATCTGCTCCTCGCTTAGCTGCATGGGCAGAGAAATTAAGAGGTGCACCCCCAATGCAGCTTTTGTCGGGATAAATATCCCATATTATTTCTCCAAAGGACAGTATTTTCATCCACTTATCCCACCTTTTTCTATTTTAATATACTCTTTTTCACCCATATATAAGGTCTTTCTCCCTCATATACGATATCCGAGCATATCTCGTACCCACATCTTGCGTAGAAGTCCTTTACCTGGTAGCGTGAACGGATAATAGCAATCTTACAATCGGTTTTTTGCAAATATTTTTCGGCATGGCTTATTATTATTTTACCGATTCCCTGACCACGGAGCTCCCTGATAACAGCTATTCTGCCTATCAGGTATACGCCCTCATTTTCTGTTTTTGATATACGGCATGTAGCTATGGCTTGCCCGTCGCCATACAAGACGAGGTGGGTAGCAAGTGAGTCAATTTCATCCACTCCATCGGGGGTGTTTTGCTCTCTCTCGAATACCTCAAGTCGAATTTTCAAGGCGTCATTGGGTAATGTGTCAAAAATCTTTATTTCCATTTTATCCTCTGCTTCTGTAATCGTCAAGAACACTCTTAAGGAGCTCCGGGTCGTCTGTCATTATGCAATCGCATCCCAATTCTATTAGCTCTCTCATCGTTTCCTCGTCATTAATAGTCCAATACTGAACTGCTATATTTCTTCTGTGGGCACGGTCTATATATGTGGACTTAGCCAGATTCAGTGTGATTCCCACATCGTAATCGGTAGGTATCTGCAGACAGGTAAAATCTCCGCTGTCAAATATATTGACCTTAAGCATCTGTGTTATGATAAAGCTTGCAGCTGTACCCATAGGTGCACCCCTATGAATATCAGGATATTTCGCCTTAAGCTCTGCTTCTATTTCATCGTGGAATGTACCTACTACTATTTGGTCCTTATATTCCGGATATCTTTTAAGAGTTTCGTAGAGGATTCTGCAAGCCTCATATCCCCTTTCTCCACTGTCCTTTATCTCAACAATGAATAAAAGCTCCGGATTGCTTTCATAAAACTCCTCAAAGAGCTGCTCTACAGTAGCTATCTGTAGTCCCTTGGACTGAGGATTTGACTCGTCCTTATATATTCTTTCTCCGCTTTTATTCTCAAAATAGTATCCGAAATTATACATCTGAAGCTCGGCAAGGGTCATATCCTTAATGTAGTGTCGCTTTGACTCATCCTCGCAAAGAGTCTTTACCTCATCCAAGCTTACATTACCGTTTATGTTACAGGTCTCATCAATGTAATCGTCATGATTGTACACAAGGTACCCATCCTTAGTTAAAAACAGGTCGCTTTCTATTATTTCAACATTATATGTTTTTACTGCCTCTCTGAATGCAAGCATAGTATTTTCAGGATTACATGCTCCACCTCCTCTGTGGGCAGCTATCATAGGAAGCTCTCCCTCCCCTACGATAAAAGGATTATTCTCCACATTCTTTTTAGGTGGGATAATATTTATCACGGCAAAAAATATACATAAAACAGCTAAAATTATTCCTATTACTCTTAAAGCCCTTCTCTTTTTAGTCATTGATTGTCCTCCTGCTGTTATCCGCAGCCTTAATAAATTCCCGAAAAATCTTTTTGTTATCATCATTGGTAAAGCACAGCCTTTCCGGATGCCACTGATACCCACGAACATACTTTTTGTCCTTCATGTATACGGCTTCTATAATTCCGTCATCTGCCTCAGCCATTACAGAAAGGTCATTGCCAAGAGCCTTTATAGCCTGATGGTGAAAGCTGTTGGCTATCATTTCACCCTTTCCGATCAATTGTTCAAAAGGGGTGTTTTTATAAATTGTCACATTATGGGAGGGCTCGAATCTGCTTTCCCTTTGTACATGATTTATATCAGTTTTAATCTCTGTCGGTATATCCTGATACAGCGAGCCTCCAAGTGCCACATTGAGAATCTGTACACCACGGCATACTGCAAGAATAGGCTTATCCAATTGTAAAGCTTTTTCAAGAATGTAAAGCTCCATTTCATCACGCAACGGTTGGGTGTTGCCACAGGTTTTTCTTTTGTCTTCTCCATAAAGCTCCGGGGACACATCCACGCCTCCTGTAAAGAAAAAGCCGTCGCATATATCTGTATACCCGTCCAAAGTGTCACTATTTTTCACATACGGAAGTAAAATTGGAATGCCACCGGCCTGTTCAATAGCTCTCGAGTACGCTTCAAGCAGGGATACGGTGCCATCCTCCTGTACAGATGGGGTCAATCCTATAATCGGCTTCATATTATTGCTCCTTAGTATCGGTATAAGTATAAACCTCTCCACACTCTATATACCGTGTTTCAAATACAGGGTAGGACTTTTTAAGTCTTTCTGCCAAAAGACGCATTCCGTCCCTTTCAGAGCCTATATGTCCCATAACTATAAGAGTTTTATTAAATCCAAGGGCGTGAGCATCTCTTGCGTATTCTCCGAGCATCCATTCACATGCCTCTCCGGTCAGGACTATTTCAACATCGTCTCTTCGCAATAAATCAAACACTCCCCCGGGAGTTCCAAAGCAAAGGGCTATTTTTGTGGATTTGATATTCCTTGCTCCGGCTATGCGTACATGAGCGATATTCAAGTTCTTTTCCATTCTTTCAGCAAGCTCCAAAGCTGTTATAGGCTCTTCACTAGTAAAAAGGTATGATGCCGAATATGGAGTTTTTTCTGTTGTTCCTTTTAGTCCGAGATAATAAACCTCACCCTCGGGTATCTGGTCTGTTTCTCTATGGTGCATATGGTCGTGATAGCGATAAATGGTCATTCCACTCTTTTCAATAAGCTCTCGCTTTGCTTTTATAACAGGGGTTTCCTCCCTTACAACCTCCATATGGTCATAGTAGGTAGGCTCGTGAACTATAAGCATATCGGCTCCCCATTCCATAGCCTTTTTTACGGTATCCACCGTTGCAAACATTGTTATGGCAACCTTGTGTAGCTCCCTGTCAGGACTGCCTGCCTTAATAGTATCACAGGTCACCTTGTCGGCGTAGCCACCCTCGTTAATTGCGTTAATCAAATCAATAGCTTTCATCACTTTTTTCTCCCAAAAATCAGCTAAAATCTATTTCATAAATTAATTTACTACTATTTTCCCTATTTGCCTGTTTTTCCATATTGTAATTACCACTTCCACCTATTTTTTTAAGTGTAGCATCTATCGTACATGCTACCTTTTGTGACATGGTGGCAGAAAAAGTACCTGACAATTCCATTACTTTACATTTTATCGTATTGTTATTTTTACATCGCATATCTATTAGACCAAGGATATTTTCATCATGAGCATACCATTTCAGGTGAGGCCTTTGAGGTATATTGTTTCCTTCAAAGTATGTAATAACCTTTCCGTTTCTCAGGTTCCTTGTACTATCGTTTACACTATTACCATAAGATATCTCTGTATGTCCACCGATTTTACCATTTCTGTTTTGTTTTGATGATAAGCTTTCGGAGATCATTTCTATTATTTCTATAGAACAGGATTTTGCACCCAATGAATATGCTATATGTTCAAGCTCTGCCATTTTTTCTTCGTGTGCTTTAGCGAAAATGCAATCAACCCTTACATATCGTTTCCTATTGAAATTATCAACATAATATGACGAATCACACATGGCACAAGGTACAAAATCAATTCCGCTATTTTGCACCCATTCATCGTACAAATATAGAATCTCCATACCACTACTGTTATCACGCCAACCAATAGCCCCATCACATACATCTATATCTCTTCTTACAGCATCATCCACTATCACAATCATATTTGGAATATTGAAATCGTTGCTATTATATTGTTCAGGAAACAAAGGATTGTACTTTTTCATTCTCTTTTCATAATCGGATATTTTCTTTTTTTCAGACATTGCAATAGCACTGTTTTTTACATCATTAGCCATCTTTTTGCTTATATCCGAAGCTTTTTTTACTAAAGCACTGACTTTCCCTTTTTCCTTTTTTTCATTTTGATTGTTATTCATTTTAATACTCCTTTTGTTTTTTTAGAGCAAATGTTTTTTACGCGAAATTTACAGTATTGGTAATACAATGGTAGATTTAGAAAGGTCAACTGTATTTTTTGCAATTTTGGTAGAGGTCTGCTTACTGTAAAGCCCTTTATTGTTAGTATGACGGACATAGTGATTTGCATTGGCAGATGAGATATCTACACGGAGCCTCTCTCCGGCTTTTATTAAAAATGAATGCTCATCAAAGATAAAGTTGAGCTTTACCTCTGTATTGGGAGTATAATCTCCGAGCTGGTGACACAAAGTGGTAATATCGTCTCTTAAGCCGTAGTCACCCGCTGTCTTTTCGATGCTGACACGCATATAAAAGCAAGTATCCTCGCAATCCGAGGCTACGGTAATCTGTGCTGTCATTTTCCCTTGTACTACTGTATCGCTTTCAAATGGCTCTGTGTATACGGATACAACATCGTCTCTCCAACTTGCCGTCGGCTGAAAATCGGCACCACCGAAATTACAGCACAGACCCCCATTAAATCTCGGTGGATTATCAGGATTATATATGTAGCTTATTTTTTTACTTCCAAGAGGGAAAGCAACAGTGCTGTTTGAAATATAGAAATCATCAGTATGCCACTTATCTTCAAAAATCCGAAAATATGTTACCTTGCCTCGCACAAAGCTTTTTCCATTGCCTTCTCTTACACTGTCAAACCAATCTATCGGGTAATTTGTACCGAATTTTTCTTTACGGTTGCCGTTTTTGAACACAAATGTATTCTTATTGCATCCATCCCCATGGTCATAGGGTGACACCACTAAGACAGATTTTGAACGGGTATTTTCATCCATTCTGTTCCACATATCAAAAATCCCACCCGTGTAAATGTCATAAAATCCCGTTATGTACAGCACGGGAAAGTCAAGTCTATCCGTGGCTCCCCTTGTATCACTTCCTCCTGCGTGAGTCTGCCAGAAGGAATCTGTCACTTTCGGAGACAAGAGCATATTTTCAAAATCAGGTACACTCTCTCCAAAAACTGTTTTGGTAAAATCCGTCAGAGGCAGCATTTCAAATGAGTTATCAGCATAATTCCTATTTATCTTGGATTTAGCCTTATACATACTGACATACCAGCTTGGCTGAAGTTCCTTTTTAAGCACTCCGTTACGGTAGCAAAGGTTATATCTTTCTGTATCCTGTACTCCGAAAATAGCTCCCTTAATATCACTTGCATAGGGCCTTGCACAATAGTGAACGGATGTCAGATAGCTTGCACCCATTAAGTAAAGCTCTCCGTTATAAAAGTCCTGCTTTCTTATCCAGCTATAGAGATTGTTTGAATCCTTGCCTTCAAATATGTAGGGGATGCAGTCGCCGTCACTTTTTCCTCTGCCACGGCAATGCTGAACTATCATAGCATAGCCACGGTCAAGCCAGCTTTCACTCTCTCTTCTGCAAAGGTCTACAATAAACTCCTCTGTTTTTTCCTCAAGCCAATCAACATAAGGAGTTCTTACCACTACACAGGGAAATTTACCCAGACCCTGTGGCAATAAAGCCACTGTAAACAGCCTTGTATCGTCGGAGATAATGTATTTATAGTAGGCTGAATATTCCATTTTTTCTCCTTTATCCAAAAACCTCGGCAGATGCTATAATCCTTAGTATATCATCATCCACCTTGTCTCTTCCATATGCATCAAGGAATCTGTCCCTGTATTTATTGGTCTTCAAATTAAACCACAGGGTCCAGCACCCCCAGAACAGATCTATGTGTCTATCTCCTATTCCACCGTTACCTGTATCGATAAATCCGGAAAAGCTCCAATCCTTTAGCATAATGTTCGGAAGGCAGTAATCTCCGTGAATAAGTGTATCACTTTTCAAAAGATGCTTCCCTTCATTGAACACCTTGTACGCCTCCTCTGCGTTCTTGTACCCAAAGCTGTCGGGAAAAGCAGACCTATCATAATTGCCCGTACTATAATTAGCTTCAGCAAGACCTATGTACTCTCTTACTCTATCCTGTACAGGGCAATCAGATGCGTCAATGCTATGTAATTGGCGAAGCATCTCCCCCATCAAATCGGCTAATCGGCAGGGATTTGACAAATATGCGGAATGTGTGCAATCCTCACCGGCAACTTTTCTTGTAAGGAGCCAATCCCTTTCAAGAGAAACATAGGATGCTACTCCCTGTGAGAACCCCTTTTTATAAAAATACTCTGACATTTCTGCCTCTCTGCTGAGTGTACCTTTTTTGGCAGTTTTAAGATAAAACCCTTCACCCGTATCGATAAAATATACTCTTGCCTCAGGTGAGCAGGAGCTATCGTATACCCTGGCACCCTTAAAGGCAGAGGCAATTTCACAAGGCGTATCAAGAGGTAAATTTTCTATAAGCACTCTTTTCATGTTCTTTCAATAAATCCTTTGTTGCGTTATATACTGTTAAATAATCATTTGTAAGAACTGTATCAATTCCCATTTTAAAATATTCACAAGCCTCCATTGGGTCGTCAGCATAGAATACATTGCAAAGTATTCCGTTTGAATGAGCCTTTTCAATGCTTTCCTTGTTGAAATACGGCTTAAAAAACTGTACCTTGTATGCTCCAAGCTCTATTGCTCTGTCTACTATAGACACAGGGTCGGGGTTTCCGTTCCATCCAACACACACCTTAAGGTCAGGTGCATATTCCATAACCTGCCTTATAACATTGTCGCTTGTGGTCATAAAGTATATATGCTTTTCGCAATCGTACTTACGGATAAGTGATACTATTTTCTCTATCATAAGATCAGGCATATTATGATCCCATATTTTAACATGAATATTCATAATCACTCTGCCTGCAAATTTCTGCAATATTTCCTCAAATGTGGGAATTTTAAGACCCTTAAATTTTTCTCCGTGCTTGAATCCAAAATCAAGCTTTAAGAGCTCTGCATAAGTTTTTTCATAAATTTTGCCCTCTCCGTTGCTGACCCTTTCAAGAGTGCTGTCGTGGCATGATACCAATACTCCGTCCAATGTCGACCATATATCAAACTCTATTTCCTCAGCTCCGAGAGCAATGGCTGCACCAAAGGCAGGCATACTGTTTTCTGGAGCTACTGTATTAAATCCTCTGTGTGCACACAGTCGAGGATACCTCATAACCTCGTCAAAGGGAACAACGCTTGCTCCTCCGTTGCGATAGAGCCAGGGACGTCTGCCCTCCTCTATGTACTCATAATGTGACTTTTCCTTACCCATATGTCCAGCAGGCTTGAAATATTTTTCGTTAGGGCTTATTTCACAAATACCAAGTCCTACCCTGCTTTCCATATTAAGAATCATATCTCCCTTTGGAGAAACCACCATGCTGCACCCACAAAGCTCCGAGCTCTCACCTAAGGAAACGGAGGCTCTTATCAGATATGCATTAGTGTTGTAGCAAAGGAATTTATTGATTATCGAAAGGGCGTTATGAGTATCGGTACGCTGTAAGGAGCAGCCTATAATCACATCCACATTTTCCTTAGCGAGTCTTGCAAAGCCCTCATAGAAATAAAAATCGTAACAGGTAAGAAAGCCAAAGCGTATGCCCTCCAGCTCAAGGACATACGGCTCTTGTATACAGTAGCTGTAATCCACATCAAGCTCGTGCCCTCCCTCTTTATCTGTCTTTACCTCGCTGGGAGCAGGATGTGCCTTGAAATATTTGCCGACTGTTTCACCCTGTCGGTTAATTGCATATGTAGTGTTGCGTACGCCTTTATCAGTTTTGTATCCACAGTTTACAAAAACTATGGCATTACATTTTTTTGCTGTTTTCTTGGCCTTTTCAAGGATTGTATCTCCGTACTTTTCCACGGAGCTGTAAAATCCGTTCTTTCCCTTTACATCGGCAGGTGCATCGCTGTATTCGGGCAGAACGATTATATCAAGACTGCTATCGCACTTGTCAAGTAATGATAGAATTCCATTAAAGCAACTGTCCACATCCCTTTCATCAAAGGAATAGTGGGGCTGAATAACACACACTTTCATAGTAGCCCTCTCTTTTTGTAATACCAAATTTACACAAGGTAATCTACAGCAATTATATCATACACCATTGTACTTTTCAATATATTTCCTCTAAGCATGCCCTCTCCGTTTTGCAAAAAGAAAATAAAAAATACAAAATGCGTCAATGTTATTGACAAATTGTGCCTAATCATTATATAATTATTTTATCTTTTTTTTATTTTGCACCTGAACGCATAAATGCGTGGGTGTATATTTTATTAAATACAAAGCAAAGGTGAGATAAAATGATCTGGTCAAAAAATGAAACCCTTTCAAGAGAAGAAATAGAAGCTATCCAGCTTGAACGCTTACAGGAGACTGTACATAGAGTTTACGAAAAGGTAGCTCCCTACCGTAAAAAAATGGACGAGGCAGGAGTAAAGCCCGAGGATATAAAATCCCTTAAGGATTTAGCTAAGCTTCCTTTTGTTACAAAGCAGGACCTTCGTGACAACTACCCCTACGGTCTTTTTGCCGTTCCTACCGATGAGCTTTTAAGAATTCACGCATCCTCCGGTACTACCGGTAAGCCCACAGTTGTAGGCTATACCAAGGGGGATATGGATGTATGGACCGAATGTGTATCAAGAATTGCCTGTGCAGGTGGAGCTAAATCCACAGATTTTGCACAGATATGCTTCGGCTACGGTATGTTTACAGGTGCCCTCGGTCTCCACTACGGACTCGAGAATATCGGTGCTACAATTATTCCCTCATCCACAGGAAACTCCGAAAAGCAGCTTATGTATATGAAGGACTTTGGCACTACGCTTCTGGTTGCCACACCCTCCTATGCACTTCGTCTTGCTGAGGTGGCAAATGAAATTGGCATAGACCCCAAAAAGGACCTTAAGGTTAAGATAGGACTTGTCGGAAGTGAGCTTCTGACAGATGCTATGCGTGATGAAATGCACAGATACTGGGGCGATGATATGCTAATCACATCAAACTACGGCATGAGTGAGCTTATGGGTCCCGGTGTATCCGGCGAGTGTGAATATCTTAACGGAATGCACATAAACGAGGATTTCTTTATTCCCGAAATAATCGACCCGGAAACAGGTGAGGTTCTCCCCGAAGGCGAAAAGGGTGAGCTTGTAATCACTTGTATCAAAAAGGAGGCTCTCCCCCTTATCAGATACAGAACAAGAGATATTACAAGACTTATGTATGAGCCATGTCAGTGTGGAAGAACAACCTGCCGTATGGAAAATCTCCAGGGCAGAAGTGACGATATGCTTAAGATAAGAGGAGTAAATGTATTCCCCGGTCAGATTGAGGAGGTTGTACTCTCTGTTGAAGGACTTGGTCCTCACTACGAAATTGTTGTTGAGAGAGACGGCTATTCCGACAAGCTTACAATCAGAGTTGAGCTTGCTAAGGCCACAGACTCATTTAAGGAGCTTGAAAAAATTGAAAAAGAAATAAGAAATAAGCTGAGAGTCGTTCTTGGACTTGATGCAAAAATAAAGCTTGAGTCCCCAAATACTCTTGCTCGGTTTGAGGGCAAGGCAAAACGAATCAGAGATTTGAGAAAAGGAGTATGAATATGGAAAAAGCAATGATAATGCTTGGTAACGAGGCTATCGCAAGAGGAGCCTATGAGGCCGGTGTTAAGGTATCAAGTGCATATCCCGGAACACCCAGCACAGAAATAAGTGAATTTTTAGCAAAATACAATGAGGTGTATACAGAGTGGGCTCCCAACGAGAAGGTTGCCCTTGAAGCAGCAGCAGGTGCCTCCATTGCAGGCGTACGCAGTATGGCTTGTATGAAGCATGTAGGCTTGAATGTTGCATCCGACCCTCTTTACACACTTGCGTACACAGGAGTAAACGGAGGTCTTGTAATCGTGGTTGCAGATGACCCCGGACTTGCAAGCTCACAGAACGAGCAGGATACAAGAATGATAGCAAGAAGTGCTCATCTTCCTGTTATTGAGCCCTCTGACAGTGGTGAGGCAAAGGAATTCTTCAAGTATGCCTTTGAGCTTAGCGAGAAATATGATACTCCCGTTATTTTCAGAACTACAACAAAGCTTTCTCACTCACAGAGTGTTGTTGAGCTTTGCGACCGTACAGAAATTGAGGATAAAGCATACGAAAGAGATATGAGAAAGTATGTTATGATGCCTGCATCTGCTATCGGCAGACACAAGGTTGTTGAGGCAAGAGAGCTCCGAATGGAAAAGGATGCCTCTGACTTTCCTATAAACTCTGTTGAAATGGGAGATACAAAAATCGGATTTATTACATCCGGTATTGCTTACCAGTATGTTAAGGAGGCTTGTCCCGAGGCAAGCGTACTTAAGCTCGGCATTGTAAATCCCCTTCCAAAAAAGCTTATCTGTGATTTTATCGCTTCCTGTGATGAGGTTTACATATTTGAGGAGCTGGAGCCTGTTATTGAAGAGCAGGTGAGGAGCTGGGGACTTAAGGTTCACGGCAAGGAGCTCTTTACAAAGCAGGGCGAATACAGTGCAAATATGCTTAAAAAGGTTATCTACGGTAATGATGAAATTGCCTTCGATAAGGCAGAGGCCCCCGCAAGACCTCCCATTCTCTGTCCCGGATGCCCACACAGAAGTGTATTCTCAGTTCTTAATAAGCTTAAGATTCACGCAGCAGGCGATATTGGATGCTATACTCTCGGTGCAGTTGCTCCTCTTAATGTAATTGACACAACTGTTTGTATGGGCTCAAGTATTTCCCTTCTCCACGGTATGGAAAAGGCTAAGGGTAAGGAATTTATCAAAAACTGGGTTGCTACAATCGGTGACTCCACATTCTTACATACAGGTATTAATTCCCTTGTAAATATGGTATACAACAAGGCAACGGGTACAGTAATGATTCTTGACAACCGTACTACCGGTATGACAGGACATCAGGAGCATGCTGCTACAGGTAAGACACTTAAGGGTGAGGATACATATGCTATTGACTTAGCAGAGCTTTGCCGTGCTATCGGTGTTAAGCGAGTTATCGAGGTAAATGCCTTCGATATCAAGGAGCTTGAAGATGTTATTAAGGAAAGCGTAAACGGTGACGAGCTTACTGTTATTATTGCTAAGGCTCCCTGTGCACTTATCAAGGGGCAAAAATTCCCCAATGTTTGCAGATGTACACCCGAAGAGTGCCGTAAGTGCGGTATGTGCTTAAAGATAGGCTGTCCTGCTCTTACCAAGCAGGCTGACGGCACTGTAAAAATAGATGAAACAATGTGTAACGGCTGTGGTCTTTGTATGAGCTACTGCAAGTTCGGTGCTATTAAAAAGGTTGCAAGATAAGGAGGGAAAAATATGAATATAATGGTAGTTGGCGTTGGTGGTCAGGGTACTCTTCTCACCAGCAGAATTATTGGTAAAACAGCCCTCAATGCAGGCTGGGATGTAAAGCTCTCCGAGGTGCACGGTATGGCACAGCGTGGTGGTAGCGTTGTTACATTTGTAAGATATGGCAAAAAGGTTTATGAGCCTGTTTGCGAGGAAGGAAGCGTTGATATTCTTATTTCCTTTGAACGCCTTGAGGCTCTTCGCTATGCTCATTTTCTTAAGCCTGACGGTGTTATGATAGTAAACGACACAAGGATTGATCCTATGACCGTTGTTATAGGTGCTATGAAATATCCCGAAGGAATTTTAGAGGGACTCGGTAAGGAGCATAAGCTCTATACCATTGACGGTGGAGCTATTGCAAAGGAGCTTGGCAATAGCAAGGTGCTTAATACAGTTGTTCTCGGTCTTGCTGCTAAGCATATCGGATTTTCCGAGGAGGAGTGGCTGGAAACACTTAAGGCAACCGTTCCTCAGAAAACCATAGACATAAATGTTAAGGCATTTAAGGCAGGCTACGAAAACTAAGCCCAATCTTATAAGGAGAATAAAAAGATGACAGTAAAACAGTTATCCGTATTTATCGAAAACAGACGAGGCAGACTTGGTGAGGTGCTTCATTTTCTCAAGGAAAACAAAGTCAGCATTTTATCAATGAGCTTAGCAGACACCTCTGAATTCGGTCTTTTGAGACTTATAGTAAACGACCCCGAAAAGGGCTCTAAGGTTCTTAATGAGGCAGGCTTTGCAAGCACTGTTACCGATGTTATTATTATAAAGCTTCCACATATTGCAGGTGCTCTCCAGGAGATACTTGAGCTTATTTCAAAAAATGATATAGATATTGAATACGCATACGGTCTTTCCGTTGAGGCAGAGGACGCTACAATTGTAGTTAAAACCTCACAGATAGACAAGGCGTGTCAGACCTTGAAGGACAACGGTATAGGTACTATGTCTCCTAAGGAGCTCGAAGCTCTTTGATTTATGGTAATTGATTTTCATACTCATATTTTCCCCGATAAAATAGCAAAAAGAACTATAGAAGCACTCTCAATGGGGGCATCTATACCTGCTCATTCAACCGGCGATTTTGACGGTCTTGTTAGGAGTATGACTGAAAACGGAATAGATATATCCGTAAATCTTCCGGTCCTTACAAGAGCTTCACAGCTTGAAAGTGTTACAGCCTTTGCCAAGGAAATAAATGAAAAATCATACACAGGGGCAAGGATAATCTCCTTCGCAGGTATACACCCTGACATTGAGGATTATGAAAAGGCTCTTTATGACATTAAAGAAAAGGGCTTTTTAGGTATTAAGCTCCACCCGGATTATCAGGGAACATATATCGACGATGAAAAATACATCCGTATCTTAAAATGTGCAAAGGAGCTGGACCTTATCACTCTTACCCATTCCGGCTTTGACGGTGCATATGTTGGTCAACCCATAAAATGTACTCCCAAAAGAGTAGCACGGGTGCTTGACAGACTTGGAGGATATGAAGGATTGGTTCTTGCACATATGGGTGCAAATGAGCTTTTCCACGAATTTACAGACACTCTCGCAGGGGAAAATGTATATATTGATACCTCCTATGTTCTTCCCTTTATCGGCAAAGATATGTTCTGTAGGATGGTTGAAAAGCACGGAGCCAATAAAATTCTCTTTGCATCCGACTCTCCGTGGCAGGACCAGGGAGAAATGGTAAGGATATTAAAAAGCTATATATCCGACAAAGAGCTCGAGGATATGATGCTTTACAAAAATGCAAAAAAGCTTTTGAAAATATGAGAGGTTATTATGATTAACGAAAAAATGTATGCCCTCGGCAGTAAGCGTTCTATTATCCGTGAGATATTTGAATACTGTAAGCAGAGAGCTGTTGAAATCGGTGCAGACAAGGTTTTTGATTTCAGTATAGGAAACCCCAGTGTTGAGCCTCCTAAGGAAATCAGTGATACTATCTGCGACCTTATAAAAAATGAAAATTCCGTGCTTTTGCACGGTTATACATCTGCTCAGGGTGACCTCGGCACTCGCCAGGCAGTTGCAGATGATATAAATGCTCGCTTTGGTGCCGGGGTTACTGCAAACAATATATATATGACCTGTGGTGCAGCAGCTTCTCTTACTATTTCCCTGCGTGCACTTCTCAATCCTAATGAGGAATGTATTGTTTTTGCTCCCTTCTTTACAGAATACAGAGTATTTATCGAAAATGCCCAGGGTAAGGTTGTTATTTCCACCCCCTGCGAAAAGACCTTCCAGGTAGATATCAAGGATTTTGAAAGCAAGATAACAGAAAACACTAAGGCAGTAATTATGAACTCCCCCAACAACCCCAGTGGAGTTGTATACAACGAGGAGACTATTAAGGCAGTTTGTGCTACCCTTATGGCAAAGGAAAAGGAGTACGGACATCCTATTTATCTTATCGCTGATGAGCCCTACCGTGAGCTTGTATTCGACGGGGTGCCTGTGCCCTACCTTATGAATTATTACGACAATACTATTGTTTGCTACTCCTATTCCAAGGCTCTTTCCCTTCCCGGTGAGAGAATAGGCTACATTGCGGTAAGCCCCAAAATGGATGACTCCGTAAATGTATATCTTGCTATCTGCGGTGCAGGCCGTTCTCTCGGATATGTTTGTGCACCCAGCCTTTTCCAGCAGGTTATTAAAAAGTGCATAGGAGCTAAGGTTGATGTAAATATTTATAAGGAAAACAGAGATATTCTCTACTCTGCCCTTACAGAATACGGCTATGAGTGTGTTCAGCCCGACGGTGCCTTCTACCTCTTTGTAAAGGCTCTTGAAAGCGATGCTATGAAATTCTTTGAAAAGGCAAAATCCAAGGAAATTCTTGTTGTCCCCTGCGATGACTTCGGTGTCAAGGGATATGTAAGAATTGCTTACTGCGTAGATAAGCAAAGAATTGTAAATGCACTTCCCGCCTTTAAGGCTCTTGCTGAGGAATATAAAAAATAAGTATATAAAATTAAATGACGCAAAAAACGGACCACGAGGTCCGTTTTTTGCGTCATTTGTTTATATTATTTGTTTAATTATGTACCACCTTATGCATAACAAATGATTTTAGAATTTCGTCCTTACTGCGTGCGTTAGCTACTTTAATTTTAAGTATGCTCACCTTATATGAATCATCTTGTGAGACAAACGACAGATTCAACATGGGTCATAAGGTCAAAAGGTATATTTTTGTGTCAAAAACGGGGGTTGTAAAGCCAAAAGGTATATTTTAACCTTTTTTTCTATGCTTTTTTACAATCCTTTTAACTTGTTCAACTGTTAGACACGGTTTCTTTCTGTGAATTATTTTGTGACAGTTAGAACAAATAACGGCGACATCTTCAATCTTAGTTTTTTCGCCTTCCTTCATTTTTGAAATCGGCTTTATGTGATGAACTTCAATGTAGTCTTCTCCTATGTCACCATAGGTTGAAAAGAAATCAAATCCGCATATTTCACAAAATAGTCTTCCGCCATGCTCTTGTTTGAATTTCTTTTTCGCCGCTTGCACAAGCATAGGATTTCGCTCCCGCACTATATGTTGTTTTAATTGACGTCTACCTTCTCCATATTCATTTGCAGAGCTTTCAAGAAAAACATTTTCGTTTTCATTCAGCACTTGCACTATGTATTCGTTTAACCTGAGAGATACTTTTTGTGGACCTTGTGGAGCACAAGCCAATCCATTTTCAAGCAATAACGTCAATGACAAACCTTCGTTATATATTTCATTCACCAAGACTAGACGGCAATACTTATCTTTTTTCGTCTTCTCGTATTGTTCTATATCTTTCCAAAATTCTTTGTCATCTGTGATTTCATCAAAAGGCATATTTATGGCAGTAACCACCGCTTTGTATCTAATCATCTGAACAGGCTTGGTGCAATAAATGTAAACTGTGTCACCAATGCTGTATTTTGCAGTTTGATGCCAATCAATATATCCGTTTTTCATAAAAGACGAATAGTGATCATAAACAGAAGCATTAGCAGATATTAGCCAATTCATAAAATCTCCTTTACATTTTGCTTATTATTAATCTAGTTTAACATAAACAGGCTTTATGCTCCATTCGCCGCATTGTAATGTAATGCTTTCGACTCCTTTAGGGAGTAGATCATGTGTTAATACAAATCTAAATTCATTTTGGTTATCATGCCTTGCATCGTGAATAAATAGCGGATCAACGAAATTATGTATTTTGTCAAGCCACGAATCGTCTCTTAACTTGTCAAAATTATAGTAGGTTATTTTCTCTCCGCGGATTCCCCAATTACCTTTTTTTGCACCTTCGCCTATCAAACGAAAAAGGTCGTCCACATCAAAATACACTAAATGCTTGCCTAATATCTTGTTCTCTGGTGGAATTAAAAATGTTGGTTTTCCTTCATCAAAAAAGCCATTGTTTTGATTGATTGCGGTACAGCAAAATAACGGCACTCGCAAGGTTTCTTCGTAGTATTGATAGTATGGGTTGGGGATTTTAATGTTTTCGATATACGCAGGATGAGTATAAATTGGAATAGTTCCTTCAGAGTATTGACGTTGATTATCTCTTGCTTTCATAAATCTGCCCGCAGCACTGAAATATATGTTTCCCTGCATAAAGCTTTTGGCATATTCTATTTCTTCGAATATTTTGTAACATAGTGGCATATGATTGTTCCTTTTTCGTTGAATTTTGGCATTTTGTAGGTACTTGGAAACATATCAACGGATGTTTTTTCTGGAATTTTGCGTTTTTGCAAAGAAATAAGCAATTTAAAGGCAAAAACGGCTATTTTTCTCAATATGTTTCCCCAAACTGCTGTATTTTGATTTTCGACCATAGGTTGAAAATCACTTTTGTCCCTGTGTTAAAAATCACTAAAACACGAAAAAGAACACCTGCTTTATCGAAAAACAGGCTCAAAAGGCTGAAAAATGCCCATTTTAGGATCAAAATCGCTTATTTTCGTGACAGACAAACGACAGATTCAACATGCTGAGTATGAGGGAACATATCTACTCCTTGCATCTTTGCTACCTTATAACCTTTTTTTACAAGGGTACTTATATCTCTTGCGAGGGTTTCGGGGTTACAGGAAATGTAAACTATACGCTTTGGGGCAAGGGTAATAAGGCTACGGAGAAATTGTATACTGCAGCCTGCCCTCGGAGGGTCGGTAATTACCACATCGGCTTTTTCTCCACGGGATGCCATATCTCGCATAAAGTCCCCTGCATCGGCGTTATGGAATTTTATGTTTTTTATTCTGTTGAGCTTGGCATTTTCCTTAGCGTCGGCAACTGCGTCTGCATTTATCTCAACGCCGATTACCTCCTTTACGGAGTCTGCCATTGTCATACCGATAGTACCTGTACCACAATATGCATCTATTACCCTTTCCTTACCTGTAAGAGATGCATACTCTTTAGCTATGGCATAGAGTTTTTCTGTTTGTATCGGATTAATCTGATAGAAGGAACGGGGGCTGATACGAAAGGATAAACCACACAGGGTGTCTCTTATATATCCGTCACCGTATAGAATCTCGCTGTACTCTCCCAGCATAAGAGGAGTTTCGGTAGGGTTTATATTCCAGACCACCGTTGTAATTTCGGGGTGACGGCGTAAGAGCTCATTTACAAAGGAACGCTTTGACCTGAAGTCTCCCCTTGCAGTAACGAGAACTACCATTATCTCCCCTGTGGAAAATCCCTTTCTTACAAGAATATGCCTTAAAAAGCCTGACCCCGTGTTCAAATCATATGCTTTTATCTTAAAGGATGGGCAAAGCTCTCTTATTGTTTTCACAATGGGCTCGGCACATTTATCCTCCAGCATACAGCCGTCCACAGGGGTAATTCTATGGGTGACGGATTGATATATACCGGATATAATTCTACCGTTTTTTATGCCCATAGCCGACTGTATCTTATTTCTGTAGAAATAGGGGCTTTCCATACCTATAATTTCTTCTATATGACCGTATTTGCCAAGAAGCTTAATAAGCTTAACCTGTTTCATAGAAAGCTGTTCATCATAGGTAAGGTTCTGTAGCTGACATCCACTACATTTTTTTGCATATGGACATGGTTTCATTACTTCCTCCTTTTATTTATTCCTTGCCACTCCAAGCCTGTGATATATGTATACAGGCACAGCACTCCACCCGTGGCACAGGCTTCCCGCATTGCCAAATGCAGTAGAGCCGTCAATAGTCTCCCACACGGTAGTAGAGCCATCATCAAGCATTTTTTTATAGTTACTTCTTATTTCCTTTATGATATGGTCCTTATATCTGCCCAAATCTGTTAGTATCATAGCCTCGTACTTCCAGATATTCATACTAAGGGATGAGGGTGTAAGCTGATTTTTTACTATGCTATCACATATTTTTACAGCATCCTTACCCTTTACTGCACCGCAGAGGACTGCTAAGGCATTACCCAACTCGGTATACTGCTCTGCATCTCTATGAAGCGTAAAAAGTCCGTTCTTATGAAGGAATTTTTCTCTTACAAGACGGCAAACAGCATCTGCTGTCTGACCGTATTTGTAATTAATTCCAGTCCTCTCACACATCCAATGATATGAATCAAGTGCGAGGGTAAAAAGACAGTTTATAATAAGATCGGGGACACAGCCCTCTTCTCCGTACAATGCACCCTCAAGATGCTCTGACCAATCATAAAAATTCCACTTTTCCGTACCTTGAAATTTATTAACAAGACCATTCTCAGAGTTATCGATAAATTCATCAAGTATTTTCTCTATTTTACGGTAATATGACTTTATAAGCGATGCATCCTCCGTATAGTACAGATACTCCCTCATTGCAATTATGTAATAGAGGGAAAAGGAGGGTATTGCAAGAGTTGTACCACAGGGTGCACAGATTGACAGGAGCCCATCGTCCCGTCTGTCCTCTGACAAAAGTTTAAGATTAGAGTGGGCATAAGCTCTGTTTCCGTTCTCGAAGGCATAATAACCGCAGAGCATCTGATTTCTGGAATCAAAGGCATAGAGGCATTGCTCTCGCCAAGGGGTATCCACATAATGTTCCATCATACAAAGCCTTAGAGTATTTACGCATATATCATATATCTGCTTATCAAGGGATGATTCTATTTTACATTCCTTTTCTTCTACCGAATATACCTGAGGTATAATACCTACATAGTTGATTTCAATTTCTCCGTCAGCTATCACTTCCATATATCTACAGCTTAAGCGAAGCATATAATCTGTAAAGATATTATGTCCATCCTTTGATTTGTACTCAAAAAAGAAGCTACGGTCGTGGATTTTTGCACGCACTCTTCCGTTATCAAGGCTTTCTCCGTACGCAATACGAAGTTGGTTTTCTCCCTTAGACATTATATCAAGGGTAGCAAATCCAACCACCTCACAGCCAAGGTCTATAAGATAGCCCCAGGGCTCCTTTTTTATTTCCTTTATTTTTTGCCTCGGCAATATCTCCTGTTTTTTAATCGGGCGTGGATAAAGCTCCACATCCTTATACACCGATACAGAGGGTGAATATCCACCCTCGTTCTCTTTTGTGGCATCATAGCTGAAGGTAAATCCGAGCTGTCGGCTCACATACCTCATATTGCCGTTTATATAAGTTGGGCTGAGCCGTGACAGGGTCTTTTCATCACTTATACAAGCTGTTTTTCCGTCTGCTATGACCTCGTATATAAGGCCTGCATCAGCCTTTCTATACCTCTGGGTGTCAACACCACAGTAATAAACAAGGAGCTTAATTATATTATTTCCTTCCCTCAAAAAGGAAGTGATGTTTATTGAGTCATATATTTTATAATGGGTAAAATCTCCGTACTGACCGGAGGCTACATATTCTTCATTTATATAAAGAGTGTAATCTGTATCACAGGAAAGATTAATAACTGCCTTTTCAGCCACTCCCTTAAGGATATCTACATATTCTGTATATTGATCAGCACCCTTTACACAGCTTGCATATATCCATTTACTGTTTTCGAAAACCGACATTTTATTTCCTCTTATCAAATACTTAATTCCATTCCGTCATATGCTGCAATAGCACCCATTTCCTCTGCTGCTTTTACAATATCGGCGTGGGGCTTATGCAGTGAAGGGGCAATGTGAGAAAAAATGACCTTTGTTTTATCGGTAATAATCCTTTCTGTTTTTAATGACGGAAGCATTACACGAAGCATGGGAATAGAATTGTGCTCTCCCATACGGTAATCGCCGAGATAGTCGCCAACCGTGGCGTCAAGCACCGTAATATCATACTCTGCACCTTTGATATAGTTAAAGGTTTCCGTCAAGAACCAGGCTCCGTCACAGCCGTAAAAAAGCTTTTTCCCGTTTATTTCAGCTATAAGATGCTGTGGTGCTGATTCAATATCATGGTTGGCTAATACACCTGTTATAAAGACACCGTCAGCAGCCTCGTATTTTACATACGGGGTCATTCTTTTGTATTCTGCATTTTTTATTTCAGGCACCCTTGCATCCTCTCTTATCCACACTCTCAAAGGGATTTTTCTGTTTTTCGCTAACCTTTCTATATTAAAAGCATCAAAATGGTCCGAGTGTGTATGGGTTACAAAAATATCTGTAACAGTGTCCGAATCAATCTCAGCAATACGCAAGGAATCGAGTATATGCATACCTGCATCAATTAAATATTGTCCGTTTATCAGAATTGCCGATGATCTGCGTTCGTTCAAATCAAAGCAATCCTTATACTCATTTTCAAGTCTCGGAGAAAAGTCGCAGGCACATGTGCCGAGAAATTTTATATCGAGAGTGGTTTTTTCCATTTTATCTCCTGTCAAGCAGTGCTTCCTTATTGGTTACAAACTCTATATCCTTAGCCTTGGACATCATCTTAAGGAACTCCTCAAAGCGATCCCATGAATTATGAATATCGAATTCATATGCATGTCCCCACACATAAAATACGGAGGGAGTGTCTGTTTTTAATGACAAAAACTTGTCTCCGAGCTCGAAAAGCTTATCCCATTCCTTATGATGGTATACCGTAGGGTTGAACTCGTGAAGGTAATCCTGTGGGACAAAGTCGTGAGTTGAGGTAACGGTACGGCAATATTTTATTCCTGTTTTATTTTTAATAAGCTGAGATACACGCCTGTCATAATCGCCACCGGGATAGGCAAAGCCTACAACATCATATCCACAAAGCTCAGACAGCCTTACTCTGTCCACTTCGACCTCTTCGATTATTTTCTCGTCTGTAAGCCTTGCAAGACAGGGGTGTGTCAGACCGTGACCTGCCACCTCGTGTCCATCGTAAATGTACCTTACATCCTCGGGCTTTACCTTAATATGATTAACCCTTACGCCATTTATATCAAGATATCCATCCTTACCGAGAAGACCTGAATTTATATTAAAGGTACATTTCATACCGTATTTATTAAATAACTCTACTAATCGAATATCCTGCGTTACTCCGTCATCATAGCTAAAAGTCAAATATTTCATTTTTGTCTCTCCCTTCAATTATCAACCACCATTACAGCTACACCGTCGGGAATTGCTACAATGGATGGAGTATTTGTTTTAAGTATGGATTTTGCGATTTCAAGTGCCTGTCCTATATCTCTTGCAGGTGTCATATGAAGGTCGCATACAAGCCTATCATCTGCATCTGAAACATAAATAACAGTTGCTCTTTTCAAAATTCGTAAGAAAATCTGTGTCTGCCACTGGTCGGGTACTGTCTCATTTCTTCCCCTGTTAAGGAATACCTGCATTGTCTTATTTATATCGGGCTCCCCAGCCAGCTGACGGTAAAAGCCCTCTCCACCGTGACCGTCATTGGATTTGGCAAGCATTATAATAACGCCTCCCTCCTTGACTGTTGCCTCTGCTGCAGTCATACCCTTTACTGCCTGATATATATTCTGGTCAAGTGGATATCCTCCGTTTGTTGAGATTACTATATCCGACATTACAGGCTTTGCACGGCAGAGACCGTAGAGAAAATCACAGCCTGCAAGATGTGCCTTTTCCACATCTCCGCAAACAGCATAAATAGCCTCCTTCTTTTCATTTATAACCACATTTACTATGTATGCAAGGTTTGCTTTTTTTGCTGCCCAAAGCATATCCTCATGGATTGGATTACCTGAAAGTATGCCTGTCCTTGATAATGGATGGGCAATAAACTCCGAGCAATGGTTAGCAAGAACACTCTCCCTTGCTGCAACTCCGGGAAGCACACTCTTTCTGCCTCCAGAAAAGCCTGCGAAGAAATGAGGCTCTATAAATCCCTCAGAAATAAGCAAGTCAGCCTCGTAAGCAATACGGTTTATCCATAGCTCTCCACCCGAAGGGAGAATACCTATCTTAACAAGGTTATCCTTGTCGGCACAGTCGTGAACTATTATTTTCTCGTTTTTTACTATATCCTCCCCGAATTTCTCTATTAGCTCTTCCTTTTTAGTATCTCGGTGACAGCCCGTCGCAATAAGAAATGTAATGTCTGCATCAGGATTTACACCTCTTATTTCCTCGAGTATAGGAGGAATTATAATTTTGCTTGGCACAGGTCTTGTATGGTCGCTGGCAATAATTACAATTTTCCTCTTATCCCTTGCAAGCTCTGACAACTTCTTAGAGCCTATGGGATTCTCCATCGCCGATTTTATTAAATCAATGCCTGTTTTCTCCGGCTTATATTCGTGGAGCTTGGATACGAGAGTCCCCTTAAAGTCCTCTCCGTTAAAATCATATGTAATATGCTCTTTTCCGTATGGAAATGTTACATTTGTCATACTATTCTCCTTTGATGTATTTTGTATCTAATGTTGATTTATGTATTTTCAATAGTGCATTCAAGCACCATACTGAACAGATGTGCTACCCCATAGTTTGTTTTGCGTACATGACAAACTAAGCACTTGTGCTAAAGCATAAGCCCCAAAGGTGAATTTAATAATCATTCTCTCAAATATATAATTGAATTTAAGGTCTCTATAAGCTCCTGTGTTTGCTCTTTATTTGTTGTTTGCAATTCGCTTCTATGTCCGTTTGTAAAGATGAATAACACTTTATGGGTGTCTATCCCCCCGTCAGAATCTCCCTCCTCAAAGAGGTTTTTAAGTTCTTTAACATCATCAAAATGATATGTTTCTCTACGCAGAACTTGGTTTAATAGAACATTACTTTTGCAGTATTTTTTAATGTCGGTGCGGAGATTGACGATATCAACAGTAAATTACTTTAATAGTTCAACTAAATTTTTTCATCACGAGTCCTCATTTTGCAGAGCAAAAACTTAATCTACACCACCAAAATCAAATGTTGCAACTTTAACACCTTTGCTTTTAAGTATAGCTATAATCTCGTCTTTTTTCTTTCTTTGTTCTTTAATAAAGCAGTGCATACTGTATTTTTGGGTAATTGTATTGATCGAAATATCGAAAGAACCATCGCCATCGTGAATCGTGATTTTCATTATATCTGCGATAGGAATCTCAACGAGCTCTTTTTTGCACAAAATAAGTTTGTTATCCGTTATTTGAATTGCCACGCCATTCTTTCGAATTGTTATAACAAACACATATGCAAAAATCAAAAAAACAATTGATAGGGTTATGATAAACAGCAAAGACAGATCAGGGATCCAAAAAACTGAAAACATTACAATTCCAAAAAGAAACAACAGCATTAAAACTGCAAAAATCCATGCATACGCATTTGAATAATAAGCTTCAAATTCCTTTTTCATACAACAACTCCCTTCGATATGTTAACCATTACTGCTGTAAATAGAGTTTTGAGCAAAACTCAAAGCTCACCTTTGTCCCACCTTAAAAATGGGGCAATTTACGATTTTGAACACTTGTTTTTGAATTTTTCTCTCAAAACCACTCAAAAAGGCTTAAATTCGCCCTTTTTAAGCCGATTTTGGTTTGTTTTCGTGTCAGACAAACGACGGATTTTTTGCGAGGTATAGCGGAAACATATATTCCGTTCAGATATATGTCACTCTTGCACCGAGGGCGGAACTAAATCAGTCGAGTGCACTCCTTGTTCTCGCCACAAGGCGATAACCACGGTCAGCAGAACCACTCTCGTCTTTGTGTGCAAGCACCCATGCCGAGCTATCTGCTACCATTTAGTTTGTCTTGCGAGCAAGACAAACTACGCACTCGACATGAGCTGTTCTTGGAAACATATTAAATACGGACACAGGAGAGGAAATTTTATATTCCTCGGACAAAAGCTTTACATCCCTTGCCATTGTGTCGGGATTGCAGGAAACATAAACAATACGCTTTGGCTTGAGTCGGAGGAGGGTATCTATCATAAATCTCGAGCATCCCTTTCTCGGTGGGTCAATTATACAGGAGTCAATATTTTTATCAAAATTTTTGGCATCATCGGCAAAAAACTCTATATTCTTAATTCCGTTTAGTTTTGCATTGGCTTTGGCATCCTTTACGGCACTTTTTTCAATCTCAACGCCGATAACCTTTGCCCCCGTACGCTTAGCTACTATCATACCCATTGTTCCCGTACCACAGAAAAGGTCTGCTACTGTATCGGTAATTTTGGCATCAAGAAGCTCTATTGCCTTTTCATACAACAGGGATGCACAGGTGTGATTTATCTGATAAAATGACTTTGGAGATATACGGAATCTAAGACCACACATTTCATCCTCTATACACCCATCGCCGAAAACTGTTGAAAACTCTGTTTTTTCAAGGACAAGATCTTTTTCACGGTTTATGCCCAAAAGGACGGAACGGACAGATGGAAAGGTGTTTACAAGAGCTATGGAAAACCGGAGCATATCCGTTTTGCCGTTATAAATCGGACACACCATATACTCGGAAGGAGATATTGAGTTTTTTCTTACAAACAACGCACGCAATCCCGATTTGTTAAGCGTTCTATTGCAAAATTCCGCAATCATATCAATTGTTTCACAATTCATTTTACAATATGAATGGTGAGCCACCTGATTTGTACCCTGCTTATAGTAACCAAAGCCATCCCTTGCGTGATACAAAACTACCTTGTTTCTGTATTTTTCATCCACGGGGCAGACAGTTTTTTCTGTTTTAGCATCAATACCGAATTTTACCAGTGAATCTTTTACTGATTTTTCCTTTGATTCGTTTTCATATTCTATGGAGCAATTAAGATAGCTACATCCACCACACTCTCCAAAATATTGACAGTCCGGAACGGTACGGTGCGGGGAGGAGGACTCTATGGACACAAGCCTTGCTATCGCATAGGAGGAATAAAGCTTTTCTATTTCAACGACACAACAGTCACCCTCTATGGCATACGGAACAAAAACTGCCATACCGTCAATATGGGTAACTCCGTTACCCAAGTTATTTACGCTTTCTATTTCTACATTATAAAATTCATTAAGCTTAAGCATAATTCCTCCAAAAAACTTGCTTTCTTCTCTTAATAGTATTATAATATATACAAACAGAAAAATCAAGATAGGGAGAATATAAATGACAGTACCAAGCAGTCTTGTTTGCCCAATATGTCAAAGGTCTCTTGCAAAATCAGACTCGTCCCTCAAGTGTGAATTGGGACACTCCTATGACTTTGCCAAAAGCGGATATATTAATCTTCTTAACCCGGGTAAAAGGAACAATGCCAAAACAGGTGAATCCAAGGAGATGATACAGGCAAGAACATCCTTTTTCGCATCCGGGCATTATCAGAAAATCAGAGAATACTTAATAGAACTTGTAAAGGATTATAAGAAGGACTTAATTATAGATGCCGGCTGTGGCGAGGGATATTATACCGAGGGAGTGGCTGAAAAATACCCCGAGAGCACCGTGGTCGGCTTTGATATGTCAAAGCACGGTGCAGAGCACGGAGCAAAAAGCTCCCGTGCCAAGGGCATTGCAAATACCTTTTATGCCGTATCAAATATCTTTAATATGCCTCTTTATGATGAATGTGCTGATGTTATAATAAATCTGTTTGCACCTGTTCCCTACGAGGAATTTGCCAGAGTTCTTAAAAAAGGCGGTTACCTGATTATAGGAGCCTCAGGTGCGAAGCATCTTATGGGGCTTAAGAACATCCTGTACGAAAATGTTTATCTGAACGAATTAAATATACACAAAAATGCTGCGTTTGAGCATATTTGTATCAAAAATTTAACATACGATATAGAAATTTTCGGTAACGACACCATAATGAAGCTCTTTACCATGACACCGTACTATCACCATACATCCGATGCCGATAAAAGCAAATTGAGTGTCCTTTCCCGATTGGATACTACCGTTGAGGTGGATTTTACAATCCTTAGAAAAATATAAGGAGAAAATATGGATATTTCAAAAATCGATAACAATTTTGCCGAAAGAAGAGATATATCATCTAAGCAAGATATACACTTTTATAATGTGGACTCTGCTCCGTTTACGGTATACGGAGTGTTCAAGGAAAACGGACTTTATCGCAGAATACCCGAGGGCGTGGCTAAAAAAGTAAGTGAAGGAGTGTATGCTCTCCACACGAATACAGCAGGCGGTCGAGTACGCTTCCGAACAAATAGCCCATATATTGCTATACGGGCCGAGATGAATTGTATCGGTAAAATGTCACATTTTGCCCTTGCAGGCTCCGGTGGCTTTGACCTCTATGCTGACAATGTATATGTGAACACATTTGTTCCTCCATATGATGTACAGTCGGGATACGATGGATGTATTGATATCGGAAACGAAAATATGAAGGAAATCACTGTAAACTTTCCAAGATACAGTAATGTAAAGACCCTTTATATAGGACTTAAGGATACTGCATCAGCAGAACCCCCATCACCGTACTCTGTTGATACGCCAATTGTTTTCTATGGCTCCTCTATTACTCAAGGGGGATGTGCATCAAGACCCGGCACGACCTATCCGTGTATTGTATCAAGATATTTTAACTGTGATTATGTAAATCTCGGTTTTTCGGGTAATGCAAAGGCCGAGGATGAAATAATAAACTATATCAAAGGATTACAGATGTCAGCCTTTGTACTGGATTACGACCATAATGCACCGAATGAAGAACATCTTAGAGCTACACACGAAAGAATGTTTACACAAATAAGGGATGCTCACCCAACTCTGCCTATATTAATAATGTCCCGTCCTAAGCTTTATCTTAACGATTTTGAAAAAGAACGCCTTGAGATAATACGCACCACCTATAATAATGCTGTAGCCAAGGGAGATAAAAATGTTTATCTTTTAACGGGTGCTCAGCTTACCTCCCTATGTGGTAATGAGGGAACTGTTGATAACTGCCATCCTACAGATTTTGGCTTCGCATCTATGGCTCAGGCTGTTATATCGGTACTGAAAAATATCTTCTAACACAAAAACCGTTGGAAAGCTCCAACGGTTTTTTGTATTATGCAAGATTAAGCTTCTTATCCATCATATACTTTGTAAGTATGTAATACACAGCTCCGGATATAAGCAGCAACACAATACTGATGCATGATATCAAAATCGAGCTGTATACTCCGGACATCACAACAATCATAGAAATTATTGAGGATACAAGAGAATATATAACAGAGTATACTAAATTAGTGGCAAGAACAAGAGCAATTGCTACAATAGCCTTGTGATTCTTTGTTATAACCGACGCAAAGAATATGACCATAAAGATAAGAAGCAAGGAATTAACCATATATGCAATCACTGTAAAAAGTGTAAATATACTTTCTACATTTGCAAACATACTGAAAATGCCCTTTACAATGGATTGAATATCAGAAAGGCTTATCTTCATTTCGCTTAATCCGAACAGCAATCCAAATATGGTCATACAAATTCCTGCTGCCGTGGTTACAAGGCTTATTGTACTCCATATTACAGCATTCAAAAGCTTCGAATTAAGAAGTGTGGTTGATTTTACAGGCAGGGTAAATGTAAGGTAAGCCTGGTCTGTACACAAGGATTTATAGAAATCAATATATACAAAAATAGTTATTATGGAGCTACCCAACAGTAATACAAAAATGATACCCATAAAGAGCATAATACTCATAACTGTAACCATTTCCATATTATCCATGTAAATACTACCACCGAATATCATACCGCTGATCATTCCCACGACTGCAATAGATAATATTATTATCACAAGTGGAATTCCAAATCTACGCAGGCTTTTGAAATCATATTTTAGAAGTTTCGAGAACATCTGAACACCTCCCTAAAATAAGAATCAAGGCTCATCCCCATCTTTTCCCTTATATACTTCACCTCTCCGTTTAGTCTTACCTTACCTTTATCAATAAGGATAAAGCGATCAAGATGATTTTCAATATCCGAAATAAGATGTGTAGAAATAATTATTGTTGCTTCTCTGTCGAATTTAGTGATTATTGTATCGAGAATATAATCCCTTGCCGCAGGGTCAACTCCCCCGATAGGCTCATCAAGTAAATAAAGCTTTGCTCTTCTTGACATAACAAGCACAAGCTGTACCTTTTCCTTAGTACCCTTTGACAGCTCATGGAGTTTCATATCCTTAGGTATCTGAAGGTCACTTAGCATAGTTTCTGCTCTTTCTCTGTCAAAATCCTCATAAAAATCGCAAAAATAATCAAGGCAGTCGCTTACCTTCATCCAGCTGTTGAAATAGGGTCTTTCGGGTAGGTACGATACAATTGATTTTGTTTTTACACAAGGCTCCATACCGTCTATCTGAAGCACTCCACCGTCTGCCGTAAGCAGCCCTGCAAGGATTTTTATAAAGGTTGTTTTGCCACTTCCGTTAGGGCCCAAAAGTCCGACTATCTTTCCCTTTTCCACATCTATATTAAGATCGGAAAAGGCAACAAAATTGCCATACTTTTTCACCAGGTTTCTGCATCTGACAATATACTCTGCCATAATTTATTCTCCTTTCTATACTGTAACTTTATTAAATAAATTTTCTGTATCAGGGTCTGAGTCCCATT
Organism: Clostridia bacterium; assembly: GCA_017456545.1. Lineage (GTDB taxonomy): Bacteria > Bacillota > Clostridia > Oscillospirales > CAG-272 > RGIG2000. The sequence continues at coordinate 7,289 of JAFTJE010000015.1, read as the reverse complement.
CCACCCTCCAAGGTAAGAGTTTCTCCGTTCATATACTTAAAGTCGGGAGAGGCAAGACCCACACATGCTCTGCCTATTTCCGTTTCGGGATCTGCATAATGTCCTGCCGGTGGCATTTTAACATTAGCCTTAAATGCCTCGGGATAAGCCCTCTCAAAATTTTCAAGCTGAGATGTCCATGCAAGTGGACAAATAACATTAGTGTTTATGCCATCCTTAGCCCACTCGGTTGCCGCAACTCTGGAAAGTCCACGAATACCCTCCTTGGCAGCAGCATAGGAGCACTGTCCGTAATTACCGAAAAGACCGGCGCCGGATGCAAAATTGATTATAGTTCCCTTTGTCTCCTTCAGGTATGGATAGCACGCCTTCATATAGTAGAAGGTTGCATATAAGCCCGAATACATTGCCAGGTCAAACTGCTCTGTTGTGTGATCCTGAATTGTAACTCCCGAGGCTGATGCCTGTGCGTTATTTATAAGTACATCTATTCTGCCAAGCTCCTTGATTGCTGTATCTACTACGCCCTTTGCAATAGCCTCATTATCTGCCCCTGCGGATATATCGGCGGCAATGGCAAGAACCCTGATTCCGTAAAGTCTCTCGAGTTCCTCCTTTGCCCTCTCAAGCTTTGCCACATTTCTTCCTGTTATAACTAAATTGGCACCCTCCTTAGCGTATGCTGTTGCAATTCCGTATCCTATAGAGCCGCATCTGCCATCGGAAAGAGTAGCGTATCCTGCTCCTGTAATTATTGCTGTTTTACCCTTCAAAAAGCTCATTTTAATTCTCCCTTTATTATATAATTTCAAGCTCATCTGCCGATGGCAAGGAGGGATATTCATCCTCTAAATTATCAGAATACCAGTATGCCACAGAGGAAATATCCTCACAAAGAGGCTGGTATCTGTAACCGCTACGCCACCCTAGAGCCTGTACTGTCACCTTCAAATCATTTTTGAAGTATATAGGGTCCGTAATATGCCATCTGTACATATTAAAATATCTCTGGGATTTATAGGTCTCATCTGTTTTATTGACGGAAAAACCGGCATACGGTGTGGAAAAATCTATATATTTACCGTTCACCTCAAAGTCATATGAGCCACAGAAATAATCCTCTGTGCCCGTTCCGCAAATGCTTGGATATTCGGTATCTCCGTCGATGTAGAACTTTACCTCGCCTTCACCCCACCAGCCGTTTGTATGTGTTCCCCAGTAAAGATATGTACCCACATAATGTCCGTTGCCCTTTACATTATCAAGGATAGTATATACCTCCTTATAAGGCAAGGGATTGACTCTACGGAATTGTGCGTGGAAATAAAGGCTGTCCGATGATATTTTCTTTTCCTCACAGTCAACCTGATAGTATACATTGTAGTCGAACGGTCCTATATTCTCAAGCTCCATACGGAAGGAACGGAAATACGGCATTTCAAAATAGCTGTTCAATCCTTTCCTGGGGTTAAAGCATATCGGAAGTGAGCTTATACCGTGATATTCCTTATCGTCCGCACCACAGAAAAAGTCAGAAAGAGGGACACACACCGAGGGGTTTTTCTGCCCGTCAAAGTAAATACGCAGAATAAGGTATCTCCCCGTTCCTTCACTGGCATCGGTTATCCAAAAATGCTTAATGGCTCCTTGACCGACAACATCTGCAAGAATCGCTGTGGTTTTTCCCTTTAACACAATATAAGGATTTATCTTCCATCCCTTGCCAAGCTCTCTGGCATTATAGGACGCACTTCCCGTTTCTGCCATAGCCCCCTTACCCTTTCCACCTGTAGGGTTTTCGGGAGAAACAGAAAATGTCCTGATGTTTTTTCTTATAGTTAAACTCTCTAACATAAAACCTCCTGCTTAATAAAAATCATTAGCCATAACCGGTATATTCTTTATTATAAAAGCTCCTTTACAACCTTAGGAAAATCACGGTAATCGTCTATTGTCAAATAGTTATAGTCGGATTTGTACACGCTTTCGTCGTTTCCACCCATTCCATAATCATCGCCTATATATACCACTTCACTGTGTAATATGCCGTTTTCCTTGCAAAAAAGGTCGAGGGCGTGTCGCTTATCATAGGGCTTAGGTGCCATATCAAAGGATGAAGAGCCGCCGACAAACACATTATAATCAGGAAATGCCTCACACACCTCATTATAAATAGCCCGACGCTTTTTTCTGTCAGGATCAAAGGCAAGCTTATCCTCCTGCAACGCCTTGGTTCCGAGAATCGGAAAGGTTATGCATCCCGATATATGATATTCCACATTGTCCCCACGGTAATCTGTAAATCCGTATTTATTTCTGAAATATGTAACTCTTTCTTCGGTTCTTTCTCTATCCACATCAAAGCTTAAATCTCTTATAATCTGCAAATCCTTGATGGTGTGATCGTAAATTGCGTACTGCAATCCATAGTTACCTATTATATCTATGGGATATGCGTCCATCTGGTTAAAAATCCTTCTGACCTGACCAGCACCAACCATTATCAGCTTATATTTCTTCGAAAGAGCATCAAGGAGTGTCCTATGCTCGGCACTAAGCTTTTCTTTATGCTGAGTCAAGGTTCCGTCAAGGTCCATAGCAATTATCTTTATATTTTTCATTTTCATAATCCTCACAGTATACTGTTTGTAAACCTTACAAGATAATTATATCACAAAAATATTACCGTGTAAAGAGTGTTTATGTTATGTAGAAATATGCTCTGTTAAAGTAGTAAAAGAGACTGTCTGAATTGACAGCCTCTTTACATATTTATACCTTATCTCCGGAAAGTGAAGCATCCATATTATCATCAAGAGATAAGCCTGCCTCACAAATAAGCCAAAGCTTAATATAAGCCGAAATAGGGGAAATATTTTTTATAGGAGTAATACCAAGCTCGTTAAAACGGTCGGAGCCGGAATACTGCGGCCCATCCGATACCCCTGTTACATATACGGGAATGCTTTTGCTCTTTGCACTTTCAAAAAAGCTGATGGCTTCTTTAGATTTGGTGTTGACTGTTCCGGAGTGAAAGCTATTCAGAATAATGTATTTTACATTTTCCTCTATTTCGGGATATTTCATACCGGGGTATGAATACAGTAGCATAGCTGAGCTGTTTGTTTCCTTAATTACAGACACATCCAAGGGGGAAATTGCATCCTCCTCTTCCCTATATGACGGATTTTTTACAAAAATACAGTCCTTATCAAAGCATCCGTACTCGCTTCCAAGTAAGCTGAAGATTTCATCAGAGTACGCCTTCGCACCTATTAATCTTGTAGCTCTGTGTATCTGTACAGTATCACTGTTACTGTTCCTGTAAATCACAAATGCTCCCCTACCTGCCGACATCTCAATAAACCTGATGGCACCATGTAGATTATCAAGAGCATTTGATTTTTCATTTTCGACGGGGACATTGGCAGATACTATGCAAACCGGAACAGTATCAAGCCCTATGCAGTATCCTATAGCCGAGGCAGAATACTGCAGGGAGTCCGTGCCGTGGGTAACGATAATTCCGTCATATCCACGGTAAAGATTGTTTTTTACACACTCAACAAGCATTTTAATTGTAGCACCTGTATTATTTTCGCTAAGCTCGGTATAAGGCTCTACTATGTCGTATTCAAAGGGGATACCGTGCTTATTGGCGTAGGCACTGATTATCTTATTAGGCTTGCCTGTATCGGTACATATAATATTCCCCGTTTGAGTACTTCCTATGGTGCCACCTGTGAATATGAAAAGAATTTTCATTAAATTATTCCTCCAACAATTAACCTCTTAATGCTAATAAAAAGCTGTACACTGTAAAGGCAATTATGCCACATATTTCAATGATAATATACAGGCTGCTGTAAAATCCACGACTCGAAAGCTTCCTTAAAATAACAAGCTTCACTCCGTAGTAATACAGGCTGAGATAAATATTTGAAAATATCAATGAGGGGACCTGTACAATACATAAAGCAATGCTAAGTATGGAAACAGGAATCTGCATAATCTCTATCCAGCCACAGGATACGGCAAATATAACATACACAGTAGTAAGCCCTAACAATAAAATGTTAAGATAAAATACATATCCTATTCCCTTTTCGGAATGTATCCTTTTATAGAGCCAAAAATCAGCAAATCCCTTTTTGCTTTTTCTTATGTAGGTTTTACTGTTCTTTGCATATCTGAGATAATCATCCACTCCGAATCTGAACATAAAATAAATCAGCAAAGCAAAAAAAGATAAAATGAGATTACAAGTATAAAAGTCCAAATCAGTCCCTCTTTTCATATTTAGATAATTTATATAATTTGGAGAACACAAAGCACATCAGCAATTCCGTTAAATAGAAAGCCGTTATATTAATTATTGGCATTACAAAGGGAGATATACTCTCCGACAGTATGTAAAATGGGTCACGCACAACAAAAAACCAATTGAAAAAGTGAGAATATCCCTCCGAATCCCCGTTGTATATGTTATTCCCAAGCATTGCCCACAGGGTCATGCATACAACCACAATCAAGTGCTTGTAGCTTTTTTTGATACCCAGATTGTTACCATTAAATGTTAAAGCGAGAAATCCGTAAATTGTCATCGCACTATGGAATATAAGCGTTTGAATCACTCGGTAAGAAGAGGGATGTACTCCATGCCACATAACCCCCGCAGGATAAATAAGATAAACAAAATTTGAAACAAATCCAAGCAGAACAAAGGATGTACGGTATTTTTCAAGAAAAGGAATATGATAGCTTAAAAAGCACATTACGCACATAGCCGTACAAGCGTGAAACGGTAATTTTTCAATATCAATTTTCCCGTACGCAAGAGGCATCAAAAAGAAATCTGCTATATACAAGCCAAAAGCAATATTGATAAATACCTTTGCCGTTTTTCCTCTTGAATGCTCATCCTTGCCCTTCAACAGTACCAAAAGGGCAATTATCACAGACAGTGTAAGTCCTATATATAAAAAATGCCAGAAGCTGAACAATGTAAAGATAGCTCCACCCTTTTTGTCCGAAAGCAACCCATGAAAAAAATAATACATTTTCTGTCTTCCCCCTTTTACAGTTTTTTACATATTGTTGTTACAAGTTAATAAGCTGGTAGGGTGATTTATGTAATATCTAACTCATATAAAATTTCATCCTCTGTCTCACCTATACGCACAAACCCTAAGGCTTCATGCATTTTTTGTGATACGGGATTCCATTTGTAAATTGCTGTTCCGTGAATTTTGTTATACCCCAAATCTTTTAATCTGGATATTACCGTTTTCATTACAAGTTTCCCTATGCCCTTGCCTCTATATCCTTCATACCATATTGATATTGGTGGGTGCTCATCCTTTACGGTAACATCCCCTATCGGGATAAACTCTCCGTTCTCAAGTACTTCAATGTAATATAACTCCCCGGCATAGGAAAGATATTCGCACATTTTCTTTACATACTCTAAATCCGGAGCCTCACTTTCATCAAAAATCCCCTCTGACATCTTGCATATATACGGATCTCTGTAAGGAGCTAAAAAAGCTTCATACTTTCCGTCATATCTTCTTAAACGCAATTCATTGTTTATGATAATAAAATCAGGTTGTTTTATTGTATTCATATTGCCACCACCTTTTATCATTTTAATATACTTATAACAATGTTATCATTCTTCTCAGTTAGGAGTCCGTCGAAATCATTTTTGCCACTCCAGCCTCTGACCTTAAAATTATCAACCGTTCCAATTAAGGAGGAAACTCCAAAGTAATTCAATTCTTGGTTTATTATATCTTCTGTTAAATTAAAAACCTTTTATTTGGAAATCTGTCCACCAAATTTATTGATTTTACCGTTAAAATATTCTATAGCAAATATTCTTTCTGCCAAAATATCATCTATCCACTTTTCTATTTCATCTCCTGTATCTGAATGAATATGCTGAAAAGAAAAGTATGCTGTATATTCGGAAAGGCTGATCTGTTCCTCATATTCTATATATATATGGTTATTGGAGTAAGGATTATAAATAATTGCAGATTCCAAATCATCTGAAATATCTATGTTATATATGCCTATATATTTTGAAAGAAATGAAAGTCTCCCCATAGATCTTATGGCGTGAGATCTTACATGACCGTCTATATCTTTCATTAACTGTATGAGATTGTATCCGTATTTTCTTGCTAATTCCACAGAGAGTAACCTAATTTTTGGATATTTATCGATTCTAAAAAGTTCAAATAGCTCACAAGCCTTTGCCGGAAGATATTTCTCCATAAGAATATTGCCTATTATTTCCTTTTGTCCACTTTGATTTGATTTGTTAAATAATTCTATAACTTTGATATAATTCTCCTCGTTTACATCAATGGCTTTAAGAGAATTTAATGCATGATAAAGCTTTGGCATATGCCGATGAACAGCAGAAATAATTAAAGCATCTGAAACTTTAATTTCATAATTTGAAATTACAAGCAAGGCGTTTTCGGAAAATAAAATATCGTCTGACAAGATTGAATTTTCGAGAAAAGAAATCAACTCTACCCTTGCCTGTGAAAAAGCAAAAATTGTTTTTAGAGTATAAAGTCTGCGATACTTATCCTTGTCATTTACATACGGCTTCATAATTTCATATGCTTCTACACTGTTTTTGGAAGAAAGCACCTCACAAGCAAGACAAAAATCCTTCATCACAGGCGAGAGAATCATTTTTTTAAGTTTTTCCAAGGATGTATCATAATCAATTTGTGTTCCATTCAATATAGTTTTTTTCATGCTTCCTCCCCCTTTTATTGATTTCTCACTTTTATCTTATCATAAACATTGTATATAGTCAAGAAAAACACAATCTCATGTTTCACCAGACTGTTGACAGCTCTATATTTACAAAAACTCCTTTCTGTCAGGTCAAAAACCACTGTGTGGCACTTAAATGCGGCAGCACCCCCAAAACAGAAAGCACCCGATTTGGGTGCTTCCGGATTTATCTTTCAGGCGTCCACACCGCACCAGTCGCATAGTCGTCTGTTCTCCCCTCGGTGCACTCGGCTCGACACACTCCTTGCTTTGTGGTGTAACGCGTTGTAAAAACGATACTCAATCGTTTTTACTTAGCGTTCAGATTTGAACCGTCCACTGTGTGGCACTTAAATGCGGCAGCACCTCCAAAACAGAAAGCACCCGATTTGGGTGCTTCCGGATTTATCTTTCAGGCGTCCACACCGCACCAGTCGCATAGTCGTCTGTTCTCCCCTCGGTGCACTCGGCTCGACACACTCCTTGCT